>CAZGJV010000004.1:0-146713 GCA_964525715.1 uncultured Conexibacter sp. | reverse complement strand
GCCGGCGCCGGCCCTACCGCATCACCCCCGCCGGCGCCGAGACGCTGCGCGCCGCAATCGCCGAGCTGCGCACGATCGTCAACGCCGGCACCGAGCGGCTCGGCGCGCTCCCCGCGCCCGGCGCGGCGCTGGCCGGGGGTGCGGAATGAGCGCCGCGCGCACGAGCGCACGGCTGCTGCGCGCCTGGGTGGTCGACGCGCTGGACGTCGACGCGCCTGCGCCGCCGTCACCGGCGAGGGCCGCCTCGACGCGCAGACGCCGGATTGCTGACGTCAGTCCGTGCGTGAGGGCTTCATGCGCGTCAGTCCGTGGTCGGCGCGGGCGATGACGCTCGAGAACGTGTCGGCCGCGGACAGTTCCGCATAGCCCGCGCTGACGGACACGGGCGGGTTGAGCGCACCGAGAGCCGCCGCGATCTGGGCGGTGCGCTGGATGGCGACCTCGGTGGTCGCGTCGTAGAGCGCGCACAGGAACTCGTCGCCGCCCCAGCGGACGGTGACGTCGTAGGCGCGCAGCGATGCGACGATCGCCATCGCGACCGAACGCAGGAGCGCGTCGCCGGCGTCGTGGCCTTGGCGGTCGTTGACGCTCTTGAGGTCGTCGACGTCGAGCATGACGACCGTCAGCGGCCGGGCGCTGCGCCGTGCACGGTCGATCTCCTTGGCGATCGCCAGCTCGCCGGCGCCGCGGCGGTAGACCCCGGTCAACTCGTCCAGGCCGCCGAGGCGCCGGTCGGTCGCCGCCTGCTCGCGGTCGGCGGCGGCGGCGTGGCGGTCGGCGGCCGCCGCGACGCGCTCGGCGGCGACTTGTTCGCGCTCGGCGGCGGCTCTCTCGTGCATCTCTCGCAACGCTCTCCACGCGCGGGAGTCGTCCGCGTGCATGCGCTGGTGGCGCGCCTCGGCCGCGCGGTCGCGCGCGGCGGCAGCCGCATCGCGGGCCTCGGCGAGCTGATCGCGCAGCGCGGCGGTGCGGTCGCGCACGCACGCGATCTCGTCGCGGCGCGCTGCGGTCGCGGCGCGCATGGCGCTCGTCCGTTCCCGGCCGGCAGCGCTCGCGGTCCGTTCTCTGGCGGTCGCCTCGCGCTCGCTGCTGGAGGTCTCCAGCGCCTCGCGCGCGGCATCGGTCTGCTCGACGTGGAGACGCTCCCAATCGGCGGCAGCCTGGTCGCGGTCGGCCGAGTACTGGTCGCGCCGAGCGAGATCCCGGTCGACGTCGGACGCCGCCTGGTCCGTCTCGGCGCTCGTCTGGTCCGCATCGGCCTGCGTCTGGTCGGTGTCGGCCGCGGTCTGGTCCGTCTCCTCGCGCTCGCGCTGCGCGTGCTCGACTTCGAGACGCGCGCGGTCCCGCTGCGGGCGGTCGTCAGCCCCGGCCATCGTGAGACCCTCGCGAGCGCGCGCTCGGCGCACGCGCCCCTGACCACGACACGGTCCCGCTGCCCTCCTTCCGTCCCGCCGACGCCCCCGCAAGGGAAGCGTCGGAGTTCGCCGGATATGCCCGACCGTAACACCACAATCAGGTGTGCTTGCGCCCCGGCGGGCGACTTGGCGCGTCGGCCGACCGCTGCAGATCGGACGTTCGCTCGTCGGCCTATCCAGCCGGCGGCAGGTAGATCGGCGCGTCGGCGCCGAGCACGCGCTCGACGTGCTCGAGCGGGATGCGCCGCCACCAAGCGGTGTCGGTCTGCTTCGGGCTCGTGTTGGCGGCGTGGACGACGCCGACGACGAGCTCGTCGTCGTCGACCACCTGCACGGTGCGCCGGCGGTCGGAGAGGAAACGGGCGTCCTCGCCGACCTGGATCTCCGGGAAGCGGCTGCGGCGCCACGCGTCGGCGGTGTACGCGAGCGTGTTGCCGGCGACCCACGGCGCGTCGCGGCCGCCCGGATAGGCGTAGCGCCACGCCGCGCGGCCGGCCGGGCTGACGTACAGCAGGCTCGTGGCGCCGCAGGCCTCCGCCCCGCTGCGCTCCAGCTCGGCGAGCTGGCGGCTGACGCGCTGCGGCGCGATCCAGTCGTCGTCGTCCCAGTGGACGATCACGTCGCCGCGCGCCAGCTCGCAGACGGCGTTGCGCTTGGCGCCGAGCACGAGCCGCCGCTCGGCGCGCTCGTAGCGGATGCGCGCGTCGTCGGGGACCAGGTCCGCGACGGGGTCGTCGCCGTCGTCGAGGATCACGAGCTCGCGCGCGGGGTGGTCCTGGCGCTGGAACCAGGCGATCGCATGCGGCACCATCGCGCGGCGGTCCGCGGTCGGCATCACGCAGCTCACGAGCGGGGTGCGCCGCCGCGGCGCCGCGCGCGAGCGCTCCGCGAGGAACGCCAGGTCGGCCGCCGGCAGCGCGGGCTCGTCGGCGCGCAGCCAGCCGCCGGGGTCGAGGAAGCTGCCGCAGTCGAAGCACCACGCGCCCGCGCCGTGGCGGACGTAGACGAACAGGCCGTCGTTCTCGAGCCGCCGCAGGCGCGCCCCGCGGCGCAGCGCGGCGCGCAGGAAGGCGGCGTCCTCGGCGAGCGAGGTGGCGGGGAAGCGGCCGCCCTCCCACACGCTTCTGCGATAGGCGAGCGTGCCGCCGTGGACGTCCTCGACGAACATCCGGCGGTGCAGCTCCGGCGTCACGCGCCAGCTCGCCCACGCGTCCAGCTCGAGGAACGTCCCCGCCCGCAGGGCGGTCACGTCGGCGGCGCCCGCGAGCAGCGGCTCGACCTGCCGGCGCAGCCGCTGCGGCGCGTACCAGTCGTCGTCGTCCCAGTGGACGATCGCCTCGCCGGCCGCGAGCGCGCAGGCGCGGTTGCGCTTCGCGCCGATCGTCTCGCCGGCCGGCGCGCGCACGTAGCGGACGCGCTCGTCCGCCGGCAGGCGCGCGCCGAGGTCGTCGGCGCCGTCGTCGACGACGATCAGCTCCCAGCGCGCGTAGTCCTGGCGGGCGAGCAGCTCGATCGCGTGCAGCGCGAAGTCGGCGCGGTCGCGCGTCGGCATGATGCAGCTGACGAGCGGCTCGACGGTCGCGGGGACGGCGACCTGCGGGCGGCGCTCGAGCGGGCGATGGATCCGCATCCGCTCGGCCGGCGCGAAGTGGCGACAGGACTCGCCGTGGCAGTGCGGCTCGTAGTCGTCGCGCGCGCCGCTCAGGCGCAGGCCGCAGACGGCGTCCTGGTAGCGGCGCTTGGACGCCTCGAACAGCTCGCGCTCCGCCCGCTCGCGCCGCGGCGTGAACGGCGGGCGCCAGACGTAGGCGCCGCCCGCCCACACCGCGCGCCAGCCGGCGCGCAGCGCGCGGGCGCAGTACTCCATCTCCCAGCAGGGGCCGAGCGCGTAGCCCTCGTCGGCGGCGCCGACGGCGTCGAGCGCCGGCCGCGCGACCGCGAGGCAGGCGTCCGCGAGCCCGTGCAGCGGCGCCAGCGAGCGCGTCTGCGCGCCGTAGCGGTCGCGCGCCTCGCGCGCGGTCGCGGCCACCTCCGCGGGCGCGCCGCCGCGGCCGGGGAACGCGCCCTGCGCGTTCCAGGCGGCGTTCGTCGAGGGCCCGGCGAGCCCGACCCCCGGCCGCGAGCGCAGCGCGGCCAGCAGCGCGGCGAGCCAGCCCGGCCCGGCGAGGCAGCCGCTCTCGAGCAGCACGACGACGTCGGACTCGTCGCGCGCCGCCAGCCGGTTGAAGCAGGCCGGCGGGCCGAGCGGCTGCCGCGTCGAGTCCTGCGGGAGGCCGAGCTGCGCGAGCGCCCTGCGCGTCGGCGCGTCGGGACCGTCGCCCAGCAGCACGAGCCCGAACGGCGGCCCCCCGCCGGCGCGCAGCGAGGCGAGCGTCGCGTGCAGGCCGTCCGGCTGCGCGTGCACGTGCACGCCGACGAGCACTCGTGCGGTGTCGGCCGTCGTCACGCGCGCGCCGCCCGCCTACGCGCGCTCGGAGGCGGTCATCTTTTCCCGCCCTTCTTGGACGCCTGCCGGGAGCTGGCCCAGCGGTAGTCGCCCGTGACGATGTCCTCCTCGACCTCGGCGTACGGGTCCGAGTAGAACTCCTCCGGCATCCGGGCCGCCCCCGCGCTGGTGTCCGCCTGGAACTCCGGCCGCTTCAGCTCGCGCAGCGACCGGGGCGCGGCCGCGGGCGGGGGCGCGGCCGCGGCGGGCGGAGGCGCGGCTGCGGCGGCGGGCGCCGCCGCGCGCCCGCGGACCCATCTTCCGTCCGCGCCCTCCTGGCTCCACATCGACACGTCGCGGTCGAGCATCCGCCCGCCGGTCCGCGTGTAATGCAGGCGCTCGGCGGTCTCGAGGTGGCCGGCGATCGTCGCGAAGGTGGCCGCGTCGTATCTCGGCGCGGCGTGGCCGGACAGCACGCCGTCGAGCTGGCTGTAGATCCGGCTGCGCGGGGTCATCTCGCCGCTCGCGTCGAGCGTGGGGTCGACGGCGCGATTCGGGTCCTCCTCGCGCAGGCCCGACTGCGGGCCGAGCACGACGTTGGACCCGAGGCTCATCACGCTCCTCGCCTCGCCGCCCGGATGCAGGTCGAGCCGTTGGCGCAGCTCGCGCTTCTGGTCGTAGTCGAGCTTGTCCCACATGCCCGAGAGCTTGCTCTTGGCGAGCTTGTGATGGCCGGTGTCGTAGACGGCGCCGAGCTCGTCCCGCGCGCTGTGGATCTCGCGGTCGAGCGGTCCGGTCCGCCAGTCGGTGCCACCGCCCCGGTGCGCCGGGACGGCAACGGGCGCGGGGACCGCCGCCGCGGGCGCGTCGAGCAGCGACGCGACCGGCGACGGGAGCGCGGCCGGGTCCGGCGCAGCGGCTCGCACCGCCGCCGGCGGGGCCGGCGCCGCCGACGGCGGCGGCACGTCTCTGTGGTGCTCAAGCGAATCCATGGACCCCTCCTCCCCACGGCACCTTGCGCAGCAGGCTCACGTGCGCGCCGAGCGGCAGGCGCCGCACGGCCGGCTTCGGCGCGGGCTCGCCGCCGCCGGGTGCCGGGCGCACGAGCAGCACGACGGTCCCCCGCGGCTCGCAGCCGGCGCGGGCGAAGATGCGCCGCATCGGGAGGTTGTCCTCGGCGGTGCCGTCCTGATACCGCACGAGGCCGCGCGAGCGCATCAGCCACAGCGCCTCGGCGTGCAGCGCGGCGCCGAGCCGCTGCCCGCGCAGCCCCTCCAGCAGGCCGAGGTAGAGCAGCGCCCCGCTGCGCTCGTCGAGCGCCAGCCCGAGCGACAGCCCGGCCGGCTCGCCCGCGCGGTAGGCGACGCGCCACAGCGACGTGTCGGGTGCGCCGTCGCGGCCGCGCGCGAGGTCGAGGAAGCGTTCGAGCTCGCCGGCGGCCGGCAGGCCGGTCGGCCCCGGCCGCCCGCGCCACAGTGCGTCCAGCAGCGCGAGCACGCCGCGCCGCCCGACCTCCTCCCAGCGGCGGAACGTCAACGGCCGCGGCGACGGGCGCCGCACCGCCGCCAGCGATCCCCGGACGCTCACGTGCCGGTAGACGGGCTCGAAGCCGGCGGCGTGCGCGACCTGCTCGATCGCCGCGCTCGGATCCCGCACCGTCAGCTCGACCCGTTCGTGCGGATGCGCGGCCACGAGCGCGCGCAGCGCCGTCGCCGGCTGCTCGTCGCCGGCGACGTCGAGCGGCTCGAGGGCGGCCCCGATGCGGACGGTCAGCTCGGTCGTCCCCGTCATGCCAGCCCGTGGATCGCGACGGTGCCGTCGAGGTTCATGCCGAGCACGTAGAGCCGCTTGCGATGGCTCAGCGCGATCGCCGCCGCGGCCCGCTGCGGCAGTTGCGGCAGCAGCTCCCACGCCCCGGCGGCGGGGTCGAACGCGAGCGCGGTTCCGGCCTCGCCGCCGTCGTGCCGTGCCAGCAGCGCCACGAGCCGGCCGCGATGCGCGCAGGCGCCGAGGATCGCCCGCGCGCGCGGCAGCGGCTCGCGCTCCTCCCAGGCGCCGCTGCGCAGGTCGAGCGCGTCGTGCGCGACGTCGGCCTGCCGGCTCCTGGCATGGCCCCTGCCGCCGACGACGTGCAGATGCGCGCCGAGCGCCGCGGCCGCGGCGCCGGCACGCGGGGCCGGCAGCTCGGGCGCCTCGCTCCAGCGGTCGCGCGCGACCTCGTAGACGTGGTGGGAGGCGTGGAGGCGGTGGCGCATGCGCGACGCGCTCGCGCCGCCGAGCAGGTGCAGCCAGCCGTGCGCCGCCGCCAGCGCGGGGTGCGCGTGGTGCACGGGCGCCGGCGCGCGCTCGCTCCACGCGCCGCTCGCCGGCTCGAACGCGAGCAGGCGGCCGTCGGGACGGTCCGCCGCGGGGCCGCCGCCGGCGAGCAGCAGGAGGCCTTCGACGGCGAGCAGCGCATGCCCCTCGCGCGGCTCCGGCAGCTCGCCGAGCAGCTCGACGACGCCCTTGGCGACTGACAGCGAGAAGAGCGCTCGCTCGGTCGCGAGCACGATCCGCTCGCCGAGGCCGACCGCGGCGTGCAGAACGCCGCCGCCCAGGTCGACGTCGCCGACGTGCGTCCAGCCGGTCTCGTGCGCCGGCGTGCGCTCGACGGTCACGACCTCCTCGACCGCGACGACCTCCTCCGTGCGCCCGTCGGGGGTCTCGACCTCGACGGCGACCTCCGTCTCGGTGACGCGCACGGTCTCCGTCTCCGTCTCGGCCGTCTGCGCCGGGGGCTGCGGCGGCTCGACCGGCTCCGGGTCGGCGGGCGGCGGCTCGACGGGCGCGGGCGCGACCGGCGCCGGCGGCGGCTCGGGCGGCCACACCTGCGGCGCGCCGCGCTCGGCGACGAGCGGCGCGACGATGCGCCGCAGGTCCTCGACCCGCACCGAACCGTCGCGCAGCGACAGCAGCGCCAGCGGCGCGCTGAGGCGCTCGACCCCCGCCGGCGGCAGCGCCGCCGGATGGCCGTTACGGTGGGGCCACTCGATCGTGCGCGCGTCCATCCGCGAGACGATCCACCAGTAGTCGCCGCGGCGCAGCTCGCCGCCCTCGAAGCGGACGCGGATGCCGTCCTCCAGCTCGGCCCACGCGCCCGTCGCCGGCAGCGCGGCGCCGGCCGCCCCGCGCGGGTGCGGCGCGGCGCGGTCGGGGTCGTGGTCCCAGCGGCGCAGCAGCGCGGTGCCGGGCGGCGCCGCGCGGTCGAGCACGATCGAGCCGTCGAGCTCGGAGACCTCGCGCACGCGCAGCAGCGGCGGCGGCGGCCCGTCGAGCGGCGCCCCCGCCGGGAGCGGCTCGACGACGTCGCCGGGGGCGAGCGCGGGCACCCCGCTCGCGGCGTACAGCAGCCCGAGGCGGTCGTTCTGCTCGCCCGGCGCGACTGCGAACAGCGACGCGCCGTTGTCGCGGCTCCACTTGAACGTCGGCGGCGGGTCCTCCCCCAGCCGCCCCGTCTCGTGCACCTCGACGCGGTAGAGCTGGTTGCCCGGCACGAGCTCGCCGGCGTGCTCGGCCGCGAGCCGGCCGGGATCGGCCGGCGCCGGCGGCGCGAGCACCTCCGACGGCGCGGCCGACGCATCAAGCGCGGCCAGTCGCACGCGGGTCGCGATCCGCGTCCGCACGCTCGTGTCGAGGCCGCCGAGCGCCACCTCGCGCAGCGACGGCTGCTCGACCGCGCTGACCGTCTCCTCCCACAGCTCGAGGTAGACGAGGTGCTCGCCCTCGGCCGGCAGCGGCGCGGGCGCCGCACCCGGCTGGCGCGTGTAGAGGCCGCGCACGGGCTGCTCGCAGCGCACGCCGTCGACGTAGAAGCGACCGGGCTCGATCGCGAGGTCCGTCAGCCGCCAGCGCGGCCGCGCCCCCGCGAGGCGCGTCGCGCCGGCGGGGTCGTCGAGGCTCCAGTTGCCGGCCAGCCCCGCCTCGGCGGCCGGCGCGCCCAGCGCCAGCGGCGCCTCGGCGCCCTGCGCGAGCTCGGCGAGCGTGCGCGCCGTGCGCCACGCCCGCACCTCGCTGACGAGCCCGACGAAGCCGTGCTCGGGCGAGCGCTCGTCGATCGGGCCGCCGAGCACGATCCGCAGCCCCGAGAGGTCGTCCGCGCCCGCGTGCGCGCTGCGGGCGACCTGCCGGCCGCCGAGCACGAGCGCGGCGAAGTCGGCGGCGACGACGACCGCCAGATGGGCCGGAGCATGGGGTCTCAAGGGTGTCGACGCGTAGAGCCGCAGGGCGCTGTCGTCGTCGGCCCCCAGGCGCAGCACGAGCCGCCCGTGGCCATCGATCGCGAGCGCGTAGCCTGGCTGCTCGTCGACGGCGCGGCACTCGACGAGCACGCACGCGCCGCCGTCCCACGTCAGCCACAGCTCGAGCGTGTGCGCGTGCGGGCCGGGGCCCGCGTCGCCGGACTCCTGCAGCAGCAGCCGGTCGCTGCCGTCGAACTCGAGCGCCATGCGCGGGCGCACGCCGAAGCCGGGGTCCGACGCGGGCGCCCAGCTGCCGCCCATCAGGTCGGCGAGCGCGGTGCGCAGCGCGTCCGCGCCGATCGCGCGCGCGTCGTTGAAGTCGGCGTCGAGCTGGACGCGGCCCTGCTGCAGCAGCACGCCGCTCCAGCCGTCGCCGGGGTCGGCGCCGGGTCGCGAGAAGTCTCCGTAGCGTGTTCCGCGCATGTGCTTGGCCGTGTGCTCGCTTCAGTTGACGTAGACGACGCTCGCGGCGGTCCCCGCGGGCAGCAGATCTTCCAGTACGGCAGGGATGCGCGCGAAGCGCTCCGGCTGCCCGAGCCAGTGGTAGGCGCCCGGCTCGCCCCCGAGCGAGCCGCCGGCGGCGATCGCCCGCGGGCAGCCGAGCTGCAGCTGGCCGTAGGCGGACGAGCCCCAGCGGGTCGAGGCGAAGCGCGGCACGCCCGCCTCCGGGCCGCTGCAGCGCAGACGCTCCGGCACCTGCGACCCGTGCGCGAGCCAGCTCGTGCGCGCGAGCCCTGCCGCCGCCTTCACCGGCGCGCGGAAGATGCAGTCGCCCGCGTGCAGCGTCCCCGCGTCGACCGGGCCGAGCGCCGTCACCTGCTCGAGCTCGAGCGCGCCGGGCGCCGTCAGCGGGCCGTCGACGATCGCGGCGAGCAGGGCCGCGTCGTGCACCTCGGCCCGGCCCGCGATCGCGAACGACAGCCCGACGGCGACGCCCTCCGCGGCGCGCAGGCTGGTGCGCCCGGGCTGCGGCGCGAGCGTGCAGTGCTCGATCGCCAGCTCCCCCTCGCCGTGGACGTGGAGCGTGCCGGAGATCGTCAGCCCGCTCAGCTCCAGCCGGCCGCGGCGGTGGAGGTGCACGTGCACGTCGCCGTCGAGCACGGGCGCGGCCTGCGGCGCCGAGGCGAGCCGCAGCTGGCCGCGCGCGGGGACGCGCAGCGTCCAGCCGCCGGCCGGCGCGGCGTAGGTGGCGCTGTCCTGCACGACGATCGCCGCGTCGCGGTCGCCGGCTGCGGCGGCGAGCGCCGCCTCGAGCGAGCGCTCGGCGCCGTCGCCGGCCTGCGCGACGGCGATCGCCGCCGTGCCGGGCGGCGCCGGCGCATAGTCGGCGGCGACGCCGTAGGGGCCGCCGCCGAGCTCGCCGGGGAAGCCGTAGGCGTAGTCGACGTGCACCGCGCCGTGCCGCGGGTGCGCGAGCAGCAGCCGGCCGCGCAGCGGGTCGACGACCGCGTCGGCCCGCTCGAGCGCCGCGGGCGCGCGCCAGTCGCCGAGGTCGGCGGCCGCGAGGCGCTCGCACCCCTGCACCGTGACCGGCGCGGGCCGCAGCGGCCGGCGGGCGCGCAGCTCGTCCTCCAACTGCCAGACCGTCAGCGGCAGCGGCAGCTCCGCGGGCGTGGGCGCGCGGGTCGGGTCGGCGGGCACGGCGGGCACGCCGAACAGCCGCACGTCGCGACCGAGCGGGTCGAAGCGGAACGCACGGCCGCGCACGTGCGCGGGCGCGTCGTGCGCCGGCCGCGCGCAGCGCCCCTGCACCGGGAAGCTGCGCAGCCGCCAGACGTGGAACGCCGCGCCCGCCGGCGTCGGCCCGCCGGCGGGACGGACGGCGAGCGACGCCGGCTCGCCCGGGATCTCGGGGCGGCCGGAGATCGCGACGCCGCGACCCACGCGCGACCACGGCTCGCGCAGCGCCGCCGCCGGCCGCCGCCCCGACAGGTCGACCAGCCGCGGCGCGCCGAGCTGCGGCTCGCGCACCGACGCGGTGGCGCCGACGACGTTGCGCTCCTCGAGCGCGTAGGCGGCCCAGCCGGTCGCCGCGTTCAGCCCGCGCGCGGCGGCGGCGAGCGTCCCCTTGCGGCGGCGCAGCCCGATCGCCCGCCCGACCCACGCGCGGTCACCGACGCCGGGGCCGCTCGCGGTCGCCAGCCCGTCGATCCCGATCCCCTCGCCGATCAGCGGCACGAAGCGGGGCTCGCAGGTGGCGAGGAACAGCTCGTCGTAGAGCTGCTCGACCTGCTCGCGCAGGCCGTCGTACTCGGCGGCGAGCGCTTGGACCAGCGCCTCGAGCGCGCCACCGCCGCCCTCCTGGTCGCGCAGCCAGAAGATGCGCGGCAGCAGGTCGCGCAGCAGCGGGTAGGACGGCGACGGGGCGCTCATGCGTCCGGGGCCTCCACGTCGATCGCGAGGCAGTGGACCGAGCCGTCGATCGCCAGCAGCTCGGCGCCCGTCGGGGACGGCTGCGCGGCGGGCCAGGCGGCGCCGTGCGCGTGCAGCGACGTGGCTCTGACGCTCGTGCGCCCGGCGCGGGACCAGCCGGCGATCCGCGCCGCGACGACGCCCGGCACGGCGGTCGCCGCAGCGATCGCCTGCGCCGCCAGCAGCGGCGCGCCGGGCCGGCGGGCGCCGAGGCCCGCGAGCGCCGTGCGCACGCGCGCGCCGACCGCCGCGGCGGGCGCGGCCGAGACGACCTCGATCGCGGCGGCGACCGCGACCGGCACGGCGGGCACGACGCGCACCGGCAGCCCGCCGCTGCTGAGCGGCCCGACGGCCGCGGCGACGCGCTCCAGCGCGTCCGCCGGCGCGCCGGCCGCAAGCGCGACGGTGATCGCGACGGCGCGCCCCGGGGCGCCCGCGATCACCTCGGCGGTCGCGCTCGCGACGCCCGGCTGGGCGCACGCCAGCTCCGCGTAGTCGCCGATCGTGACGGTGCGGTCGAGGCGCCGCACCGCCGCCGCGCGCACCCGATCAGGCGGCGCCGCGACCGGCACGAGCGCGGGCGCCGGGTTGTGCACGGCGCTGACGAGCTGGGGACGGTCGAGCGCCTGGATCAGCGCCGCCGGCGCCGCCTCGCCGTCCGGGCCGCCGCCCTCCAGGTAGGTCGCGACGACGTTGTCGCGCCCGGGCGGCAGCAGCGCCCCGTGGACGCCGTCGCCGAAGCTCACCGACGCGCTGCCGTCGGCGTTGACGCGCGTGACGTAGACGCGGTCCTGCGGCCCGGCCTGGCCGAGCGACGCGACCTCCGACCACGGCTGCCCGTCGACGTAGACGCGCAGCGTGCTGACCAGCGTCGGTGCGGCGGCCTTGGCGGCATCCGCCGTCCCCGTGGGAACCGCGGCGATCGGCGTGCGAACCGCGAACGTCTGGTGCGGCACCTGCGGGTCGCCGCTGCCGATCGGCAGCGAGCGCGGCTGGCCCTGCGCGGCCGGCACGACGTTGAGGTTGACCTGCACCGTCGTCGCGTCGTAGAGGTGGCGCAGCGGCTGGGCGAAGCGGACGCTGCTGCCGCTGCGCGCGGGCGCTGCGGCCGGCTGGACGCCCGGCGCCGCGACGGTCGCCTGCTCGGCGAGCGCGGGCGCGTCGGCGTCGGCCGCCAGCAGCAGCACGCGCGCCGTCGGCGCGACCAGCGTGGCGGCCGTCCCGCCGGCCTCGACCGGCCAGCTCTGCGCGCCGCCGCGGGTCGTGGCCGGCGCCAGCGGGTAGGCGACGGCCGCGGTGCGGTGCACGCAGATCGCCGTGCGGCCGCCCGCGCTGCGCGCCGCGACGACGTAGACGTCGCCGCCGGAGCGGATCAGCCAGCAGCCGGGCCCGTCGCCGGGGGCGACCGTGCAGGACGGGTCGAGCGCGTGCCCGCAGTCGGCCAGCGCGGCGACGAGCACGGCGGGCACGCCGCCCTGCGCGAGCGTCGCGAGGTCCTGCTGCTGCACGATCGCGCCGCTCAGCAACGACTCGTGGGCGAGCGCGAGGCCGGCCGTCCCGTCGCTCGCGACAAGCTGCAGCGACGCACTCGCCGCGAACCACAGCGCGCCGTCGGGATGCCCGGCGAGCGCCGTCAGCGACGCGCCGACGGGCGGCGCCAGCTCGCTCCAACCGCTGCCCGCGCGCTGCACCACGCCGGCCGGCCCGGCGGCGACGAGCGCGCCCGCGGGCGTCTCGCACAGCGCCTCGACCGGCGCCGCGATGCCCGGGTCGGTGCGCCACTCGCCGACCGCGGGGTCCCAGCTGTGCAGCCCGCTCGCACCGCCCGCCCACAGGACGCCGCCGGCGATCAGCAGGCACGCGACCGACGTCGGCGCCGACCCCGCCGTCAGCTGCGACCAGCGCTCGCCGGCCAGCGCGAAGACGCCGTCGGCGTTGGCGGCGTAGAGCGTCGTGCCGCTCACCGCGAGCGCCGCCGGCGCCGGCTGCAGGCTCGGCAGCGTCGCCCACGCCTGCGGGCTGCTCGCCGCGTCCGCGGCGCGCAGCAGGACGCCGCCGGCGACGCTCGCGGCGACGGTCGTGCCGTCGCCCGCAAGCGCGAGCACCTCGCCCACCGCGTCGCCGGCGCGCTGCCAGCCGGCCGGCGAAAGCAGCTGCACGCCGGCCGACGAGGCCGCCAGCAGCTGCGCCCCCGCGACCGCCACGCCGTTGGACCCACCCGCCGGCCAGCCCGCGCCGAGCAGCTCGGGCGCGGCGACGCGCGCGCCGCCGTCCGGCTCGCCGGCGGGCGCCGGGGCGATCGCGAAGACGCCCTCGCCGCCGGACAGGTAGACGCTGCCGTCGGGCGCGATCGCGACGCCGGTCAGGTCGGCCTCGGACGGCCCCACGCTCGCCGGCTCCTCGCCCGGCGAGGCGATGCGGCTGGCGCCGCCGAGCGGCGCGACGACGAGCCCGGGCGGCGCGCCGGTGATCGTCGCCAGACGGCCGGCCGCGAGCGGCGCCGGCAGGCGCGAGGCGAGCTGAACCATGCCGCCCGCGAGCGTCGCGACCGCGCTCGACGGCGGGTCGAACAGCGGCAGGACCGTCGCCCCCGTCCAGACCGTGGCGACGCGCCGCTGGAAGCGGCCCGCGGCCAGCGGCTCGGCGAACGTCAGCCGCGTGAAGGCCGTCTCGGCGCCGCCGCGCACGCCTGCGTCCTGCTCGACGGCGGTCACGTCGAGCACGGTCGCGCACAGCGCCGGCGTCGTGCGCTGCGCGACGATCGCCGGCAGCTGGGGAGCGACCCCCTTGACCTGCGGCGCGAGCTCGACCGTGGCGCCCGCGACCGCGAGCCCCGGCCAGTCGTCCGCGATGCTCTGCGCCGCCGAGCCGACGGCAAGGATCGCGTCGCCGGCCGCCGCCAGCGCGGCCGCCGCCGGCAGCGCGTCGAGCAGCGTCACCTGCCAGTCGCCCGACGACGAGCGCGCGAGCAGGTAGGCGTGGCCGCCGGCGGTCAGGCGGAAGCCCCCGAGCGCGACCGCCACCGCGACGCGCGCGTCGTCGCCGAGCACCACGCCGTAGGTCGAGAAGGCCGCGACGAGGCCGGGCGGCGGCACGAACGACGCCACCGTCGACGTCTCCGGCGGCGGCTGGAACGCGTCGCCGTCGAGCGCGAACGCCGGCGCCTCGTCGGCGCGCTTCCATGCGAGCGCGGCGCCGCCGAGGGCGGCGCCGTAGATCCCCGCGTCGGTCGCGGCGAACAGCGTCTTCCGCGCGGCGAGCAGCGCGGCGACGCGCGCGCCCGTCGGCAGGCCCGCGCTCGCGTCCTGCCAGCCGCCGCCGGCGTTGGCGACCAGGCCCGTGTCGGTCGCGGCGTAGAGCGTCCCGCCGGCCTCGGCGAGCGCATGCACGGGCTGCGCGAGCCTGCCGGCAGGCGTCGTGCTCCAGACGTGCCCGGTGCGGACGAAGACCCCGCCCGCGGTCGCCGCCAGCACGGTCTTGCCGACGACGAGCAGGTCGTAGACGCACGTCGCCGGCGGGAGCGGCGGGGGCGGGGCGGGCGGCGGCGGCGACGACGGAGCGGGCGACGACGACGCGGCGGCGGGCGCCGGCGTCGTGGGCGCGACCCAGCGGCTCCCGGCGTACGTGAACAGTCCGGCGTCGGTCCCCGCCAGCAGGATCGAGCTGTCGCGCGGGTCCTGGATCGCGCAGCGGACCGCCACCGGCGGCAGCTGGCCGCTGTCGACCTGGCGCGTTCTGGCGCCGGCCAGCGCCGAGGTCGAGGGGATGTCGAGCAGCTGCGGCGGGCCGCCGGCGATCGCGCTCCAGGTGACGCCGTCGTCGAGCGACTGGTAGACGACGCCGCCACCGGCCGCCGCCAGCATCTGGTTGCGCGTGCCCCCGAGCGACAGCACCGGGCGCCGGCTGCCGCCGACGACGGTCGCCGGCTGGAACGGCGCCCCCGCGGTCGCGCGCAGCAGCGTGGGCCCGGCCGCCACGATCGTCACGTCGTCGTAGGCGGCGACCGCGGTGAGGTCGGCGCCGGGCGGCAGGCCGCCGGCGTCGAGCGTCCACGTGCGCCCGTCGGCGCTGCGGGCCAGCCCGCCTCGGATCGGGATCGTCGCGCCGTCGTCGGTCTTGACCGCGAGCTGGCGGGCGGGCGTCAGCGATCTCCAGGCCGGTGCGTTGGCGGCGACGAGCGCGGAGGAGCGCGCGAAGCCGTAGACGACGGCGTCCTCGCTGCCGGCCGCGGGCGGCTCGCCGGCCTCCGCACCGAGCGGCGCCTCCCAGGCGATGCGCGTGGAGCCGCGCGCCCCGTCGGCGTGCACCCCGGTCAGCAGCCGCACCCAACGCCGCGGCGCGCCCGTGGCGCGGTCGGTCGCGGCGACCAGGACCGGCTGGCCGACGCTCAGCTTCGTCGTCGTGCCGGCCAGCTCGAGCTGCGTCGTGCGCGCGCCGAGCGCCGGCGGCGGCGCGGTCGCCGGCACGTCGACGGCCAGCCGGCTCGCGCCGACGTACGCGTCGAGCGGCGCAAGCGTCACGAACACCGGCGCCTTGCCGGCGGCGGTCGGGATCCCGCGCACCTGCGCGGCCGGCGGGATGTCGCTGCCGGTCCCGAGCGCCAGCGCGGAGGCGGCGGCGCTCGCCGTCCCGTCGGGCGCGATGCCGGCGGGCGTGCCGACCGGCGTCACGCCGGGGATCGCGCCCGGCTGGCCGGGCGCCCCCGGCAGGCCGGGCCCACCGGGCACGGGCATCCCGGGCTGCGGGGCGGCCGGGGACGGCGGGGCGCCGGCGGCCGACCCGCCGGCCGAACCGCCCGCCGCCGAAGCGGCCGGCGCCGCCGCCTGCGCCGCGAGCCGCGCACGGTCCTGCGGGCTCATCCCGGTGCCGCCCGCCGCCCGCGCACGCGAGACGGCCTCGACGCCGGCGACGTCGGCGCGCAGGTGGTAGGCCAGCGACGTGGCGGCGGCCGCGTTGGGCGGGAAGCGGTGCCCGAGCGAGTGGTAGATCAGCTCCACCGAGGACGGCTGCTCGGCCGTCGCCAGGAACGCCTCCTCGGCGATCCGCTCCTGGTAGAAGCCGATCACGTCCGCGAGCGCGCCCCAGGCGTCGCACAGCGCGAGGATCCAGTCCGGCTGCCCGTCGAGCGCGAGGCCCGCGAGCGCCGGCTGCTCGCGCAGCCGCTCCAGCAGCGCGACGGCCGCGCGGCCCTCGGCGTACGGGTCCGCGACGCTCACGCGGCCGTCCGCCAGTCGATCGCCAGCGTGCCGTGCTGCGGCACCGCCGGGTCGTCGTCGATCCGGATGACGTGCCCGAACGGCGGGCGCAGCTCGTCGCGCGGCGGGCCGCCGGCCGGGACGCCGGCCCAGTCGAAGCCGACGACCGCGACGTCGGCCACGCCCGGCAGCGGCGCGAGCAGCTTGACGAGGTCGCTGCGATGGAGCGTCGTCGCGAAGCGGAAGCGGCCGGGCCCGAGCAGGCCGTCGCGCAGCGCACGGTCGACCGTCTCCGCGACGGCGGCGAGCGCCCACCCGCGCTCGGCCGTCAGCGCGAGCCGGATGCGCGCCGCGATCGGCTCGGCCGGCCGCACGTCGAGCGCGACGCCGACGGGCCGGCGGCGCTCCAGCTGCGCGTGCGCGCGGCGCGCGAGCGGCTCGGCGGGGACGCCCCAGCTGCCGGCGTGCACGCGCACGCGCGCGAGCGGGCCGCTGCCGGTCGGCACGATCGCCGTCGTCGCGTCCGCGACACCCTCGACGCCGAGCGCGACGGCGCTGTACTGCGCGGGCGTGACGGCGCGGTCGGTGATGCGGAAGGCGCTCGGCGCCTCCAGCCGCACCGTCGCCAGCGGCTCGGGGTCGGCGCCGCCGGCCGCCGGCATCGGGTTGCGCACCGACAGCAGGCGGAGGTCGTCGCCGACGACGTGCGCGATCGCGCCGGCGGGAACGTTGCCCGCGCTGCCCCCGCCCGAGCGCACGCGCGCCTCGAACTCCGTCCCGACCGGGGGCCGCAGCCCGTTGACGCCGTCGCCGAAGCGCAGGCGCGCGGTGCCGTCCTCCTCCACCTCGACGACGAAGTCGGGGTCGAGCGGGCCGCTCTCCAGCAGCGACGCGCGCTCGTTCCAGGCGTGGTGGCCGGTCGCGGCGGCGCTGCGCAGCGCGACCGCCGGGCGCACCGGCCGGCCGGCGGCGAGCAGCCGCTCGGCGGCGCGCCCGGCGCGCCGCCCGCAGGCGGCGCCGGCGCTCATCGCGGGCCGGCCGACCGGCAGCACGGGCCAGTAGGACCGCCCGGCGGCGGGCGCAGGCAGCGCCGCCCAGTCGTGCGTCGCGCCGTGGTCGGCGAGCACGAGGTTGCCGGCGCGCAGCCGCAGCGGCAGCTGCGTCAGCGCGCCGTCGGCGAGCGCATCCGCCTCGGCCCAGGCGACGCGCGTGCGATGCCGCTCGTGCGCGACCTCGGTCAGCCGCACGACCTGCCCCGTGGACGCCGCCACCGCGCCGGCCGGCTCGAGCAGGACGAGCATGCCCGGCGCGAGCTGCTCGCAGCGGCCGGCCAGCTCGGCGCCCGTGGCGCCCGCCGGCAGGCCGCCGCCGCGCAGCGCGCACGCCGCGCCGCCGGGCCGCAGCTCGGCGTCCTCGAGCGTCTCGAACACGAGCCCGCCGGCGGCGAGCGCGGCCGCCAGCCCCGCCGCGTCGAGGCGCGCCGGCAGCTCGCGCGAGCCGGTCACGAGCTGCGTGCCCGCCGGCAGCCGCAGCGGCTCGCTCACCTCGACGCGCACCAACGCGCGGGCGCTGCGCCCCGCGCCGACGGCATAGTCGAGCAGCGCCGCGTGGCGCACGACCGAGATCCGCCGGCGCGCGGTCGCGAGGTAGGCCTCCGTCGCGATCGCGTCCTGGCTGTAGCTGAGCGCGTCGCCGAGGTAGGCGAGCTGCTCGACGAGCGCGCCCGTCTGCGAGACGGGATGGTCCACCAGCCCGGGGCCGACGACCTCGTCGACGACGCCGAGCAGCATCGTGCGCAGCGCCCAGAAGTCGCGCGCGCGGTAGTCGAGCGGCGCCGAGCGCGGCGGGCGCGCGACGCCGGCCGCCGGCTCGCCCTCCCCCAGCAGCACGTCCGCGCGCCAGTCGCGGCCGCGCAGCTCGAGCCGCAGACCGCGCCGCTCCTCGCCGCGCTCCGCCTCGACCGCGAGCACGACGCCGAAGCGCTCGCGCGCCGACGGGCTCGCGACCGTCACCGACTCGACGTGCGCGCGCGCCCGCTCGCCGGCGCGCGGGCGCACCGACACGCCGCCGCGCTGCACGCGCGGGAGGCCGTGCGCGCCGTGCGGGCCGGGCGCGAACGCCAGCTCGACGCGCCAGCGGCGGCGGCCGAGCCGCATGGCGGAGCGCTGCAGGGCGACGGCGCTCATCGCACGAACACCGCGGTCCGCGGCGCGCCGCCGGCGATCGGGGTGAACGCGACGGTGACGCTGAGCTGCGTGCCGTCGGACGCGGCGACGACGGAGCTGACGCGGATCACGTCGCCGAGCCAGCGCTGCAGCTCGGTCGCGACCTGGAACTGGGTCGCCGCGCGCAGCTCGTCGGACTCCGGCTCGAAGACGAGCTGCAGCAGGCCGCAGCCGAGCTCGGGCCGGTTGAGCCGCTCGCCGAGCGCGGTGAACAGCAGCTCCTCGATCAGCTGCTCGACCGCGACGTCGCGCGTCGCCGGGCGCGCGGCGTGGCCGGCGGCGCCGAGGTGCAGCGGGAAGTCGATCGCGTTGTCGCTCATCGGCGGGCTCACAGCAGCGGCGGGACGACGATGCCCTCGATCAGGCCGAGCACGGCGCAGTTGCCCTCGGTCTGCTGCGCGCCGAGGAAGTTCGCGTCGCCCTCGACGGTGAAGAGGCCGGCGACGTTCGTCTCGCCCTCGACCGTCATCGCCCCGGCGACGTTCGTCTCGCCCTCGATCGTGACGGCGCCGGTCACGTTCGTCTCGCCCTCGACGGTGACCGCCCCGGTCACGTTCGTCTCCCCCTCGATAGTCACCGCGCCCGTCACGCTCGTGGCGCCCTCGACGGTGACCGGGCCGGTCACGTTGACGTCGCTCTCGACCGTCGTCGCCGGGCTCGTGACGGCGACCGTCGACTCGGCCGTCACGTCGACCGCCGGCGTCTCGACGTTCACGGCCGCGACGCTGAGCAGCATCGTCGTCTCCCCCGCGGTGAGGGTGATCCCAACCGCCGGGTCCATCGTGAAGCTCAGCTCGCCGCACGTGATCGAGAAGCCGAGCTCGTTCATCTTCATCGTCACCGGCACCGGCACGACCGGGTCGATCGCGGAGAGGGTGACGCCGCCCTCGGCCGGGATGTCGTTGAACAGCAGCGTGCAGAACTTGCTGCGCCACACGTTGACCAGCTCCGGCAGCTCCGGGTCGATCTCCGGCACGAGCGGCTCCTCGGCCGCGCCCCAGAAGCCGCCGGACCAGATCGGCTTGTCGGGGTCGCCGCCCTCGAACTCGACCCACACGTCGGAGCCCTCCGGCGGCAGCGCGAAGAAGCCCTGCTCGATCCCCGCGTAGGGGACGCACGGCATCGCCCAGTTGAGCTCCATCCCCGGCAGCGCCTCGACCATGCACAGCAGCCGCCCGCTCACGAGCGGGTCCGAGGTGTCGACCACGCTGCCGCGGTACTTGCCCCAGAAGCGCGGGGCGCCGGTGGCCGCGTCGCAGCTCGGGGGCTGTGCGGTCACGCCGCCACCAGCGTCGTCGTCGTGGTGCCGACGCCCTCGCGCGTCAGCGTGAGCTGCTGCGCGTAGTCCCACTCCTGCTCGGCCAGCAGCGAGATCGCGTGGGTCGCGGACTTGAGGTAGTAGAGGCCGTCGTAGGCCTCCCCCGTGCCGCGCACGCCGACGATCCCGGGCGCGCTGACGACCTGCCCGAGCCGCGCCGGCCGCACGCCGCATCTGACCGTCACGACCGCGTCGGTCGAGCAGTCGGTCATCGCCTGCGCGCGCAGGTTGGCGCGCACCGGGTCGAGCTGGTCCTCGCGCCACAGCGCCTTGCGCGAGGTCAGCAGCGAGCTGCCGAGACCGAGCGCCGGCCGCGCCGCGAGCGGCGGCGTGCGCGTGCTCTCGAACGTGAAGATCGGGATCGGCGGCGAGGGCGCGATCTGCTCGAGGCTCGACAGGCCGAAGTACGTCACGGGCGCGAGCGCGTCGTACTCGGCGCTGAACGAGTCGGCCGTGCTCGCCGCCCCGACCGCGACGTCGAGCACCGCGCTCGGGCCGCCGGAGCGCCACGGCGGCCCCCAGTAGGCGGTGTTGACGTACGGCTCGGCCGTCGGCGTGACGTAGAAGACGTTGCCGTTGGAGCGGGCGAGGCGCTGCAGCAGCGCGCGGTCGGTCTCGGCCTGCTGAGGCACGTAGTCGGCCGGCACGAGCGAGGTCGCGGACGGCATCACCTCGGGCACGAGCCCGAGCGCCAGCCACGGCGCCAGCACGGTCGCGACGGTCGCCGCGTCGGGCAGCGCCGGGAACTCGCGCGAGTAGTCGACGAGGTCCATCGCGACGCTGACGTCCTCGCCGGTGACGACGAACAGCGAGTCCTCCGGGCCGTTGCCGGGGACGTACTGGTGGTGGGTGACGAAGCCGTCGATCAGCGTCGTCGGCTGCCCGTTGACGGCGGCGCGCAGCAGCACGCGGTTGAACGGTGCCAGCAGCGGATCGCCGACGATCTCGAAGGACGAGCCGAGCGCGACCAGCTCGGCCAGGAAGGTGAGCTGGAAGCCGCACGGCGCGGCGTCCTGCTGCGTGACCTCGACTCTGCGCAGCGCGCGCATCAGGTGCGCGGGCGCCGCGGGCGGCCAGCCCGGCCCGACCCGCAGCCCCAGCTCGATCGTCGGGGGCGCGCTCACAGCGTGCTCGCCGGCAGCCGCAGCCGGTCCCCCACCCGCGCGCAGAGCGCGAACGGGTCGATCGCGTCGTTGGCGTCGGCGATCCGCCACGCCTGATCGGGGTCGCGCAGCGTGCGGTAGGCGACGAGGTCGAGGCGGTGGAGCTCGGCCGCCCGCACGTCCGTGCTCGCCGGCCCCGCGACGGCGTCGCCGAGCGGCAGGATCCGCGTCGCCAGGTACTCGACCGCGCGCCCGGAGGCGTCGGTGCGCGTCAGCCGCGCGCACGGCGCGTAGCGGCTCGCGCTCACGACGGCCCGCTCCCACCGCTCGTGAACGCGCCGGCCGCCAGCCGCTCGAGCTGCTGCTGGTAGCTGACGTACTCGCCGTAGGAGGCGTTGCCCTCGCCGACGTCGGAGTAGGTGACGGCGCGCATCGTCAGCGTGACCGTCGCGAGCACCGGCACGAGGTCGCGGTCGTGCAGCTGCTCGACGATCGCGACGTCGGTCAGCTGGACCGGAAGCACCGACGTTCCGCCCCACACGAACAGCAGCCGGTCGGCGAGCGCCGGCAGCACCTCGATCGTGCCGGCGTCGAGCATCGTCTGCGCCTGCAGCACGTCGGCGCTCGCCGGGGAGAGGAGCGTCTGCAGCGCCGCGAGCTGCGGGGCGATCCCCTGGCCGACGTCGCCGGCGGCGATCGCGTCGGCGGCCGAGAAGCGGCACTCGACGGTGATCGTCTGGGTCGGCGCGCCGGCGTAGCGGACCGCCTGCGAGCGCGAGCCGGGGTGCCCGCCGACGAGATTCGGCTCGAGCGAGCGGCGCAGCGTGTCGGGGTTGTACTGGAACGCGAGCGAGCGCTTGGAGCCGTCGGCCGCGACCGCGACGAGCGCGCCCTTCTGCACCGGGCCGCCGCTGCTCACCGACATGGCTGCCCGCTCCCCGGCGCCGTCATTCCCACGCCTCCGGCTCGTCCTCCCACGCCTCCAGCTCGTCGGGCGTGAGGTCGCGCCCGAGCTTGCGCAGCTCGAGGCGGCTGGACTCGAGCAGGTGGCGCATCTCGACGGCGCTCGGCTCGCCCGCCGCGAGGAACGCGCCGCGGCGCGCGATGTTGCCGATCGTGCCGCCGGTCGCGGCGACGAGCGAGAGGCGCTCGGGCGACAGCTCCTCGGTCGGCGTCTGCTGCGGGTAGACCGTGCGCCAGATCTGCTCGCGCTGCCCCTCCGACGGGAACGGGAAGTCGATCACGAAGTGCAGGCGGCGCACGAACGCCGGGTCGATCGCGTCCTTCAGGTTCGTCGTCAGGATCGTCGGCGTCGGCGCGCTCTCGATCCGTGCGAGCAGGTACGCGGTGCTGATGTTCGCGTAGCGGTCGTGGCTGTCGCGCACCTCCGAGCGCTTGCCGAACAGCGCGTCGGCCTCGTCGAACAGCAGCACGACGCCGCCGGCCGCCGCCGCGTCGAAGATGCGGTCGAGGTTCTTCTCCGTCTCGCCGATGTACTTGCTGAGGATGCCGGCGAGGTTCGCGCGGTAGAGGTCGAGCCCGAGCCGCTTCGCGAGCACGAGCGCGGCGTGCGTCTTGCCGGTGCCGCTGGGGCCGGCGAAGAGGGCGGTCGCGCCGTTCGTGCGGCCGCGGCCGAGCCCCCAGTGGGTGCCGACCTCGTGCGCGAGGCGGATGCTCAGCTCCAGCTCGGTCAGCTGGCGCGCCTCGTGCTCCGGCAGCGCCACCTCGTGCACGTCGTCCAGCACGACCCGGTCCAGCAGCGGGTCGAGCCGCGCCCGCACCGCCCGCGCGCAGCCCTCGCGCAGCAGCGCGCCGAGCACCGCCGGGTCGACGCTGCCGCTGCCGCGCCCGAGCGTCGCCTCGGCCTCCAGGCAGACGCGCTGCACCGTCCGCGCGCCGACGCGGAAGTCGCTCGCGAGCGCCGCCAGCTCGGCCGGCAGCCCGCGCGTGCGGCGGCTGCGCAGGCGCGCGCGGGTGGCCTCGACGCACGCCGTCCAGACCTCGAGCCGCTCGTCGCTCGCGAGCGGCTCGACGCGGCGGCGGATCAGCGGGCGGGCGTGCTCGGCCGTCGTCGCGCGCCGCGCGCAGAGGACGAGCAGGCCCGGCACCCGCGTCAGCGCGCGGTCGACGCGATGGCGCAGCGAGGGGTCGTCGTCGCGCTCGTCGGCGCCGGTGACGCACAGCACCGTCGAGGTCAGCCGCGCGCGCCGGCTCCACGTCAGCAGCAGCGCGTCGAGCTCGGCGCCGGGCGCGGGCAGGTCGCGCAGGTCGGCGCTCGCGAGCGAGCCGCCGAGCGCCTCGGCGCACAGCTGCGCGACGGCGACGCGATCCTCCTCCTCGGCGCCGTGCAGCTCGACGGCGGGCATCTGGCCGCTGACGTCGAGCGTCGTCGCGACCGCCTGCGCGATCTCCGCCGCCAGCGCCTGCCGGCTCGCGACGACGGGCGTCGGCGAGGCCGGCGTCGCGACGAACGCCGCGTCCGGCTCCAGCCGCGGGTCGAAGCCCATCAGGAAGCGGACGACGTCGCCGGTGAGGCGGATCGGCGCGTCGGCCAGCGCCGCCGCGCGCTCGACGGCGACGAGCCCCCACGCGCGCAGCGGCGCGGCGAGGTCGAGCGCCGCCCAGTTCGCGCCCGCCAGCCGCTCGAGCGCGAGCCCGACCGTCACCGGCACCGCGTCGATCCGGAAGCGCGGGTCGAGCTCCGCGCCGAGGCACCACAGCAGCAGGTCCTGCTCGAAGCCGTCGAGCCGGAACGCGTCGGCGAGCCGCAGCAGCGGGGGCCGCTCGTCCATCGCCTCCAGCAGCGCGGCGACCTCCGCGCGCGGGCCGGCGGCGTCGTCCTCGCCCTCCATGCGCGCCCACAGGTCGTCGAGCGCGAGCGCGAGGAACACGCGGTTCTGCTCCTGCCAGCCGGCGAGCGATCCGCTGCTCATCGCGTCAGCTCCACCAGCGGCCGCGCGAGCGGCCCGCGGCGGGCTGCTCCGGCGCCGCGGACGCGGTCACGTGGACGTCGACCTGCTGCACCGGCAGCTCCTCGACCGGCGTCGCCGTCGAGGTGAGGATCACGGTCTGCGCCTCATAGAGGGTCGAGATCGTGTAGGGCATCTGCAGGAAGCCCGACCAGAAGCGCGCCAGCTCCTCGAGCGTCACCGTGCTCGGCACGATCCGCACCGGCGGCACCTGCGCCTCCAGGCCGGAGTCCTTCAGGTCGGGGTGGCCCGCGAGCGCCCGCCGGATCGTCGCGGGGCCGAGCAGCGCGTGCTCGCGCAGCGTCAGCTCGACCGCGCCGAGCATCAGGTGCGCCTTCTCGGACGGCCCGAAGAACGACAGCAGGTAGCGGAGGTTCACCGGCGCGAGCGGCACGCCGACGTAGTTGCCCTCGACGTCGCGCGTCGGCAGGTCGTTGGAGCGCATCGTCGGCTCGGTCAGGACCTGCACGAGGTAGATGTTCAGGCGCGGCTCGTTCGCGGCGCCGGCGGCCGGCTCCTCCGGCCGGGCAAGCGTCACGCGCGCCTCCGGCACCGCCCCCAGCACCGCGGCGCCGGCGAGGTAGCCGAGCGTCTGCGTCGCGGCGGCGATCCCCTTGTAGCTGGTCACGCCCGGCTCCGGCCCGCCGCCGCCGCGCCGCCGCGCGCCTGCAGGTAGTCGTCGAGCGAGCGCGGCGCGCTCGCCCGCGTGCGCGCGGCGCGTCTGGCGCGCGGCGCGGGGCCGGCGGCCTCGACCGCCCCCGTCGCGGCCGCCGGTGCCGCCGGCAGCAGGTCGCGCGGCGGCTCGAAGCGGGACGGCGTCGCCGGCCACAGCAGGTCGTCGCCCGGCCGCACCAGCCGCTCGGCGAGGCGTCCGAAGAAGTCAGTCATCGGCGAGCCGTTCCACGTAGCGGCGGCGGCGGCGCGAGGGCAGCCGCAGGATCTGCTCCTCCGACCAGCCGTAGGCGACGGCGAGCTGGTGGACCTCGTCGAGCAGCTGCACGCTCGTGGCCGTCAGCTCGTTCCACAGGAAGTGCGTCACGTCGAACACGGGCGACCACTCGGCCGCACAGCCGGCGCACTGGACCGGGACGCGCACCTCCGCCTGCGGGTCGGCCGCGACGAGCGCCTCGCCGAGCCGCTCGAGCAGGCCGGCGCCGAGCGCGAGCGGGTCGACCGGCTGCCCGTCGTCGGTCGCCGAGACGACGCAGCCGGCGATCAGCGCGCGGCGCGCCGACGCCGCGTCGGGGCACGCGGCCGCGCGCGCCAGCACGGCCCCGTCGGGCATGCGCGCCTCGACGACGACCGCGCTCTCCTCGAGGCGCACGGGATCCGCCCCGCCCGCCCCGTCCGGCGTCAGGTGCTCGCGCGGGACCTTGACCGACAGCCGCAGGCCGCAGTGGCGGCAGGTGACGCGCGCGGGCAGCGTGTCGCCGAACGTCGCGCAGCGCAGCGCGAGGATCTGCGCGTCGCGCTGCCCGAGGCTGAGGCCGTCGAGCTGCTCGGCAGACAGCTCGGGGCACGCCGCACGGGCGAGGACGCGGCCGCGCAGCGCGGCGTCGCCTCCGTCTGCGGCATCGATGACGTCGAGCAGCTGTGCCGCCGACAGTCCCGCGTCAGGCTCCATCGGCCGCTACGACGGCTGCGCGTTCTCGCTCGCCGGCGGGTACTGCACGCTGGTGTCGCGGTCCCAGCCCTCGTGCTCGATCGTCATGCTCGCGAGCGCGACGACGTTCGCGCCGCCGTCGAGGTCGGGCAGCGCCGTGTACTCGCTCGGCCAGCAGTGGTAGAGGTTGTAACGGACCGACAGGATCCCCTGCTGGTCGTAGAGCTCGATCTGCATCGGCTTGCGGAAGCTGCCGAGCTGCGTCTGCGTGCCGAGCTTCTGCGTGTTCGGGTAGTTCCACATCAGGTTGGCCCAGTCCTCGAACGCGGTGTCGGTCGTGATGCCGCGTTGGAGCCGGACCGGCTCGTAGCTGGTCTGCCCGGGGATCTTCACCGCGCTCTGCGGCTGTCCGCCGGCGTGGAACTCCACGACCGACGTTCTGCGCGTCAAGCCGCTGACGTTCGTCACGGCGGCGACGTACTTCCCGTCCCACTTGACGAGGAAGTTGTACGTCAGGAACGGGTTGGTCACCTCGGTCGTCAATGTCGGAGGCATGGGCCGGGCTCCTAACCTAACTCGCGGCCGACGCCGCGTTGATCTGGATGTTCAACATCACGAACTCCGCCGGATCGATCGGCGCGAACTGGACGTTCACGTTGACGATGCCGTTCTGCTGGTCGAGCGCTGTCGTCGTGGTGGCGTCGCACGCGACCGTGTAGGCCTGGGCCGCGGTCGCCCCGGCGAACGCGCCGGCGCCGAAGAGGCCGGACAGGAAGGCGGTCACCTCGATCGAGATCGAGGACCACAGCGCCGGCCCGTTGGGCTCGAACACCGCCCACCGCAGGCTCTGCTGGAGGCTCTGCTCGATGTAGTCCGACAGGCGCCGGACCGGCACGTACTTGAACGGTGAGCCGGCGAGGTCGCTCCCCGCGAGCGTGCGGCTGCCCCACACGATCGGCCCGTAGAGCGGGAAGCGGCGCAGGCAGTTGATCCCGAGCACGTTGAGCTGGCCGTTGACGATGTCGGTGATCGTCGCGTCCGCCAGGTCGCTGACGCCGCCGAGCGCGGCCTCGGTCCCCGCGGGCGCCTTCCAGACGCCGCGGCTCGCGTCGGTCGCCGCGTAGACGCCGGCGATCGTCCCGCTCGGGGGCACCAGCCGCGACAGCGGCGCCGCGGCCGGGTCGGTGATCTGCACCCACGGGTAGTAGACGGCGGCGGCGACGTGCTCCGGGCTCAGCACGCCCTGGGCCCAGTCGATCAGTCTCGTCGCGCCGAGCCCCACGCCGACGTTCTGGATGACGGTGTCGGTCGTGTCCTGCGCGCCCGCGGTCGGCGGCGGCGCGTCCACGATCAGGAACGCCTGCCGGTCCTCGCAGAACTTGTGCGCGGCCGTGAAGACCTCGCTCTGGTCGCCGTCCGCCGCCACGGCGAGATCCGGCAGGCAGAGCAGGTTGAAGACGTTCGGCGCGATCTGCGTGAGGCGCCCGCCGTCGGTCAACTCCTGCTCGGCGACCGCCGTCCACAGCGCGCTCGGCGTCGCCCACGTGCCGTCAGAGCCGCCCGCGAGCGGCGCCGAGGTCGGCTCCGGCGAGGGCGGCGAGGTGGCTTGCGGCACCTGGGCGCTGAGGTAGTTCGAGGCGTCCGTGATCAGCTGCGCGACGTGCGCGGCGGTCAGCGGCGGGTCGCCGGGTCTCGCCAGCACGGGGATGTTCTGGAGCGTCTCCAGCGGCTGCTGCTGCGCCGCGGGCGGCGAGGCGGGCGAGAGCGGCGAGCCGGTCGCCAGCGGCGCCGGGTAGACGATCAGGTCGGCGTGGTAGGGGTCCGGATGCGACGCCGGGCCGGAGGCCACGAACTGGACCTCCATCCCCTCCGCCCATGCCCCGGGGCTGTTGGCGGAGATCTGCAGCGCCGGCGAGCCGGCCTGCGGCGGGCCGATCACGGCGCTGGCCGGCGTCGCCGCCACGTTGCCCGTGGGCGGGGTGGTGCCCGGCGGGTCGGCCGTCGGCACCATCCGCACGATCCAGGCCGAGGAGCCGACCGGCGCGTTCTGGAAGAACTGCCAGACCCCGTAGACGGCGAGCGAGGACTGCGTCGTGAGCCCGCCGAACTCGGCCGCGAACTCGGACCACGACGTCACGAGCACCGCCTCGGTCGTCGCGCCTCTCGGGAACGCGCCCACGAACGCGGTGACGCTCGTCGTCGCCGGCGTGATCACGTGCGTCGGCGACGTCGTCTCGCTGACGTACACGCCGGGATAGGTGGGGTTTATGGCCATCGAGGCTCCTCGGTCCCAATCGTTTGGTCGGTCATGCGGCGCGCACGGCACAGCCGATGCTCAAACGATCCTAAGTAGTGCCGCGGACGGCATCGGTGAGCGGACTCTCAGCGCTCAGGGAGCGATCAGCTCGCCGCGCGACCGCGCGAGCAGCATCTGCCAGCGCCAGCCGCGGTGATAGGAGTCCCAGTCGGGAGCGGGACGCCACCTGGCTCTCTGAATGTCGAAGTGCGCGACGAACCACACGCGCTTGCGCAGGAAGGTGATCAGCGGCTGCAGCTCCCCGAGCCGGCGCGCGTTCATCCGCGGGTGGACGCGCAGGTGGTCGTACTCCTGGACGATCGCCCGCTCGTTGAGCTGGGCGATCCGGCGCGTGCCGGGCTCGCTGTACGGGAACGGGCCTTCGCCGTACCACTGGTAGCGGTACGGGTCCGGCGGCGGGGGCGGCGGGCCGAAGAAGGTGTCGCGGCAGAGGCTCTCGTCGAGGTTGCGGTTGAGCGCGCTGCTCGTCCACTGCGTCGCGTCGGCCGCGACGTCGAGCCCGAAGCCGCACGCCGGCCCGCAGATGTGCGGCTGCTGCGTGTAGTGCGCCGTCCAGATCCGCACCGCCGCCAGCTGGAGGCCGTCGGCGCGCAGCAGCGAGAGCACGACCGGCATCGTCGAGAGGCTCGCGTAGAGGACCGGGCGGCGCACCCCGCGGGCGAGCTGGCGCCGGGCCCACGCGGGCGCCTCGCTGGGCGTCGCGTCATAGCGCTCGACGTCGAGGCACTCGGCGTCCTCCTCGGCGGTGACGGCGATCGAGAGGTGGTACGCGCGCGGGTAGCGCTCGACGAGCTGCACGTACGTCGGGTACAGGCCGCCGACGTAGCCGGCGACCGCCTGCGGCTCGTTCGGGACGTCCTCGACCGTCGTCGTGTCGAACATCTGCACCGGCACGACGAGCCCGCCTACGTCCCGAGGCGGATCAGGAACGGCGCCGCCTGCGCGCCGCCGTCGGCGCCGGCGGCCGGAAGGTCGCCGCCGCTGCCGGCGCCGAGCGCGAGCGGAGTGCTGGCCGTCGGGCCGGCGCCCGGCGAGGACCCGGTCGCGGACGGCCCGGTCGCGAGCTCCTCGGCGTCGGAGACGAGCGTGCCGACATTGCTGAGGTCGCCGGCCACCTGCAGGGCGCCCTGCCAGGCCGGCTCGCCCGTCGCCGGCGGCGCCAGGTCCGCCCCGGCGGCGATCGCGGCGGCGTCCGTGTCCGGCAGCGCGGGCGCCGGCGGCTCCGGCGCGGCGGGCGTGCCGGCGCCCTGCGCGGCCGCGACCATCTTCAAGCCGCTGCGCGAGACGACGGCGATGCCGTCGAGGATCGCCGCCCACTTGACCGACTGCTGCGGCGTGAGCGCGTTGGAGACGATCGGCACGACGAGCAGGGCGACGTTGAACGCGAAGACGAGGATGCCCTCGCCCGTGCGGATGAACTTCGTCAGCGGCGCCGTGTGGCGCGGAATGATCTTCTTCTTCATGCTGGCGCAGGAGTCTCGGCACCGGCCGGCCGCTTGTCAAATCGATTGCGGCAATTGCATGAACGATCGCAACCCGTCCATCCGCGCCTGAACGACGCCTGCGCGTGATACAAACGCGCGATGGAGTCGCCGCAGCAGGCACGCAAGCGCTCGCGATCCCTGAGCCCGGTGCGGGGCGAGCAGAAGCGGTCACGGTCCGAGCTGGCGCAGGACGTCGGCGGGCCGGGCGACGACGGCGCGGACGCACCGGCATTCGTCGACCCGCTGGCGGCCCCGTTCCACCCCCCGCCGCCGCTCGCGCCGCCGCCGCTTGCGCCGTTCGGGCACGCCGACTACATGCGCGACTCCCACGGCAACGTCCGCTATCTGGACCGCGGCCGCGCGACGATGGCGTTCATGCGCCACGCGGAGGAGGCGCTCCCGAACGCGACCGCCGACGAGCCCGAGGTCGACGGGCCCGTCCACCGCGGCGCCAGAGGGCGTCTGAGAAAGCGCGAGCGGCAGCTCGAGGCGTCCGCGACCGACCGGCGCGAACGCGAGACGCGCTCGCTCAAGCAGGCGAGAGCGAGCGGCTTCCGCCGCCCGGCCCCACCACCGGTGGTCGCCGGGATGCCGACGCTGCAGGAGCGCGCGCAGGACGTCTCCACGCTGCTCCAGGGCTACCGCCCGGCCCTCGCGGAGCACGAGGCCGGCGAGACGGACAGATTCGCACCGATCCCGTTCCCGGACCGGCCGGAGAGCGGCACGCTCACCCGCTCCTACGCCAACCAGTACCGCATGCCGGACTGGAATCCCAGCGCGCCGAGCGCCTCGTCGGCGTTCGCGGGGCCGAGAGGCGCCGACGGCAGCACGCTGGAGACGATCTACAACAACGACGCCGGCATGTTCTCCACCGCGCGCTTCAACGCCCCCACGCCGCTGGACGCGGACCACCAGACGCTGCTCGCCTCGGCGGAGGCGTCCCGCGGGCCGGGCGCCGGGCTCGCGCAGCTGCTCGCGCACGACGTCCGACCCAGCGCGGGCATCCAGAGCCGGAACGAGTACTACGGCCGCGGCAGTGCCGCGAGAAGCGTGCCGGGCTTCGTGCCCGCCTCCTACTCCGGCTCGCAGCTCGACATCGCGCTCGCCAGCCGCGACGCCGCCGACGGCAACGAGGCCGGGATCCGGGCGAACCCGCTCGCCGCGCAGGTCGGCGAGGTGCTCTCGCTCTCGCGCCGCCCGGAGATGAGACGCGCGGGCAGCGCGGGCCTGCCCGCCCGCCCGCAGGACTACGAGGACGACGCCGCCAGCCACCTCGACCGCCTCGGCCTCCCCGCGCGGGGGGACGACGACTGGTTCTGAGGCGAGCACGCGCCTCGAAATCTGGGCGATCGGGCATACAGTGGGGTGTCGACGCGCGTCGCGTCACACCGTCAGCCGGCGGCCTGTGACCGCGGTGGGCCGGACCCCGAAGGAGTGACGATGGACATCTTCTCCGTAGAGCAGAAGGAGCGCCTCGGCCGCGAGGACGCAGCCGCGCGGCTGCGGGAGCTCGCCGACATGCTCGCGCGCCACAACGACATCGAGTTCGAGCGCGGCGGCATGCGCTTCACCGTCCACGTGCCCGACGAGGTGAACCTCAAGATTGAGCTCGAGATCGAGAGCGACGAGCGCGAGCTGGAGATCGAGCTGACCTGGTGACCGCCCCGGCGCGGGCGTTCCATCTCATACGAATCGGACGATGTGGCGGCGGCGCTGATCTGAGAGCGTGATCGCTCGAGAGCGCAGGATCCCCCGGATACGCGAATCGCGTACCCCGAGCAAAGGAGTCCGCGAGTGCCGATCGCAGCTGATTATCCGTTCCTCGACGTCATGTGGTCGATGTTCGTCTTCTTCGCATTCGTGATCTGGATCTGGCTGTTGATCACGGTCTTCGCCGACATCTTCCGCCGCCGCGACTGCGGCGGCTGGACGAAGGCACTGTGGATCGTCTTCGTGATCGTGCTGCCGTACATCGGCGTGCTCGCATACCTCATCGCCCAGCACCAGGGGATGGCCGAGCGCAGCGGCGAGCAGATCAAGGCCGCCAAGACGCAGCAGGACGCGTACATCAAGTCGGTCGCCGGCTCCTCGTCGGCCGCCGACCAGATCGCGCAGGCGAAGCAGCTGCTCGACAGCGGCACGATCGACCAGTCCGAGTTCGACGCGCTCAAGCAGAAGGCGCTCGCGTAACAGAGGCCTGAACCATGACCGGCGCCGGCGCCGCGGGTTCATAGCGGGGCGGGATGTGGACGCATTCCCCGACCGGGGCTACCGCTTCGTCGGGGTGCGGGATCTGCCGTCGTGACGGGCAATGCCCTGGCGCAGCCGAAACGTCGCCGGGCAGCACTGATCCCGTGTTACACTGATCTCGTGGCCAATCTCACCATCGCGATCGACGATGACGTCCTGCACCGCGCGCGCGTGCGAGCGGCGGAACAGGGCACCTCGGTCAACGCCGTCCTGCGCGAGCAGCTGATCAGCTTCGCCGACCCCACCGCCGGCGATCGTGCCGCCGACGGCTTCCTCTCACTCGCACGTGAGCGCGCCGGGCGCAGCGCCGGCGGGCGCCGCTCGTGGATCCGCGAGGAGCTGCACCTCGAGCGACTCCCCGTCGAACAACGCCCGCACGACGATCACGACGAGCCGGCATGACGACCGCACCCGTCTTCGTCGACACCAACGTCTTCGCCTACGCGCTCGACCGCGCCGACACCACCAAGCAACGCCTCGCGCAAGCCGTCATCCACGAGCACCGCCGAGCGGTCGTGATCAGCACACAGATCCTGTTCGAGCTCTACGCGGTGTGCACGCGCAAGCTCGGCATGAACCGCGACGACGCCCACGCTGCCGTTCGCGCCGTAGCCGACTTCCCGGTCACGCACACCGATCGCTCGCTCGCCGTCGACGCACTGCAACTCGCCGCAACGGCCCAACTGTCGATCTTCGACGCCGCGATCGTGTGCGCCGCCCAGCGCTCTCGCTGCCAAACGATCCTCACCGAGGACCTCAACGCCGGCCAGCGCTTCGGCGAGGTCGTCGTCGAGAACCCGTTCGCCTGATCGCACCGCGAAAGCGCTCAGTGCGCGGCAGTCGCCGCCGCGCAGGCTGGCGAGATCGCCGAGGACAACAGACACTGGGACGAGGTCTCCGTTCCGCGGTGACGATGCGCGCGTCCATGACGACGCGGACGCCGGTGGTAGAGCGCGTGGTCGCGGATGGCCTGCGTGGGGATGTACACGCTCGGTACACAGAACAGCGCCAGCGGCATCAGACCAGTGACCCCGAAACGACGAAAGCCCCGCATTTGCAGGGCTTTCGTGGAGTACCGCCACGGGGATTCGAACCCCGGGTTTCCGCCGTGAGAGGGCGCTGGGGCGTTACCTGCGGTTCCCCGATGTGCCGGTGTGGCGGGGAATCTGGCCGCACGCCGGAGCCTCGGGGAATGCTGCGCAACGGGCCAGCGCGGCTTTCAGCCCCGCGCGCCTGTGTCGGCGAGATCTAGCAGCCGCATCCCCCGGAGCTTGCGATCAGCCGGTCGCGATCTCGTGGCGCACGATCCGCTCGGCGGGTGGACACCCGGCGTTCGCTCGCGTGATCGCGTCCGCGATCACGCGCTGGACGCGCGGATCGCCCGCGGCGGCCACGACCGAGCGGTCGGACAGCCCCTGCTGGCCGGCGCGAGCGTCGACGAGCAGCGGGTCGAGGCGTACGTGAGCGACGAGGCCTTCGCGTTCGGCCGAGAGGACCACGCTCGCGATCAGCGGCGAGGCCGCGCGCACGCGCCGGGAGAGATCGCTCGCCAGCGGCGGGTCGGCGCTGCCGGAAGCGTTGAGCGCGATGGCGCTCACAGCGCCAACCTCAGTGGGGCCTCCAGCAGGTCGCGGATCGCCGCGAGGAACTGCGCGGCGTCGGCGCCGTAGAGGATGCGGTGGTCGCACGTGAGCGTGAGCGTCATCAGGCTGCGATCGACGATCTCGCCGGCCTCGTCGCGCGCGAGCACGGTGCGGGTGGCGCCGACGCCGAGGATCGCCGCCTGCGGGACGTTGATGACCGGGACGATCGCGGTCATGCCGTACATGCCGAGGTTGGACACGGTGAAGGTGCCGCCGGAGAGTTCCGGCGGCGTGATCGTCCCCTCGCGGACGCGCGTGGCCAAACGCCGCGCCTCGGTGGCGATCGAGCCGAGCGAGCGCGTGTCGGCGTCCGTGATCGTCGGGACGACGAGCGCGTCGGCGGCGGCGACGGCGATGCCGACGTTCACGCGCGGGTGCAGCTCGAAGCGGCCGTCCCGGTAGGAGCCGTTCGCGAGCGGGTGCTCGCGCAGCGCGAGCGCGCTCGCCTTCACGATCAGGTCGTTCACCGACGGCACGACGCCGCCCTCGTCGGCGGCCGCCTTCAGCCCCGCGCGCAGCGCGAGCGCCGCGTCGATCGCGACCTCGATCTGCACCTGGAACTCCGGCACGGTTGCCTTCGCCTCCGCCATCCGGCGGGCGACGACCTGCTGCAGGCGCGACAGCTCGCGCAGCTCGACGCCGTCCGCGGCGGAAGCGGGCGCGGCCGGCGCGGAAGCTGGCGGCGCAGCGACCCGCGCCGGCACGGCGTCCGGGATCGGGACGCCCGCGGCCGCCGCCACATCGGCACGCGTCACGCGCCCGCGCGGCCCGCTGCCCGCGAGCGCCGCGAGGTCGACCCCGTGCGCGGCCGCGAGCCGCCGCGCGACCGGCGTGGCCGCCATGGCGCCGGCGCCGTTCGCAGACGAGCCCACGCCCACGGCGAGCAGCGAGGGGGACGACCCGGCGGAGCCGTCCGCGGCATGGTCCTCAGCGCCGTCCTGCTCTGGTGTCATCACGCGACCTCCAGGCAGGACGCCGGCCGCGGCCCCGACCCGCGCGATCACCGCGCCGACCGGCAGCGCCTCGCCGGGGCCCGCGACGATCGCGAGCGCGCCGGCGGCCGGCGCCTCGTACGTCATCGTCGCCTTGTCGGTCTCGATCTCGACCAGCTCCTCGCCCGCGGCGACCGTCTCGCCGTCGGCCTTGAGCCAGGACAGGATCGTGCCCGACTCCATCGAGTCGGACAGCTTGGGCATCGTGATGTCGGTCATGGGATCAGGTCCAGTGCGGCGCCGACGATCGTCTCCGTGTCGATGCCGAAGTAGCGGTAGAGGTCCTCGACGTCACCGGACTGGCCGAAGTCGTCGACGCCGAGGCTGGTGATGGGGACGTTCTGCACGGCGCCGAGGAAGCTCAGCGTGTGCGGATGACCGTCGAGCACGGTCACGATCGGGGCGGCGCGCTCGGCCGGCAGCAGCTCGTCGAGGATGCCGTCCTCGCCCTCGCTCAGCCCCCGCCGCGCCTGCAGCGCGCGGAAGATCAGGTCCGGCGACGTGAGGCACAACACGTCGGCGGCGATGCCGGCGGCTGTCAGCTCGTCGGCGGCGGCGAGCGCGTCCGGCACCATCACGCCGACAGCGACGAGCGTCACGTCGGGCGTGGCGTCGGCGCGGCGCAGCGGATAGCCGCCCGCGAGCGCGAGGCGGCGGCGCTGCTCGCGCGCCGCCGGGTCCTCGGGCACGACCGCGAGCGCCTGGTCGAGTGGGCGCGTCGAGAGGCGGAAGTAGGCCGAGCAGCCGCCGGGCTTGCCGAGCCGCGAGAGCGCGTCGAGCAGCGCCCACTCGAGATCCTGCCCGAAGGCCGGCTCCCAGGCGATGCATCTCGGCTGCTCCAGCCCGACCGACGGGGTCGTGATCGACTGGTGCGCACCGCCCTCCGGCGCGAGCGTCACGCCCGACGGCGTGCCGACGAGGATCGACTGCGCGCCCGCGTACATGCCGAACGACCACGGCTCCAGCGCGCGGTTGACGAACGGGTCGTAGAGCGTCCCGATCGGCAGCAGCGGCTGCCCGTCGCGCGACCACGTGCAGCCCAGCTCGGCGAGCAGGCCGACGAGATTGCCCTCGGCGATCCCCAGCTCCACGTGCCGGCCGTGCTCACTCTCGCGCCACCTGACGAGCGTGTCGGTGTCGTCGGCGAACCAGTCGATCCGCTCGCCGACGCTCCAGATGCCGACGCGGTTGAGCCAGCCGCCGAGGTTCGTCGAGGAGGCGACGTCGGGGCTGACCGTGACGACGCGCTCGGCGACCTCCGGCGCGCCGTGCGCGAGGTCGACGAAGACGCGCCCGAACGCCTGCTGGGTCGAGGCCTTGCCGGCGTGGGCGCGGCCGACGTCGACCGGCACCGCCGGCGGAGCGACCTGCGGGCGCAGCTCGCGCTCCAGCCGCTGGGCGACCTCGCGGCACAGCTCGGCCTCGGGCGAGTCCTCGGCGAACGCCGCCCACGGGTCCGCCGCGTCGGCGCCCAGCTCGGTCGCGAGCCCCTCCCACTGCTCGGCGCTCAGCAGCGCGGAGTGGTTGGCGGGATGACCCTGCGTGGGCAGCCGCCACGCCTTGATCGTGTAGGCGAAGATCACCGACGGGCGGTCCGTGACGGCGTCGGCCTCGGCGTATGCGTCGAGCAGCAGCCCGAGGTCGTGGCCGCCGAGGTCGCGCACCGCGGCGACCAGCTCCGCGTCCTCGAGGTCGGCGGCGAGGCGCTCCAGCTCGCGCCGCCGACGGCCGCTGCCGGGCAGCCGCTCGCGCAGCTCGGCGGCGGGCGAGCGCAACAGGCGCTGGTACTCCTCGTTGCCCATCCCGTCGATCCGCGCACGCAGCGCGGAGCCGCCCTTGCGCCCGAACAGCTCCTCCAGCCGCCGGCCGTACTTGACGGTGATCGCGTGCCAACCGGCCGCCTCGAACATGCCCGCGATCCGGCCGTAGGCGATATCCGGCACGACGCGGTCGAGCGACTGGCGATTGAGGTCGACGATCCACAGCACCTCGCCGAGGCGCGAGACGACCGGATCCACGAGCGCCTCCCAGATCGCCCCCTCGTCGAGCTCGGCGTCGCCGACCAAAGCGATCTGCCGGCCGCCCTGCGGCACGTCGAAGTGACCGGCGACGTAGCGGTGCGCGAGCGCCGACCAGATGGTCGCGGTCGCGCCGATCCCGACCGAGCCCGTCGAGAAGTCGGCCGGCACCGGATCCTTCAAACGCGAGGGGTAGGACTGCAAGCCGCCGTACTCGCGCAGCGTCGTCAGGAATCTGGCGTCGAGCTGGCCGAGCAGATACTCGATCGCATGCAGGACCGGCGAGGCGTGCGGCTTGACCGAGATGCGGTCGGGCGCGCGCAGGTGGTGGAACCACAGCGCAGTCATGATCGACGCCATCGACGCCGAGGAGGACTGATGGCCGCCGACCTTCACCCCCGAGGGCGTTCTGCGCACTCTGTTGGCGTGATGAATGATCGACGTCGCGAGCCACAGCACGCGGCTCTCGACGGCCTGCAGAACGTCGAGGCGAGCGGGGGCGGGCGCTGCGGTGGACATGCGCTGATCGTGCACCCCGCGACCGCGAAAGTCCAGGATTTGATCGCTAGAAGCCGCTGATGCGCTCAATATGAGCGCAGATAGTCACTCAGACGATACGATCATCACGTGCCGCGCACGGATCTCGACGAGCTCGACCGTCGACTGCTCGAGCTGCTCGTCGAGGACGGCCGCCGCTCCGCCAGCGCGCTCGGACGCGAGGTCGGCCTCTCCCCCGCCGCGGCCAAGCGCCGCATCGACCGCCTCGAGCGCCTCGGCGTGATCCGCGGCTACCGCGCCGTGCTCGACCACGCGCGGCTCGGCAGCGAGATCGAGGCGTTCGTCGAGCTGCGCTTCGCCGGCACGACGCAGGTCGACGACATCGAGGGCACCGTCGCCGGCATGCCCGAGGTCGTCGAGGCATTCACGACCGCCGGCGACCCCGACGCGCTCCTGCGCGTACGCGCGACCGACCTCGACCACCTCAAGCGCGTCATCGACCGCATCCGCCGCAGCGGCAAGGTCACCGGCACCAAGACGCTGATCGTGCTGGGCAGCACCACGGGTGCGCCCTGACTCTGCGGCCACCTGTCAGGTCCTGACGCGCGCGGCGACGCCCGCCTCCAACATCCGCACGGCGGACATCAGGTACGGCACGAGCAGTGCGTTGGAGACGAGCACCGCGCGGTCCTGCGCGTGAATCGGGTGCGTGGTGGGGCTCGACGACCGCCTTCGCGCGCCGCTCCGGATCCTCGCTTCCTACGGCCGGTGTGCTGAGCGCCCACCGCCGCTGCTGCTCAGCGCGCTGCCGCAGCAGCGCGCTCGATCGCGTCGATCAAAAGGTCGACGGCATCCTCGAAGATCGCGTCCTGCTCGGGGAACAGGTGCGGCGCAGCGGCGACCGCATGCGGCAGCAAGTCGCGGTCGAGCGACGCGTAGGCGCGGCGCATCGCGGCGCGGTCGGCGACGCACGGGTCGTCGGCGTGATCGAGCAGCGTCGCGTACAGGCCGGAGCCGACGACGACGTTCTCGATCAGGTGGAAGAAGCGAGCGGCCGCGGCCGGTGGGAGACCCGCGTCGGCGAGCAGCGCGAGCACGCGCTCGTTCATTCCGACGAGGTGCGGGTCGTCGTCGGGGCGGCGCGCGAGCAACGCGGCGACGTCGGGGTGGACGCGATAGCGGCTGCGCTCGTGGCGCAACTCGGCGCGCAGCCGCTGCTGCCAAGGGGCCGCCGGGTCGAGCGCCGGCGCATCCTCGAACAGGCACTCCGCCAGCGCTCCGAGCAGCTCCTGCTTGCTGCGGTAGTGGCGGTAGACCGCGGTCGGGTCGGCTCCCAACTCGCTGCCGATGCGTCGCATCGAGAGCGCGTCGAGCCCCTCGGCAGCGACGATCCGCTCGGCGACGGCAAGGATGGCAGCGCGGTCGAGTCGCACTCGGCGCACCGGCCCGGGCGCGCGTCTCGCTCGGTTGCGCGTCTGCGCCATGGCCCCAGCCTACAGGGCGGCCGTAGCCGCCAGCCGGGTTTGTCAACGTGCTGTCAACGCGTTGACTCCTGCGTGCGCCGGCCGCTACGCTGCCGCCATGACCGCCATCGATCCCGCCCTTGCCACCGGCCTCAGGATGCCGGGCGAGTGGGCGCCCCACGAGCTGACCATGATCGCCTGGCCCGCGCGCGAGGAGGCGTGGCGCGGCACGACGATCGAGGCGGCGCACGACGCGCACGCCGCGACCGTCGCCGCCGTCGCCGCGTTCGAGCCCGTGCTGCTGGTCGCGCACCCCGACCACGCCGACGACGCGCGCCGACGCGCGCCGGCCGAGAACGTCGAGGTCGTCGCCCTGCCGATCGACGACTCGTGGCTGCGCGACTCGGGACCGATCGTCGTGACCGGACGGGACGCCGACGGCCGCCCGTTGCGGGCCGGTGTCGACTTCCGCTTCAACGCCTGGGGCGAGGCGTTCACGCCCTACGACCAGGACGCGGCCATCGCCGGCCGGCTGCTCGCCCATCTCGGGATCGAGCGGCTCGCCTCCGAGATCGTGCTCGAGGGCGGCTCGATCGCCGTCGACGGGGAGGGCACGCTCGTGACGACCGAGCAGTGCCTGCTCAACCCGAACCGCAACGTCGGCCTCTCGCGCGAGCGGATCGAGCAGGAGCTGCACGACCGGCTCGGCGCGGAGCGCGTCGTCTGGCTGGGCCGGGGCCTCGTCGAGGACGCCGACACCGACGGACACGTCGACAACGTCTGCGCGTTCCTGGAGGCGGGCCGCGTGCTGCTGCAGACCGCACCCGCAGGCGACCGCAACCACGCCAACGCCCGACACAACGCGGGAGTCCTGCGGTTGGCCGGGATCGAGGTCGAGGAGCTGGAGCTGCTGCCGCGCACCGCGCGCGCGGACGGCGCGGCGGTTGCGATCCCGTACACGAACTACTACCTCTGCAACGGCGCCGCGATCGTGCCGCTCGCAGAGGTCGACCCCGACATGGACGCCGAGGCGCTGCAGCGCCTGCGCGCGCTGATGCCCGGCCGCGAGGTCGTCGGCGTTCCCGGCCGCACGCTCGCGCTCGGCGGCGGCGGCGTGCACTGCATCACACAGCAGGTCCCGGCCGTACCCGATGTGGAGACGCGCGCATGAGCGACTGCGAGCTGATCTCGAACACGTCCCCGCCGCCATCGCTCGCGCGCGTGGCGGGCGACGACCGGCCGCGCCGCGCGCCGCTGCGGGTCGCAGCGGTGCAGGAGCGCTGGCACCCCGACGCGGCCGAGCACGAGGCCGCGCTCGAGCGTGGGATCGCGCTCGCAGCCGAGCAAGGCGCCCGCCTCGTCTGCCTCCAGGAGCTGACGCTCGCGCGCTACTTCGCGATCACCCCCGCCGGCCCGGCCGCCGCGGGCGCGGCGCCCGAGCCGCTCGAGGACGGCCCGACCGTCGGCTTCGCGCGGCGCGCCGCGACCACTTACGGCGTGCACGTGCACGCCTCGCTCTACGAGCGCGCCGACGGCACGAACGGGCTCGGCTACAACACCGCGATCGTCGTCGCGCCAGACGGACGACTCGTCGCCCGCACGCGCAAGCTGCACATCCCGATCACCGCCGGCTATTACGAGGACAAGTACTTCCGCCCCGGCCCGGCCGCTGCGCCGGGCGAGGACCCCTACCCGGTGATCGCGCTCGGCGAGGCGCAACTCGGCTTCCCGACCTGCTGGGACCAGTGGTTCCCCGAGCTCGCGCGCGCCTACGCGCTCGCCGGCGCCGACGCGATCGTCTACCCGACCGCGATCGGCTCCGAGCCCGACCACCCCGACTTCGACACCGAGCCGCTGTGGGAGCGCGTGATCGTCGCGAACGGGGTCGCGAACGGCACGTTCATGATCGCGATCAACCGCTTCGGGACCGAGGAGCGGGCCGACGGCGGGCCGCCGCTCACCTTCTACGGCTCGTCGTTCATCAGCGACCCCTACGGCCGCGTGCTCGCGCAGGCGCCGCGCGACGCGCCGGCTGTGCTCGTCGCCGACCTCGACCTCGACCAGCGCCGCGACTGGCTGGAGCTCTTCCCCTTCCTGCGCACGCGCCGGCCCGACGCCTATGACCCGCTGACGCGACCCGCGCGAGCCTGACGCGAGCACGGACGGACGCGAATCGGGCCGCCCGCGCTGGCGCGAGGGGATGCGTCAGCGCGCGATGCGCTCTCCTGCCTCTCCCAGCACCTCGCCGAGAATTCGTACGATCTCGTCGAACTCCGCCTGGCCGGCGATCAGCGGGGGCGAGACTTGCACGACCGGGTCGCCGCGGTCGTCGGCCCGGCAGATCAGCCCGGCCTCGAACAGGCGCTCGGAGACGAACCCGCGCAGCAGTCGCTCCGCCTCCTCGTCGCTGAAGCCGGTGGCGCTGTCGCGATCCTTGACCAGCTCCACCGCGAAGAAGCAGCCGGCGCCGCGCACGTCGCCCACGATCGGCAGCGCGTAGAGCTGCTCGAGCGTGGAGCGGAAGCGCTGCTCGTGCTCGGCGACATGCTCGACGACGCGCTCGCGGCGCATGATCTCGAGGTTCTTCAGCGCGATCGCCGCCTGCACCGGGTGGCCACCGAACGTGACTCCGTGCGCGAAGGACGCGGTGCCATGCGTGAACGGCTCCATCACGCGCTCGGACGCGATCAGCCCGCCGATCGACGCGTACGCCGACGAGAGCCCCTTCGCGCAGGTGATCAGGTCCGGGCGGATGTCGTAGCGCTCCGAGGCGAACCACGCCCCGATGCGCCCGAAGGCGGTGATCACCTCGTCCGCGCAGAGCAGGATCCCGTGCTCGTCGCAGAGCGCGCGCACGCCCTCGAAGTACCCGGCCGGCGGCGTGAACGCGCCACCCGAGTTCTGCACGGGCTCCATGATCACCATCGCGATCGAGTCCGGTCCCTCGGCGTGGATCGTCTGCTCGAGCTCGTCGAGCAGGAACGCGGCGAACTGCTCCTCCGTCTCGCCGGGCGGGCGGCGGTAGCGGTTCGTGTTGCGCACGTGCGCAACCTGCGGCACGAGCGGCTCGAACGGCGCGCGCAGCCCTGCCACGCCGTTGATCGAGAGCGCTCCCATGGTCGTCCCGTGGTAGGCGACATTGCGCGCGATCGCCTTCCACCGCCGCTCGCCGCGCGCCGCGTGGAACTGGCGCGAGAGCTTCCATGCCGCCTCGACCGATTCCGAGCCGCCAGAGGTGAAGAAGACGCGGTTGAGGTCCCCCGGCGCGAGCGCGGCCAGCTCCGCCGCCAGCTCGATCGCCCGCGGGTGCGCATAGCTCCAGTTCGTGTAGAACGGCAGCTCGCGCATCTGCTCCGCCGCCACCCGGCCGATCTCCTCGCCGTGCGAGTAGCCGATCTGCACCGCGAACAGCCCCGCGAGCGCGTCGAGATAGCGCCGCCCGTCGGCGTCCTCCAGGTAGCAGCCGTCTCCGCGCACGATGATCGGCACCGGCTGCTCGGCGTATGCGCCCATCCGGCTGAAGTGCAGCCAGAGATGATCTCGCGCCGCCCGCTGAAGCCAGGCGGCGTCGGTGTGGGTCGAGGCGGCCGTCATCGACCGAGCTTCACGGCGACGTGCTTGACCCGGGTGTAGTCCTCGAGCGAGTAGAGCGACAGATCCTTGCCATAGCCGGACTGCTTGAAGCCGCCATGCGGCATCTCGGAGGCCATCGGCGTGAGGTGGTCGTTGATCCACACGACGCCGAACTCGAGCCGGCGGGCAGCGTCCATCGCCTGCGCGACGTCACGTGTGAAAACCGACGCGGACAGCCCGTAGCCGGTGTCGTTGGCCCACTCCAGCGCCTGCTCGGCGTCGTCGGCGCGCTGCACCGTGACGACCGGTCCGAACACCTCGCGCTGCACGATCTCCGCGTCCTGCGCGACGTCCACCACGACCGACGGCTCGACGAACGAGCCTGCCGCCGGGCCGCTCCCGCCGCCCGTCGCCAGCTGGGCGCCCGCGCTCGTCGCGCGGTCGAGGAAGCCGAGCACGCGCGCTTGCTGAGCACGCGAGATGACGGGGCCCATCTCGACGTGCTCGCCGTCGGCCGGATCGCCGACGTGCAGCGACTCGACTGCCGGCACGAGCCGCTCGAGCAGCGCGTCGTAGACCGAGCGCTCGGCGATCACACGCGCGCCGGCGGTGCAGTCCTGCCCGGCGTTCCAGTAGCCGGCGACTCGCACCGCGGCCGCGACCTCGTCGAGATCGGCGTCGGCGAGCACCACGACCGGCGCCTTGCCGCCCAGCTCGAGGTGAACGCGCTTGAGCGAGTCGGCCGCCTCGCGCGCGATCGTCTGACCCGTGCGCACATCGCCCGTGAGCGACACGAGCCCGATGTCGCGATGCGCGACGAGCGCGGCGCCGACGCCGACGCCCTCTCCCGTGACGACGTTCAGGACGCCGGCCGGGATGGCGTCACCGGCCAGCTCGAGGAAGCGCAGCAGCGACAGCGGCGTCTGCTCGGCGGGCTTGAGGATCTGGACGTTGCCGGCCGCAAGCGCCGGGCCGACCTTCCAGACGGCCATCATCAGCGGGTAGTTCCACGGCGCGATGCCGGCGACGATCCCGATCGGCTCGCGGCGCACCATCGACGTGTAGCCGCGCAGGTACTCGCCGGCCGCCTTGCCCTCGAGGCTGCGCGCCGCGCCCGCGAAGAACCGCAGCGCGTCCGCGCACATCGCAAGCTCGTCGCGCGCCGCGCCCAGCGGCTTGCCGGCGTTGGCCGACTCGAGCGCGCTCAGCTCCCCGGCATTCGCGTCGAGCACGGCGGCGAGCGCGAGCAGCACGGCGGCGCGCTCGCCGGGCGTCGTCCGCGACCACTCCGCCCGCGCCGCGCGGGCCGCCTCGACGGCCCGCTCGACGTCCTCCGGCGTGCCCTCGGGCACGGTCGCCAGCACGGCGCCCGTCGCCGGGTTGAGGATCTCGCGCGTGCCTCCGGCGGCTGCCGGCGCCCAGCGGCCGCCGATCGGCAGCCCCGAGTGCGTCCGCGGCTCGATCGAAGTCGTCATCGACAGCTCTCCTTTTGCTCTGCTCGGTTGCGTGGCCGGCGCTCGCGCCCACGATGTACGGCCGCGAGGCCCGCGCCGATGCCGGCGGCGAGCTGCTCGATCTCGCTCGGTCCGACGACGAGCGGCGGTGAGATCGCGATGCCTGCGGCGAGCGGGCGCACGAGCACGCCCGCCTCGCGGCAGGCCAGCTGCAGCCGCGTCACGAGGCCGGGGTCGGCCGCGCGCGCGTCTGCCGCCAGCTCGATGCCGGCGATCAGCCCCAGCCCGGCACGCAGCTCGGCTACGAGCGGGTCATCGGCGAGCGGGGCAAGTGCCTCGGCCAGCGGCTGCTCGAGCATGCGGCCGCGTTCGATCAGGCCGTCGCGCTCGTACACGTCGAGCGCCGCGATGGCGGCGGCGCAGCAGGTCGGGTGGCCGGCGTACGTGGCGCCGTGACGGAACACCGGCGCGCCCGGGCCGTCGGCGAAGAACGGCTCGGCGACGTGCGGCGCCACCAGCAGCGCTCCGAGCGGCAGGATCCCGCCGGTGATGCCCTTCGCGAGCGTCACGAGGTCCGGCTGCACCGGCCAGCGGTCGATCCCGAGCCACGTGCCGAGACGCCCGAAGCCGCAGATCACGCAGTCGGCCACGAACAGCACGCCGTGCGCACGGCAGATCCCCGCGACGCGCTCGACGTAGCCGGGCGGCGGCAGGCGCACTCCGCCGGCGCCGATCACCGGCTCGCAGAAGAACGCCGCGACGCGCCCCGCCCCGATCCGCTCGATCTCGCGCTCGAGCGCCTCGGCGTCGTCGTGCGGCACGATCGAGACATCCGGGACCAGGTCTCCGAAGCCGGCCAGGTTGGCGGCGATCCCGCCGACGCTCGTTCCGATCCCGTGTGTTCCGTGATAGCCGTGCTCACGACCGATCAGGTGCGTGCGCTCCTCCTCACCGCGCTCCGCGTGCCAGCGACGCGCGAGCTTGGCGGCAGCCTCGACCATGTCGCCCCCGCCGGAGCCCAGGAACACCTTGCTGCCCGGCATCGGCGCGAGCTCCGCCAGCCGCCCCGCAAGCTCGACCGCCGGCTCGTTCGCGTAGTCGCCGAAGGTGCTGTAGGAGTCGAGCCGCTCAAGCTGCCAGCGCACGGCTGCGGCGACCTCGCCGCGGCCGTGGCCGAGGTTCGCGCACCACAGCGAGGCGGTGGCGTCGAGATAGCGCTCGCCGGACTCGTCCCACACCCACGCGCCCTTCGCCCGCACGAGCATGAGCCGCTCTCGCGCGACACTGCCCATGTCGGCGAACGGATGCCAGAGGGCGTTTTCGGCGGTCATGCGCCACCTCCCTCGCCTGCCACGCCCATCGCGACGTACTTGGTCTCCAGGAACTCCTGCACGCCCTCCGGGCCGCCCTCGCGGCCCAGGCCCGAGTGCTTGACGCCGCCGAACGGCGCCGCGGCGCTGGCGACGTGGCCCTGGTTGAGGCCGACCATGCCGGTCTCGAGCCGCTCGACAACGCGGAACGCGCGGTCGACGTCCTGCGTGAACACATAGGCGACGAGGCCGTACTCGGTCGCGTTGGCGGCGGCGATCGCCTCCTCGTCCTCGCAAAACGTCGTGATGGGCGCGACCGGCCCGAAGATCTCCTCGCGCAGCAGGCGCGCGTCCGCCGGCACGTCGGCGAGCACCGTCGGCGCATAGAACCAGCCGCCGCCAAGACACGGCTCGCCGCCAAGTGCGACGCGCGCTCCGCGCGCGACGGCGTCGTCGACGAGCCCCGCCACGCGCACGCGCTGGGGCTCGTCGATCAGCGGACCGAGCTGCACCCCCGGTTGCGTGCCGCGCCCGACGGCGACCGCGGCCATCCGCTCGACGAAGCGCTCGACGAACGCCCCAGCGACGCGCTCGTGGACCAGCACCCGGTTCGCGCTCGTGCAGGCCTCGCCGCCGTTGCGCAGCTTGGCGAGCAGCGCCCCCTCGACGGCGCGGTCGAGATCGGCATCCTCGAACACGAGCAGCGGCGCGTTTCCGCCCAGCTCGAGCGACACGCGAAGGACCTGTCCGGCCGCCTGCGCCGCGAGCAGCCGACCGGTCGCGGTCGAGCCGGTGAACGAGAGCTTGCGTGCCCGCGGGTCCTCGATCAGCGGAGCCACGACGCCGGGCGCGTCGGAGGTCGGCAGCACGTTCAGCACGCCGGCCGGCAGGCCCGCGCGCTCCAGCACCTGCGCGAACGCGAGCATCGAGAGCGGCGTCTGAGGCGCAGGCTTGACGACGACGGTGCAGCCGGCCGCCAGCGCCGGCGCGATCTTGCGCGCGCCCATCGCGAGCGGGAAGTTCCACGGCGTCACCAGGATGCAGGGGCCAACCGGCTGCTGCAGCGTCAGCACGCGGCTGCGACCGTCCTCCTCACGCGTGAAGCGCCCGTTCACGCGCACCGCCTCTTCGGAGCACCAGCGCAGGAACGCGGCCGCGTAGCGCACCTCGGCGCACGCCTCGCCGAGCGGCTTGCCCATCTCCAACGTGATCAGCAGCGCCAGCTCACGCTCGCGCTCCAGCAGCAGGTCGTAGGCGCGGCGCAGCAGGTCTGCGCGCTCCCGCGGGGCCAGCGCGCAGTACGCGGGGAATGCGCGGTCTGCCGCCTCGAGCGCTGCCGCCGCGTCCTCCGGCGCCGCGTCCGCAACCTCGCACAGCGTCGCACCCGTCGCCGGGTCCTCCACCGGCATCGTCGCCGCCCGGGCGCCCTCGCGCCACGCCCCGTCGACGTACAGCTGCCGCGGCGCCGAGGCGATCGCCTCCAGCTCGTCCTCTTTCGTCGTCTCGAACATGTCGATCAGTCCATCTCGTCGTCGCGCGCCGAACGGGTCGCTCCCCTTGCCGGCGGCGCCGAGCAGGTCGAGCCGAGCAGCACATCGGCGGCGGCGCTCGGCACGCTCACGCCGTCCACGATCGGCTCGGCTGCGATGCGGACCTCGGCGACGACCGGCCCGGCCTTCGGCATCAGCGGCGCGAGCCGCGGCTCCCTCACGGGATCGGCCGGCCAGCCGGCACCTGCTGCGTGATGCAGCCGATGCCCCCGCCGCCGTAGGCCTGCAGCACGCTCGGGACGCCGACGACGCGGCGGTCGGGGAACAGCTCGCCGAGGAGCGCGAAGCCAGCTGCGTCGTCCTCGCCGACGGCCGGCGCGATGATCCCGCCGTTGACGGGATAGTAGTTCACGTACGGGACGACGTAGGACTCGCCCTCGAACTCGGCGTACGGCAGCACCGACATCTCGACGACCTCGAGCGTGCGGCCGCGCGCATCGGTCGCGCCCTCCAGTAGCGCGCGGTTCTCGCGGCAGCGCTCCCAGTTGGGATTCTCGGGGCTCGGCGCCATCTGCAACAGCACGACGCCGGGACGCACGAACTGCACGACGTTGTCGGAGTGACCGTCGGTGTCACGGTCCTCGACGAGCCCGTGCTCGAGCCAGATCACCTTCTCGATCCCGAGCGTCGCGCGCAGCTCCGCCGCGATCTCAGCCTCGCTCATGCCGGGGTTGCGGTTCTCGTTCGCGAGGTACTGGCGCGTCGTGATCAGCGTCCCCTCGCCGTCGACGCTGATGCCGCCGCCCTCGACGTTGACCGTCGAGACGTAGCGGCGCGTGCCGGTCCGCTCGGCGAGCACGCGCGGCACGTCGGCGTCGCGCTCATACGGGCGGTAGCGCTCGCCCCAGCCGTTGAAGCGGAAGTGGACCATCGCGCGACGGCCCTTGCCGTCGAGCACGTAGATCGGGCCGGAGTCGCGCACCCAAGAGTCGTCTATCGGGATCTCCTGCAGGTCGACGTCGCCGCAGTGCTCGCGCACCTCGTCGGCGTCGCCCGGGTTGGCGATCACGGTGACGGGCTCGAACGCGGCGATCGCGCGGATCGTCTGGGCCCACTCCTCCTTCGCCGCGTACAGGTGCTCGCCCCACAGCTCGCGGCGCACGGGCCAGGCGAGCAGGGTGGCGTCGTGGGGGGCGGTACGGATCGGCATCGCGAAGCCGTCGGCGTACGGGGTGGTGGTGGCGGTCATAGTCATGGTCATGGTGGGCGTGTCGAAGGTGCAGGCCGGGCTGGACAAGGCCGGCCACGCCCTGTCCGCCGATCTGGCAGACGGAGGGGCGCAGCCGACCTCCTTCCCGGCCTTACTTCTCGCGCACCTCCTCGGCACTCTGGTGACCCGCGAGGAACCAGCCGAGCGGGCCTGCGGTGAGGCCCGTCCACGCCGGCTTCACGGCGTAGATGTTCTTTACGTATGCGAGCACGAGCAGCGGCCGGCGCGTGAGGATGTAGCGCTGCTCGTCCTGCGCCGCCTTCAGCGACGCCGACTGGGTCGCAGCGCTCAGATGCGTGTTGTCGAGCGCGTCGAACTTCTTGTCGCACGTGCCGGTCGTGGTGTATCCGCCGGCGACGCCAGCGCAGACGATGTCCGCGTTGAAGTCGCTCGAGTCGTAGCCGCCGACGTACGAAATCAGGTAGAGGTCGAACTCGGAGAAGTCCTTCTTCGGCCCCTCGAGCGCCGGCGCGACGGCCGCCGCGTCGAGCTCCTGCAGGGTGAGCTGGACGCCGATCTTGCGGAAATCGCTCTGCAGGATCCCGAACGCGCTCTCCTGCGCACCGGTCGCGTCTCGGGCCGAGATCACCTTGTAGGACATCGGATGCCCGTTCGCAACCCGGATCCCATTGCCGCCGCGCTTGTAGCCGGCCTGGTCGAGGATCTGGTTCGCCTGCGCGATGTCGAACGCCGGCGCCGCCGTGTTGACGCGCAGCGCGGGCAGCGTCGGCGGCACGACGCTCGCGCCCGGTGCCGCGGACCCGAAGAACGCGGTTCTGACGATCGAGTCGCGATCGCTCGCGAGGTCGAACGCGTGACGCACCCGCAGATCGTGCAGCTCGAGGTGCTTCGTCGCCTTCGGACTGTCGTTGATGGCGAGCCACAGCTCCGTGAACGACAGCGGCTCCTGCACCTGCGCGCCGCCGCTCTGTACCGTCTTGACCGCCGAGTAGGGCACGCGCTCGACGGCGTCGACCTCACCGTTCTGGAAGCCCTGCACAAGCGCATCCGGATTCGAATAGAGCGTGAAACCGATCCGCTCCACGTGCGGCGCCGGGCCGTAGTAGTACGGGTTGCGATTGAGGATCGCGACCTGCTTCGGCGTGTAGCTCGCAACGTAGAACGGACCGCCACCAACGAGCGGCGTCTTCGCCGCGAACGACGTCAGCAGGTGGCCATCACCCGTCGCGAGCTTGCCAAAGACATGCTCCGGCAACACCGGAATCCACAACAGCTCACTAATCGCCGTCGGGCTCGGCGCTCTGAAATGCACCACGACCGTGCCCGGATCGGGCGCCTCGGCGCGCTGGACCGTCGGAAGGTACGCGCCGATCAGCCCTGCCGCGGTCGCGCCATATCTCGCGACGAGGTTGAGCGTGAACGCGACGTCCTTCGCGGTAAGCGGAACGCCGTCGGACCACTTGCCGTTCGTGTGGACCTTCAGCGTCAAGGTCCGGAACTGCGGTCCGTACGTCCAGCTCGTCGCGAAGTCGGGGATCAGCCTACCCGACGCGTCGTGGCCGATCAGCGACGGATAGTTGATGTGCAGCAGCTCGGTCGCCTGCAGGTGCTGCGCTGCGAACAGGTTCAGCGAGTCGATCTGGCCGGCGGTGCCGATCCGCAGCAGGTCGGCCGACTTCGCGCCGCTGCCGCTGCCGCTGCCGCCGCAGCCGGCGGCGATCAGGGCGACCGCGAGCGCGACCACGCCCGCGGCCATGCGGACCCTCATCCTTCTCCTCATCTGCACATCCTCCACTGTCGGAAAGTCCGATCACTACGCCGCGGGGCGCGGCATGTGTCCGTACAGCGAAACTAGCTCCGGTCGCGCGCGGTGTGCTTGCGGTCGTCACCAGAGTGCCCATCTCAGGCTTGTCGTCGCGCACAACAGGCGACCGGCGACCGGAGTTACGGTGTGTCACCTTCGCGGTCGCGGACGGTGCTGATCGCGGTCACGGTGAACTTCTTCATCTTCCGCGCGGCGCCCGGCGATCCGACCTTCGCGCTGTGGGAGGCGGGCAAGCTGCTCGCGCGCGCTGGCTGAGCGCTAGCTCGTCCCGGAGGCCAACAGCCCGCCGACGGTTTGTCTCACGGAACAAACGCCCCCGGCGCGCACAGGCGTAGCGTGACCGCCGATGGACTCTCCGGTTGAAGCGGCGGTCTCGGCGGCCGAGCGCGTCGCGCTCGTGGCGCCCGCGGTCGAGTACGCGCACCTGATCCTGTGCGACGAGCCGGTCTCCTCGCTCGACGTCTCCGTCCAGGCGCAGATCCTCAACCTGTTCGTCAGCCACGACCTCGGCGTCGTGCGCCACGTGGCCGACCGCGTGATCGTGATGATCACGACCCGCCAATACCTCGCGAACGAGAACCGCAACCCCGGCAGGAGCGCGTTCCATCTTGCAGTCCAACGTTCTGTCTAGCGGTAAAGCATCGGGAACGAAGGGGCCGCTCCGCGGGGTGCGCGTGCTGGCGGTCACGAACCTCGCCGCCGGTGGCTTCGCGACCGCGCTGCTCGGCGACATGGGCGCCGACGTGATCCGCGTCGAGCGGCCCGACGGCCGCGTCGACCCCGGCGCCGGCGCCGAGCGCGAGCCGTTCGACGGGCTCAACCGCAACAAGCGCAGCGTCGTGCTCGACCTCGCCGCGCCCGCGGGCGCGGCGACCTTCCGCTCGATGGCGCGCTGCTCCGACGTCGTCGTCGAGAACCTGCGGCCCGGCGCGATGCGCCGGCTCGGGCTCGGCGACGAGCAGCTGCGCGCCGAGAACCCGCTCCTCGTCACCTGCTCGATCTCCGGCTTCGGCGCGACCGGGCCTTATCGCGAGCGCGGCGGCTTCGACCTCGTCGCTCAGGCGATGAGCGGAGTGCTCAGCTTCACCGGCACGCCCGACGGCGAGATCGCCAAGCTCGGCATCCCCGTCGCCGACCTCGGCGCCGGCCTCAATGCCGCGCTCGGCGTCGTGCTCGCGCTGCACGAGCGCACGACGAGCGGGCTCGGCCAGCACGTCGACGTCAGTCTGCTCGACAGCCTGCTCGGCCTCACGCCGTCCGAGTCGGCCGACTGGCTCGACAACGGCGTCGTCGCCGGTCCGCTCGGGACCGCGCATCGGCTCGCCGCGCCCTACGAGGTCTTCCGCACCGCCGACGGCTGGATCGCGATCGGCGCCGCGACCGACGCGACCTGGCGCCGGCTCTGTCGCGCGCTCGGGCGCGAGGACCTGCTCGCCGTCGAGCGCTGGGCGACCGGCACCGGGCGGCTCGCCGGCCGCGAGCAGCTCGCCGCCCAGCTCGCCGGCCAGCTCGAGCAGCGCCCGACCGCCGACTGGCTCGCCGCGCTCGACGCCGAGCGCGTGCCGTGTGGCCCGGTGCTGCGGATCGACGAGGCGCTCGCGAGCCCGCAGGCGCTCGCGCGCGAGATGGTCGTCGAGGCGCCCGACGCGCCCGGGCGGCGGATGCTCGGGATCCCGATCAAGCTCTCGCGCACGCCGGGGTCGGTGCGCCGCCGCGCCCCGCGCCACGGTGAGCACACCGCCGAGGTGCTCGCCGAGCTGGGGCTCGAACCGCCCGCCCTCGGGGAGCCGGGGACGTGAACCTGCGCGTCGAGCAGCCGGCCCGGCACGTCCGCCGGGTCGTGATCGACCGCCCGCCCGTCAACGCGCTCGACACGGCCGGGATGGCGGCGCTCGCGCGCACGCTCGAACGCGTCGAGCAGGACCTCGACGTCCGCTGCGTCGTGCTCGCGAGCGCGCATGGCGCGTTCACCGCGGGCGGCGACCTGCGCGAGCAGCAGGGCCTCTCGCACGCCGGCCGCGCCGCGTATCTCGACGCCTTCCTCGCGCTCGTCGATCGCGTCGAGGCGCTGCGCACGCCTGTCGTCGCCGCGATCGACGGCCCGTGCATGGGCGGCGGGCTCGAGCTCGCGCTCGCCTGCGACGTGCGCGTCGCCGCCAGCGGCGCGGCGTTCTGCGCGAGCGCGGTCAACGTCGGGCTGGTCGCGAGCGTCCAGCGGCTGCCGCGGCTGATCGGCCTCGGTCCCGCGATGGAGATGCTGCTGACCGGCGCGACGTACGACGCGCACCGCGCGAAGCACTGGCAGCTCGTGACCGCCGTGCACGAGCCCGAGGAGCTCGCTGCCGCCGCGCTCGCGCTCGCGACTCGGATCGCCTCGCGCGCGCCGCTCGCCGTCGAGGCGACGAAGGCGCTCGCCCAGCAGGCGTTCGACCTGACCCCGGCGCAGGCGCGCGAGGAGCAGCTCGCGCACTTCGAGCGCCTCGGCGCGACGGGCGACCACGCGGAGGCGCTCGACGCGTTCGCCACCAAGCGCAGCGCGGAGTTCCAGCGGTGCTGACGAGACCTGCAGCGCATCCCCGAGAGGAGAGAGCGAAGTGAGGAGCAGAAGAGGACAGCCGGTCATACAGATGAGACGCGCGCTGACCGCCCCGATCGCGGTCGGCTGCTTGCTGCTCCGGCGCGTCGGCGGCACCAGCCTCGACCCCGCGCCCTATCTCGACCACCTCCGCGCGTGCTACGCCATATGACCCGACTGGAGACCGCCACGATGTCACTGCCCGAGCTCGCCATCGAGCAGCTGCTGCTGCGCCTGCGGCTGCCGTCCGACGTGGCGACGAACGCCGCCGGCGATCGCATCGCCTACACGGAGTCGCGGCTCGACGCCGAGGTCGACGGCCACGTCGAGGTCCTGCGCGTGCTCGCGCGCGGCGCCGACGGCGGCTGGAGCAAGCTGGCCGCGCTCGACGGCCACAGTCCGTGCTGGGCGCCGAACGGGACGCTCGCGTTCATCGCGGGCGAGGGGATCGAGCTGTGGAGCGAGGGGGGTGGCGCGCCCGAGCTGCTCGTCGCCGCCGACGCCGTGCGCGAGCTGGCCTTCTCGCCCGACGGCACGCGGCTCGCCTACACATGCCTGCGCGAACCCGACACCGCCCCGGACGACCCGATCGTGCTGCGCGAGCCCGGCTACCGCGTCGACGGCCGCCCGCTGCCGCCGCGCTACCACGACCTGCGCATGCTCGATCTCGCCGGCGGGGAGAACCGCACGCTCGTCTCCGGCCCCTTCGACGTCGTCTGTCCCGCCTGGCACCCCGCCGGCGACCGGATCGCCTATGGGCGCGACGACCTCCTCGACGGTCGGCCGGCGCTCTACGTCGTCACGCTCGACGGTGCGGAGACGCGCATGACGCCGCCGCCGATCCGCGCCGACACGGCTCTGTGGAGCCGCGACGGCGCGCACATCGTGTTCGTCGGCCAGCTCGATCGCCACCGCGGGCGCTGCGGCATCTTCCGGCTGTTCGCGCTCGACGTGGCGAGCGGCGAGGTCCGGCTGCTGTCGGAGGAACTGGAGCGCGAGGTCACCTACACGCTGACGTTCATGCCCGGTTTCGACCCGATGCTCGTTCCCGGCGGCGAGGACGTCCTCTTCACCGCCAACGACGACTTCGACGTCGCCGCCTACCGCGTCTCGCTCGAGGGCGGGACGTGCGAGCGCGTGCTCGGTGGCCGCTTCGAGGCGATCCTCGCCGGCAGCGCCTCAGAGAGCGGGGTCGTCTGCGTGATGGCCGACGTGCGCTCGCCCGGCGAGCTCGTCGTGTGGGACCCGGCCGACGGCGCGCGCGAGACGATCACCGAGCTGGCCGGCGACCTGCTCGCCGACCTCGTCGAGCCCGAGCGGCGCGAGTTCACCGCGCCCGACGGCACGGTCGTGCATGGCCTGTTGCTGCGCCCGCCCGGCGCCGAGGGCCCGACGCCGCTGCTGCTCCTCATCCACGGCGGGCCACACGCGGCGTACCTCGGCTGCAAGGACGAGTACGACCTGGCGAACTGGGAGTTCGTCGCGCACGGCTGGAGCGTGCTGCAGCTCAACCCGCGCGGCTCGACCGGCCGCAGCGATGCGTTCTATCGCGGCGTCTACGGCGGCTGGGGCGAGAAGGACCGCGACGACTTCCTCTCGGCGATCGACGCGCTGATCGCCGAGGGCCTCGTCGACGGCGAGCGCGTCGGCGTCGTCGGCGGCAGCTACGGCGGCTTCACGACGAACTATCTGCTCGCGCGCTCGGACCGCTTCAAGGCGGGTGTCGCGATCGCGTCGATCTCCGACCTGATCTCGCACTACGGCACGGCGATGCGCGGCCTGCACCACGGCGAGGAGTGGGCCGGCGATGAGCCCGGCACCGGCTCCCCCGTCGAGCGCTGGGAGCTGTTCGAGCGCCTTTCGCCGATCCGCCACGCCGAGCACGTCACCGCACCGCTGCTGCTCATGCACGGCGCCGAGGACCAGATCGTCCCGCTCGGGCAGGCGGAGGAGTTCTTCGCCCTGCTGCGCCAGCTCGGTCGCACCGCCGAGCTCGTGATCTACCCAGGTGGTTCGCACGATTGGCTGGAGTGGCCGCTGAGCCACCGGCTCGACTGCGAACGCCGCGCGTTCCAGTGGCTGACGCGTTACGTACTCGGCGAAGACGCCTGATGCGGACGCCGACCGTCTCCGGCACGCCGCGCGAGCGGAGGCGGACGTGCGCGGCGGCGTGCAGCTCAGCTTCGTCTGCGAGGCGAGAGCGGCCCGACTGCGCGAGGTAGGTGAAGATCACAAGTGAGGCGGCGCCAGCCTTTCCTCTGCGTCAAGCGGCCGGCGCTTGCCCGTCGTTAACGTCCTCGCCATGAGCGAAACCCCGACACCCACCCTGTTCGACGCGCTGCTGCGCGTCGGCGCCCCCTCCGGCTACGAGCAGCCGGCCGCCGATATCTGGCGCGCGGAGGCGTCGTCGTTCGCCGAGGTGAGCAGCGACGGCATCGGCGGCTCGATCGCTCGCGTCGGCGACGCGGCGCCGCTGCTCGCGGTCTTCGGCCACATGGACGAGATCGGCCTGATCGTCAAGCACGTCGACGACGACGGCTTCCTGTGGTTCGACCCGATCGGCGACTGGGACCCGCAGATCCTGGTCGGCCAGCGCGTCGACGTGCTGGCGAAGGACGGCCCGGTGCCCGGCGTCGTGGGCCGCTCCACGCAGTTCGACGTGGAGGTCGTCAAGAGGGTGGTCGAGCTCAAGCAGCTCGTGATCGACATTGGCGCCTTGAGCCACGACGAGGCGGCCGCGCTGGTCCGCGTCGGCGATGCGGCCGTGATTGCCGGCGGGCCGGTGCGCCTGGCCGGCACGCGGCTCGCGTCGCGTGCGATGGACGACCGGGTCGGCGCCTACGTCGCGCTCGAGAGCCTGCGGCGCTGCGTCGAGCGCGGCGGTCCTGCGGGCTCGTTCGCCGCGGTCGCCAGCGTGCAGGAGGAGCCCGGCATCTGGGGCGCCCCGGCGGCCGCGTACAAGGTGCGGCCCGACGTCGCGATCGCGGTCGACGTGTGGCACGCGAGCGGCGCGCCCGGCGCCGATGAGCGGCAGATCGGTCGCCATCTGCTCGGCTCCGGGCCGGTGATCGGGCGCGGCGTCACGCTGGCGCCGAAGGTCTTCGAGCTGCTGGTCGAGACCGCCGAGGCGGAGGGCATCGCGTACACCACGATGGGCTATGGCGCCGACTCGTACAATTGGAGCTCCGGCACCGACGCCGACCTGCTGCAGAACGTGCGGTCGGGCATCCCGACCGGCCTGGTCTCGATCCCGCTGCGCTACATGCACTCGCCGGTCGAGACGCTCGACCTGCGCGACGTCGAGGCCGCGATCGCGCTGCTGGCTGCCTTCGGCCAGCGTCTCGACGCGAGCGTCGACCTCAGTCGCTGAACGTCTCGATGCAGCCGTCGTCGCAGCCGCGCAGCTGGATGGGGAAGGTGCAAGAGCAGCGCCTGCTCGAGGACAGCGCCTGATGGACCGCCCGAGCGGACCAGGCGCGACGATCGTGCGGCCGATCGGCCCGGCGGCCGACGCCGTCAGCCGCTGGCTCGGCTGGCACGCCTACCGGCTCGCCGTCGGGGTGCTGCTCGAGGGCCGCGACGCGCGGGACGTGATCGAGCAGGACCTCACGGGCATCCGTTTCTCCGACCCGGCGGATCCGGCGACGCTGACGCACGACGCGTCGGCGCCGATCGGTTGGGAGGAGGTCGAGTGCCGCGTCGACGCCGCTGCGCGCACGGTCACGCTGCGCGCGGCCGACGGGACGGAGCGCACGGCCGTCCACCACGGCCGCTACGGCTGCATCGTCCTGCCCGAGTGCGAGCACGCCCCGCGCGTGCCCTACGAGCCGCCGCCCCCGCGCGCCGGCGCCTCGACGCGCCCCGAGCTGCCGTGGCCGCACGGCTGCGCACTCGACCGCGGCGCACTCGGCGCCGACGTCGACGTCGCCGCGATCGACGCCGCGCTCGCGCGCGTCGTCGGCGACGGCAAGGGGCGAGCGGCCGTCGTCGCGCACCGCGGCCGCCTGATCGCCGAGACTTACGCGCCCGGGTTTCACCGCGACTCGATCCACCCGTCCTGGTCGATGACGAAGAGCCTCGCCGGCGCGCTCGTCGGGCGCGCGGTTCACGAGGGCTGGCTGACGCTCGACGAGCCGGCGCCGATCCCCGCATGGCGCGCGGCGGGCGACCCGCGCGGCGCGATCACGGTCGACGACCTGCTGCGCATGAGCAGCGGCCTCGACTGCCCGCGCGGCGTGACGCCCTGGGCCGCGGGCGGCTTCCACCTCGACCCGTACCTCGGCGAGCCGGACGTCAACGCGGCGTGCGCCGCGCGGCCGCCGCGTCACCCGCCCGGCACCAACTGCGCGTACCAGAACACCGATCCGCTGCTCGCCGCGCAGTGCGCGATCGACGCCGCCGAGCGCCACGGGATCCCCCGCGCCGAAGCGCCGTGGACGCTGTTGCTCGACCCGCTCGGGATCGACAGCATGCAGCTCAGCGCCGACACAAGCGGCACGTTCATCCTCTGCGGGACCTCCGTCGCGACGGCCCAGGACTGGGCGCGCTTCGGCCAGCTCGTGCTCGACGACGGCGTCTGGCACGGCAAGCGGCTGCTGCCCGAGGGCTGGCTCGCATACGCGTGCACGCCGGCGCCCGCGGACGACGAGCCGGTCTACGGCGGCGCGCTGATGTGGCTCGCCGACGGCCCGCTCGCCGACGACCGCGCGCGCATCCCGGCCGGTGGCGCGCTGGCGTTCGGCATGCTCGGTCAGCTGACGTTCGTGCTGCCTTCGCACGAACTCGTGATCGTCCGCATGGGGCACGACTGGGCCGACGAGCCGATCCTTGACGCGGTCGCGGCGATCGTCGCAGCAGTCGATCCCGGCCGAGGGGACTGAAGCTGGCTGTCTCCGAGCGCTCCCGACGATTCGTCTCACGCCCTCGGTCACGAGGCTGCGGACGATGAGCTCGGCGGGCGAAGCTCCCGTCCTCTGGACTCCCTCGCGCGAGCGGCTCGAACGCGCGACGCTCACCCGCTACACGCGCTGGCTCGAGCAGCGGCTCGGCCGCCCGTTCAGCGACTATGCGGCGCTGCAGCGCTGGTCGGTCGAGGAGCTGGAGGTCTTCTGGCGCTCGATCTGGGACTTCTGCGACGTGCAGGCCGACGGCTCGCCCGAGCGCGCGTTCGGCTCCCGCTCGATGCCGGGCGCCGACTGGTTTCCCGACACCGCGCTCAACTACGCCGAGCACGTCTTCCGCTGCAAGGCAGGCGACGAGGTCGCGATCCGCCATGCCTCCGAGCTGCGGCCGCTGGCCGCGATGACGTGGACGGAGCTGCGCGAGCTGACCGCACGCATCGCCGCCGGGCTGCGCGCGCAGGGCGTCGGCCGCGGGGACCGCGTCGTCGCGTACCTTCCGAACATCCCCGAGGCGATCGCCGCGTTCCTCGCGACCGCCTCGCTTGGCGCCGTCTGGTCTTCGTGCTCGCCGGACGTGGGAGCGCGGTCGGTCGTCGATCGCTTCGCGCAGATCGAACCGAAGGTGCTGTTGGCCGTCGACGCCTATCGCTACGGCGGTCGCGACTTCGACCGGCGCGACGTCGTCGAGCGGCTGCGCGCGCAGATGCCGTCGCTGCGGGCGACCGTGCTGCTGCCGTACCTCGACCCCGGCGCGCGCCTCGACGGGACGCTCACATGGGAGGAGCACCTGGCAGCGGGCGAAGGGTCGGAGCTGACGTTCGAGCGCGTCCCGTTCGGCGACCCGTTGTGGGTGCTCTACTCCTCGGGCACGACAGGTCTGCCGAAGGCCATCGTCCAGGGCCACGGCGGGATCCTGCTCGAGCAGCTCAAGACGAGCCATCTGCACCTCGACGCGCACGCCGAAGATCGCGTCTTCTGGTTCACGACGACCGGCTGGATGATGTGGAACTTCCTCGTCGGCGTGCTGCTCACTCCCGCTTCGATCGTGCTGTTCGACGGCAACCCCGGCCACCCCGACCTCGGCCGCCTGTGGGACCTCGCCGCCGACGCCGGCATCACGACCTTCGGCACGAGCGCAAGCTACGTCGCGAGCTGCATGAAGGCGGGGCTCGATCCCAGCGCCGGCCGCGACCTCTCGTCGCTGCGCAGCGTCGGCTCGACCGGCTCGCCGCTCGCGCCAGAGGGCTTCCAGTGGATCTACGACCAGGTCGGCGCCGACACCTGGCTGTTCTCGACCAGCGGCGGCACCGACGTCTGCAGCGCGCTGGTCGGCGGCGTGCCGACCCTGCCCGTCTCCCGCGGCGAGCTGCAAGCGCGGCCACTCGGCTGCGCCGTCGACGCATGGGACCCCGACGGCAGATCGCTGACCGGCAGAGTCGGAGAGCTGGTGATCGTCGAGCCGATGCCGTCGATGCCGCTCTACCTGTGGAACGACCCCGACGGCAGCCGCTACCACGACAGCTACTTCGACATGTACCCGGGCGTCTGGCGCCACGGCGACTGGATCGAGATCACCGAGCGCGGAACGGCGATCATCTACGGCCGCTCGGACTCGACGATCAACCGCGGCGGGATCCGCCTGGGGACGAGCGAGATCTATCGCGCCGTGCTCGCGCTGCCGGAGATCGCCGACGCAGTGGTCGTGGACGTCGACGGCTGGATGCCGCTCTTCGTCGTCCTCGCCGACGGCGTCACGCTCGGGGAGGCCCTGACGAAGCGGATCGCGACCCGTATCCGCGAGGACTGCTCGCCGCGCCACGTGCCCAACGAGGTCCACGCGATCGCCGCCGTCCCCCGCACGCTCTCCGGCAAGGCCGTCGAGGTCCCGATCAAGCGCATCCTCCAAGGCACTCCACCGGAGCAGGCCGCCAGCCGCGACAGCCTCGCCGACCCCGCCGCGCTCGACTGGTTCGCCGCCTTCGCAGCCGAGCGGGCGCAGGCATCGGCCACGGCGGGCTGAACGTTCACGCAAGGCAGCCCGCGAGCTTCGCGACGCGGGGCGAACTGCGCCTCGGGCTTTCGCACCAATCGGACGGTTCGCGTTCTCGCTGCGCACCGGCGACAGCTGGAGCGACGTGCGCTTAGCTGAAAGCTCCCCCCCACCCGCGGGGCGGCTCCGACCTCCGGATCGCCGCAGTCCCGCCGTTCCGCTGCGTAGCGCCCCCAACCCGCTCCGCATCGGACCAACGGCGATGCGCGACGGTCGGAGCCGCCCTGCCTCCGCCTCCTGCCCGACTGCCGAAAGGAACCCGAGATGCCCGCGATCACGCGGCATGCGAGCCCGATCTCACCGTCGTTCAGCGATCCCGTCGTGATCGAGGGCGCCGGCACGCGGATCGAGGTCTCCGGTCAGATCGGCTTCGACGCCGACGGCAGCGTGCCCGACGACTTCGAGCGCCAAGCGCGGCTGTGCTTCGAGCACGTGCAGCGCTCGCTGCGACGCGGTGGCGCCGACATGCGCGACCTCGTGCGCATTCGCGCGTACCTGACCGACCTGGCCGACTACGAGGCGTTCGCGCGCGTGCGCGCCGAGCTCGTCGCCGAGGCAGCGCCGTCGAGCACGGCCGTCCAGGTGGCGGGCCTGCTGTTCGGCGCCAAGCTCGAGATCGAAGCGACCGGCTACCTTCCCGCCGGCTGATCGCGCGAGCGCAGCCGCCGCCGCGGCGGTTCTGGGCGTGCGACTCAGCCGTCCGCCTGCGGGCGCGCAGCCGGCGATGACACGACGCCCGCGCGCGAGACGAGCTCGCCTGGGCGGCCGGCGATCCGCGGATCGCCGGCCGAGCGCAGGAGATCGAGCGAGGCCGCGATGTCGATGTGGTCGACCAGTGCCCTGACCGCCTTCTCCTCGTCACCGGCCGCGATCGCCTCGACTATGGGCAGGTGCTCGTCGGGCACGATCGCGGGGTCCGGGTACCCGGCGTACTCGGCCGCGAACGCCAGCCGCACAAGTCCGGCCACCGTGCGGAACGCGGTGGTGAGGTACGCGTTGCCCGACAGCACGCACAGCTCCTCGTGGAAGGCCGTCTCGCGGTCGCCGAGACCCGGGACGTCGCCGGCGTTCACGCGCGCGCGCATCTCCTCCACGCATCGCATGAGCGGCTCGGTCGACGCGCGCGCGCGCGTGCAGAGCCGGACCGCGACGCCCTCGATCCCGACCCGCAGGTTGTAGATGTCGACGAGGTCGGCGGGCGTCAGCTCGCGCACGAACACGCCGCGATGCGGGGAGCCGATCACGAGCCCCTCGTCGCGCACTCGCCGCAGCGCGTCGCGCGCCGTCCCGCGACTGACGCCCGTGAGCTCCGCGACGCGGGCCTCGACGAGCTGCTCGCCCGGCGCGAAGGCGCCGCTGACGATCGCGTTGCGGACCGACTCGTAGGCGGCGTCAGCGACCGACATCCGCACAACGCGCTGCAGCTCCGGCGGGTGGTCGCGCATGCGCCGCACCCTACCTCAGGGTCGCCCGAGCCGATCGGGGGCTTCGACCGAGCGCGGCACGTCGGTCCAGGCGTCGTCGCGGACGTCGAGGGAGTGCCGCGCGGCGCTCGCGAGCGCCGGCAACCGCAGCTGCGCCTCGACCGCGAAGCGCTGCCCCGCCTGCTCGAGGTCGACCTCGGCCAGCTCGGTCAGCCGCCGCACGCGGTAGCGCAGCGTGTTCGGGTGGATGTGCAAGCGCTCGGCCGCGAGCGCCGTGTTGCCGAAGCAGTCGAGGTAGACCGTCAGCGTCTCGACGTAGTCGGTGCCGTTGACGCGATCGTGCTCGTAGAGTCGCACGAGCGGCTTCGCGAGTGGACAAGGGTTCGCCGCGACGTGCTCCGCAAGCTCGATCACGAACGATTCGCCGCGCACGTCCTCGATGTCGACGACCGACCCGTGCGCACCGTCGCCCCCGACCCGCAATGCCTGCTCGGCCTCCCGGCAGGAGACCACAATCGAGTCGGCCGCGTCGACCGGCGTGCCGAGCCCCGCGCGCAGCCGCAGCTTCAGCGCCTGGTGCAGGCTCGCGAGGCTCTCGCGCACAACCGCCACGAGCGCTTCGCGGCTCTGCTCCTCGGCGCAGCGCAACAGCGCGGCCAAGCGCCCGTCCTCGCCGGCGACGACGCACGCCTCCCGGCGGTAGGAGCGGAAGAACATCGCGATGAGGTCGACGGCGCGCCCCTCGGCGTGCGCCGGACGCGGGTCGTCGTCGCAGGCGGGCTGGTACGCGACGACCACATAGCGCCCACCGCGCGCCAGCCCCAGATCCCGCGCGAGCGCGTCGGCCGCGCCGCGACCTTGCAGCAGCGAACGCAGCAGGTCTGCGCGCACGTTGCGCTCGAGGTCGGTAACGGCACGGCGACGCAGCAGCAGCGGGGCGGCGAGCCGGGCGGCCTCGCGAAGCGCAGCGTCGGCATGCACGCTGAGCGGGCTCGCGCCCTGTGCGGCCCAGATGTAGCCGACGACGAGCCCGCCGGCCCGAATGCCGATCGCGCGGCGCGGGCACATGCCCTCACCGGCGAACGCGACGACGTCGTCCGAGGCGGCGAGGCGCCCGACGGTCCCGTTCGCCCGCATCTGCTTGGCGAGACGCTCGGGCGTGCGACGCGCGAGCACGCTCGCGACGCGCTGCTCGTCGAGCTGCTCTCGCTCGAAGCCGGAGAAGGCGAGGACGCGCAGCTGCGCGTCCTCGATCGTGATCGGGCCGCCGACGAGCGCGGCGGTCGTGTCAGCAAGCGACGAGAGGTCGTCGGCGTCGAGCGCGTCGGCGACCTCGCCGTCTCGCGGCGAGCACCTCGTGGCCGCCGCGACGAGCGTGTGCAGCACGCCCCACTCGAGCCCTGCCGCCGCGAGCAGCAGCGCCACGCCGAGCCGAGCAGCCTCGTCGACCAGCTCGGGCGAGGGCGCCACGGGACTGCGCAGGACCAGGCCGGCGCCGCGCGCGCTCCCGATCGCCTCCAGCGTGCGCAGCGACGCGCTTCCGCGGCCGTCGAGCGCTACGCCGAGCACCAGCTCGCGCGGCGCAAGCGGGCGGTCGTCGTTGAGGTCGAGGACGCGTGCGCCGGCGACCTCGCCGCGCAGACCGCCAGGCGCGAGCACGACGGTCAGCAGGTCTGGACCGATCGCGGCGTAGACGTCCTCCAGCGTCGTCGCCGGGCGCTGCTCGGCGGGACGGAGCGGTATCGGCGCGGTCGGCTCGCGCCGCGGCTGCGGCGGATCGTGCCGGATGCTGGTTCGGGCGTTCATTGCACTCCTCCTCCCCTGCTGCTCAGTCCCGGCTTCGCCTCACGGCTCCGCCGTTTCGCGGTGGGCCTCCTCGAGCTCGGCCAGGTCGCCCGCAACCGCCTCGAGCGCGGCGCCCAGGCGCTGGCCCGCCTCCGCGGCGACGGCTTCGCTCATCGCGGTGCTCGTGCCGCAGACGCCGTCCCACGGGATCAGGAAGACACCCTCGTTGATGGCCGCGAGCAGGAACAGCTCACGCGCCTCGAACTGCAGTGCGTCGTCCGCGAGCCGCGGCTCGTCGCGGAAGAAGTGCAAGCCGATCAGCGAGCCGACGCAGGCCACCGCGAGCCGCACGCCAGCCGCCGCGGCGGCATCCTCGAGCGTCGCCGCGAGCGTCCGCGCGTGCCCGTTCATCTCGGCGATCGCGTCGTCGCCGAGGTGCGCGAGCGTCGCAAGGCCCGTGGTCGTCGCGAGCCGGCTGCCGTTGTACGAGCCCGAGTGGTAGAGGTGGTCGTGGCGTGCCGGGTCGAAATGGTCGAGCACCTCGCGCCGGCCGGCGACCGCGCCGAGCGGGATGCCGCCGCCGAGGTACTTGCCGAGCATCGTAAGATCGGGCGTGACGCCCGTTACCTGCTGCAGGCCGCCGACCGCGGTACGCGAGGTGATGCACTCGTCGAAGACCAGCAGCGCGCCGACGCGCTCGGTGGCGGCGCGCAGCCGGGGGAGGAAGTCGTCCGGCGGCGCCACGACGCCGGTGACGCTCGTCGGCTCGATGACGACGGCGGCGATCTCCAGGCCGGCCTCGTCGAGCACGCGCTCGAAGTCGGCCGCGTCGCCGTAGCGCGCGAGCCGCACGCGTCCCGCGAGCTCGCCGTTGTCGTGCAGACCGGCCTCGAGGTCGTCGTAGCCGCCGTGATAGCCGTGCCACGCCTTCAGCAGCAGCGGGCGGCCGGTCGCGCGGCGGCTGACCTTCGCCGCCAGCATCCCCGCTTCGGTGCCCGTCGCGCAGAAGCGCACGGCCTCGGCGCTCGGGAGTCGCTCGCACAGCACCTCGGCGAGCCGCACCTGACTCTCGCTCGGGCCACCCCACGCGGTTCCCTGCTGCGCGGCGGCGTGCAACGCGTCGACGACCGGCCCGAACGCCTGACCGTGGATCAGCGCGAGGCCGTTGGAGTTGAGGTCGATGTAGCGGTTGCCGTCGGCGTCCCACAGATGCGGCCCCTCGCCGCGCACCAACGCGAGGGGGTACGGATCGATATGTGCGCAGGTGCGGGTGTTCCCGCCGGGCATGACGGCACGCGCCCGCTCCGAGAGGACCCGCGAGGCGGGCGTGCGCTGCTGGTAGGTGGCAGTCAGGGTCATTGCCTTGACGCTACCGCCAGATCCGCTGATTGTCAACAATTAGCTATTGTTTGCTGATGATTGTGGATCTCCTAAGCTCTCTGTCCTCGATGTGACTCTCGCTCGAACGTGCAGCCGATCCCCGTCAGTCGATCGCGGACGCCGCCCATGCGGCAGTCCACGAGGCGAATCGTGCACGGCGCGCTGGCGCTCGTCGAGGGCCGCATAGCCGCGTCAGGCGCCGCGCCGGGCGCGAGCAGGTCGGGATCGCGCGCGCTCGCCGAGGCGCGCACGTCCGTCGCAGCGGACCCGTGGCCGTTCGCGGCACTCAGCCTGCGCGCGCAAGCCGCTCGAGCATCAGCGCCTCGGCGCGCGCGAGCCGCTCGACGAGCGACAGCGCCACGCTCTCGTCGACGCCGTGCGCCTTGCAGCGCGCGTCCGCCGTCGCGGTGACGACGAAGGCGGCGGCCGGAAAGCGCGCCGCGAGCATCCCGACGATCGGAGTGTTCGCGCCGGCGCCGACGCGCCGCGTGGACGCTCCCCACGCCTCCGCGAGCGCGGCGTCCGCGAGCTGCGCGACCGGGTCGTCCTGCGCCAGCAGATAGCCCGCCTCCGTGTAGGTCGTCTCGAGCGCGACGGACGCGCCCCAGGGGCGCACCCGCTCGAAGTGGGCGGCGAGCGCGACGACCGCCTCCTGCGGGTCCTGCATCGGCGAGAAGCGCAGATCCAGCTTCGCACGGACCGCGGCCGCCAGTGCGCCCTCCGCCTCCTCCGGCCGCGGCAGGTCGAGCCCGATGACCGACAGCCACGGGCTCGCGCCGACCCGCGCGGCGAGCGCGTCGGCACCGTACGCGCGCACGCCCGGCAGCGCGCCGGCGTCGGCGAGCACGCCCGCGACGTCGGGCGGCCGCCAGTCGTCCGGTGTGGGCATCGCGTCGATCCCCGCGACCGCGAGCCGGCCGTCGACGTCGAAGCAGCTCGCGAGCAGCGCGACGAGGCAGTGCATCGCGTCCGGCACCGCGCCCCCGAACATGCCGCTATGCACCGGCCCGGCGAGCGTGCGCACCGTCAGCTCGACCTCGGCGCCGGCGCGCATCGCAGTCGTCAGGTAGGGCTCGTCGACCGACCAGGCGTCCGCGTCGGGCACGAGCACCACGTCGGGCGCGCGGAAGCCCGGCGCCGACTCCAACAGCCCGAGCGCGTGGGGCGATCCGAGCTCCTCCTCCCCCTCGCTGAACAGCATCAGCGTCGGCTGCGGGCCGCCCGCGGCCGACAACGTCTCGACGGCCGCCAGGTGGACGGCGATCGCGGCCTTGTCGTCGGCCGTACCGCGCCCATAGAGGCGCCCGTCGCGCTGCTGCGCGCGGAACGGCGGGCTGGACCAGTCCGCCTCCGCGCCCGCAGGCACGACGTCGTGATGGGCGTAGAGCAGCACGACCGGCGCACCGGGATCGCCCTCGCGCAGGGCGAACGCCGCCGGCCCGGCTGCGGGCGCCTCGAGTACGACCCCGCCGGGCAGACCGGCGTCCGCCGCCCAGGCGAGCACCGCCTCGGCAGCCTTGCGAACGGCGGGCGCGTGCACAGTCGAGCCGCTCACGGATGGGATCGCGACGAGCGCGGCGAGACGGTCGAGGTCGATCTGCATCGGCCCACGGTAGCTCGCGTGCCGGTGGCCGGGCTTGTGCGCGATCACCAGCGTGCGGGCGGCTGCTCGGCGATACCACACGCGGCGCCGACTCCTGCCCGTAGGGGGGCGGCGCAAGCGCGGCCGCGCGCGAGTGTGGCTTTCTACAATGCGCTGCGGGTACGGCGCCTCTACGCTCGGCCGCGTCCGCACCGCCCGACCGGAAGGAGCACCGTGCCGCCCGACGATCTGCGCATCGACCGCGACCCGCTGTGGTCGTGGGTGTCCGCGCAGGACGAGATCGGCAGCGGGGCACGGTGACGCTGCTCGGCGCCCTGGCGGAGGGAGACGAGTGTGAGGCGGTCCGCATGCCGGACGGCTCGCTCAGCTACCGGCGCCTGCGCACCCTCGCCGCGACCGCGGCGGGCGAGCTGAGAGCAGCCGAGCGCGTCGCGCTGTGGACGACCCCGTCGCTGACGACCGTCGTCGGCCTGCTCGGCGGCCTCGCGGCCGGCGCGCCGCTCGTCCCGCTCAATCCCAAGGCCGGGGCGAGCGAGCTGGCGCACCATCTCGACGACGCCCGGCCCACCGCGGTCATCGCGCCCGCCGGCGTCCCGCTGCCGCCGCCGCTCGCCCGCCTGCGCCGCATCGACGTGTTCGCCGATGCCGAGGACCCCGTCGAAGCGAGCCTTCCCGCCGAGCCGCCGGACGACGCGCCGGCGCTCATCATGTACACGTCGGGGACCACCGGCGCGCCGAAGGGCGTCGTCGTGACGCGCGCCGCGCTGAGCGCCAACCTGGACGCGCTCGCCGAGGCGTGGGAGTGGGGCGCCGACGACGTGCTCGTCCAGGCGCTGCCGCTGTTCCACACGCACGGCCTGCTGCTCGGCGTGCTCGGTCCCATACACCTCGGCGGCGCCCTGCGCCACGTCGGCTCGTTCGACGTCGCACGCGTCGCGGCGAGCCTGCGGGATGGCGGCACGATGCTGTTCGGCGTGCCGACGATGTTCCGGCGCCTCGCCGACGCCGCCGAGCAGGACGCCGAGGTGCGTGCTGCACTCGCCGGCGCGCGGCTGCTCGTGTCCGGCTCCGCGGCGCTCCTGCCGAGCGATCACGACCGCGTCGGGCGCCTCACCGGCAGCCGCATCGTCGAGCGCTACGGCATGAGCGAGACGCTCATCATCACCGCCGTGCGCGCCGACGGCGAGCGGCGCGCGGGATACGTCGGGCCGCCGCTGCCCGGGGTCGAGGTGCGCGTGGTGGACGACGAGGGCGCCGAGGTCCCGCCCGACGACGCGACGGTCGGCAGCGTGCTCGTGCGCGGCCCCAGCTGCTTCGACGAGTACCTCAACCTCCCGGCGGAGACGGCCGAGAGCTTCCGCGACGGTTGGTTCGTGACCGGCGACCTCGCCACCCGCTCGCCGGATGGCTACCTGCGGCTCGTCGGCCGGCGCTCGACGGACCTCATCAACACCGGCGGCTACCGCGTCGGCGCAGGCGAGGTGGAGGCCGCCCTGCTGACGCACCTCGGCGTCACGGAGGCGGCGGTGCTCGGCCTGCCCGACCCCGACCTCGGCGAGCGGATCGTGGCCTGGGTCGTCGCGCGCGACGGCGAGGCGCCGGACGAGCGCGAGCTCATCGACCATGTCGTCGCCACGTTGACGCCGCACAAGCGTCCCCGCGAGATCAGGTTCGTCGCCGCCCTGCCGCGCAACGCGATGGGCAAGGTGCAGAAGCCGCGACTGCTCGACGACGCCGGCGCCCCCGCCTCAGCCGCTCATCGCGGCCGCCGGTCCACGTAGACCCGGTCGTGGGCAACGTCCTTGCGGTCGTCGTAAGAGTTCCGATCCCCGCGTTGTCGCCGAACACAACGAGCGGCCAGGGGCGCCAAGCTACGCTGGTACTCGACGTGACTCGTACCCAATACGTCCTGCGGCGCGTTGCTTTCGCGCTCGCCACTGTGCTGATCGCGGTCACAGTGAATTTCTTCATCTTCCGAGCCGCGCCCGGGAACCCGACCTCGACGCTGGCGCAGCAGCCACACATCTCGCGCACGTACCTCGCCGAGCTGCGTCATCAGTACGGCGTCGACCAGCCGCTGCCGACGCAGTTCGCGAAATATCTCGGGCAGCTCGTCCAGGGACACCTCGGCGTGTCGGTGACGAACCACGAGCTCGTCACCTCGAACCTCAAGACGGACCTGCTCAACACGCTCGCAATGGTGCTGCTCGGCACGCTCGTCGCGCTGCTGCTCGGGCTCGTCGTCGGCGTCTCGCTCGCGTGGCTGCGCCACACGAAGGTGGAGGGTGCGGGCCTGCTTGTCTCGCTGACGACGTTCGCGCTCCCAACGCAGTGGGTCGGACTGATCCTGCTCGTCGTATTCGCCGGCACGCTCCCGTCGAGCGGCATCCACGACCCCTACCTCGTCAATCCGTCGTTCTGGGCAAAGGCCGTCGACCAGCTCCGCCACATGATCCTGCCCGCGCTGGCGCTCGGGCTCGGCATCTTCGGCCAGTACGCGTTCATCGTGCGCTCGGCGATGCTTGACGTGCTCGGCGAGGACTACATGCTGACGGCGCGTGCGAAGGGCATCTCGACGCAGCGCCAGCTCTTCAACCACGGCCTGCGCAACGCGCTGCTGCCGATCACGAGCCTGACCGCGCTGATCCTCGGCGGGATCGTCGGCGGCGCGGTGCTCGTCGAGACGGTCTTCTCTTACCCGGGGATCGGCAACGCGACCGCGGACGCCGTCGCCGCGCGGGACTACCCGATGCTGCAGGGCGCGTTCCTGGTCTTCACCGTCGCGGTCGTGCTGGCCAACGTCGCCGCGGATCTCATCGCCGTCAAGCTCGATCCACGCGTGACCGCATGAGCGCGTTCAACCCGGCGGCGACCGCAGGCGACCCCGCGTTCGAGCCGGAGATCGACGAGCAGGACGGCTCGCAGCGCGCCTCGGTCGGCTCGCTGATCCGGCGGCGCCCGGCGGCGCTCGTCGGGGCCTGCATCCTGATCGCGATCGCACTCACCGCGATCCTCGCGCCGGCGCTTGCGCCGTACAGCATCGACGACCCCTCCGGCGCGGCGTACACACCGCCCTCCAGCGCCCACTGGCTGGGCCTCAGCGACCAGGGCTTCGACGTCGTCTCGCAGCTGATGTGGGCCTGTCGGATCTCGCTCCTGGTCGGCTTCGCCGCGGCTGCCGTCTCGATCGTGATCGGCGGCACGGTGGGGATCATCTCCGGATACTTCGGCGGACGGACCGACCTGATACTCACGCTCGTGACTGACTACTTCATCGTGATCCCGGCACTCCCGCTGCTGATCGTCGTCGCAGCCGTATGGGGCCCGAGCCTGGTCCACATCATCGTCATCCTCGGCCTGCTGCTGTGGACGACGCCGGCACGCATCATCCGCGCGCAGGTGAAGTCGCTGCGAGAGCGCGTCTATGTGCGGCGGGCGCGCTCGCTCGGCGCCGGGCACGTGCACGTGATCGTGCGCCACATCGTGCCGCACGTCGCGCCGCTGCTCGTCGCGAACACGATCTTGACCGTCGCGACCGCGATCTTCAGCGAGACGGCACTTGCATTCCTCGGCCTCGGCGACCCGACGGCCGACTCGCTCGGCAAGCTGATCGAGAACGCCTACGAGCACGACGCGGCGACCGTCGGCGCGTGGTGGGTGCTGCTGCCGCCCGGGATCCTCGTCGCGATTCTCGTGCTCGCGTCCACGATGGTCGGGCTGGCGGTCGAGGACGGCCTCAACCCGCGCTCGAGCCACGTGATCTTCGCCGGTGGGCCGCTCCGCCGCATGCGGCGGCGGCGCGAGCGGCGCCCCACTCAGCCGCGCTGACCGGCGCCGCCGCCGACGAGGATGCAGGCGGCCTCGTGGCCGGGCTCGCCGGACACGACGCGCAGCGCCGGATCCTGCTGGCTGCACGCGGGAGTGCCGAGCGGACAGCGCGGGTGGAAGCGGCAGCCAGCGGGCGCCGCACCAGGGTCGGGGATCTCGCCGCGGAGCACCTGCAGCTTCGTGCGCTTGCGCGGGTCCAGGCTCGGGATCACGCCAAGCAACGCGCGGGTGTACGGATGCTGCGGGTTGTCGACGACGGCGCGCGAAGCACCCGCCTCGACGATGCGGCCGAGGTACATCACCGCGATGCGGTCGGCGTACTTGACCGCCGTCGGCAGGTCGTGGGTGATCAGCAGGACGCCCATGCCGGCGTCGCGCAGTCTCGCGAGCAGCGCCATGATCTCAGCGCGTACCGAGACGTCGAGCATCGAGACCGGCTCGTCGGCGACGACGAACTCCGGTTCGACCATGAGACTGGCGGCGATCGCAGCACGCTGGCGCTGTCCGCCCGAGAGCTCGTGCGGGAATCGCTTGAGGAACGCGTCCGGCGGCGTCAGGCCGACGCGCGTGAGAGCCTCGCGCGCCCGCTCGCGCCGCGCCCTTGCGCTCATCCGCCGCTCATGGATGCGCAGCGGCTCCTCGAGGATCGTGCTCACCCGACAGCGAGGGTCGAGCGACTCGTACGGGTCCTGGTAGATGAGCTGCATGCGCCGGCGCAGCGCGCGGACGCCGCGCCCCCCCGCCGTCGTGATGTCATGCCCGTCGAAGCAGACGCGACCCTCCGCCGCGTCGAGCAGCCGCAGCGCAAGGTGGCCCGTCGACGTCTTGCCGGAGCCGGACTCGCCGACGAGCGCCAGCATCTCGCCGCGGTCGACGTGCAGTGAGACGCCCGCGACCGCGTCGATCGAACGGCCGCGCGAAAACAGCGAGCGCTGCGAGAAGCGCGCGACGACGTCCGTCAGCTCGACGAGCGGGTTCGTGGGAGCGCTCGTCATCGTCAGCTCTGGTCCTGATGCAGCCAGCAGGCCGCGAGCTGGTCGGGCCCGACAGCCGCGAGCGGGGGGTCGCCCTCGAGGCAGCGCGCGAATGCGCGGTCGCAGCGGTCCTGGAAGCGGCACCTCCCGAATGGGCGGTCCAGGCGCGGCGGCACGCCGGGGATCGAATTGACCGCGTCGCGCGTGCGCAGGTCGGGCGAGGCCGCGATCAGCAGCCGCGTGTACGGGTGCGCCGGCTCGTGGTAGAGCTGCTCGACCGGCGCGCACTCGACCATGCGGCCGGCGTACATCACGGCGGCGCGGTCGCAGAGGTGCATGACGACGGGCAAGTCGTGCGTGACGAGGATCAGGGCGATGCCGAGCTCGTCGACGAGCCGCGTGAGCACCTCGAAGATCTGCGCCTGCACCATCGGGTCGAGCGCGGTCGTCGGCTCGTCGGCGATCAGCAGCTTCGGGTTGCACGCGAGCGCCATCGCGATTGCGGTGCGCTGACGCATGCCGCCAGACAGCTCGTGGGGGAAGGCGCCCGCCCGACGCGCCGGGATCCCGACCATCTCCAACAGCTCGGCGGCCCGGCGGCGCGCTGCGCGGCGATCTGCGACCCCGTGGACGATCATCGGCTCGGCGATCTGCTTGTCGATCGCCTGCACCGGGTTGAGCGAGTTCATCGCTCCCTGGAACACCATCGCGACGTCGCGCCAGCGGTTCTTGCGCTGCTGGGCCTCGTCGCCGTAGAGCACGCGCGCGCCGTCGAGCTCGATCCGGCCGCGGACCTCGGCGCTGCCCGGCAGCAGGCCCATCAGCGCCAGGATCGAGGTCGTCTTGCCGCAGCCCGACTCGCCCACGAGCGCGAAGCGCTCGGCGCGACGCACGTCGAGGTCGAGCTGGTCGACCGCGTGGACGCGCGCACCATCCGGGCTCACGAACGTCACGTCGAGACCGCGAACGCGCAGCAGTGGTGGCGACGCCTCCTGCGGCGAGGAGTCCATCGACTCTGGTTCGACCTGTTGCACCTGTGGCATCTCTCCGACGACCCGTGAGGCCGGGCCATCTGAGGATAGGACGACGCCCGTTGACGCGACTCATGGCAGAGCGATGGATGGGCCAGGCTCCCTTGACGCGGACCACAAGCGAGTGCAGGCGCTCAGCGCCCTCGCTCTGCTCGACTACCCCATCTGGCTGACGGCGGGGACGGTCGCCGCGCTCGCGACGATGCCGTCGTCGTGGAGGCGGCCGATCTCGGTCGCGCTGAGGCCGAGCACGTCGCCGAGGATCTCCTCGGTGTGCTCGCCGAGCAGCGGCGCACGGCGGACGGGCACCCGCTCGGCGGCGGAGAAGTCGAGCGGCGATCCGGGCATCAGGTAGCGGCCGACGCCGGGCTGCTCGACCAGCTCGAACAGCGGATTGGAGCTCGAGCAGCGCGGGTCCTCCTCGACCAGCTGGCGGAACGTCTGGTACGGACCCCACGAGACGCCGCCGCACGCGAACGCGGCGCGCACCTCGGCGAGCGCACGCTGCGCGAACCACGGCCGCAGCAGCGCGGCGAGCAGGTCGCGCGCCTCCCAGCGGCCGGTCTCGGTGTCGAGGTCGTGGCCGGTCGCCCGCTCGAGCGTCGCGCACGCCTCACCGATGCCGGTCGCGTCGCGCAGCGCGCGCCACTGGCGGGCGGTGAGCGCCACCACCATCACGCGCCGGCCGTCGCGCGTGGCGAAGTCGTGGCCGAACGCGCCGTAGAGGTAGTTGCCGTCCTTCGGCTGGTCGGTGCCGCCGAGCTGCGCCTCGGCGATGCGGCCCAGGTTGCCGACCATCGCGAAGGCGACGTCGGAGAGCGCGAGCCTGACGACCTGGCCCTCGCCCGTGCTCGTCCGGTGGCGCTCGGCGGCGAGCAGGCCGGTCGTCGCGAGCGTGCCCATCGCCACGTCCCAGGCCGGCAGCACGCTGTTGAGCGGTTCGGCGAGATTGCGCGGTCCGGTCGCCCACGGAAAGCCGGTCGCAGGGTTGACCGTGTAGTCGACTTCGCTCGTGCCGTCGGGGTTGCCGGTCAGCGCGACCATCACGAGGTCGGCCCGGTGCGCGCGCAGCGCGTCGTAGGACAGCCAGCCGCGCGTCGGGAAGTTCGTCAGGAAGAGGCCGGCGCCGTCGCCCGGCACAGCGATCAGCGCGGTCGCCAGCTCGCGGCCGCGTTCGCCGCGCAGGTCGAGCTGGATCGAGCGCTTGCCCTTGTTCAGTCCCGCCCAGAAGAGGCTCTCGCCGTTCGCGGCCAGCGGCCAGCGGCCGTGGTCGAGGCCGCCGCCGACCCGGTCGAAGCGGATCACGTCGGCGCCGAGCTGCGCCAGCGTCATGCCGCCGAGCGGCGCCGCCACGAACGCAGAGCCCTCCACGACGCGCAGCCCGGAGAGGATGCCTGCGCGGAAGCTCATGCGACCGCCGCGACGTAGTGCCAATCGAGCACCTCGACCGGCTCGGCCGCGTGGTCGTGCGCGCGGCGGGCGCGCACATACGAGCGCAAGTGCAGCAGCGTGCCGCCCCCGGCGCCGCCCAGCGGCTCGGCTCTCTCAAGCTCGATCCGGCTCGTGAGCGTGTCGCCTTCGTAGACGGGCGCGAGATGGTCGCAGCCGTGCCACGCGACGATCGCGAGCAGGTCGGGGAGCGCACGTGTCGCCTGCGCCGCCGCGAGCCCGATCGTGTGCCCGCCGTAGACGAGCCGCCGCCCCGAGCCGGTGCTCGCCGCGTCGTGGTGCGCGGCGGCGACGTTGAGCGACAGGCGCGCCAGCTCCGGCGCGCTCGAAACGACGTCGCCGGCGGTGACGCACCACGACGCGCCTGGAGCGGGCGCCGGCGCGCGGCCGCGCCATGCCTGCGGGTCCCAGCCCTCGAGCGCGGCGGCGAGGACGCGGAGGTCGAGGGTCCCGGCGCCGACGGCCGCGAGGTCGTCGGCACGCCGAGTGTCGCCGACCGGGTCGCGCAGCGGCAACATCGCGCAGCGGTGGAAGTCGAGCACCGGCCGGTCGCGCTGATCGAACGTGCGGACCCGCAGCGCCGCCAGGCCGCTGGCCGCGCGGCCCGGTTTCGCGCTCGTCTGCCGCAGCGCGACGACCTCCGTGCTCGTGCGCAGCGTGTCGCCGATCCGCGGCAGCCGCCGGAACGCGAGCCCGCGGTAGAAGAGGTTCGCGATCACCCGCTGGGTGAGCAGCGTCGACTGGCCGATCGCCACGTCGCACACGAGCTGCGGATCGACGAGCAGGCCCGGCTGTCCGGTGACGGCGCGGCACAACTCGGCGTCGAGCGCGAGCCGCAGCCGCCCGCCGACGATCGCGCGATGTGCCGCCGCGAGCCCGTCGGTGAGCGTGACGGCCGGTGCCGTGTCGACCCGCATGCCGACCTCGAGGTCCTCGAAGAAGGGCCCCGCCACCGCGTGCGCGCGTGGTGCCCCGGCGAGCGCCGCGCTCACCGCCGCTCCCCCGCCGCGGTGAGCACGCGCAGCGCCGCGAGGCGCACCGGCTCGTCGAGCATCCGCCCGTCGAGCGCGACCGCGCCCTCGCCGGCGGCCTCCGCCGCCGCGAGCGCCTCGACCACGGCGTGCGCGTGCGCGACCTCCGCCTCGCTCGGGCTGAAGCGCTCGCGCAGCGGCGCGAGCTGCGAGGGATGGATCGCCCACTTGCCGTCGAAGCCCTGCTCACGCGCGCGGCCGGCGGCGGCATGGAAGCTTTCGTCGGGCGACAGGCCGAGGTGCGGGCCGTCGACGGCCTGCAGGCCGTGGGCGCGCGCCGCCAGCAGCACGGCCTCGCGCACCGGGTCCCACAGGCCGAGGTCCGCGGCGCCCGCCGCCGTGCGCCCGAGCGAGACCGCCAGGTCCGCATAGCCGACGATCAGCGCCTCCAGACGCCGCGAGGCACCGGCGATCGTCTGCACGCGAGCGACGCCCTTCGCCGTCTCCACGAGCGCCTGCACGCGCAGCGGCAGCGCACGGTCCGCCGCCGCCTCCGCCCCGTCGAGCAGCCGCTCGGCGAACGCGACGTCCTCGGCGCCCTCGACCTTCGGCATGACGACCGAGCGCAGCGCCGGACCGGCGCCGGCGAGCGCCGCAAGATCCTCATGGCACCATGGCGTGCCCGGTGCGTTCACGCGCACGGCGAGCGCGACCCCCGACCAGTCGAGCGCACCGACCGCCTCCGCCGCGGCTGCGCGCGCCGCCTCCTTCGCGCCGGGCACGACCGCGTCCTCGAGATCGATCACGACCTCGTCGGCGCCGAGCCGAGCCGCCTTCGCCAGCTTCTCCGGCGCGGAGGCCGGGACGACGAGGCAGGCGCGCCGAGACGGCGGCGAAGGGAGAGGCTCCGGGGGTGCACCCATGCGCACACGGTCGCGTCGTCGCGCGGCGCCGCCAAGCCGCGGCCTGGGAAGAGCAGACGCTCGGGGGATCGCACCCCGTCCAAGGGCTGTACCGTCCGCGGCGGTCGTCACCCGGGACGCCGCAACCGGGTCGCCGACGCCGGAACGAGTGAGCACGCGGGAGACGGAAACCTCGGCGAGGACGACCGACGTCTCGACCCTCCCTCAGCGATTGACCAACTTGGCACGCGATCCTCACGGCCACAGAAACACCCTCGCGCCCCCAATGTGCACACAGTGCACAATCCCGCGGGAAGCACCGCCCCGATCGACCCAGGAACGACGAAAGCCCCGCGATTTGCAGGGCTTTCGTGGAGTACCGCCACGGGGATTCGAACCCCGGTTTCCGCCGTGAGAGGGCGATGTCCTAGTCCCCTAGACGATGGCGGCGCGTCAGCCGCGAGAATAGCAAAGGGGTCCGGAGCGGGCGGTGGGCCTCGGCGCGGCCCGATCGTGGCGGTAGGCTGGCGGCGATGGCCGACGCGAGAACGCTGTTCGATCGCTTTCTGGCCCTGCATCGTCCCGGCGCGCCGCTGCTGATGCCGAATCCGTGGGACGCCGGGTCGGCGCGGCTGCTCGCGTCGCTGGGCTTCGAGGCGCTCGCGACCACGAGCAGCGGCTACGCCGCCACGCTCGGCCGGCTCGACGGCGGCGTCACGCGCGACGAGGCGCTCGCGCACGCGCGAGAGATCGCGGCGGCGACCTCGCTGCCCGTCTCCGCCGACCTCGAGCACGGCTTCGGCGACGCGCCCGAGGTCGTCGCGGAGGCGGTCGCGCTCGCGTGCGAGACCGGGCTCGCCGGCTGCTCGATCGAGGACTGCAGCGACGGCGACGAGCGGCGCATCTACCGGCACGACCTCGCCGTCGCGCGCGTGGCCGCGGCCGCCGAGGCGGCGCACGCGGGCCCGCGGCGCCTGGTCCTCACGGCCCGCGCCGAGAACCACATCCGCGGCGTCGACGACCTGGCCGACACGATCGCCCGCCTGCAGGCCTACGAGCAGGCCGGCGCCGACGTGCTGTTCGCGCCCGGCCTGCGAACGATCGAGCAGATCCGCGCTGTCGTGGACGCGGTGCAGCGGCCGGTGAACGTGCTGATGCTGCCGGGCTGCCCGCCGGTGTCCGAGCTGGCGCAGGCCGGCGTCGCGCGCGTGTCGGTCGGCGGCGGGTTCGCGTTCGCCGCGATCGCCGCGGTGGTCGAGGCGGCGCGTGAGCTGCGCGAGGACGGAACCGCCGGCTACCTCGAACGGACGACGGCGGGAGCCGCGGCCGCGCGGGCCGCTTTCCGCAACTGAGGCGGGCGCAACCTATGCGGCTGAGAGGACTTGAACCTCCACGGGGATTTGTATACCCCACACGGACCTGAACCGTGCGCGTCTACCGATTCCGCCACAGCCGCAGGAATCGGGATCGAAGATACACGGTTGGGCGGGTCGATCGCGGCGTCGTCGGGGTAGCGTTCTGCCCATGCCCTCCTCCCCCGCCGCCTGGCCCGCGCTCCCGCCCTATGACGCCTGGAGCGCCACCTGCGACACGCTCCACGCCCACACCCAGGTGCTCGGCAAGCTCGCCGTCGCGCTGGCGCCGCCGGAGCCGCAGCTGCAGCACGCCGCGCTGCGCCTCACCGCGCGCGGCTGGGAGACGCTGCCGCTGCCGGCACCGGACGGCTCCGGCGCGTTCACAGCCGCGCTCGACCTGCGCGCGCACGAGGCGGTCGTCGAGCACAGCGGCGGCGCGGCGCGGCGGATCGCGCTCGGCCCCGACCGCGCGGTGGGCCACGTGACGCGCGAGCTGCTCGCAGCCGCCCGCGATCTCGCGGGCGAAGCCGTCGCGATCGACCCGACGCCGCAGGAGGTCGAGTGGACGGTCCCGCTCGACGAGGACGAGCAGCACGCGACGTACGACCCGCGCGACGTCGAGACGTACTTCGCCGCCGCCACGCGCGCCGCCCTCGTGCTCGCCGCCTACCGCGCGCCCTTCCGCGGCCGCTCGACGCCCGTCAACGCCTGGTGGGGCTCGTTCGACCTCGCCGTCAGCCTCTTCTCCGGCGAGCCGGCCTCGCCGCCCTCCGACGACTTCATCATGCGCAACGCGATGGACTCCCAGGAGGTCGCCGTCGGCTGGTGGCCGGGCGACGCCCACCATCCGAGAGCGGCGTTCTACGCCTACGCCCACCCCGCGCCCGACGACTTCCCGAACGCGCGACTCGAGCCGGCCGCCGCGCGCTGGGAGGCGGAGATCGGCGAGTACGTGCTCGACCACGAGGACGCCGTCGCGAGCCCCGACCCGCACGCGGCGGCGCTCGCGTTCGCGCGCTCCGCCTTCCGGCACGCCTGCGCCGTCTGCGCGTGGGACCCGGCGCTGGCCTCCCCCGGGCCACCCGTCCGTTAGGCTCGCGCGGCTCACGAGGGAGCGCGGCCGCCCGCCCGCTCCCACCCGTCATCGTGTCCGACAAGGGAGCAGTACCCATGAAGCTCGTGATCGGCATCGTCCGGCCCGAGAAGGCCAACGACGTGCTCGAGGCGCTCTACCGCGCCGAGGTGCGCGGCGTGTCGCTCAGCCGCGTGCAGGGGCACGGCGGCGAGCTCGACCGCGTCGAGACCTACCGCGGCACCACCGTCAAGGTCGGCATGTCCGACAAGGTCCGCTTCGAGATAGCGGTCTCAGACGACTTCGTCGACAAGACGATCGACGCGCTCTGCGAAGGCGCGCGCACCGGCGAGGTCGGCGACGGCAAGATCTTCGTCGTGCCGCTCGAGCGGGCGGTCCGCATCCGCACCGGCGAGGCCGACAAGGCCGCCGTCACGCCGGTCGGGACCTAGCCGGATGTCCGCGCAGATCCTCGCCGTGGCGACCGCCGGGGTCGACACGGGCGACACCGCCTGGATGCTCGTCGCGACCGCGCTCGTGCTGATGATGACGCCCGCGCTCGGCCTCTTCTACGCCGGCCTGGTGCGCTCGAAGAACACGCTCAACACGTTCATGATGTCGGTCGCCGCACTCGCGCTCGCGAGCGTGCTGTGGGCCGCGGTCGGCTACTCGCTCGCGTTCGACGGCCACGGCGCGCTGCTCGGCGGCCTCGGGCACGTGTTCCTGCACGGCGTCGGCTTCGCGCCGCGCGCCGGGATGCGCATCCCGCAGCTCGTCTTCTTCGCTTTCCAGGCGACCTTCTGCATCATCACCGTCGCGCTCGTCTCGGGCGCGGTCGTCGAGCGGATGCGCTTCGGCGCGTTCCTCGTCTTCGCCGGGCTGTGGTCGGTGCTCGTCTACGCCGTGCTCGCACACTGGGCGTTCGGCGGCGGCTGGCTGCAGGCGGGCGGCACGCTCGACTTCGCCGGCGGCGTGCCGGTCGAGATGGGCTCGGGCTTCTCGGCGCTCGCGGCGGCGCTCGTCGTCGGCGCGCGCAAGGACTACGGCCGCCAGGCGCTGCTGCCCCACAACGCGATGTTCGTGCTGCTCGGCGCCGGCCTGCTGTGGTTCGGCTGGTTCGGCTTCAACGGCGGCAGCGGCTTCGGCGTCGGGCATCCGAGCGTGCTCGCCTTCACGAACACGCTGCTGACGCCGGCCTGCACGCTCGTCGTGTGGTTCGCGCTCGACCTGATCCGCGGGCGCAAGGTGACGGCGATCGGGGCGGCGACGGCGGTCGTCGTCGGCTGCGTCGCGATCACGCCGGCCGGCGGCTACATCTCGCCCGGCTGGGCGATGGCGCTCGGCGCGGTCGCCGCGCTGCCGAGCTACGCGCTGATCGTGTGGCGCCCGCGCACGCGCGTGGACGAGACGCTCGACGTGCTCGCCGCCCACGGCACGGCCGGCTTCGTCGGGATCCTCTTCATCGGTTTCTTCGCGCAGGTCGCGTGGAACGGCGCCTCCAACGGGCTCGCCTACGGCGACGCGAGACAGCTGCTGTGGCAGGGCCTCGCGGCGCTCGCCGGCCCGGCCTACGCGTTCGGCATGACGTTCGCGCTGCTGAAGCTGCTCGGCGCGTTGATGCCGCTGCGCGCGGGCGAGCTGGCGGAGGCGATCGGGATGGACGTTACGCAGCACGGCGAGGAGGCGTACGCCTCCGGCGAGGGCGCGATCCTCGTCACGACCGAAGCGGGGATCGACGGCCCGCGCGCAGTCGCACAGCCCGAGCCCGCCTGAGCCGGACGACCGACGGCGGCGGCGCGGGCGCAGCGTGCGCCCGCGCCGCCTTCCTGCCCGTCCCCGCGGCTCAGCGCCGCCGGGCTCTCGGCGGTGCGACGGTCACGGCCAGCGGACGCGAGCCGGCGCCCGCCGAGGCAACGTCGCCCGTCCACTGCGCGACGAACGTCGTCGTGCCGCGACGCACCGTCCAGCTCGTCGTGAACGTGCCGTTGGCGGCGACGGTGACCGCGCGATGCGTCCACTGCGTGCGGCCCGCTGCGAGCGCCGAGACGACCACGCGCTCGCCGCCGGTCGCCGGCGCCAACCGGCCGGCGACATCGATCGAAGCCGTCTTGCCGAGGCGCCGCCGCCGCGTCGTCAGCGCGAGCGTCGAGGACGTCCCGGTCACGCCGCCGGTCGTGCTGAACAGCAGGTCCGCGTCGTCTGAGAGCAGGTAGTCGACGCCGCCGCCGGCGGCGAGGCCGTCGTACTGGACCTGCGCGCTCGTGACGAGCTGCGGCTGCCACGTCGCACCGGCGTCGCGCGTGTGCAGCAGGTAGCCGCCGAGCGCGTTGTCGAACGCGTCGCTGACGAGCGTCGCGCTGCGCGTCGACTCGACGGCCATCCCGACGACGTCCTGGGTGCCGACCGACGTCAGCGGCGTCCAGTGCCGGCCGCCGTCCGCGGTGCGCCACACGCGGCTGTGCGAGTCGTACAGCAGCCCGACCTGCGCGGTCGCGAACGCCACCTGGCCGACGCGCAGCGCACGGCGCGCACGTGCTGTGGCGCCCGGCCTCGGCAGCGCCGTCCAGCTCGCGCCGCCGTCCACGCTGCGAGCGATCGTCGTCGCGCCCCACACGAGGATGGCACCTCCCGTCTGCGTCGCGGCGATGCCGCTCAGCGGTGCGCGCACGACGGCGCGCGAGCGCACTGCGTCGAACGTCTGGCCGGCGTCGACCGAGCGGCGGATGCCGCGCGGTCCGACGAGCAGGACCGTTCTCGCATCCGGGGCGAAGATCGCATCCGGCGGCTGCGTGCTGCCGCTGCCGAGCGTCTGCCACGACGTGCCCGCGTTGGCGGTGTGGAAGAGGCCGCCCGCGCTGTCGAGCACGTAGCCGTCGCTCGCCGTCGGGAACGCGGCGTCGATCAGCTCCGTCGGCGTCGGCACGCTGCCGGAGCTCCAGTCACGACCGCCGTCGGTCGTCCGCGCAAACCCGCCTGCCTTGCCGAGCGCGAACGCCGTGCCCTTCGCACCACCGGCGCGCATCGTCGTGGAGCTGCCTCCGATGCGCCCGCCGACCGGCGCGAACGTCGCACCGACGTCGTCGGAGACCACCGTCGCGCCGTGATCGCCGACGGCCACGACGCGCGTCGGGGAGGCGAACCCGACCGCGTGGATCGGATCGGTCGAGGGCGTGATGACCGTCGGCAGTCCGCTGCCGCCGTCGCTGACGCGGACCAGCTCGTGGCCGGTGTCGGTCGTCATCATGCAGATGCGGCTCGAGTTGCAGGAGATCGACGTGAGGTCGGGTCGGCCGGCGATGGACGTCCGTGGGATCCACGTCGCGCCGCCGTCATCCGTGCTGAGGAGGACGCCGACGTTGCCGACCGCGAAGCCGTGCTGGGCGTCCATGAACCACAGCCGGTTCAGCGTGAAGTCGCCGTTGAAGACGGCTCTCCACGTGACGCCGCCGTCGAGCGTCTGGAAGATCTGCTGGCCGCTCGTCACGTAGCCCGTCCGCGCGTCGACGAAGACGAGCCCGCCGGGGGTGGAAGAGCCGCCCGCGGCCGGCGTCTGCGGTACCGCGGTGCGGGACGCGAACGTCGCGCCGCCGTCGGTCGTCGCGCGCACGGAGCCGTCGGAGAGCAGCAACCAGCCGAGGTCTCTGGTCACGAACGAAAGGTCGTGCAGCTTCGCGACGCAGCTCGACTCGACGGGCGTGAAGCGGATCGCGGTGAACGTTCTGCCGCCGTCGACCGAGCGCCGCGCGACGCAGCCGCCGCCGGCGACGACCGTGTCGGGATCGAGCGCCTGCACGACGGACAGACCCGTGAGCGTCCCGACCGGCAGGCCGCTCCAGGTGGTGCCGCCGTCCGTGGTCTTCAGCAGCGTGCCGAAGTCGCCGGCGGCGTAGCCGGTGCTGCCGGCGAACGTCATCGCGCGCACCGTGTTGCCCTGCGGCAGCGGGTTGCCCCACTGCCAGCCCGACGAGCCGACCTGCACGTTGGCTCCGGCGGGCGCCGCGAGCGCGAGCAGGGCAGCGGTCAGCGCCGCGGCCAGCGCGGTCCTCATCGACATCTGAATTGCCTCCCGGTCGTTGTGTCCCTCGCGGCAATCAACGAACGGCGCGCTGGAAGTTGCGCAATTGCCGTGCACGGCCAGCGCTCGCGGGACCGCCCTGCGGTGCAGGCCGTAGGGGCCAGGCCCCATCCGTGCACGGGATCGGGTGAGCTTTCGTGCGCTTTGGGACCCGCGCGCCGTCGCGTGGCGGCGAGAGCGCGCGGCACTGGTACTCCTGAGCCGGCGCACCGCCGGGTGCGTTCCCCCGCCCGACCATGGAGGTCCGCCGCATGCGCCGCCTCGCGCTCCTGCTCGCATCCGCCGCCCTTATCGCTCCGGCGGCCGCACGCGCCGACAAGCCCGTGCAGGCGCCCGGTCCGGGCGCGCCGTACCGCGCCGCCGTGCTCGGCGACCACCCGATCTCCTACTGGCGCTTCGGCGAGCAGCCCGGCGCGACGATCGCGGCCGACGAGCTGCACCACCACCCCGGCTACTACGTCGGCTCGCCGACGCTCGGCGTCGCGCATCCGCTCGGCGGCGACCCCGACACGGCGATCGACCTCGACGGGCTGGAGACGCAGCCGCTGGGCCAGTTCGTGCACGTGCCCGACGGCGACCACCTCGCCTTCTCCGGCCGCGAGCCGTTCAGCCTCGAAGCGTGGATCGAGCCGCGCGGCTTCAACGACGTGACGCGGCGGATCTTCTCCAAGGAGGGGCCCGACGGCGGCTACCTGCTCGGGATCCAGAGCACCGGCCTCGCCTTCTCGCGCTACGCGGACGGCGTCTGGAGCACGCTGAGAGCGCCCGTCCCCCACGACCGCTGGAGCCACGTGCTCGCCACCTACGACGGCAGCGTGATGGACCTCTACGTCGACGGCGTGCTGATCGTCTCGACGGCCTCGGGGCTGTCGCTGCCGGACGCCCGCTCGGACCTCTCGATCGGCGCCAAGCAGTCGCGCTGGCGCTTCTACGCGGGCGAGCTCGACGACGTCGCGATCTACGGCCATGCGCTGTCCGCCGACCGGGCGCTGGCGCACACCCGCGTCGGCGACGGCGGCTGAGGCGACAGGACGGGTGGCGGACCGCCTTCCGGACGCATAGGATCCGCGCCGGATGGCGGGCACAGGCGCGGATCAGCCGATCGGCGGGCTCGAGCGGATCGAGCACGTCGTCGTGCTGATGATGGAGAACCGCTCGTTCGACCACATGCTCGGCTTTCTCAGCCTGCACGAGGGCCGCGAGGAGATCGACGGGCTCAGAGGCGACGAGTCCAACGCGTACGCCGGTACGACGTACCCGGTCCACCACCTCGACCGCACGCAGTACCCGAAGCCGCTCGACCCCTGCCACGGCGCCGCGTGCGTGGCGCAGCAGATCTCCGGCGAGATGGGCGGCTTCGTCGCCAACTTCGTCGAGACGGACAGACCGGACCCCGCGCACGCCGGGCTCGTGATGGGCTACTACGACGCCGACGACCTGCCCGTCTACGCGCACCTCGCGGACGAGTTCGCCGTCTGCGACCGCTGGTTCAGCTCGATCCCCGGCTCGACCTGGCCCAACCGCCTCTACTCGCTCACCGGCCGCTGCGACGGCAGCGCCGACAACCATCCGGGCCCGCCGTTCTACGACCTGCCGACGTTCGCGCGCCAGCTCGACGCGCACGGCGTCTCGTGGCGCTGGTACTCGCACGACCCCGCGACGCTGCGCCTGGCCGACGGCCACTATCGCCTCACGCACCACGACAACTTCGCCTTCTTCGACCGCCGCAAGGTGAGCATCCTCACCGAGGCCGTCGAGGGCGCGCTGCTGGAGGAGGGCAGCTGCTTCCTCGACGACGCGCGCGAAGGCAAGCTGCCCTCGGTCTCGTGGATCGACCCGAACTTCGTCGACCTCAGCTTCTTCGAGACCAGCTCCAACGACGACCACCCGCCGTCCGACGTGCACGCCGGCCAGCAGCTCGTGCTGCAGGTCTACCGCGCGCTGGCCGAGAGCCCGCTGTGGGACCGCACGCTGCTCGTGATCACCTATGACGAGCACGGCGGCTTCCACGACCACGTCGTGCCGCCGGAGGCGGCGGACGACGACCCGCGCTTCCGCCGCTACGGCGTGCGCGTGCCGGCGCTCGTCGTCTCGCCGTGGGTCGAGCCGCGCGCGGTCTCGCACGAGCTGTTCGACCACACGTCGCTCATCAAGACGATCCTCGCGCGCTTCTGCGCCGGGCCCGACGGCGCGCTGCCCGACATGGGCGCGCGCGTGGCGGCCGCCAACCACCTCGGCGCGCTGCTCACGCGCAGCGAGCCGCGCAGCGACCACGCGCAGTCGCACGGCCTGCAGGGCCTCGTCGAGCGCTTCCGCGAGCATCGGATCGAGGCGCTCTTGCGGCGCCTGGTGCACCCGAACGAGCCGGCCGAGCCGCCGCAGCAGCTCGACGAGCTCAAGAGCGGGATCGCCGCCGCAGCGCGCGAGCTGCGCCAGCGAGGACTGCCGGCCGCCCATCCCTGACCGGCAGTTCGACGGGCGCCGCCGCCGCGTCGGCGCGCGGGCGCAGCGCGTCGGCGGCCTGCGCGCGGAAGTCGTCCACCTCGCGCGCGGCGCGTTCGTCGGACCAGCCGAGGTGGCGCACGGCGATCTCGGCCGCCGCGTCGACCGCGCGCAGCCCGGCGTGCGCGCCGTAGCCGACGAGCGTGCGCCGCTGCACGACGTCGGCGAGCGTCTCGGCCAGCTCGGTCCGCAGCGAGAAGACGACCTCGGCGCCGATCGCGCCGGTGTCGGCGTCGAACGGCTCGCGCAGCTCCGGCGCGCCGTCGGCGAAGTCCAGCGCCTCGGCCGCGCGCGTGCCGTAGATACGCAGCAGGCGGTCGGCCGTCTCCAACGACAGCCCGCTCGTGACGCGGAAGCGCTCGCGGAAGCCCTCGAACGGGTACGCGGTCCCGCCCGGCAGCGGCACCTGGTGCGTGCGGCACTTGTCGGCCTTGCGCCCGAGCTTCTTGACGGCCAGGTCGACCGTCTCCTCCGACAGGCGCCGGTACGTCGTGATCTTGCCGCCGACGATCGACAGCAGCCCCTCGACGCGCTCGGCGGGATCTCTCGTGGCGGCGTGGTCGTGGATCACGTGGCTGCGCGTGATCGCGCCCTCGTCGCCCAAGCCGCGGCCGCTGCCCGCGCCGACGCCCGGCGCCGGCAGCGGCCGCACGCCGGCGTACGTGTAGAGGACCAGCTCCGGCGTGAGCGCCGCGCCGGGGATCAGGCGGTTGGTCTCCTCTATCAGGTAGGCGACCTCGTCATCGGTCGCCACGACGTGGTCGAGGTCGCCGTCGTAGCGCGTGTCGGTCGTGCCGATCAGGTAGAGGTCGTTCCACGGCACGACGAAGTACGGGCGCCCGTCCCCCACCGCCTCGGCGTAGACGGCCTCGCGCGGCGCGCCGGGGAACGGCTCGACGACGAGGTGGCTGCCCTTCGTGCCGCCGATCAGGCGCGGCGCGGCGGGCGTCTCGCCGCCGTCCTCGGCGAGCAGCTCGTCGACCCACGGCCCGGTCGCGTTGACGACGAGCGCGCCGCGCGCGACGTGCTCGGCGTCGTGCAGCTCGTCGTGCAGCGCGACGCCGGTGACACGGCCTCCCGACCCGCGCTGCAGATCGGTGACGCGCATGTAGGGGAGCACGACGGCGCCGAGGCGGCGCGCGTCGAGCGCGTTCTCGAGCGCGAGCCGCTCCGGGTAGGCCGCCTGCGCGTCGTAGTAGGCGGCCGCGCCGCGCAAGCCCTCGGGGCGCAGGCCCGGCTCGCGCCGCAGCGCCTCGTCGCGGCTGAGCATGCGGTGGCGCTCCATCGACTTGTCGAGCGACAGCGCGTCGTAGGCCATCATCCCGACGCGGATCAGCGCGGGCCTGCGCTTGTGCTCCTCGTAGATCGGCAGCAGGAACGACAGCGGGTGCACGAGGTGCGGCGCGATGTGCAGCAGCGTCTCGCGCTCGCGCAGCGACTCGCGCACGAGCGGCACCTCGAAGTGCTCGAGATAGCGCAAGCCGCCGTGCACGAGGCGCGTGGAGCGGCTCGTCGTGCCGGCGCCGACGTCGCCCTTGTCCACCAGCAGGACGGACAGGCCGCGCAGCGTCGCGTCGCGCGCGATCCCGGCGCCGTTGATGCCGGCCCCGATCACGATCAGGTCGAACGGGCGCTCGAAGGTGCGTGATGGCAGAGGTGCGCGCATTAGGCTCCCACCCGTCCATCGTACGAAGGGGCCGGACGTGTCGCGTTACGTAGCTGCAATCGACCAAGGCACCTCGTCGAGCCGCTGCATCCTGTTCGACCGCGACGGCGCGGTCGCAGGGACCGCCCAGCGCGAGCACGCGCAGCTGCATCCGCGCGCCGGCTGGGTCGAGCACGACCCGCTCGAGATCGTCGCGAACGTGCGCGCGGTGGTGGACGAGGCGGTGGCGGCGGCTGGTGCGAGCGCGGCGGACGTCGTGGCGGTCGGGATCACGAACCAGCGCGAGACGACCGTGCTGTGGGACCGCGCGACGGGCGAGCCGGTCGACAACGCGATCGTGTGGCAGGACGTGCGAACCGGGCCGCTGGTGGCCGAGCTGGCGGACGGGGACCTCGACCGCCTGCGCGCCATCACCGGCCTCCCCCTCTCGACGTACTTCTCCGGCCCCAAGGCGCGCTGGCTGCTCGACGCGGACCCGTCGCTGCGGGCACGCGCGGAGGCCGGCGAGATCCTCTTCGGGACGATCGACTCGTGGCTGATCTGGTGCCTGACCGGCGGGCCGGCGGGCGGCGTTCACGTCACCGACGTCACGAACGCGAGCCGCACGCTGCTGATGGACCTTGGGACGCTCGGCTGGTCAGACAAGGCGCTCGACCTGATCGGGATCCCGCGCGCGATGCTGCCCGAGATCCGCTCCTCCTCCGAGGTCTACGGCGAGATCCAGGCCGGCACCTCACTCGACGGCGTCCCCCTCGCCGGCATCCTCGGCGACCAGCAGGCGGCTCTGTTCGGCCAGGCCTGCTTCGACCCGGGCGACGCGAAGAACACGTACGGCACGGGCTGCTTCCTGCTCGTCAACACAGGCGCGGAGCCGATCGCCTCGCGCGAGCTGCTGACGACGGTCGCCTACCAGCTCGGCGACGAGCCGCCGGCGTACGCGCTGGAGGGCTCGATCGCCGTCGCGGGCGCCGGCGTGCGGTGGCTGCGCGACCAGCTCGGCTTCATCGACAGCGCCGACGAGGTCGAGGCGCTCGCTGCGAGCGTGCCGGACACCGGCGACGTCTACGTCGTGCCGGCCTTCTCCGGGCTGTTCGCGCCGCGCTGGCGGCCGGACGCGCGCGGCGCGATCGTCGGCCTCACCGCCTTCACGACGAAGGCCCACATCGCCCGCGCGATGCTGGAGGCGACCGCGTGGCAGACGCGCGAGGTGCTCGACGCCGTGCGGAATGCCGCGGGCATCGCGTGCGACGAGCTGAAGGTCGACGGCGGCATGACGGCCGACGAGCTGCTGATGCAGTTCCAGGCCGACGTGCTCGGCGTGCCGGCAATCCGCCCGCAGGTGGCCGAGACGACCGCGCTCGGCGCCGCCTACGCGGCCGGGCTCGCCGTCGGCACGTGGTCCTCGGCCGACGACGTGCGCGCCAACTGGCGCGAGGCGCGCCGCTGGGAGCCGCGCATGGACCGCGACGAGGTCGAGCGCCGCTACGCGCGCTGGCGCGAGGCGGTCGAGCGCTCGCTCGGCTGGATCGCGCCCGCCCGCTGACACGCGCAGGTTTCCGCACGGCAGGCGGCGGGCAGGCGCGTTGGGAGCGGTCGCGTGGGAACGGCCGCTGGACGCACGACGACCCGATCCCGACCGGAAGGAGCAGCCGTGCTCACGCTCACCGACACCGCCGCCGAGGCGATCCGCGGAATCGTCGCCGCGCCTGAGCTGCCCGACGGCGCGGGCCTGCGGATCGCGACCCAGCCGGGCCCGGGCGAGGCCAGCACGCTCGAGGTCTCCGTCGCGGAGACGCCCGCCGAGACCGATCAGGTCGTCGACGAGTCGGGCGCGCGCGTGTTCGTCGAGGCGGACGCCGTCCCGCTGCTGGACGGCAAGCTGCTCGACGCGCAGATCGACGGGACGCGCGTCGGCTTCATGCTCAGCGAGCAGCCCACCGCCTGAGCTGCGGCTCAGAGCAGCAGCTTCGCGATCGCCGCAAGCCCGACGACGACGATCGCCGCCCGCAGCGCGGTCGGCTGCAGGTGGCGGCCGACCCGCGCCCCGAGATGGCCGCCGATCGTCGAGCCGGCGGCGATCAGGGCGACGGCGTCCCACGCGATGTGCGGGGCCGCGATCACGAACACGACCGCGGCGACGGCGTTCACCGTCCCCGCGAGCACGACCTTCAGTGCGTTCACGCGCGTGATCTCGTCGTCGAGCGTGAGGCCGAGGATCGCGAGCAGCATGATCCCCTGCGCGGCGCCGAAGTAGCCGCCGTAGACGCCCGCGCCGTACGTCGCCGCCAGCGGAACTGCCCCACCGTGCGGCGCGTCCGCTCTGCGGCGGCGCTCGAGGCGGCGGTTGAGGCGCGGCTGCAGCACCACGAGCACGAGCGCGAGCGCGACGAACGCCGGCACGATCGCCGCGAACGCCGACGCCGGCAGCGCCAGCAGCAGCACCGCGCCGGTCAGGCCGCCGAGCAGCGACGCGGGCGCGAAGCGCAGCACGCGCGCGCGCTGGCCGCGCAGCTCGCGGCGGAAGCCGTAGGCGCCCGCGACGGCGCCGGGCACGAGCCCGAGGTTGTTCGAGACGTTCGCCGTCAGCGGCGGGAAGCCGACCGCCAGCAGCACCGGGAAGGTGATCAGCGAGCCCGAGCCGACGAGCGTGTTGATCGCGCCGGCCGCGACGCCGGCGGCGAAGACGAGCAGCGCCTCAAGCGGGCTCATGGACATCGGCGAGCACGCCGAGCAGCTCACCGACGCGGCAGACGAGCAGGCGCTCCTCGTCGACCTCGACCCACGCGCCGGCCGCGGCCGGGAAGACGACGTGGTCGCCGGGTCTGACCGGCATCCGCACGCCGACGTGGCTCCACCAGTCGAGGCCCTCGCCGACCGCGAGCACGATCCCGTGCTGCGGCGGCGGCTCGTGCGTCCCCGGCGGCACGACCAAGCCCGACTCGCGCACGCGGTCGGGCTCGAGCTCCTTGATCACGACGCGGTCGAAGAGGGGACGCAGGTGCTGCCGCATAGGGGCAGCGAAGCATAGGCGCGCATGCAGCGTTGAGCCCGCCCGACCCAAATGGGGGATCTGGTCGGGCGGGCTCGGATCCCGCATCGCCGGCACGGGGGACGGGAGCGACGGCGGCGCGGGAAGCTCTGGGGAAGCTGGTCTTCTAGTTCACGGCCGGCTGCTGCGGTTGCGTGCCGAGCGTCGCGGTCACGGTCTGCTGCGAGCCGTCGCGCTGGACGGTGAGTTGGACCGCGTCGCCGGGCTTGTGGGCGGCGATCGCGGCGGCGAGCGCGTCGGCGTCCGCGACGGGCCTGCCGTCGAGCGCCGTGATCGTGTCGCCTTCCTGCAGGCCGGCCTGGTCGGCGGGCGTGCCGGACTGGACCGACGCGACCTGCACGCCGGAGCCGCTCTCGGTCGCGCTCAGCTCGACGCCGAGGTAGGCGTGCTGGACCTGGCCGCCAGACTCGAGCTGGCCGACGATCGACTTGACGGTGCTCGACGGGATCGCGAAGCCGATGCCGACGTTGCCGTTCTCGGCCGAGCCGCTGCCGTTGAGGATCTGCGACGTGACGCCGATCACGTGGCCGTGCGCGTCGAGCAGCGGGCCGCCGGAGTTGCCCGGGTTGATCGGCGCGTCGGTCTGGATCACGTGGTCGATCGGGTAGCCGTCGGGCGCGTCGATCTGACGGTCGAGCGCGGACACGACGCCGCTCGTGAACGAGTCGGCGAGGCCGAACGGGTTGCCGATCGCGTACGTCGCGTCACCGACCTGCAGCGTGCTCGAGTCGGCCATCTGCAAGGGGGTGAACGTCTGGCCGCCGGCGTCGCCGACGCGCAGCAGCGCCAGGTCGGTCGACTCGTCACGGCCGACGACGGACGCGGGAAGGGTCGCGCCGCCGCCGACCTTGACCGAGACCGTCGTCGCGCCCTCCACCACGTGGGCGTTCGTGACGATCAAGCCGGCCTTCGAGACGACGAAGCCGGAGCCCGTCGCCTGCCCTTCCTGGGTCTGTGAAGTGATGTAGGCGACCGACCCCTTCGCGCTCGCGTAGACCTGCGCGGGCGTGAGCGACCCGCTCGCGGCGGCGGCCGAGCCACCGCCGGCGACGGCGGGCACCTGCGTGCCGCTGGCCGCGCCTATCGTCGTCGTCACGGTGCGGCCGCCGTCACCGGCGATGCCGATGACCGCGGCGCCGCCCACGGCGCCGAGGACGGCGGCGAGGGCGAGGATCAGGAGCGCTTTCGGGGTGTGCATGGATCGCATGGTGCGCCCCGACCCTGAACCGGCCCGTAATCGCGGTTAAGCGCAGGCAAAGTGTTTCGCTGCGCGCCGGATAAAGGCGCTCAAGCGCCCGGCGGCGGGACCGGCTTGAGCACGCCCCGTTGGAGCGCGTAGCGGACCAGCTCGGCGCGCGTGCGGCAGCCGAGCTTGTGCTGCAGGCTCGCGCGGTGCGACTCGACCGTGCGCACGCTCAGGAACAGCTGGTCGGCGACCTCGCCGTTCGTGTGGCCGAGCACGATCAGCCGCAGCACGTCGGCTTCGCGCGGCGTCAGCTCGCTCGGCGACCCCTCCGGCCCGCCGACGTCGTCGAGCGCGATCCGCGCGGCGAGCGTCGGCGTCAGGTAGGTGCCGCCGTGCGCGACGACGCGGACCGCCTGCACGAGCTCGCCGCTGGCGGCCTCCTTCAACACGTAGCCGCGCGCCCCGCGCCGCAGCGCCTCGCGCGCGAACGCGGGCTGATCCTCCATCGTGAGGATCGCGATCGCGATCGCCGGGAAGCGCGCGACCATGTGCGGGAGCGCGGCGAGGCTCGAGCCGCCCGGCATCGCCAGGTCGAGCAGCAGCAGGTCAGGCCGCTCGCGCTCGAGACAGCGCACCGCGCCGACGATGTCGCCGGCCTCGCCGACGACGGTCAGGTCCGCTTCGGCGTCGAGCAGCAGCCGCAAGCCGCTGCGGACGACGACGTGGTCGTCCGCGATCGTTATCCGCACCTGCTCGGGGCCAGGCTCCATGCTCGCCGTCGCCTCCCGCGCCGCGCGATGCACCACCTTCGCGTTGGCGAGCATAGTCCTCCCCCCGAGCGCCCGGGCGCCCGATGCTCCGCATTGCGAAGCGTCGACCGTCGCGGATCGGCGGCCCGAGCGCTAGCGTCTGAGGTCGATGGCGCCGCCCGAGCCCGACCTGCGCAGCCTCCCCCCCGGTCCGCGGGGACCGAAGGCGCTCGTCGCGATGCGCTTCCTGCTGCAGGGTCCGCGCTTTCTCGACGCCTGCCGGGCCCGCTACGGCGACGCCTTCACGATCCGCCTCAACACGGGGCGCACGGTCGTGATCGTCAGCGACCCGGCGGTCGTGAAGGAGGTCTTCCAGGCCAGCCCGGACGACCTCCACGCCGGCGCCGGCAACGTCATCCTGAAGCCGATCCTCGGCGGGCGCTCGGTGCTGCTGCTCGACGGCCCCGAGCACCTGCGCCAGCGGCGCCTGATGCTGCCGCCGTTCCATGGCGAGCGGATGCGCGCCTACGGCGAGACGATGACCGAGGTCGCCGAGCGCCACGTCGCCCGCTGGCCCGTTGGGCAGCCGTTCGCCGTGCACCCGACGATGCAGGCGATCACGCTCGAGATCATCCTGCGCACCGTCTTCGGCGTCGAGGACCAGGCCGGCATCGAGCGCCTCGGCGCGCCGATGAAGCGGCTGCTGAACTCGACCGACCAGCCGCTGCGCCTGCTGATGCTGCAGTTCACGAGATCCGCCGGCGCCAAGCCGCGCAGCCCGTGGGGCCGCGTCTACGCGCTGATGGCGCCGGTCGACAAGCTGATCCACGAGGAGATCGCGGCGCGGCGCGCGGACGACGAGCCGCGCGACGACATCCTCTCGCTGCTGCTCGCCGCGCGCGACGAGGACGGCAACGCGCTCACCGACGCCGAGCTGCGCGACGAGCTGATGACGCTCCTGCTGGCCGGCCACGAGACGACCGCGACCGCGCTCGCGTGGACGCTCGAGCGGCTCGTGCGCACCCCGCGTGTCCTCGCACGCCTGCGCGAGGAGCAGGAGAGCGACGCCGGCACCGAGTACCTCGACGCCGTCGTCAAGGAGGCGCTGCGCCTGCGGCCCGTCGTGCCGGGCGTGATCCGCCAGCTCCAGCGGCCGATGACGATCGGCGGGATGGCGCTGCCGAAGGGCGTCAACGTCGCGCCGTCGATCTACCTGATCCACCGCCGCGCGGACGTCTACCCCGACCCGCAGGCGTTCCGCCCCGAGCGCTTCCTCGGCGAGGACGCCCCCGGCACGTACGAGTGGCTGCCGTTCGGCGGCAGCGTGCGCCGCTGCCTCGGCGCGAGCTTCGCGCTCTACGAGATGCGGATCGTGCTGGACACGATCCTGCGCCGCGCGACGCTCGAGACGACCGACGCCGCGTCGGAGCCGGTCAAGCGCCGCTTCGTCACGTACACGCCCGCACAGGGCGGGCGCGTGCGCGTCACGCGGCTGACGCCGGCGCAGTCGTCCGCGCCCGCCGTCACGGCCTGAAGCGCCTCTCCTAAGAGCCCTTGTACGCGGCCAGGTCCGTCTTGACCTCGGTCGTGTACGCGCCCTTCGCCTGCCCTCTGGACTGCAGCGCGCCGAAGTAGTACTCGCGGCCCGTCTGCGTCCCGGTCGCCGCCTGGTCGTGCGCCTGGTAGAGGAAGAAGGCGCCGAGGCGGCTGCCGTACGTGCTCAGCATGCCCGTGAGCGCGGCGTGCAGCGTTCTCGCGGCGGTGGCGTACGTCATGCACTTGTCGTAGCCGTAGTTGTCCGACAGGCAGCGGCCATTGTCGGTCGACAGCCCCCACTCGGTGACCCAGATCGGCAGGTCCGGCGAGCCGGCGGCCTTCGTCGAGCTGATCGTCAAGTCGATCCGCGTCTTCCAGTTCGGCCCGTACGGATGGATCGTCCAGCCGGCGGCGCGCGAGCCGAGGTCGGGGACCGCCTTGAACATGTTCACGACCCACGCGTCCTGATTGACGGCGTTGTCGGCCTGCGCGAGCAGCCCGACGTTCGGGTTCGCCGCCTTGACCGCGATCTGCGCGTCCTTGAAGCGCAGCGCGTACGTCTGCGCGCGGGCGGCGTAGGTCGGCAGCGAGTAGTCGGCGAACTGGTAGGAGTAGCTCGTCTCGTGGCCGAACTCGATGCGCGTCACCGCGGTGTTCGCGGGATACGTCTTGCCCGCCCAGAACGTGCCGCCCGGCCCGTAGGCCTTCGCCCACGTCGCGAGGCTCTGCGCCTCGGCCGTCGTCGGCAGGCGGCCGTAGAAGTTCGCCGCCAGCAGCGGGCGCACGCCGGCTCTGGCGTAGGCGTCGATCACGGGCGCCATGCTCGCGGCGGTCGTGTCGATGTCGTAGAGCAGCCGCGCCGTGCGGGCCCCGACCGAGGTGACGAACGGCAGCTCGTAGCTGAAGGCGGTGCCGGTCGTGACCCCCATCGTGAAGCTGCTCGGCGGCGGAGGCGGGGGCGGCGACTGGGTCGTCGTGGAGTAGGTGATCGACACCTCTTGCGCCCATGCGCTGCCGCTCACGTTGGTGCGGACGCTGAAGCGGACCGTCTGGCCGGGGACGGCCGGGGGCGTGATCGAGGTCCCCGTGACGGTCGAGTAGGCGTCGGCCTGGCCGGACACCTTGCGGACGAAGACGTAGGAGCTGACGCCGGCGATCGCGTTCCACGTCAGCGTCTGGCCGGAGACGGCGATCGTCGGTGCGGTGAGCGTGTCGGCGGAGGCCCGCGCGGGCGCCCACAGGGCGAGCGAGAGCGCGAGCACGAGGAACGCGGCGAGTAGCGCGAACGTCGTCGTCCGCTCACGAGAGGCGGTCGGCGTCATGGGGCGAGGATCCTTCGATAGGTGGCCGGGACGGCGTCGGTTCTAGCAGACGCCGCGGCGATCTTATGTCAACGGCCGGTGACCATGGGCCGGACACATGCGGGGCCGCCCCGAAGGCGGCCCCGATCGCAGCGCTCCTGCGAGCGGTGCTCAGACGCTCGCTTCACTCGTTGTACCAGAAAATAGCTGCTTAATCAGCTAAAAACCTGCTGGGTGTCGGACCGTGAACCCCGCCGCCGAGCGGGGCGCCGTCTGCCAGCGCGACGGCTTGGCGCCGCTCGTGTCGAAGCGCAAGCCGGCGACGACCATGTAGACGTGGTCGGGGTTCGTGTAGATCGTGATCCACGCGCCCGGGCCGGCGTCGCCGTAGGACATCAGCTCGCCGGACGTCGCGCCGGCGGCGAGCAGACCGCCGCCGTGCAGCGCGTAGCCGACCGAGCCGGAGCAGTCGTAGCCGGTGTCGGTCCAGCTCGCGTGCCCGCCTCCCCATCTGTACGGCAGCGAGGCGATGCGGTTGCCGGCGGCGATCACCGCTGCGATGACGGCCGGCGCGCCGGCAGGCGGAGCGGCGGTCCCGTCGGCCAGCAGCGTGGCGGAGGCGGTCGGCGGCGGAGCGGCCGCGACCGGCGGGGCGGGGACCCTCTTGGCGGCGCGGTGCTTGGGCGCCGGCCGGCGTCTGCGCGCTCTCGCGCGGGGTCTGACGACGACTCCGGGCGCGGCGCCGCCGCTGACGTGGGCGGTCTCGCCGCCGGCGCTCGCGCCGCCGTTCGCCGCCTGCGCGCTTGCGGGCAGCAGCGCCAGCAGCGCGACGGCGAACGCCAGCGAGCGGATGCGGACGGGCTGCGACACGAAGGCGACCTCCGAAGACGGGTACCTGCGTGCAGGATCGGCGCGCCGCGGGCGGCGGCCAAGCCCTGCACGAACCCGTTCAGCGCGCGCGGGGCCATCCCTCCCCCTGGGAGCACGCGTGCGGCCATCGGCGCGCCGCCGCTCAGCGCGTCGGCGAGGCCGCCGCCGCGCCGCCGGCGAGCACCTGCGCGAACAGCGCCGCGTAGCGCTCGAGGTGGCGGTCGCCAAGGAACTCTTCGGCGACGCGGCCGCGCGCGTTGCGCGCCAGGCGGGCGGCCTCGAGCGGATCGCGCAGCAGCCGCTCGATCGCGGCGCCGCAGGCGGCGAGGTCGAGCGGGTCGGGCAGCAGCAGGCCGTCCTCGCCGTCGCGGATCTGGTCGACGATCCCGCCGACGGCGCTGCCGATCACCGGCCGCTGCTTGAACATCGCCTCCGCGACGGTCAGGCCGAAGCCCTCCGCGAGCGACTTCTGCACGACGACCGTCGCATGGCGCTGGAGCGCGTTGACGATCGCCGACTGCTCGTCGGGGTCGGCCATCGGCATGCACGCGAGGTGCACGCGGCTGCGCGCGTGGTGGGGCAGTCTGCGCCACAGGTCGATGCAGTCGCGCAGCACGCCCCCGCCCTCCGGGTCGTCGGCGACGCCGGTCACGACCGGGCCGGCAAGCAGCAGGTGGGCGCCGAGCGCGGGGTCGACGTGCTCGGCGAAGGCGGTCATCACGCCCGTCATGTCCTTCAGGCGGTCCCAGCGCGAGACCTGCACGACGAGCGGCGCGTCGGCCGGCGGCGGCGGGCCGGTCTGCAGCACGTCGGCGTGGCGGTTGATCCGCCCGGGCGAGCCGTCGCGGCGCGTGAAGGCGACGTGCGGCCCGTCCGCCTCGCCGGCCAGCACGCCGACGTAGACGAGCGCCTCGCGCACCTGCTGCGGATCCATCGGCTGGTTCTTCGCCGAGAACGGGTCGATCGACGGCGGGATCTCGTGCACGCGCGCCGAGTCGGTCCACGGCGGCGCGAACGCCCGGCGCGAGACGACGACCGCGTCGGCGTCCTCGAGGTACGGGCGCAGGAACTCCCAGCCGCGCGCGGTCCACTCGTTTGCGACGTCGCAGCCGATGTGGCAGCGCCACACGACCGTGACGCCGGCGCGGCGCAGCGCCGGCGCGAGGCCGGCCGTCTGCGGGTCGTGCAGCAGCACGACGTCGCCGGAGCGCACCGTCGCCTGCAGCTCGCGCGCGTTGCGCTCGGCGACCTGCTCGTAGTGGCGGCGCTCGGCGGCGCCGAGCTGGCCGCGGTCGCCGGGCGTGCCGTAGATCCAGTTGTGGATGCGCTTGGTGACGTCGAAGAAGGCCGGGTCGCCGTCGATCACCAGCCAGCGCGCGTCGACGCCGGCGCCGCGCGCGTAGGCGAGCAGCGACTCCAGCAGCTCGGCGACGCCGCCGCCGGTGGCGGTCGAGTTGACGTTGACGACCGAGCGGCCGTCGAGCAGCTCGCGCGCGACGGCAGCCTCGTCCATGTAGCGGGCCATCCGGTCGGGGCCGATCAACGGCTCCAGCCGCGCGGCGTCGATCGCCTGCACCGAGACCTCCTGCATCCGCCCCTGCCCCTCGTCGCTCATCGTGGCGTGAGCGTCGCATGGTCCACCGGGCGGCTCATCCGGGAGAATCCCGGCTCACGGGTGCGGGAAGCCCGCCGCCGCCGGATTCTCAGTCGCCGAGGAAGCGCGCGACGTCGGCGGCGTCGCGTCTGAGCGCGTCGCTGTCGCGCTCGGCGAGCGGCGCGAACGGCGCCAGCTCGACGGCGCCGCGGGCGAGTCTCCATGTCGCCGCCGCTCTGCCGCGCACCAGCGCGAACGGGCGGAAGATGCCGTTGCTCGTGACGATTCCGGTCTCGGCGTGCTCGCCGAGCACGTCGGCGCGCGAGGTCCAGCCGAGCAGCAGCGGGTCGAACGCGCCCAGCAGGCGCGGCGCCGGCAGCCGCGCGGCGGGCGCGCGACCGGCGAGGTCGACCAGCCCGTCGGCGCGCTGCGTCAGCCGCGACGCGATCGCCTCCAGGCCGGCGCGCGCGTCGCGCAGCGGCAGGCCGGCCCAGCGCGCGAGGTCGCGATCGGTCGCCGGGCCGTGACCGGCGAGGTAGCGGCGCGCCAGCTCGGCGAGCGCGGCGTCGCGCTCGACGGGCCTCAGCGCCTCCTCCCCCAGCCAGTCGCGCGCGAGCGCGAACGCGTGTCTGGTCCCAGCGGTCGGGCCGCGCACGACGCCGAGGCGCAGCGTGGCGGCCAGCAGCACGTGCACGAGCGCCTGGCCCTCGGTGCGAACGCCGGCGGCGGCGACCCGCTCGCGCAGCTGCTCGCGCGTGAGCGGCCCGTCCTCGGCGAGCGCGCGCTGCACCGCGGCGACGCCGCGGTCCGCGTCGTCCGGCGGCACGCCCTCCTGCGCGAGGCGCCGGGCGCTGGACGCCGCGAGCGGCGGCGTCGTGAGCGCGTGCAGCCACGGCCAGTCCTCGCGCCGCACGAGGTGCAGCGTGCCGCGGTTGAGCCAGGAGATCAAGAGCGAGCGGTCCTCCGTCAGCGCCCGGTCGACGTCGCTCGCGCTCGTGCCGCTGCCGAGCGTGCGCGCCCGCACCGCCAGCCGCGCCCCGCGCGGGTCCTGCGCCTGCACCGCCAGCAGCCGCTCGGCCACCGCGACCGCGTCGCCCGCCGGCTCGCCGGCGAGGAGCTGGGCGGTGAGGCGGGCGGCGAGCATTGGGGTACTACGAGGCTTGGGGTGTGGACGGACTGGACACTGCCTCGCGCAGGTACTCCTGGAGCTCCCGATGGCGAAGCTGATAGGCCGTGCCGGCAACACGGACGAGGTTTTGCTCGCGAGCGAATTCGAGGAATCTCACGATCGACAGCGGACCCCGACGACCGCTGAGTGTGAGCCAGACGCCGATGCAGCCCAACGCCACCGCTTGGGAAGCGCAGATCGCTCCGGCCACTCCAACGGTCACTCCGATGCCAGAGCCGACGAGAATCGCCTCGACAACCCGGGCGTGAGGGACAGTGATCGCCGATCCGATGCCAATCGCGCATGCCGCCACCAACCCCAGGGTCACCGAGCCACGGATGTCCATGCGAAGCGACACGAGCGGACCCATGTTCGCGCCAGGAGTCTCGTGAGGACGCGTGAGTCCAGCGGCTCCGGCAAACCCAGCGACAGCGGTGATCCCAATTATCACTGCCCGTGCAGGCGATCCCGAAAGCGACGCCGACGCAGCGCACGCAAACCCGGCAACCAGAGCCGCTTGGACGTCTCTCCATGACGGCCAGCGCCTCACCGCGAGCATCGGCCCGTCGTGCAACGACACGAAGCCAATGGCAATCCCCAACAGAAGTCCGAGGAGGGCGCCGGCAAGGAGCGCGAACGACCTGTCATCGCTGTGTTCGGCAAGCCGAGTCGCTGAGGAGATTCCGAGGCCGTAGAGCAGGCCCAGCGCCGTGGCAGTGATCTGACGGGGCACCGTTCCGCGCATGCGGCCGTTGGGCAGCCTGCGTCCCGATATCACGACGAGGCCACCGATCACGAGGCCCACGAGCGCCATGGATCCTCCGAAGCGCACGCCATCCTTCGCAGTGCTCACGAGCCCGACCGAAACGCCCGCAGCCGTGCCGCAGGCGATCGCAGCAATAGCCGCCGGAACCTGTGGCATCAGGTCGCGAATGCGCCACCAATTGAAGCCCGCCGACTCGAATCTGCATGCGAACAACGTGAGGTAGCGCCGTCCGCGCTTGGCATAGCGCGAGAACTCGAGCTCGCTTTGGATTGTGCGCTCAAGCAGATGGGAGCGGATCTCCTTCGCTGTCGAGAAGCGCTCCGGGTCGAGCAGCTCAAGCGGAGAGGTCGGCTCGCTCATCGACCGATCCCTGTAGCAAGTGCGCGTAAGGGAAAGCCACAGCGGCGTGTCAAGAGCTCGGGCCACGACCGCTCCAGACAGATCCGTCATCGCTCTCGCGAACTTGTTCCATTCGCGGCGCCGCGTAGGCGGTTGATCCTGTTGCAGCCACTGTCCTCCCACGCTGGGGGGAACCCGCAGAAGCTCCACGAACTCGACGCCCTCAGGAAAGGCTCCCTCGGTGACGGCCTTCTGGATCTCGTCCAAACGCGAGGTGAGCACAATCCGAAACCGCGTCTCTGCCGCCACCACCAGGAGGGCGTCCCGCTGGCGAGGTTTGGGCATCTCATCGAGCCCGTCGAGGAACACGGCTATTCGACCCGCCGCCAGGAGTCGCTCGACGACATTGCCTCCGTACGTCTCAGTCGAGAGATAAGGATGCTGCCGATAGATTTGCTGGGCTGCCCAGCGCGCGAGCGTCGCATCATTTCGGCGATCAGGGGTCCAGTCGGCTGCTGTGAGGAGTACGGGCACAGGGTTTGATGGTTCATCTTCACGGGCCGACGCCGCCTTGATGACAAGTCGAATGAGAGCGACCGTCTTGCCCGTACCGCCGTCTCCGACAACAACAAGCCGGCGCCGCGGAAGGCTTAGGTACAACGCGTGCAGATCATCGATGGTCCCCTGATCCATCGTATGAGGCGCGCATTCCGCGAACGAATCGTCCGCACGCAGCAGATCCTTTGGGTCGACTCCTAGTGCCCCGCTCCGCATCGCGCGAAAACGAACCTGGACGGGCGCGGTGTTGGCAAGTCGACGTCTCACGCGCTCCTGATTCCACTGATCCTCCACCTTTCTCGTCAGGACTTTGGCAGCAGCGTCCTCCGTCTCGGCCTCGTCAGGCGCCTGGCCGGGACGAGCCGAGGCATCGGCGGTCGCAAGCATCACGAGGACGGCAATCAGACCGAACAGAAAGGTGAGCGCTCCCGTCGTTCGAGACGACCAGTCACTCGTCGTGGCGATCCCAATCGCCACGACAGCCAGAAAGAGAACTCCGACGAACAGGCGCTTGACCGTCCGGGAGTCGGGCATCGGGCAACGATAGCCTCGGCGCCGCAACTGTTCGCCGGTCGCCGCCCCTCGCAAAGCAGCGAGACGCAGATCTCACTCCGCGAAGAAGTGCTTCGCGGCGATCAGCTCGATCGTGCCCTTGGTGCGGACCGTCCCCGGCCCGAGGACCTTCGCGAGCGCCTTGAGGTCGAGCGTCGTCTCGGACAGGCCGACGCTCGGCAGCCAGTGCAGGTCGGCGTCCTCGAAGACGAACAGGTCGTCGGCGGGCGCGAGCGCGTGGGCGGCTCTGCGCGCCGCCGCGCTCGGCGCCTGCGCGAGCAGCATCACCTGCGGCTTGCCGGTCGAGGCTGCCAGGTCCTCAGCGTCGAACGGCGCGAGCGCGGCCGCCGCGCGCACCTGCTCGGCGCTGCGCGCGAACACCGGCACCTCGTAGGCGAGCGCCGTCCGCAGCCCCGCCTCCAGCCGCAGCGCGACGTCGGCGAGCGCGTCGCCGTCCGGCGCGTCGAGGATCACGTTGCCGCTCGCGCGGAACGTTCTGACGTCCGTGAAGCCGAGCGCCTCGACGTGCGCGCGCAGGTCGTCGTTGGAGATCCGGCGTCTGCCGAGGTTCATGCCTCTCAGGAAGGCGGCGAAGCGGGGCATCGCGGCGGACTGTAGCTCCGGCGCCCGCCCGAACGGCGTAGGGTCGGGCGATGAGCGCTTCGTCCTCGTTCCACGACGGCGCCCGCCGGCTGCAGGACCGCTTCGACACGCGCCGGCTCGCCGACCGGCTCGAGGAGCGCTTCCTCGAGCGGCCGGAGATCGACGATTCCGACCGCGCGTTCATCGAGCGGATGGACATGTTCTTCCTCGCGACGGCCGACGCCGAGGGCCGTCCGCAGTGCTCCTACAAGGGCGGCGAGCCGGGCTTCGTGCGCGTGCTCGACGCAACCACGATCGCGTTCCCCAACTACGACGGCAACGGGATGTATCTGTCGATGGGCAACATCGCCGTCAACCCGCACGTCGGGCTGCTGTTCGTCGACTTCACCGCGGCGCGGCCGTCGCGGCTGCGGCTCAACGGCGTCGCGAGCTTGGACGAGCGCGACCCGCTGAGGGAGACGTATCCGGGCGCGCAGTTCGTCGTGCGCGTGCGCGCGACGCAGGTCTTCCCCAACTGCCCGCGCTACATCCACCGGCTGGCGCTGGTGGAGCGCTCGCGCTTCGTGCCAGACGCCGACGGCGAAGCGCCCGTGCCGGAGTGGAAGAGAACGGACTGGGCGTGCGACGTGCTGCCGGCGGACGACCCGGCGCGGCGCTCGGACTGAGCGCCGCGGGCCGCGCTTACGCCGGCCAGAAGCCCTCGACGATCTCGCCGTCGGCGCGCGGGTCCTCGAGCCGCACCGAGACGATCAGCAGCTCGGCGTCCTCGTCGCTGTCGTTCCAAATCGAGCGCACGACCTCGGGCGCGACGCGCACCGCCGTCGGGCCCTCGACGTCCACCAGCTCGTCGCCGAGCTTGAACTGCAGCCGCCCGGAGATCACGAAGTAGACCTCCTCCTGCGTGTGGTGGCGATGGCCGTAGCCGCCCTTGCCGCCCGTCTGCAGCGGCATCCGCCGGTGCGTGACCGCCACCTGCTCGGTGCCGAGCTCGCCCGTCATGAAGCGCATCTCGCCCGGGTATCTGCCGCCGAACGCGTCGGGCACGTCGGCGAGCCTGCGAATCGTGTAGTCGCTCATCGGCCGACCGTATCGGCCCGCGCTGCCCACGGCGCCCGTAGCCTTGGAGCGATGCGCGTCCCGCCCGTCGACCCGACCGCGCCGCGGCGCCTGCGCAAGGCGATCATGGAGCCGATCGCGCTCACGCGCGCGGGGCGCTGGTTCACGATCAGCGTCGCGCCGAAGATCGACGGCACGCTCGGCCGTGCCAGCGGCGGGCGGCTCTCGTCGCTGCCCGGCATCCCGATGCTGCTGATGACGCACCGAGGTGCCAAGAGCGGCCGGACGTACGTGACGCCGCTGCTCTACTTCACCGATGGCGAGGACGCGGTCGTGATGGCGTCGAACTACGGGCGCGCACGCCATCCGGCGTGGCTGGCGAACGTGCGCGCGAACCCCGAGGTCCAGCTGCTGGCGCGCGGGCGCGGCGGGCGCTACCGCGCGCGCGTCGTCGCCGACGGCCCGGAGCGCGACCGCCTGTTCGGCCTCGCCAAGCGACTCACGCGCGCCTACGCCGACTACGAGCAGCGCACCGCCGACGAGCGCACGATCCAGGTCGTCGTCCTGTCGCCGCTGGAGCCTGCGTAATCAACGCGTAGGCTTGTCGGCGATGGAGATCGGCGTCACGAGCTTCGCGGACCTGGCCGACGGCGCCGATCCCGCCCGTCGCCTGAGGGAGCTGGTCGAGGAGATCGAGCTGGCGGACGCGGTCGGGCTCGACGTCTTCGGCGTCGGCGAGCACCACCGCCCCGACTTCGCCGTCTCGGCGCCCGCAGTCGCGCTCGCCGGCGCGGCGACGCGCACGAGACGGATCCGCCTCTCCAGCGCCGTCACCGTCCTCTCGACCGACGACCCGGTGCGCGTCTTCGAGCAGTTCGCGACGCTCGACGGGCTGTCCGGCGGGCGCGCCGAGATCATCGCCGGGCGCGGCTCGTTCACCGAGTCCTACCCGCTGTTCGGCGCCTCGCTCGACGACTACGACGAGCTGTTCGCCGAGAAGCTCGACCTGCTGCTGGCGCTGCGCTCGGCAGAGCGAGTCACGTGGTCGGGGTCGGGGCGGCACCGGACTGCGCTGACGGACGCGGGCGTCTACCCGCGGCCGGTCCAGCAGCCGCTGCCGGTGTGGATCGGCGTCGGCGGCACGCCCGCGTCGGTCGTGCGCGCCGGGCTGCTCGGGCTGCCGCTCGTGATCGCGATCATCGGCGGCGAGCCGGCGCGCTTCGTCCAGTTCGCCGACCTCTACCGCGAGGCGCTGGGGCGCGGCGGCCACGACGCGGAGAACACGCGGATCGCGATCAACTCGCACGCGCACCTCGCCGACGACGCGCAGCAGGCGGCGGACGAGATGTTCCCCGCGTATGCCGTGATGATGAACCGCGTCGGGCGCGAGCGCGGCTGGCCGCCGATCGTGCGCCAGCAGTTCGAGGCCGGGCGCACGCCGCGCGGGGCGATCTTCTGCGGTGACCCAGAGCAGGTGGCGGAGAAGATCCTCGCGCAGCACGAGCTGTTCGGCCACGCTCGCTTCCTCGCGCACATGGGCATGGGCGGGCTGGAGCACGCGAAGGTGCTGCGCGCGATCGAGCTGCTGGGAACCGAGGTCGCGCCGCGCGTGCGCGAGGAGGTCGCGCGGCGCGACGCACTGTCCGGCGCCGCGTCCGAGGCGGTCGCGAGGCTCGCCGAGCCATGAGCGAGGAGGGCGCCGGCACGATCGCGTTCGAGAGCGGGCCGGGGCGCTGGGTGCTGACGATCGCAGTGCTCGGCTCGGGGATCGCGTTCCTCGACGGGACGGTCGTCAACGTCGCGCTGCCGGCGATCGGCAAGGACCTGCACGCGAGCACGAGTCAGCTGCAGTGGATGCTCAACGGCTACCTGCTGACGCTCGCGTCGCTGATCCTGATCGGCGGCTCGCTCGGGGACCGCATCGGCCGCCGGCGGATCTTCGTGATCGGAACCGCCTGGTTCACCGTCGCCTCGCTGCTGTGCGCGGTGGCGCCGAGCGCGAACGCGCTGATCTTCGCGCGGCTCTTGCAGGGGGTCGGCGGCGCGCTGCTGACGCCGGGCTCGCTGGCGATGATCGAGGCGAGCTTCCGCCGTGAAGACCGGGCGCGCGCGATCGGCGCGTGGTCGGGGCTGACGGGCGTCGGCGCGGCGCTCGGGCCGCTGCTCGGCGGGTATCTGGTGGACGCCGTCTCGTGGCGCGCGGTCTTCCTGATCAACCTGCCGCTCGGCCTGTTCGTCGTGCTGATGGCGCCGCGGCACGTGCCCGAGACGCGCGACCCGATGGCGAGAGGCCACCTCGACGTGCTGGGCGCCGGACTGGCGGCGCTCGGGCTGGCGGGGACGACGTACGCGCTGATCGAGGCGCCCGACGAGGGCGCTTCGGCGGCGGTCGTGCTGGCGGGCGCGGTCGGCGTGCTCGCGCTGGTCGCGTTCCTCGTCGCGGAGCGGCGCGAGGCGAACCCGATGATGCCGCTGACGATGTTCGCCAACCGGCAGTTCTCGGCCGCGAACCTCGTGACCGTGGTGGTGTACGCGGCACTGGGCGGGGTGTTCTTCCTGCTCGTCTCCTTCCTGCAGATCTCGATGGGCTGGTCGCCGCTCGCCGCAGGCGCCGCCTCGCTGCCGGTGACGGTGCTGATGCTGCTGCTGTCGGCGCGCTCAGGGGCGTTGGCGCAGAGAATCGGCGCGCGCATCCCGCTGACGGTCGGGCCGTTCGTGATCGCCGCGGGGATGCTGCTGATGACGCGCATCGACCCCGGCGACTCGTACGTCTCGACGGTGCTTCCGGCCGTGATCGTGTTCGGCCTCGGCCTGACGCTCGTCGTCGCGCCGGTGACGGCGACCGTGCTGGCCGCCGCCCCCGCGCGCAACGCCGGGATCGCGTCGGGAATCAACAATGCGGTCTCGCGCGTGGCGGGGCTGTTCGCGGTCGCGGTGCTGCCGCTGATCGCCGGGCTGACGGGCGACGCCTTCTACGACCCGGCGAAGATGACTTCGGGCTTCCACACGGCGATGACCGCGACCGCTGCGCTCGCGGCCTGCGGCGGGATCGTCGCCTGGCTGACGATCGACCCGAACGTGCTCGACACCGAGCCCGAGCCCGGCGGCGACACGCCCGTCCGGCTGGCGCAGGACTTCGAGTGCGCCGTCTGCGGAGCGCCGCTGCGGCCGGGGCGTGAGGCCGACTGCCATCCCGCGGCGGCCGGCACGGCGGATCAGCCGGCGTAGCCCACCCTAAGCCGCATAATCACGTACACATCGTTGCAAGCACAATTCGTGTAGACCAGCGCGCGCACCACGTTTATCGTCGTGCCCTCGGCATTAACGTGAATCGCCCCAGGCGCATACCCTCCGAAGAAGGCAGAGGCGGGGCTGGGGCGTGTGTCCACCATAGCGAGACCCACCTTGAACGTCTACACCACAGATCTGTCATCGACCGAGATCGACCGCTGGATCACGCGGGCGCGGCTCGCGCCGTACGTGGACGTCGCCGGCGCGGCGGACATGGGTCGGGCGACGCGACTCTACATGTGGAACGCCCGACTGGCCGGCGCGTGCATCGAGACGCTGCTCAGGATTTGCGCAAAGACGTCGCTGGCCCCCTGAACCGCATCTCGCAGATGCACAACGACGTCGCGCACCATCAGTCGCTGATCGACGCATCGATCGAGGCGCGCCACCGCGACATGCTCGCACTCGCTGCCACGGTCGATCCGGCGGCCGCCGCATGGATCGAAGCGATCTCGCGGGTTCGGGAGGTGCTGGCGGATCAGTGAGGCGCTACGCCGCCGAGCGCCGAGCGCCGGCCAGCTCGCCCGCGATGCGGCGGGCCCAGGCGCGGATCTCGTCCCAGTCGCGGCGGTCGCGCCACTCGGGCGGGGTTCCCTCGACCATGCTTCGCGCGACAGCGCCGTTCGGCTCGGCCGGCATGCTGCCGCCGAAGACGACGTGCTCGCGCGCGCCGAGCTTGTCGAGCTGCTTGATCGTGTGGCCGGGCTCGGCCCACGCCGGGTTGTCCTTCGACGGGTCGCCGGTCGGGCCGGAGCTGAAGACCCACAGCGGCAGGTGCGCGAGCGCGTCGCGGTGCCTGCGCACGAAGTGGCGCGCGTCGCCGCGCCAGCGTCTCATGTAGACGGCGCTGCCGAGCACGACGGCGTCGTAGCCGTCGAGCTCGGCAACCGCCCCGGTCTCCACGCAGTCCGCATCGACGCCCGGCTCCCGCAGAGCCGCGGCGATCGCCTCGGCGATCTCCGCGGTCGAGCCGCGCTTCGAGGCATATGCGACGAGGACCTTCGCCATGGGCCGCCAGCGTCGCAGCCGGCGCCGGGCGCCCGCATCGGTGATCGAGCACACCCCAGATCAGGGTGGGCTACGGATGCGGCGCGCCGCGCTCCGGCGCGCTCAACCGCACTTCGAGCTGGTCGCGTCCGAGAAGCTCTTGACCGCGCTGACGACGTTCGCCGCGTCGGTCGCGATGGACGCGATCTGCGTCGCCGACGGACTCGACGCGAGTCCTCTCACATCGGCCTGCAGCGCGTCGACCGACGTTCTGATCGCGCTCGTCTGGCTCGGGAAGTCGCTTCTTGCCGAGGCGACGAGCGCGGTCGCGTCGTTCTGGATCGTCGTCAACTGGGCCTGCACGCCGCTGAGGCCGCCCGACAGCGAGACGCTCGTCAGCCCCTTGATCGAGCTCTCCAGCTTGGAGCGATCCGAGCAGTAGCCCGGCTTGCTGGCGCTGCTGCCGCCGCAACCGGAGGCCGCGACCAGCACCAGCGCGCACGCCGCGAGGACCGCGGCGCGGACGCGTGCTCGGGACATCTGTCGACCGCGGCGGCTCACGTGATGTGCTCATATCCGGATTGCGGTGCGGTTGAAACCGGCGCGAGCGGCAGCCACACCGAGAACGCGGCGCCGCCGCCGGGCGCGTTCGCCGCCTCGACCGACCCGCCGTGGCGCTCGACGACGCCGGCGACGATCGCAAGCCCGAGGCCGGCGCCAGCCTTGCCGCGCTCGCGCCCGCCCTCGGCGCGCCAGAAGCGCCCGAACAGCGCGCTCGGGTCCTCCCCCGCCGGCAGGCCCGGCCCGTGGTCGCGCACCTCCAGCCGCGCCTGCTCGCCGTCGCGCGCGACCGTCACCTCGATCGGAGTGCCCTCAGGCGTGTGGACGAGCGCGTTGCGCAGCAGGTTCGCGAGCACCTGCGCGAGCTGATGGCGGTCGCCGAGCACCGTCGCGGCCCCGACCGCTCCCTCGGCATGCAGCTCGATCGCGCGTCCGGGCGCCGTCACGTGCGCGTCGGAGACGGCGTCGCGCGCAAGCGCCGCGAGGTCGACCGGTGCGCGCTCGCCGGCGCGCGTCTCCCCCAGGCGAGCGAGCGTGAGGAGATCCTCCACCAGCACTCCCATCCGCGCCGACTCCTGCTCGATGCGGCGCATCGCCTTCTCCACGTCGTCAGGCTCGCGCGCCGCACCGATGCGAAAAAGCTCCGCATAGCCACGAATCGATTGCAGGGGAGTGCGCAGCTCGTGCGAGGCGTCGGCGAGGAACTGGCGCAGGCGGTCCTCGCTCTCCTTCTGGCCGGCGAACGCGCGCTCGAGCCGCCCCAGCATCGCGTTGAGCGCGAGGCCGAGGCGCCCGACCTCGGTGCGCGGATCGGCCGGCTCGACGCGGTGCGAGAGGTCGCCGCCGGCGATCGCGCCCGCGGTATGTCCCATCCGCTCCAGCGGCAGCAGCCCGACGCGCACGACGAAGCGCGCGGCGAGCCCGAGCACGAGCAGCACGGCCGCGATCACGAGCAGCTCGACGAGCAGCAGGCGGTGCAGCGTCTGCGAGACATCGGCGAGCGGCACCGCGACGACGTTGACGCTGCCGGTGTCCGGGTCAGGCGTGGCGAGCGCGCGGTAGTCGCCGCCGTCGACGGTCTGCGGCTGCCCGAGCGGCAGGTTCGCGGGCAACGACGGCGCGGCCGGCGCCGTTCTCGTCGTGTCGCGAAAGCCGCGCACGAGCGTGGTCGTGACGACGGCGCCGGCCGCGCTGCGGCGCTCGCCGTAGGTCCCGCGCGGGAGGCCGAAGCCCGGTCCGTCGCCGGGGTCGCCCGCGCCGCGCGGACCGCCGCCGCCGTCGAACGGCCGCCCCGGGGGGAGGCGCCCGTCGAGCGCGGCGGAGATCGGGAGGGTCGCGGCGCGCAGCTGATGGTCGACGCGGTCGAGCAGGAACGAGCGCTGCTCCGCGTACGTGATCCCGCCGAGCACGAGCAGCCCGACGGCGGCCAGCGCGAGCAGGCCGGCGACGAGACGTGCCCGCAGCGAATGCATCAAGCCCTCAGCGCGAGAGGCGCATCACGTAGCCGACGCCGCGCACCGTATGAATCAAAGACGGGCCGTGCTCGTCGAGCTTGCGCCGCAGGTAGCTGACGTACGTCTCCAGCACGCGCGCGTCGCCGCCGAAGTCGTAGTCCCACACGTGCTCCAGCAGCTGCGTGCGCGACAGCACGCGGCGCGGGTTGAGCATCAGGTAGCGCAGCAGGCGGTACTCGGTCGGCGTCAGCTCGATCAGCTCGCCGGCGCGCGTGACCTCGTGCGCATCGTCGTCCAGCTCGACGTCGGCGAACGTGAGCACGCTCGACGTCCCCTCGGCCGCGCCGCTGCGGCGCAGCAGCGCGCGCACGCGCGCGACCAGCTCCTCGAGGCTGAACGGCTTCGTGACGTAGTCGTCCCCGCCGACGGTGAGGCCGCGCACTCTGTCCTCGGTCGCGTCGCGCGCGGTCAGGAAGATGATCGGCACGCGGGCGCGCTCGGCGCCGAGCCGGCGCGCGACGTCGAAGCCCTCCATGTCGGGCAGCATCACGTCCAGCAGCATGACGTGCGGGCGCTGCGTGCGCACCGCCGTCAGCGCCTCCGCCCCGGTCGCCGCCGAGGCGACCTCGAAGCCCTCATAGCGCAGCGCCATCGAGATGACGTCCACGATGTTCGGCTCGTCGTCGACGACGAGGACCCGTGCCGGCCCGCCGTTGCTCCCGTTCTCGTCCATGCGCGGATCATGGCGAACGCGCCTGTGAGATTCCTGGGAGCCTCATGTGCGCCTCATCTGCGCGCCGCGAGCGCGCCCGCGTGGCCCTGGCAGTCGTACAGGCCGCTGACGGAGGAGACCGTCGTGCAGCTCTGCTGGACCGCGGTCATCGCCGTGCGGTCGCCGACGCGCGCGTCGTTCGGCAGGCCGCCGCCGGAGCCGCTGCCGTCGGCGAGGACCCAGCGGATCTTGCCGGCGCTCACCGCGTCGGCGAGCCACGACGCGGTCACCTGGCTCTCGCGGCCGGAGAAGCCGCCGATCCCGGCGACCGACTGGCCCGCGATCACCGCGCTCGACGCGCCCTGCTGGCTGCCGACGCCGAGCGTGCCGCCGCCGTGGGCCTTGACGTACGCGAGCGCCTGCGTCAGCTCCTGCGAGTTGCCGCCCGGACCGCCCGCGCCGCCGCCGAAGCCCGTGCCCCGAGGTGGGCCGCCCTGCGCGCCGCCGAAGAGCCCTGGCGGGACGCCGCCGCCGGCGGCAGTGCCTGCCGGAGGTCCGCCCGCCCCACGGGCGAGACCGCCGCCCGGACCGCCCGGACCGCCGCCGAACGAGGCGCTCACGGGACCGCCGGCCGGGAACGTGCTGCTCGTCGCGTGGCCGAGCGTCTGCACCGCCCACGCACCGGGCGCGACGAGCAGCAGCCCGAGCGCGGCGGCGAGCGCGATCCGCCGCACGCGCGGCGCGCGCTGCGTCGCGAGCGCGACCGCTGCGGCGCCGCCGCCGACCACGAGCACCGGAGTCAGCCAGCCGAGGCCGTCGGGCGTGACGTGGAGCACCGCCAGCTCGGTCGCGACGCCGCCGGCGACCGCGAGCGCGCCCGTCCAGCGGCCGAGCGCCCCGCCGCCGAGCGCGAGACCGACGCCGGCACCGACGAGCGCCGCCGCGAACGGCGCCAGCAGCGAGACGTAGTACGGGTGGAAGATCCCCTGCGCGAACGAGAACGCGATCGCCGTCGTCGCGAACGCGCCGCCGACCGCGAGCAGCCAGCCGCTGCGCGCGTCGCGCGGACGCAGCCGCGTGGCGACCACGCCGCCGATCAGCGCGACGAGCGCGAAGCCGAGCAGCCAGCCGGCCTGTCCGCCGAGCGCCTCGTTCAGCAGCCGCAGCGGTCCGGCCGAGCCGCCGAACGGCCCGCCGCCACCGCCCGCTCCACCCGGCCCGCCCGGCCCACCGCCCGTCGCGCCGGCGGGTCCCCCGGCCTGTCCGTCGAGCCGGCCGACGCCGTTGTAGTCGAGGATCAGCGACCAGATCGAGTTGTCGCTCGTCCCGCTCACCCACGGCCGGTCGGCCGCCGGCGTGAGCCACACGAGCACGGGCCACGCAAGCGCGATCGCCGCCATCGCGGCGCCGCCGGCGAGCAGTTGGCGCAGCGCGTGCAGCCGCCCGCGACCGGCCGGCGCGATCCACAGCCACGCCGCCGCGATCCCCGGCACGACCATCAACGCGACCGCCATCTTCGTCTCGAAGCCGAGCCCGACGACCACGCCGCACGACACCAGCCAGCGCAGCCGCCCGTCCTCCAGGCCGCGCACGAGCAGCCACACCGCGGCGACGGAGCACAGCACGAGCAGCGCGTCGGGGTTGTTGTGGCGCGAGATCGCGACCGCGATCGGCGTCAGCGCAAGCACGAGCCCGGCGGCGAAGCCGGCCGGCCGGCCGAAACGCCGGCGTACGAGGTCGTAGGTCAGGCCGACGGTCGCGACGCCCATCAGCGCCTGCGGCACGAGGATCGCGAGCGAGGAGAAGCCGAAGACGCGGACCGACAGCGCCTGCACCCACAGCGCGAGCGGCGGCTTGTCGAGCGTCATCACGCCGCTGGGGTCGAACGCGTTGTAGAGGAACGCATGCCAGCTCGTGCTCATCGAGCGCACGGCGGCGCTGTAGTACGTGTTCGCCCAGCCGTTGCGCGAGAGCGCCCACAGGTTCAGCGCGGCCGCGAGCGCGAGCAGGCCGAGCAGCTCTGGACGGCCGGTCAGGGTGCGGGCGCGCGCGGCGAGCCGCTCGCCGCGGCGCGCGTGCGCCGGCAGCGCGGCCGCCGCCCCCGTCGCGCTCACGACCAGTGCGGCGCGCCGCACGACGCCCGCCGGTTCGGATCGGACAGGACGTCGCTCGTCCAGCGTGAGCCGCGGCCCCAGCCGACGAGGTATGCGAGGCCGGCGAGCCCGCTCGCGGCGAGCGCCCGGCGGATAGTGGATGCTGCGTGGGAATCGGGCATGCGGGCACCGTATGGCCGCCGCATCGGCCTTCCCTCGGCGCGCGCTGAGAGCTTCCTGAGCCGGCTTTCGAGCAGCTCAGTCCCAGTCGGGCGCCCACGGCGGATCGGCCGTGCGCAGGTGACGGCGCGACAGCGCGGCGACCGCGGCGCGCTCGTCGTCGTCGAGCTCGAAGTCGAACACGTCGAGGTTCTCGGCGCGGCGTTCGCTGCTCGAGGCCTTCGGGATCGCGGCCACGTGCGGCTGGTCGAGCAGCCACCGCAGCGAGATCTGGGCGGGCGACTTGCCGTGGCGCACGCCGATCTCGGCCAGCGCCGGATCGTCGTGGACGTAGCCGTGCGCGAACGGCGAGTAGGCGATCAGCAGCAGATCGTGCTCGCGGCACTCCCGCATGACGGCGCCCTGCGGCAGGTAGGGGTGGTACTCGACCTGGTCGGCGAAGATCGGCGCCAGCGAGACCGCCTGGCGCAGCAGCTCGGAGGGGAAGTTCGACACCCCGATCTGTCTCGTCAGGCCCTGCCGGCGCAGCTCCTCCATCGCGCCGAGCGTGCGCGCGAGCGGCGTCTCGGCGGCCGGCCAGTGCAGCAGCAGCAGGTCGACCTGCTCGACCTGCAGGTCGGCGAGCTGCTGCTCGAACACGCGCACGAGCAGGTCGGGATCGGCGTGCTCGTACCAGACCTTCGTCGTCAGCCAGACGTCCTCGCGCGGCACGTCGCTGTCCGCCAGCGCGCGGCCGACGTGGCGCTCGTTGCCGTACGCGCGCGCGGTGTCGACGTGGCGGTAGCCGAGCTCGAGCGCGTCGAGCACGCCCTCGTACGCGTCCTCGCCCTCGACCAGCCACGTGCCGTAGCCGAGCTTCGGCACCTCCACCCCCTGCACCGTCACCGTCCGCGCCTGTGTCGCCTCGCGTGGCATCGCAGACGACCCTACCCGCCGCGCGCTTGCAGGGATCGCGCCGCTGTCGCGCTCGTGTGATGCAGGTGATGCACTATCATGTGCATCATGCGCACCACGGTGTCGATCTCCGACGAGCTGCTCGTCGCCGCCAAGCGACGGGCGCACGAGCGTGGCCAGACGCTCGGCGAGCTGGTCGACGTCGCGCTGCAACGCGAGCTGAACGAGCCGCCCGCGCCCGTCGCGGCACCGCCCGTGCCGGTCTTCCACGGCGGCACCGGACCGCGCCCCGGGATCGACCTCAGCTCGAACCCCGCGCTGCTCGAGGCGCTCGACGAGGGCGTCGAGCTCGACGCACGGCGCTGACGGTTGCTGCTGCTCGACGTCAACGTCGTGCTCGCCGCCCACCGCGGCGACCACCCGCAGCACGCGTCCGTCCGCGCATGGTTCGACGCGATGGTCGCCGGCGAGGAGCGCTTCGCCGTGCCGCTGCTCGTGTGGGGGTCGTTTCTGCGACTGGCGACCAACCGCCGCATCTTCGAAGTCCCGACGCCGCGCGCTGACGCGTTCGCATTCGTCGAGGCCGTCCGCGCTCAACCACTGCACCTGCCGGCCGAACCCGGGCCCCGCCATCTCGCGCTCGTGCGAGCGCTCTGCGACGAGGGCGACGCGCTCGGCGATCTGATCCCCGATGCGGTCATCGGAGCGATCGCGCTCGAGCACGGCCGCGAGGTCGTTACGCTCGACCGCGACTTCGCCCGCTTCGCATCCGTGCCGCACCGTCGGCCCGAGGCCGCCTGAGCGCACTCAGCGTCTGCGCGGCCTCTCCGTCGGCCCCACGCGCTCGCGCAGCCAGCTCACGAGCGGGGCGGCGGCGTCGAGCTCCGCGCGGATGCGCGCGCCCGCGGCCGGTCTGTGGATCCAGCCGGCGAGTCTGTGGCGGTGGGAGACGGTGAGCGCGCGGCGGCGCAGCAGCTCGATGCGCGGATGGTCGGCCGGGTAGCCGCGCGGCGCGCGTCTGAGATCGGGCTCGTTGAGCGTCAGTCCGGCCGCCTCCGCGGTCGTGATCGCCTTGGCCAACGGCGCGGCGCTGCGGCCGTCGGCGACGAGCCGGCGCATCCGCTCGACCTGGTCGGGCGCCGGGTTGTGCAGGCCGGCGGCGACGAGCAAGCCGTCGAGCGACAGCTCGACGTAGAAGCCGCCCGCACCCTCGTAGCCGACCGCCAGCCCGAGGTGCTCCTTGATCGGCGGGCCGGGCCGGAAGCGCGTGTCGTTCCAGGGGCGGAACGTGTGCGCCCGCCCGTAGCCGGCCGCCTCCAGCTCCTCCCCGAGGGCGGCCGCCGGCGCGACCAGCAGCTCGTCGTAGCGCGACCGGTTCGCCTTGAACCAGTCGCGCTCGTTGTTGTCCTCCAGCTCGCGCAGGAAGTCGCGTGCGCCCGATGGGAAGCCTCTGAACGCCGCCATCGCTCAGACCTTGAACGGCACCCGGCTCTGGCCCCAGAAGAGGTCGCCGAGCACGCGGCCCGCGTCGACGTAATACGTGAGCGTGAACCCGTGCGGCACGTGCGAGAGGTTGAACGTCACCTGCCCCTTGCGGTTGACGTTCTTGGGCTTCACGCCGGCGACCGCGTAGCCGCTGTCGTCGAGCACCCACACCTTCAACGGCCGGTGCGTCGTACCCGTCACGGTGAAGCGCACGACGCCGTGGCCGAGCTTCGCGACTTTTACGGTCAGCTGGCGCGAGATGTCGGACTGCGCGAACGCGCCGCCGGAGACACCGAGCGTCGCGTCGGCGACGACGTCCACGCGGATCGACTCCTTCGTCGCCGGGTTGTCCTTGATCGAGAAGGTGCCGTCGGCCTTCGCGGCGATCGTCTGCGTCGCCCGCGTCGTGATCGCGTAGCCGCCGCCGGTCGCCGGCGTCCAACTGCTGAACGTGACGGTCAATCTCGCGGCGACCGGTCTGCCCGCGTCGTTCTTTACGACGCCGGCGAGCGTGCGGCCCTTCGTCGAGCTGGCGCACAGGACCGTGCCGGCGCTGTCGCTGCTGTGCTGCCCCTTGCCGGCGCATCTGAGCGAGACGGTCGCGGCCTGCGCGGAGGAGCCCGTCGCCGCGAGCAGTCCGAGCGCCGCGACACATGCGAGCAGCGCGCGCCTGGTGGTGGAAGTGCCTCTCATCCTCGTCCTGCCTCTCTGCTGCCGATTGCCATGCGGGTGCGGCGTGACGGTACGCCACGCGGGAGCCTACGGCGAACGCCCTACGGAGGGGTGGCGGACATGGAACCGAGGCTCACACCGCAAACCGGCGTTACAGTGGCGACGATGTACGGTCAAGACCATCCCTTCGGATTCCCCCATCCGTGGCATGACCCGTTCGAGCCACAGGACATCTTCGACCCCCGCCCGGACCAGGAGCTGGCGATCGCCGGCGGGCTGGCTCCGAGGCCGGAGTCGTTCCCGTTCACCGACCAGGGACGGCGCGACTACTACGCGGCGGTGCGAGCCGTTGCACAGCAGCAAATGGCGATGCAGCATCACCACATGCAGCAGATGCAGGCCGCCCGCGCCGCCGAGCGCAGACGGCGCAACGCGCTCCTGCTGCTGACGCCGTGACCCGCATCCGCTGGGAATACGCCTCACTGCTGTGGACCAGCCGGATGCGCAACATCACGAGATCGGACCCTGAGTACCAGCGGCTCTCCGCCGACGTGCAGCAACAGTGGGAGCGGCACGGCTGGGCCGACTACCCCTGGGTCGACAACTCGTACTCGCTCAGGCTCCCGAGCGCGGCCGACGAGGACATCCGCCATGCATGGTCGACGGGCGAGGCCCATTACAGAGTGCTTATGGTCGACATCCTCAACGAACTCGGCGCCGACGGCTGGGAAGTCGTCTCGCACATTGTTCGCTCCAGCGCGATCGGCTCGTTCATGGGTCGCGACACGGCTGGCTATCCGATCTCGACGCAGACGCTGCTGAAGCGGGCCATCGCCTGAGCCATCCGGCCCGCAGGCGGCCGGCTCAGCGACAGCGCGCCGCGCCGGCGTCGCGGTAGCCGACGCCGGGCTCGGCGACGAAGCGCCAGGCGTAGGCACCGCGGCCGAGCGTGAGCTTCAGCACGCCGAAGACGGTCGCGTGCGTGCGGCTGTTCGCGCGCGCGAACAGGACCGGGTAGTGGCTCTTGCCCCCGGTCCCGACGACGAACTGGACGATCCCGTGCGCGCGATCGAGCCGGCCGGCGGCCGTCTGCGGGGCGAACCGCTCGTAGTCGTGGTCGTGGCCGGAGAGCACGACGTCGGCCCCGCCCTGCTGGAGCGTGCGCCACAGCGGGACCAGCGCCGAGTTCGGGCCGTGCAGGCCGGAGGAGAAGCGCGGCTGGTGCCAGTAGGCGAGCGTGCAGCGGCGCGGGTGCGCGGTGAGGTCGGCGCGCAGCCAGCGCTGCTGCGGCGAGCCGGTGCCGCAGCTGACGACGTCGCAGTTGGCGTTGAGCGCGACGAGGTGCCAGCTGCCGAGGTCGTAGGAGTACCAGCCCTCGCCCGATCTGCCGGCGCGCGCGCCGAACGTGGCGAAGTAGCCGGCCGCGCCGGGCGTCTCGTACTCGTGGTTGCCGATCGCCGGGTGCATACGGCCGGCGAAGGTTCCCCACGTCTTGTCGAACGAGCCCTGGAAGTCCGCGAGCGAGCCGGACGGGTACTGCAGGTCGCCCAGCGCGGCGACGGCGTCCGGGTGCAGCCGCGCGATCAGCGCCGCCGTGTCGAGCTGGTGGCAGGCGTCGCGCGTGCGCGGCTCGCCGGGCGCGCACGCGATGTCGCCGGCGGCGACGAGCGTCGGGCCGGTCACTGGGGCGATCCTGTCGGTGCGCGGTCTCGCCGTCGTCGCCGTCGTCGCCGCCGCGCTCGAGTCCCCGCCGCAGCCCGCCGCCGTCAGCGCGGGCACGAACGCGAGCACTGCCAGCAGCGCGATGCTCCGAAAGCGCTCGGTCACGCCGGCGAGCGTAGACCACGCCCCGACTCGGCTGGCTTGGATAGCCACTTGCGCAGATCGGATTAGCCATTTACGCTCCTCCTATTAGCCATTTTCGCACACCACATCAGCCAGGTTCGCTGGGCTCGACGCAATGACGGCGCCTCTCTTCGCACGGCGGATCCGGCCGCTCGTCATCGAGGCCCTGCGGGACTCGCGCATCGTGCTCGTCTCCGGTGCACGGCAGGTCGGGAAGTCGACGCTCACCACCGAGATCGCCGCAACCGATCACCGGATGCGGTCGCTGACGCTGGACGACGGACCGACGCGCGAAGCCGCCGGACGCGACCCGGCCGGGTTCGTCGCCGGGCTCGACGGACCGGTCCTGCTCGACGAGATCCAGCACGTCCCGGAGCTGCTGCTCGAGATCAAGAAGGCGGTCGACCGCGATACGACGCCCGGCCGGTTCCTGCTCACGGGCTCGGCGGACGTGCTCGCGTCCAAGCGCGTGATCGACGCGCTGAGCGGACGGATCGATCGCATCCGGATGTGGCCGCTCGCGCAGACCGAGATCGCCGGCGGAGCGCTCAACGTCGTCGACGAGCTGTTGGCGGGCCGCCCACCGCAGGTGAGCGGGGCACCCGTCGGCCATCGTGCGTTCAGCTCGCTCATCGCGGAGGGCGGGTATCCCGACGCGCGCCTGCGCACCCCCGGCCGGCGCCGCGCCCGCTGGTTCGAGAACTACGTCGACACCGCCCTGGATCGCGACCTGCGCGAGATCGCAGATGCACGCCGGGTCGACGACATGGGACGCCTGCTTCGCCTGCTCGCGACCCAGTCGGCCAATGTCCTCTCCTACCGCGCCGCCGGCGAGCGGCTCCAGATGCACCACGACACCGTCCAGAGCTATGTGACGCTGCTGGAGCAGATGTTCCTCGTCCAGCGACTGCCGGCATGGCGGCCCGGCCTTGGAGCGCGGGAGGCCGCCCGCCCCAAGACCTATGTCTGTGACTCAGGGCTGCTCGCCTTCCTGCTCGGCGCGAACGCCGAGCGAATCGAGCACGACGATCAGGTCACCGGCAAAGCCTGCGAGACGCTCGTCGCCGTGGAGCTGCTGAAGCATGCCTCCTGGGCGCAACACGACGTCCGCGTCTACCACTACCAACGCGAGCGCGAAGACGTCGACCTCGTCCTCGAAGACCGCGCCGGCAACGTCTCCGCCGTCGAGGTGAAGGCGAAGGCCTCGATCTCCACCAAGGACTGGAGGTCGCTCGCCGCGCTCCGCGACGCGCGCGGCAGACGGTTCAAGAGCGGCGTCGTCGTCTACTCCGGCGAGCAGACCGTCCCCCTCGGTGACCGGCTGTGGGCCGTCCCCTATTTAGGTTTGTGGACATGAAGGAGCGACTCGCCGCCGATCCCCCCTACGCCCCCGACGTGCCGGCGCAGCTGGAGCCGCTCGACGCGACGGACGGCGATTCGTGGTCGGGCGTGGAGCTGACGGACGCACAGCTCGGCGAGCTGGAGCGGACCGGCCTGTCGATCGTCGGCTCGCGACTGGAGCGCGTCGACCTCGCCGCCGCCAAGCTGCCGAGCCTGCGGATGGTCGATGCCGTGCTGCACAGCTGCAACCTCGCCAACGTGCAGGCGCGCGGCGCCTCGCTCGTGCGCTGCGAGCTGCGCGGCTGCCGCCTCACCGGCAGCTCGTGGACGGAGGGCCGGATGACCGACGTGCTCGTGAAGGACTGCCGCGTCGACCTCGCCGCCTTCACGAGCGCGACGCTGGAGCGCGTGACGTTCGAGAGCTGCCGCATGACGCAGAGCGACTTCCAGGACGTCGCGTGCGAGTCCGTCCGCTTCCTCGGCTGCGACCTGAGCGAGTGCGACCTCAGCGACGCGCGCTTCAGACGCTCCGAGCTGCGCGGCTGCGAGCTGCGCGACCTGCACGGCGTCGAGCGCCTGCGCGGCGTCGGGCTGGAGTGGGGCGATCTGCTGGACCTCGCGCCCGCGCTCGCCGCCGCGCTCGGGATCCGGCTGCTCGACGCCGGCTCCGACGCCTGACGCCCGGCCGCGCGCAGGCGCCCTCGCCGGCCGGCGAGGGCGCCTGCGCGCTTCAGCGAGCCGCGTCCGTGCGGATCGCTATTCGATCGCCTGCCAGTACCACTGCTGGTTGCCGCCCCACCAGCATTCCCACTGCTGGAGCTGCGTCCCGTTTCTCGTGCTTAGGCCGGTCACGTCCATGCACTTGCCGGAGTGACGCGCGATCAGCGCTTCGTACGGCGGCTGCCCCGAGATCGCCACGACGTGCCACTGCTGGTTCGTCTGGCCCGCGCCGAGGCATTCGTACTCCTGCAGCCTCGCGCCGTTTTCGTAGCTGACGCCGGTGACGTCGACGCACTTCCCCGTCGAGTTGATCTTGACGTTGAAGTACTGCCCTTCGGATTCGATCGGGACGAGCGTTATCACCTGCCCGTCACCAGGATTCGGCGACGGCGAGCAGTCCCACTGGATGATCGGCGTGCCGTTCGTCGCCCTGTTTTCGGACAGGCTCAGGCACCTGTTCGAGTTGCGGGAGACGAGCCGGTAGCCGCTCTTGATCTGGAATTCGTGGTAGCCCGATTGCGATTCCTTGAACGACCCCTGCCTTTCGAGCACCGTCCTGGTCCGCCATCTGCCCACGCCCTTGGCCCAGAAGTTGTATTGGTAGTGGCCACCCACCACGTTGGCGTGCGCGGTGTCGACGTATTCCCAGCCGCTCCCGTTCCAGCGCTCGAAGTTGATGTTCACGTAGACGCCTTCGACGGCCGGTCCGCCCGGGGTCGTGTCGAGCACTTCCCCGCCTATGCTCACATAGCCCGGCTGGCCGTTGAGCGTCTGCGTGATCGTCGCGTAGGTGGCCGTTTCGTAGCCGCAGGCGTAGCCGCCGGCGAGGTTCGAGAACGAGCACGCCGCTTCACGCGTGTTCCCGCTCGCGTCGAAGAGGCCGGACCTTGCCTGCCATTCCGCACCGCTCGTGTCGCGGTAGAGGTACCAGACGACGTACTTGACGTCGCTCTGGCCCGCGAACCATTCGAACATGGTGCGCAGGAGTCTCGCCTGTTCGGCCGGCGTGACGATCTGTCTGGATTCGAGGTTCGTGCCCGCGACGGCCCAGCCCATCTCGGTGATGTAGAGCGGGAGGCCGGCATCGCCGTTTTCTCTCAGCGTCGCGCGCGCTTCTTCGATGTCGGTCTTGACCTGGCCTTCGCGCGCTTCGAACGTCGTTCTGAACGCGTACGGATGCAGCCCCACGCCGTCGAACGCCGCCTTCACCTGTTCGGTCGTGTGCGATCCCCAGCCGCCCGATTCGGTGACCGGCTCGTACATTCTTCTGAGGAATTCGCTCGGCGACATGTCCCTACTTGAGAAATCGAGCCCGGCGACGATCACCGTCGCGCTCGAGTCGACCGCTCTGATCGTCGCGGAGGCGTCGATCAGCAGCTGGGCGTAGTGGTGCGGCTGCACCGATTCCACGCCTTCGATCAGCGGGTTGTTTTCCTTGCGGTTGGGCTCGTTGAGCACCTCCCAGATCTTCCACGGGCGGGCCGTGAGTTCAGGGTGCGCGAACCAGAACGAACCACTGGGCCCGTAGCGCTGGACGGATTCTCTGACGTACGTCATGAACGTCGTGTATTCGGCCGTGCCCTTCCTCGGATACCGCGTTGCCGACGGGAGGATGACCGGCTCCATCGTGATGCCGTGGAGCGCGGCGCGCCTGACGACTTCGTCGACCCTTTCCCAGCCGGCCGCTTGGGCGTACTGGAAGCGGAAGAGCTTGACGCCGAGCGACTGGATCCTCGCCCATTCGGCTTCTTCGTACCAGCGTTCGGCCGCCGAGACGGTGCCGAAGAATTCCGCTGGGACCGCCTGCGCGCGCGGCGCGCCGACGCCCAGCGCGACGACGAGCGCGAGCAGCGCGCCCAGGAGCAGGCGCGCCCGCGCGACCGGCGGCGCGCGTTCCGGCTTGATGTAATGGCTCATTCGCCATCCTCTCGTTGATGATTGGCACGGCTCGTCCGCCCGCTCGCCCATGAGCGGGTTTGGAGGACCGTCGATGTGGCGCAGCCGCCGTCGCGTGCGTGCGCGGTGCGCGCATCCCCCGGCCGGCGGCTCGCTATTCGCGCGGCGGCATCCTGCCGTCCCCGCGACGGCGGGGATTACTAGCCAACGTGCCGAGCGGAGTCAAGGCGTGCGTCCGCGCGACGACGCACCCGGGTCCGCACGCGAACCCGGGTGGCCGCGTCATTCCTACTCGCAGTTGACGACCGGGTCGAAGCTGTCCTTCTGGGTCGGTTCGTCGTGGTCTTCGCCGCAGTTGACGGTCGTGTCTCTCGTTTCGTCCCTCGCGCGCAGCTTGTCGCTGCCGGCGTTGCCGAACAGCGAGTCGACGCCTTCGTCGCCCCACACGGTGTCGGCGCCGTCGCCGCCGGAGAGCGTGTCGTTGCCGGCGTTGCCGTGCAGCAGGTCGTTGCCCGAGCCGCCGTTGACGACGTCCGCGCCGGAGTTGCCTTCGAGCGTGTCGTCGCCTTCGTTGCCGTTGATCGTGTCTTCCCCGGTGCCGCCGTAGACGGTGTCGTCGCCTTCGTGGCCTTCGATCAGGTCGTTGCCGCCGAGGCCCCAGATCGTGTCGTTGCCCTGGCGCCCCCAGATCGTGTTGTCGGCTTCGTTGCCGGTCAGCACGTCCCACTTCTTCGTGCCCTCGAGGATCTCGTTGTCCCCGCCGACGTAGGTGTGGACGCCGCCGGGGCAGATGTTGCCGACGCCGCCTTCGCCGAGGATGTAGGCGGAGCCATAGAAGCTCGAATTGAGTTCGGCCGGGTTGCCGTTCGGGTCCCCGAGCGTCGCGTTGATGCCGTATTCGCCCGCGCCCGGCACTTCGCCTTCGCCGGGGACGGTGCGCGCAAAGCCGGCGATGTCCTCGCCGCTGCCGCCGCTGTAGACGTGGCCCTGGCACGGGTTCGTCGTCACGAGCTGGTCGTTGCCGCCTTCGCCGTAGAGGTGGTCGCCGCCGGTCCCCTCCGCTATCAGCGCGTCGGCGCCTTCGCCGCCGTGCAGGACGTCGGAGCCGCTGTTGCCGGAGTAGAGGTTCTCGCTGCCTTCGCTGCCGGTGATCGTGTCCGAGCCATCGCCGCCGTCGAGGTCGGTCGTGACGCCGTTGGGCGCGGCGTTCGAGACGGTCGCCGTGTCGTCGCCTGCGCCGCCGAACCACGAGACCGCCCCGCCGACCGGCGTGCTGCCGAGCGAGCACGAGACCGTCCCGGTTCTCGGCGTCGTGCACGCTTCGGTCGTCGCCAGCGCCTCGCCTGCGCCCCCGGCTTCCGCCGTGACCGTGAAGCTCGACCCGCTGTTGGAGAAGCCGAACGTCTCGGCCGCCGAGCCGCCGACCGCGATCAGCGCCGGGTCGGGCGTCGGTTCGGTCGCGAACGGCGAGTACGTGTCGAGGTATACGAACGGTGCGCTCAGCGATCTCGCCGGCTCGACGCACGGCCCCGGCGTGCACGAATCGCTGCCCATGCCGCCGTAGAGGTGCTGGTTCGCGACGCCCGACGGCGCGATGATCTCGTCGTCGAACGGCGACCCGACGACGCTCTCGACGTTCGTGACCGAGTCCGTGCCGTTGCCGACCGCGGTGTGAGGCGCGACGCCGCCCGTGGTCGCTTCGGTCAGGTTCACGGCCACCCCGTCGAAGCCTTCGACGTGGCCCGCGCTCGGCGTCGCATCGGCGAACGAGACGACGTCGTTGTCGTTGGCGTTCGTCCCGCCGTCGATCGTGTCGCCGTTCGTGCCACCGCGCAGCCAGTCGTTGCCTTCCCCGCCATACATCTTGTCGACGCCGTGACCGCCGACCAGCAGGTCACGGCCCGCTTCGCCATACAGTTCGTCGTCGAGCAGCTCGCCGAAGATCTTGTCGTTGCCGCCCTGCCCGTGCAGGTCGTCGCCGCTGCCGCCACCGTAGATCACGTCATCGCCTTCGCCGGCGCAGACGACGTCGTTGCCATACCCGGCATGGATCGTGTCGTTGCCCGAGCTGCCGACGATGAAGTCGTCCCCCGGCGTCCCTTCGATCGTGCCCGACCCGTAGATCACGTTGTAGCCATTCCACGTTCTCGCTTCTCTCGGCGGCAACGTGTTGCAACTGTTCGCTTCGGCGCGCGCGACGCCGGCGCCGGCGAGCGCGAGCGCCGCGGCGATCGCAAGTGCCGCCGCGAGCGCGCGGAGCGCGTCGTTCGTCCATGAGCGCGTCACGGTTCGCTTCCCCCTGTTCGTCGTGTGTGCGCTGCGCGTCCAGCTTGCCGGCTGCAGCCGGCGCTACGCGTGAAGAATCGCCTGCCGCGTTCGCAAGCTGACGTCAGTGGACGTGCAACGTGCTGCCCAAACGCTTCAGACGTCCGCCACGCGCCCGAGCAGCGCGACGGCGTCGGCGACAACGGCCCGCTCGCCGGCAGACAGCTCGCGCTCCAAAGCGGCGGTCAGCCAGCCCTCGCGCTGGGCGCGTGTGGTGTGCAGCAGCTTGCGCCCGGCGGGCGTCAGCTCGACGAATGCGCGCCGCCGGTCGTCGGGGTCGGGGCGGCGCGAGACGAGGCCGGCCGTCTCGAGGTCCCCGACCGTCTGCGCCATCGACTGCGGGCGCATCCGCTCCGCGGCGGCGAGGTCGCTCACGCTCGCCGGCCCCTCGCGGCCGAGCCGTCCGAGCACCGCGAGCTGGGGCGCCGGCGGGCCCGGCTCCTGCCGCAACCGCCGCACCAACCGCCCGATCGTCTCGCGCAGCTCGTGCGCGAGGTCGGCGGTCGTCGGTTCCGCGGCGGTCTTGGCAGCCATGCGCGCCAGTGTAGAAGATCGACAGGCTGCCTGTACAGGTTGCCTGTAGACTCCTCCGGGTGATGCGCCGCCGCCACCAGACCGATCCGGACCGTTACAAGTGGATCGCGCTGTCGAACGCGACGCTCGCCGTCCTGCTCGCGACGCTCGACGGCTCGATCACGATCATCGCGATGCCGGACATCTTCCGCGGCATCAAGCTCGACCCGCTCGTCCCGGGCAACTCCTTCTACCTGCTGTGGATGATCCTCGGCTACCTCGTCGTCACGAGCGTGCTGATCGTCAGCCTCGGGCGCCTCGGCGACATGGTCGGGCGTGTGCGCATCTACAACCTCGGCTTCGTGATCTACACGGCCGCCTCGCTGCTGCTGGCGATCTGCTGGCTGACCGGCCCGGCGGGCGCGCTGTACCTGATCGGCTTCCGCATCGTGCAGGGCGTTGGCGGCGCCTGCCTGCTCGCCAACTCGGCCGCGATCATCACCGACGCGTTCCCGCCCAACCAGCGCGGGATGGCGCTCGGCATCAACAACATCGTCGGCGTCAGCGGCTTCTTCATCGGGCTGATGATCGGCGGCGTGCTGGCGCCGATCGACTGGAGACTCGTCTTCCTGATCTCGGTCCCGATCGGGCTGTTCGGCACCGTCTGGGCCTACCGCAGCCTGCGCGAGCTGAGCACGCCGCACGCGGCGCCGATCGACTGGCCCGGCAACGTGACGTTCGCGCTCGGGCTGATCCTGATCATGGTCGCCGTCACCTACGGCATCCGGCCCTACGGCGGGCACGCCACCGGCTGGACCAGCCCGCGCGTGCTGGCGCTGCTGGGCAGCTCGCTGATCGCGTTCGTCGCGTTCGTGGCCGTCGAGCGCCGCTCGCACGACCCGATGTTCCGGCTGCCGCTGTTCAAGATCCGCGCGTTCACGTTCGGGACGCTGTCGACGTTCCTGTCGTCCGTCGCGCGCGGCGGGCTGATGTTCATGCTGATCATCTGGCTGCAGGGCATCTGGCTGCCCCAGCACGGCTACAGCTTCACCGAGACGCCGCTGTACGCGGGCCTCTACATGGCCCCGTTCACGGTCGGGATGCTGCTCGCAGGCCCAACGTCCGGGATCCTCTCCGACCGCTACGGGGCGCGCATGTTCGCGACCGGCGGGATGGTGCTGACGGCAGCCTGCTTCGGCCTGCTCGCGGCGCTGCCGACGGACTTCGCCTACTGGCAGTTCGCGCTGATCCTGTTCGCCATGGGCGCCTCGATGGGCATGTTTGCCTCGCCCAACCGCGCAGCCGTGATGAACAGCCTGCCGCGGCAGGACCGCGGCGCCGGCGGCGCGATGAACCAGACGTTCCAGAACTCCGCGCAGGTGCTGTCGATCGGCATCTTCTTCACGCTGATGATCATCGGGCTGAGCGCGACGCTGCCGCAGACGCTGAGCGCCGGGCTGCAGGCGCACGGCGTCGCGGCCGGCACGGCGCACGCGGTCGGCGCGCTGCCGCCCGTCTCGATCCTGTTCGCCGCGTTCCTCGGCTACAACCCGATCCAGCATTTCCTCGGCGGTCACGTGCTGAGCGGCGTCTCGGCGCACAACCAGGCTGTGCTGACGGGCCATACGTTCTTCCCGACGCTCATCTCGGCGCCGTTCCGCGACGGCCTGCACGCGGCGTTCGCGTTCGCGATCGTCGCCTGCCTCGTCGCGGCAGCGGCGTCGCTGATGCGCGGCGGGCACATGGCCGCCGAGGACGAGCTCGATCCGACCGCCGCCCCCATCCCCTACCGCCTGCGGGCGGCCGAGCTGGAGGAGCAGCATGCAGGTTGAGTGGTACGGACAGTCGGCGTTCCGGCTGACAGAGGGCGACATCACCGTCGTGATCGACCCGTTCGGCGACCTCACCGCGCTGCTCACGAGCGGCCGGCGCTGGGACTACCCGCCGATGACGGGCGTGCGTGCTGATCTGCTGCTCGTCACGCACGAGCACCTCGACCACAACGGCGTCGAGGTCGTCGCGGGCGAGCCGGTGACGCTGCGCTCGAGAGCCGGGACGTTCGCGGACACACCGGTCGGCGAGGTCGTCGGGATCGCCTCCGAGCACGACGAGGTCGCGGGAACGCAGCGCGGCCCCAACACGCTCTTCGCCTTCTCGCTCGGCGGCCTGCGGATCGCGCACCTCGGCGACCTCGGCCAGCGCGCGCTGCGGCCCGAGCAGATGGCGGCGCTCGGCCAGGTCGACCTGCTGATCGCGCCGGTCGGCGGCGGCCCGACGATCGGCGCCGAGCAGACGTGGGAGATCGCCGGCCAGGTCGGCGCACGGCTCGTCGTGCCGATGCACTACCGCACCGAGCGCGTCGACTTCCTCGAGCCGATCGGCGGGTTCCTCGCGGGCGCGCCACGGGTCGAGCGGCTCGCGCACGCGACCTTCGAGATCGACGCGCTGCCCGGCGGCGAGGAGCCGCTCGCGGTCGTGCCGGCGGCGCCATAAGGCGAGCGGAGCCGGCGCTCCGCCGAAGCGGCCGGCGGGGCCGCGCCGGCCTACCCCCGTCGGCGGCGCGGCCCCGAGGAGCCGCGGCGGGTGGGACCCGCGGCTCCGTGCTTGGAGCCACAGCGACCTCGCGGCTCCAAGTGCTGCAAGACGGTCACGTCAGGTTGCCCGCCAGCGCACGTTCGAACGCGCAGCACTCGGGCACGTTCGGCGCGACGAAGCGATCGAGCGCGGTCGCCGCGCTCAACGCCCGGATCGCGCGGCCGTAGGCGCACCGCGCGCGGTGCGCCTCGGTCCGCGTCGCGCCCGCCGCCACCATCCCGACGCCTGCGATCAGCACGACGCGGGCGTCCGGGTCGAGCGTCGTCCCCTCGCAGCCCCCGAACGCCGCGGCCTCCCAGCGCACCTGAGCGCGGTGACGGCGCGCGCCGCGCACGACGCGCTCGGCGAGGTCGCCGGCGTCGTCGCAGCGCGGATCGAGGTCGATCCACAGCGGCGCCCGCTGCGTGTGAGCGACCTGCTGCGGGCATACCGGGCCGGCCTTTGCAAGCGTCGGCGCGTCGCGCGTGCAGACGAAGTCCAGCACGGCCGGCGTCGTATCCACCTCGACCACCTTCGGCCGGCGGCTGCCGAGCGCCGAGCGCACGACCGGCAGCAGCCGCGCGAGCAGGCGCGCCCGCTCGCGCGTGCGCAGCGGCGCCAGCGCGGTGCCGCCGCGACAGGGCGCGTCGCCGGCCGCGGCGAGGAACGCGCGGGCGAGAACGACCGCCGCCACGGTCGCCGCATGGCATGCCTCCGGCGTCTCCGCCCACGTCACGAGGCCGCGGCGCGCGAGCAGCGCGAGCCGCACGCCCGGCGTGGCCGCGGCGCGGCCGAGCTCGCGTGCGAGCGCCGCGCCCGACATCTCGTAGGGCAGCCATGCCGCCGTCTCGGCGAAGCACGCCTGCGCGAGGCGCTCGCCGCCGGCCGCGTCGCACAGCGCCATCACGGCGTCCGGCTGCGTGACGTCGACGTGCGTCGCCGGGACGACGGCGTGCAGGAGCGTCTCCGGCGGACACATCCGCACGCGCGAACCGGCCAGGCGGTGCGCCAGCGCCGGCACGTGCGGCTCGTCGTCCAGCTCGCCGCCGACCATCGCCGCGTGCACGCGGTCGAGTCGCAGGCCGCCGAGCGCGCCCTCTCCGCGCGTGCGTCCCCCGTCCGCCTCGGAGCCGGCGCCGACGATCCACAGGACCTCCCCGCCGAGCCGTCGCGACAGCTTCGCCGAGCTCGTCACGCGCAGCGCGGCGCCGGCGATCTCGGCGTCGTCCGCGAGCGACCGGGCGCGCCGGGCGAGCGGCGCGAGGGCGCCGATCGGAGCCCCGCCACGCTGTTCCATCTCGAGCACGCGACGACCGTACGCGCGCGTCAAGCGCCCATGCACCGGGATTTCCCCGCTGTGCAGACGGGCTTCTCCCGTTCGACTGGTTGAATGTCCTCGATCGACCGCAATCGGGAGAAGCGGAGCACCGTGTGACGCAGGTCCTCGGCGAGCAGCGACTGCAGCGCCTGATCGACGTCGGCGGCATGCTCGTCTCCGAGCTCGACCTCGACACGCTGCTGACGCGCCTGCTCGAAGCGGCACAGGAGCTGACCGGCGCCGGCTACGCCGCGCTCGGCGTGCTCGACGCCGACCGCCGCGAGATCGAGCGCTTCCTCACGCGCGGCGTCGACCTCGCCACGAGCCGCGCGATCGGCGACCCACCGCACGGGCGCGGCATCCTCGGCCTGCTGATCGCGGACCCGCGACCGCTGCGCCTGCACGACATCGGCGCCGACCCGCGCTCCTACGGCTTCCCCAGCGGCCATCCGCCGATGCGCAGCTTCCTCGGCGTGCCGATCGCGCTGCACGGCGAGGCGTGGGGCAACCTCTACCTGACCGACAAGCGCGACGGCGACTTCGACGCGGCCGACGAGCGGACGGCGGCGACGCTCGCCAACTGGGCGGCGATCGCGATCGAGCATGCCGACCTCTACCGGCGCCTGCGCGAGCGCGGCGACCGGCTCGAGCGCAGCGTGCGCAGCTTCGAGGCGACGACGACGGTCACGCGCGCGGTCGGCGCCGAGACGCGGCTCGACCGCGTGCTGGAGCTGATCGTCAAGCGCGGGCGCGCGCTCGTCGGCGCCCGCGCGCTGCTGATCCTGCTGGAGGACGGCGACGCGCTGCTGATCGCCGCCGGCGCCGGCGAGTTCGAAGCCGACGCGCTCGGGCGGCGGATCCCCGTGCACGGGACGACCGCCGGCGCCGTCCTGCAGGCCGTGCGGCCGGAGCGCAACGACGACGTCGCCGCGCGCCTGCGCGTCACGTCCGAGCGCCTCGGCGTGCCGGTCGACGCGAACCGCCTCGGCGTGCACGACCCGCACACGGCGCTGCTCGTGCCGCTCGAGTTCCGCAGCCGCAAGCTCGGCGTGCTCGTCGCGTTCGACCGTGCGGGCGAGCAGGTCTCGTTCGACGGCGACCAGCAGGCGCTGCTGCTGGCGTTCGCGGCGAGCGCGGCGACGGCGGTCGCGACGGCGCAGTCGGCCGAGCGACGGCGCCTGCGCGAGCGGATGGCGGCCGCCGAGCGCGAGCGCCAGCGGTGGGCGCACGAGCTGCACGACCAGACGCTGCAGAGCCTCGCGAGCTTCCGCGTGCTGATCGACGCCACGCTCGAGCGGGCCGATCCGGCGGAGAGCGAGCGGACGCTGCGCACGCTCGCGACGCGGGTCGACGGCGAGATCGAGCAGCTGCGCGCGCTGATTACCGAGCTTCGCCCCGCGGCGCTGGACGAGCAGGGCCTGGCGCCCGCGATCGAGCACCTCGCGCAGCAAGTCTCGGGCCGGCACGGGATCGCCGTCGAGACCGACATGGCGCTCGGCGCGACAGACGGCGGCGCGCCCGCGCCGCACCTCGACCCGGACACGGAGACGGCGATCTACCGCGTCGTCCAGGAGGCGCTCACGAACGTTGTCAAGCACGCCGGCGCGAGCCACGTGACGATCGGCGTGCGCCCGCGCGAGGAGGGGGTCGACATCGTCGTCAGCGACGACGGCGCGGGCTTCGACCCCGACGCGCCGCGCGAGGGCTTCGGCATCGCCGGGATGCACGAGCGCGTCGAGCTGGCGAACGGGACGTTCGCGATCGCGAGCAGACCGGGCGCCGGGACGAGCGTCCACGTGTGGCTGCACGCCGACGCGTGAGCGGGCGACTCAGGCGGCCTGCGGGTCGAACAGCTCGTGGTCGAGCGCGTAGCGGACGAGCTCCGCGCGCGAGCCGCGGGCCGTCTTCTGCTGGATCCGCGCGCGGTAGGACTCGACCGTGCGCGGGCTGAGGTGCAGCCGCGCGCCGATCTCCGGGTTCGTGTGCCCGAGCGCGAGCAGTCGCAGCACGGCCAGCTCGCGCGGGGCGAGCCCGTCCGGGCCGCGGTCGGCTCCCGCCACGACGTCCGCTCCGAGCTGCGGCGCGAGGTAGGTGCGGCCGGCGTGCGCGAGGCGCACTGCCTGCACGAGCTCGGCGCCAGCCGCCTCCTTGAGCACGTAGCCCTGCGCCCCCGCGGCCAGCGCGGCGCGCGCGGAGGAGGCCTGGCGATGCATCGTGAGGATCACGATCGCGGTGTGCGGCGCGAGCTGCGCGAAGCGCGGCAGTGCCGCGAGCGTCGAGCCGCCCGGCATCCGCAGGTCGAGCACGACCACGTCGGGGCGGCACTCGGCGACGACGCGCAGCGCCGCCTCGACGTCGTCGGCGACCCCAACCACGTCGACGCCCTCGGTCATGCCGAGCACGAGCGCGAGCCCTTCCCGCACGACCGCGTGGTCGTCGGCGAGCACGACGCGGATCGCGGGCGGCGCGGGCGGCGCCTCCGCCGCGGCGGGACCGGTCATGGTTGCCTGAGCACTCATCGAGATTCCAGGGTAGTAACCCGCTGGCGCGGAGAGCGATGCGGTGCCGATCCGGCGCCCTGCGACGATGGGCGCGTGAGGAGCTTCGCCGACGCCCGCTGGTACGAACTGCGCCCGGCCGCGAACCGCAAGCCGGCGACCTACCGCTGCCCCCTCTGCGACCGGCCGTTGCCTGCGCTGCGCGCGCACATGCTCGTCTTCCCCGAGGGCGACCGCAGCCGGCGGCGCCACGCGCACACCGACTGCGTGATGGACGCGCGCCGCGCCGGCCGGCTGCCGCTGCGCGACGAGGTGGAGCCGAGGCGCCCGGGGCTGCTGGCGCGACTGCTGAGGCGCGCGTGAGGCGCATCGCGGCGCCCCTCCGTGCCGGCCTTGCGGTGCTCGCGCTCGTGCTGGCGCTCGGCGCGACCTGCGCGGCGGCCCACGGCCTCCCCGCCGGCCAGCCGTTCACGCTCGCGTGGGGCGGCGACGTGACGCTCGGCTCCTCCTACGGCGACCCGCCGGACGACGCGCGCGGGCTACTCGCCGCCGTCGCGGCGCCTCTGCGCGCGGCCGACGTCGGTGCGGTGAACCTCGAGGGGACGCTCGGCAGCGGCGGCGCGTCGAAGTGCGGGGGTCAAGCCGGAAGCGGCGGGAACTGCTTCGCCTTCCAGGCGCCGGCGGCGAACGTCGCCGGCCTGCGCGTCGCGGGGATCGACGTCGTCAACATCGCGAACAACCACGCGTTCGACTTCGGCGCGGGCGGCCAGGCGCAGACGGTCGCCGCACTCGCCGGCGCCGGGATCGCGTACTCCGGCCGGCCCGGCGAGATCCGCGTGCTGCGCCTCCCCCACGCGCGCGTCGCGTTCGTCGGCTTCTCCGCCTACCCGTGGACCGCGCCGATCGGCGACCTGGCGGCGGTGCGCGCGCTCGTGCGCGCGGCGGCGCGGCGGGCGAACGTCGTCGTCGCCTTCATGCATGCCGGCGCGGAGGGACCCACCCAGATCCACACGCCGGACCGCGACGAGCTCGCCTTCGGAGAGAACCGCGGCAACCCGCGCGCGTTCGCGCACGCGGCGATCGACGCCGGCGCCGACCTCGTCGTCGGCTCCGGACCGCACGTCCTGCGCGGGATCGAGCTGCGGCGCGGCCGGCTGATCGCCTACTCGCTCGGCAACCTCGCCGGCTACCGCAACTTCGGCATCGGCCCGGTGACGGGGACGAGCGCGCTGCTGACGGTGCGGCTCGGCCCGGACGGCACGTTCATGTCCGGCACGCTCGCGTCGCTGCGGCTGAGCGGCGTGGGGATCCCCGCGTTCGATCCGACCGGCGCGGCCGCTCGCCTCGTCACGCGCGTGTCGCGCGAGGACTTCGGCGCCCACGGCGTGAGCGTCGCCGGCGGCCGGCTCGTCCCCCACGCCGGCTTCGAGCGCGCGCCGCCGTTCGCCCACGTCGAGCCGCGGCGGCGCCCGCGCGGGCGGGCTGCGCGCCTGCGCGGCCGCTACCCTCGGCCGCGATGAGCCATCTGGCGAGCTATGAGCCGGTCGGCGGCGAGCTCCACCGCCACCACGGCGTCGAGCACGCGCACCCGCACGGCGGTCCGCACGAGCACGACCACGGCCATGACCACGCGCACCACGGGCACGGCCACAGCCACGGTCTGATCGACCCCTCGATCAGACGCTCGCGCGCCGGCGTGCGCGCGGTGCTGCTGGCGCTGCTCGTGCTCGGCCTCACCGCTGCCGCGCAGGCGGTCGTGTTCGCCGCGACCGGGTCGGTCGCGCTGCTGGCGGACCTGATCCACAACGCCGGCGACGCGGCGACGGCGATCCCGCTGGGGATCGCGTTCGCGCTGCGCAGCGAGCGCGCGGAGCAGTGGGCCGGGCTCGCGGTCGTCGGGGCGATCCTCGTCTCCGCCTGCGTCGCCGGCTTCGAGGCGATCGACCGGCTCGTGCACCCGCAGCCCGTCCACCAGCTCGGCGCGCTCGCGCTCGCCGGCGCGATCGGCTTCGCCGGCAACCACGTCGCCGCGATCGTCCGCACGCGCGCCGGCCAGCGGCTCGACAGCCCCGCCTTGATCGCCGACGGCAACCACGCCCGCGCCGACGCCTACGTGTCGCTCGCCGTGATCGCCAGCGCGCTCGTCGTCGCGCTCGGCGTGCCGGTCGCCGACCCGCTGATCGGCCTGGCGATCACGCTCGTGATCCTGCGGATCACGTGGCAGTCGTGGCAGACGATCCGCCACGGCGCGCACGGCCACGCGCACGCGCACTGACGACCGATGCATCCCGACGAACAGTCCCTGCGCGACTGGCGCCGGCAACTGCCCGCCGGCGCGGCGGATCCGTGGCCGCTCGTCGCCACCGACGACAGCCTCACGCGCTGCTGGCGCAAGCGCTGGCGCGAGCAGCCGGACGCCGTCGCGCTCGTCGACCTGACCGCCGAGGCGGAGACGAGCTACAGCCGCGCCGACCTCGACGCCCGCTCCGCCGCGGCGGCGCAGCTGCTCCACGAGCGCGGCGTGCGGCGCGGCGACCGCGTGCTGTTCAGCGGCGCGGCGAGCGCGAGCTACGTGTTCCTCTACGTCGGAGCGCTGCGGCTGGGTGCCGTGATCGTCCCGGCCAACACCGGCTACACCGCCCCCGAGCTGGCGCATATCGTCGCCGACAGCGGGGCGGCGCTGGCCGTCGTCGACGAGCCGCAGCGGATCGCCGGCGGCCTGCCGGTCGTCGTGCCGGCGTCCGTGGAGCTGGAGGCCGCGGCCGACACGCCGCCCCTCGACGACGCCACCGCCAGCGACCTCGCGATGATCGCGTACACGTCGGGGACGACCGGCCGGCCCAAGGGCGCGATGCTGAGCCACGGCAACCTGCTCGCGAGCGCGCGCGCCGTGGCGATCGCCTGGCGCTGGACGGCCGACGACGGGCTCGTCCTCGCGCTGCCGCTGTTCCACATGCACGGCCTCGGTGTGGGGATCCACGGCAGCCTCACCAGCGGCGGGCGGATCCTGCTGCTGCCGGGCTTCAGGCCGGAGCCGGTCGCCGCCGCCTGCGCGCGCGCCGACGCCACGCTGTTCTTCGGCGTGCCGACGATGCACAAGCGGCTGGTCGAAAACGCCGAGGCCGATCCGGCGGCGCGCGACGCGCTCGCATCACTGCGGCTGGTCGTGTCGGGATCGGCGCCGCTGTCGGGCGAGCTGTGGGAGCGAATCCGCGCCGTCACCGGGCAGCGGATCGTGGAGCGCTACGGCATGACCGAGACGATCATGAACATCTCGAACCCCTACGACGGCGAGCGCCGGCCGGGCACGGTGGGGATTTCCCTGCCAGGCGTCGAGGTTCGCCTCGACGACGACGGCGAGATCCTCGTCCGCGGCGAGAACGTGTTCACCGGCTACTGGCAGCGCGAGGACGCCACCGCGGAGGCGTTCACGGCAGACGGCTGGTTCCGCACCGGCGACATCGGGCAGCGGTCGGAGGACGGCTACGTCGCGATCGTCGGCCGCTCGAAGGAGCTGATCATCTCCGGCGGCTACAACGTCTACCCCCGCGAGGTCGAGGAGGTGCTCGAGACCCACCCCGGCATCCACGAGACCGCCGTCGTCGGACGCCCGTCTGAGGAATGGGGCGAGGTCGTCACCGCCTTTCTCGTCCACGCCGCCGACGCCGCTCCGCCGACAGCGGACGAGCTCGCCGAGCTCACGTCCACCCGCCTCGCCGGCTACAAGCAGCCCCGCGCCTACCACGTCCTCGACCAGCTCCCCCGCAACGCGATGGGCAAGGTCGAGCGTGGGCGGTTGCTGGAGCTGCTGGGTGGCGAGCATGCCGCCGTCGGTCACAGACCTACGCTGTAGACGTCCACCCTGCTGCCTGCCTACCGTGGGCTGTGTGGCCACTGAGCGACTCGAGGCAGCGCATCGACTCCTGCGCAAGGCTGCGTCCGACCTGGCCGCGGCACGCACGCTGGCCCGCGACCCCGACCAGGCAGACGAACCAATCGGCTTCCACGGCCACCAGACGGTCGAGAAGTCAGTCAAGGCGGTGCTCCGCTGCCTTGACGTCGACTTCCACCCCACGCACGACATCGACTCCCTGCTGCGAGAGGTCGCGCAGCAGGACATGCCCATTCCCGATCTCGTGCTCAGCGCACGCTGGATCGACGACTGGGACATGACGATCTGTTACGAGGAGGCCAAGACGATCCTCGATCGCATGCAGGCAATCGACCTCGCAACCGCAGCGCTCGCATGGGCACAGGAAGTCGTGTCCACGACGGCCGACGAGCCAGCCCAAGCCGCATACAGCGACACGCTTCCCCTGCCAGCTGGGTGGGACCGCATGCTCGACGGCAGACCGATGCCCGACATCGTCGCCGAGATCCGACGCGCGCGCGACAGCCGCTGAACGACTCCGAGAGGTCGATGAGAACGCAGTTCAGCTTCACTCTGTTCGTCCACGGCGCCGACGTCCTCAGCGACGAGAGCACGGACGCGCTCTACGAAGCCGGCTGCACGACGCGACGTTCGGCTCTCGCGACGGCGCGCAGTACGGCGCGTTCGACCGCGAGGGGACCAGCTTCAGTGCGGCGCTGGCGACCGCAATCCACGACTTGACGAACGCACTCCCCGGCCTCGAGATCGCTCACGTCGAGCCAGACGGTCTCGTACGACACCTGCATTCGGCGCTGCCGCTGGAGCGGCGACGACTCAGATCCCGAGAACGAGGCTGAGCGCGTCGTCAACAGCGCGGATCTCGGCAGCGTCGAGGCGTCCGGCCGACGATCCAAGCCGCTGCGGGTCGACGACCGTCGTCTGCTCGGCGAGCACACGCGTTTCGCGCGCTCCGAACGCCACGAGCGGACGGAAGCTCGCCGGGTGCGCGCTCGTCGAGGTCGGCGCCACCAGGACCGTGCTCAGCCCGAGGAACTCGTCTGCCTGCACCACGACCGCATACCGCGCGCCGCGCTGCTCATGGCCCCGAGCGCCACGCGGCGCCGGCAGCCGAAAGACCTCGCCGCGGACCATCACTCCGGCAGCGGCGGAGCCAGCTCCGCCATCTGCTCCCGAATCAACCGCATCTCCTCGCGATCGCCGGGATCGGCCGCCAGACGACGAACCTCCTCCACGATCGAGGATCGCACACGCCGACGCGCCGCCGCCTCTCGCAACGCCGTCCGAACCGCCTCCGAATCACTCAGACCACTCGAACGCACGACATCGAGCGCCGCAGCAGAGCTGTCGTCGAGGCGGACGTGGAGAGAGCGAGTCGCCATGTGTCGAGTGTAGCGCGAATCGTGCTACACGATCCACCCACTCTGCAACGAAACGGCTGAAGCTTTGCAACCGCAGAAATTGCGACGATCGGATGGTCGCGCGAAGCGCGGCACGCAGCCACCGCCCGTGTGCGGTCATGCGCGTTTGCCGTGTCTACCGGACGCGCTCGTAGCGCAGGTACAGCGCACCCGAGGCGAAGGCGCGCTGCTCCAGCAAGCGCAGGCGCAGCTGCTCGCCGCCGACGGGGAAGTACGGCTTGCCGCCGCCGACCGCGACCGGGTTGACCCACATTCGAAACTCGTCGATCAGGTCAAACAGCGCGGCGGCGAGCGTCGGCCCGCCGACCTCGATGTGACCCTCGTGCTCGCGTGCGAGACGCGCCACCTCTGCGGCCGCGTCGGCGCGGCGCACGAGCCGCACCCCGTCGGGGACCTCGCCGAGCGAGTCGGAGACGACGACGCGCGGCGTCTCGACGTACACGCGAGCGAACTCCGCCGCCACCTCCGACAGCTCGTCCGGAGCGGCAGCGGCAGCCGGCCAGTAGCTCTCCATCAGCTCGTATATGCGGCGCCCGAACACGAACACGGCGGCGTCGCGCGCCTGCTCGTTCGCGATGCGATGGACCTCATCGTCCGGCACGGCGAAGTCGAAGCTCCCGCCCTCGTCCTCGACATAGCCGTCGAGCGACATGCCCATCGCAAAGAAGACACGACCCATGCGGGGCACGCTAGCACCGGGTAACCGCGTCGTCGCTGGGAATCGGCGACGCCTCCTCCGTCCCCCTGCTGCTCCGGGACCTCTAATCGGGCTGAACCGACTCCATCACGTCTGACACGTCGAACCACCAGCCACCGTCGGCGCCTCGGCAAGCCCGCGAAGCGCTACGACGACGCCTCCCTTTGCCAGCCATGCGGCGGTGCGCGGGAGGGAGCTGCGAGGGTGGGACGGGCGTCGGGGCTTCAACAGGGTCGGTGAAGCGAGCAACTCGGGAGATCCTGGGGTGGCTCCCTGCCGTTCCCTGCTGGACAAGCGCCAGCGCCCCGTTCTGTCCTCAGAGAACGGTAACGGTCAGGTGGGTTGGAGCTGAAGCGTGGGCGTCAGCGGTTCGACACGAGTCGGCGCGCGCCGGAAAAGTGCCCGTTTGCAGGCGACGAACCACTCGCATGCGTTAGTTACTAAGAGATTTTTGAGTTTTTTTTGCATGCCCCGCGACCAGCGGAACAGTGGCCGCAGCAGCTGCCACGCAGCTCGAAACGGCAACGATCCAATCGGTGGCAATGGTCGCAGCGGGAGTCATCGCCACGGATTCTTGCATGTCGCCAAAGACGTTCCGCAGCTTGTCGGCGCGCTGCTGCACCAGGAGTCGCGCGAGCGCGACGCGCGCGGCCGCGTCGCCGCCACGGTCGAGGACTACGCGGCGGTCACGATCGCGTCCACGCGATGTTCGCGGAGACCGGCGAACAGGCCGTGCCCGACGACGTGCGGGAGACGGTCGAGGCGATCCAGCAGATGGGACCGCCCGCGATGGCCGACAGCGACGGCGTGACGATCCGCCAGATCGCGACGAAGAGCTGCAGCTCGTGGCGGTGACGTGGTGAGCATCGTCCGCTACCGCACCGAGCAGCTCACGACGGCGGCAGCCCTGCGCGGCGGCAGCACGACCCGACGCCGGCCGCGGGCGCCACATGCCGTCACAGCGCCCGACGTCGAACCGGCTACCGACGCGACCGACCTGCTCAAGCCGACCGAGGTCGCGCAGCGGCTGAAGGTCTCGCGCAGCTGGGTCTACGACGCCGCGGCGGACGGACGGCTGCCGTCGATACGTCTCGGCGCCCCCGACGGGCCGCTGCGCTTCGTGCGCGCCGACCTGGAGCAGTGGATCGAGGACGCGCGCGCTCGCGCGATGGAGCGCTTCGCCTGATGGCCCGCGGCTCGATCCTCTCGCGCAAGAACCGCGACGGCACGACGACCTTCTCGATCAAGTACCGCGTCAGCGGAAACCAGGTCAAGAAGGCGATCGGGCCGTCGCGGCGCGAGGCCGAGCGCGCCCTCACCGCCGCACTGGCCAAGGTCGACCGCGGCGAGATCCGCTCGACCAGCCAAGAGACCCTCCAGCAGGCCGCCGAACGCTGGCTCGCCCGCAAGCAGCCCGTGATCGAGGCGTCCACCTACCGCGACTACGAGACGCACCTGCGCCTGCGGCTCATCCCCGCCTTCGGCAGACGCAAGCTGCGCCAGATCACCCGCGGCCACGTCGAGGACTACCTCGCCCGCCTCGACGCCGACGGCGCGCTGTCGCGCAAGACGATCAACGACTCGCTGATCCCGCTGCGTCAGATCCTCGGCCGCGCCGTCCGCGACGGCGTCATCGCAACGAACCCCGCCGCCAACGCCGACCGCGACGCGCCGCTCGAGCTGCCCTACGAGCGCCCGACGATGCACTACCTCACGCGCGAACAGGCGCACCGCTACCTCGACGCCTGCGCGGACTGGTACCGGCCGCTCGCCGAGGTCCTGATCGGCGCCGGCCTGCGCATCGGCGAGGCGCTCGCACTCGAATGGCGCGACATCGACTGGGACAGCTCCGCGCTCAACATCACCCGCACCGCCAAGCACGGCGGCATCGGCACGCCGAAAGGCGACCGCGCCCGCAGCGTCCTCATCGCCAGCTACCTGCGCGACATCCTCCACGAGCACCACACCGCCCAAGCCGCGAACGGCCAACTCCAGACACTCGTCTTCCCGAGCACCCGCGGCACGATGCTCGACCGCAACAACGTCCGCCGCCGCGGCCACGACGCCGCCCTCAGAGACGCCGCCCTGCCCAGCGCGATCCGCCTGCACGACCTCCGCCACACCGCCGCGACGCTCTGGCTTGCCTCCGGCCAGTCGATCTACTTCGTCCAGCAGCAGCTCGGCCACAAGGACATCCAGACGACCATCGACCTCTATGGCCACCCCGACAAGGCAGCCCACCGAGACGCCGCTGAGCGGGCGGCCGGATGGTGGCGCGAGACGCCCTCGGAGGGGTCCGGAGTACCACGAGCAGTACCACGACAGTCGCCGTCGGGGGTCTACACGCTGGGCAGCCCCGGGACGACGGGCTCCAACAGCGCTGTCAGCCGCGCCTGACCGCCCGGCCGGAACCCGGGTGCGCAGGCGAGACACACGTCATCGACGAGGCAACTGACGCTCTCGACCGCACCCAGCTCCGCGACCGTCTGCTCGTACGTGGCAGCATCGTGCGGCGCCCAAGTGCAATCGAGAGCAGGGCTTCGCGTCTGCATCACGTTCCGTCGACGCTCAGGATTACGGTTCATGCGTTACTGTGACCGACGCGTCCCACGCCACGACGACATACGAACGATGGAGCGTCGCGCTCCTCGATGTGTTGCTGCCGAGATTGCCTGCCGAGCGCCATGGGCAGGTCGTGCTGTTGGCCTGCGATGACCAGGCCATCCACGCTGCGGCATCTGCCCTCGACAGCACGTCAGCGGACCCGGCCGCCGAGTTCGGCCGGCTCGTTGAAGCGCGCTTCCGGATCGCACGCGACGGGTCGCCCGACAACATACGTGGACCGACAGTGCGCTTTCGCACCAGGGCACACGACGTCGGCGAGGTACCTCCGTTCTTCGGGGCCTGCTGCGCATTCGTTCTAGCGGCATCCCGTATGACGACGGACGGGGCAGCGCATGCCGTGAACTATTACGACCGGCTATGGGACCTCCTCGGTTGCCGGCCGGCAAAGGGCGGCCAGTACGACTTCAGCTATATGCCGCACCTGTTCCACTATCTCGCCGAGTGGCTGCGCGAGGAGCTCCGCGGCGCGCGCGGCCACCTTCATGTTCAGGGAGGTGGTCCCCACAACGTTGGGTACGCCATCAACCAGTGTCTGTTCCGCGAGCGTGACAACGAACAGCTCGCCGAGTTCTTTGCCAGCCGCGTTGGCCCTTGGCAGGGCGGCCTCGACCTAGTACGGCTCCTGCAGGTTTCGTCCGACCGGCATCATCTGACCTATCGCGCCCGGCAAGCCCTTGCCGCCCCAGAACTCCAAGAGCTCGTTCGGGCGGCGCTCACCCACTCGTTTGAAACGTGGGATGGGACTCGCCCGGACCCGCGCGGGGGCCGTTCCTGGCTTGCAAGCCTGCATCTGTCAGTCAACCGCAAGTTGCGGCTGACTATCAGTGCTGCAGAGGCTCCCAGAGACATCGCCCTCGACGACACACGCGTGCTTGAGCACCCAGAGCGCGACCGCGTGCCGCTGTATCCAAGCGAGCTCGCTGAGCTGGCTGAGCGAGGGCTTCGCTGGGGCTCGGCAGACGCCAACGGTATCTACCTCCCGCGCGCGGGCGAAACCCTAATATTTGAGGTTCGCGAGGACATGGGCCTGGTGTGGGTTCCGGCGCCGACTGCCAACCATGTATTCGTATTGACTAGCGACGAGTTGTTGCAACGTCGCCTCGAGGTCTGTTCCGCCGACGTCAGAGGGGCCGACGCGCTTCCGCATAACTGGAGACTTTACGAGCGCGTTCCCTCGAAGAATCTTCCCGCCGACGCCGCGAGCTCGGCCATGGCTCGCCCGTCAGTAGCGCTCATCGGCGGCCTGCGCATCGGATCCCGCCAATACCTCAGGGGCTTCGGCCCGCGGATCGAAGTCGGAGATGTCGATGAGCCGCTCAGTGTCTGCATCGACGGATCCGAGCTGGCCGTCGTCCACGCAGGCGGCGACGTGGAGCTCGACCTCCCCGCCGGCGAACATCGCGTCGATGTCGGGGCCGGGCTCAGCCAATGGACCGTGCACATGCTTGACTGCAACCCTGCTCGACCAGAATACGGACAATGCGTGTACCCCCTGACCGACCTCGGCGCTCGCGCCGGCGCATGCAGGCGCAGCGAACGCGCCGGCGCGACCGTCTGCGGCGCGCTGCTGAGCGACGGATACACGGGTCGCATCCCGCTGATGCTGCGTGCCACCAAGGTCGTGGTCATCTCCGCCGACGGCAGTTCCGAGATTCAGGACGCGCCCAATCCTCCGGGTTGGCTTGCTCATATCGGGCTCCCAGTCGCGGGCATGCGGTGGGAGGCGGACCTTGGCTCGGAGGTGGTATGGGCGCTCACCAGCCAACAAGCCATCGCAATCCGCCCGGTGGTACCAGCTCAACTAGACGCACAGGCTCGAGAAGCGTTGGAGGCTCTGTGCCGACTCCCGCAACCGCGCGTGCGCAGTCTGTATCGCGCGGACCGGACCGCCGCGATCGAGGCGTTCATGGAGATGGCGACGTTGCCGGAGGCGACACTTCAATGAGCGTCGCCTCCGTGAGCCGTTTCGACGCGCTACTCGAATGGGCATCCGAGCTCAGCGATGGCTCGTGGTCGCAGTGGCGCGAAGCGTGTCTGGAGCTGGATGTCGAGCCAACGCTCGCGATGCAGGACCTCGCAGCGCTCGGGCACGTCGAGATTGACTGGACCGCTGATCGCTTCTCCTGTCCGCCGCCGACTGCCGCGTTCTTGTACCGCTCCTCCGGCTCCGTGCTGCTCACCGGAGCGCGACCGCGCGGGCTCCTGGAGCGGCTCGACTCACTCGCGAGAGAACACGAGGAACTCGACTTCTTCGTGCACGAGCCGATCTTCCAGCAACGCGGACCCAAGACGGTCCTCATCGAGATCGAACTTGACGACACCGACGAGCTCTGCGAGGCCCTAACTCTGGAGTACGTCTTCGATCCAGCCAGCCGCATCGCCGAGCGACTGGGCGTGGCCGCGCTCGAACGCGTCGCACACCGAGAGGCCTGGCCGCCGCGCGACGAGATACCGCGCCGGCTTTTCGACCCACACACGCTGAGGTTCCGCCCGACAGGCAATGGCGATGCTCACGGGCTGTGGTGGTACGACGGTTATCGCCGTGAGGAGGCATGGATACGCGACCACGCGCAGTGGTGGCAAGTGCCGACGCGCGAGTATGCGCCCTACCTAGCCTACGCGGACACGACATTCCTGTACTACAGTCCGGAGCGTCAGCAGCTCAACGTGCCGGAACTCGTCCCGTTGCCGCCCCTGCAGGCTCGCGCAGCAACGCTCGCGTCCGGGCGACTCCCGCGCCGCGCCGCGGAGGCGCACCGAAACGCGATGCTCTACGAGAACATCTCGCCGGAACTTGCCGAGCGTATCTCGACGAGTCTCAACACGCCGCTCGGGCGGTTCACATGAATCCCCACGAGCTGCACCGACGCCTGGAAGCGGCCTATCGGAGCTTCTATGACTCCGCGTACGCCATCGCGGACCCGAACCTCGCGGCCGAGCGCAGTTGGCTTCTCGCGGACGGCGCGCTTTCGACCGGCGTGCTGATAGAGCCGCTGCCAGGCTACGCGAGTTCAGATCAGCTCTTCGACCAAGTCGCAGCAGAACTCGAACTCGGCGATGACGTAGCCGAGTTCGTTGCACCGGTGATGGAGGGGCGTCCGTTGTACATCCACCAACGAGACGCGCTCATCGCCGTCCTGCGCGACCAACTGCACACCACGGTTACAGCTGGCACTGGTTCTGGTAAGACAGAGGCGTTCCTGCTGCCGGTGCTCTCGGCACTTGTTGCTGAGTCACGCACTTGGGACGGCGACGGTGGCGAGCCGCAGCCATGGTGGCGGCGTGACCGGTCCGGATTCGTGGGCGCGCGCGAGGAGGAGACGGGTCGCGAGGCCGCCGTGCGGGCACTGATTCTGTACCCGATGAACGCGCTCGTCGAGGACCAATTGGTGCGGCTGCGACGTGCGCTCGATGGCGCCGAGCAAATCCGCTGGCTGGACCGGGCGCGTTCCCGGCACCGCTTTTATTTCGGGCGCTATACGAGCCAGACGCCCCACGACACGAACGGGCTCAAGGCAATATTGCGGGGCATCGATCGGCGCGCGCAGGCGGCGGCTCGTCGCGCCGAGCAGGCGGCTGGTGAAGGCGACTCGACGGACTATCGCTCGTTCGTGCCACGTCCGCTCGGCTCAGAGCTACTGACGCGTCAGGACATGCAGCTCGCCCCGCCGGACATCCTAATTACCAACTACTCGATGCTCAGCATCATGCTGACCCGCCCTGACGAACGGAATGTGTTCGAGGCGACCCGGCAATGGCTGCACCGCCACCCCGACAATCATTTCCACCTCGTCATCGATGAGCTGCACTCCTACAAAGGTACGCAGGGCACCGAGGTCGCACTGCTCCTGCGCCGCCTGCTGCATCGCCTCGGGATGGAGCCCGACTCGCCGAAGCTGCGCATCCTCGCCGCATCGGCCTCTCTTGGGGACGACCCCCATGCCGCGCTCGACTATCTACAGGAGTTCTTCGGGCAATCACGGGAGAGGTTCCTGGTCATCCCCGGCCGACCGCGTCGGTGCGCCGACCCCACTCACGCCAAGCTGAGGACTGAGGACGCCGACGCGCTCGCCAACCGTGACGTCAACGGCATGGCTTCTGAGGACTTCGCGCGCCGCGTGGACCTGCCAGGGCGGCTCATAGCCGCGGCAACGGGACCAGGGGGTGCCGTGCAGGCCACACCGCTGGCCGAACTCGCGCAGCGCCTCGACGAGCGGGGCCGAACGGAAGTTGCCGTCGAGGCCTGCAACGCTATGACCCACATCACGGGGCTGCCTGAGGACCAGGCTTCCCAGGAGGAGCGGCTGCCGTTGCGGGCGCACCTGTTCTTCCGCGAGCTGCCCGGCTGGTGGGCTTGCAGCAACCCTCGTTGCAGAGAGATACCGGAGGCATTCCGAGACCCCGGCCGTCGCACGTTCGGGCGCCTCTACGGAGAGCCGACCATCCGCTGCGACTGCGGCGGCCGCTGCCTTGACCTATGGGCGTGCCAGACCTGCGGCGAAGCCTTCCTCGGTGGCTACAGTGCGACCGATCGAGACCACGGCGTCCACTATCTGCTACCGGACCTTCCGGAGTTGGAAGGCGTCCCGGATCGCTCGAACCGCGACCGCACGTACACGCATTACAAAGTGTTCTGGCCGAGCGCGCGCAACCCCATCCGGCGCAGACCATGGGAAGGCGACGGGCTGCAGTTCAGCTTCCGCGCCCGGCATCTCGACCCGTTCGCAGGAAGCGTCGAGCCCGGAGACGACGAACGGACCCCCAACGGCTGGCTGTTCACCGTTCAGGCCCAGACCGGCGCCCAGCACCCGCCGCTAGAGGAGGTCATCGGCCTCCCAACCCGTTGCCCGAACTGCGGTGACAACCGGGAGCTGCGCGCGGTTCGCCGCGGCAGCAACATCGTTCAGCTGCCCGCGACCAGCACCGAGCGAATGCGCTCCCCCCTGTGGCAGATGCGCGCAAGCTCGGACCGCGTAACGCAGATCCTCGCTGAGCATCTGCTCGAAGACATCGACGGCGGTGAAGGCCGCCTGGTTGCATTCTCCGACTCCCGTCAGGGCGCGGCGACCCTCTCGGCCGAAATCGACACCAGCCACTACCGCGACACGGTCCGGCAGCTCGTCGTGCGGGCGCTAACGCGGCGTGGGGCGGCGGCAGCTCGACTCCGTGCCTTCCTCGATGAGGTTGCCAAGCCTCGCGAGACGCGGGACGATGCCCTCGTCCAAGAAATTCGCCGAGAGTCGGCGGCGGCGCAAGCGGTTGTTGCCAGTCGAAGCGAGCTCGCGACCGACGAGGACATCGCGCGAGCGAATCAGCTCGTCGAACAGGAACTGACCGGCGGTGTAACACTCGCGGCCGTCCGCGACTACGCCTTCGGCGAGCTGCTCACCGTCGGGCGCAACCCCGCGGGCCCGGACGCAGAGGAGACCGACCAGAGCTGGCTGCGCGCCTACGACTGGACCCAAATCCCACCACAGGCACGCCCCGAGGAGGCCAACCGCGCCAATCAGGCCCGCGTCAGTCTCCTGCGCCGCGTCGGCGACGCCGTTTTCTCGGGTGCCGGCCGCGACATCGAATCCCTTGGACTAGGCATCGTCGAGCCTGTGGAAGGCCGCGTCCGGCCGCCAGACAGACTCAGCGACGAGCTTGGCCGCGAGGTCGTCCTGAGCACCCTGCGACTGCTCGCGCTCAACCGCTACTTCGAGGGCCGGCGCGACGGTCGCGACGAGAATCGCAACGCGCCTGACCCGCTCCAGCAGTGGCTGCGCGTCGTCGAGGATGAGCACGGGCTTGACCGCGGCAGCCTCCACGAGTGGGCATGCGGCGAGCTGCCGCACCAGGGCCAACTCGCCGAGCGTTGGCTCATCCGGCTCGAGCTCTGTGCTGTCACGCCGGCGAGCGACGAGCTGTGGGAGTGCCCGCGTTGTCGCTGGCGGCACATGCATCCGAGCGCTGGCATTTGCATGAAATGTCGCTCCCAGCTCGACCCGGCGCCTGCGACATCGCCGGACGAGGTTAAGGACTATTACCGCGACCTCGCGCAGAGTGCCACGCCCATCCGTCGATTGCGCAGCGAGGAACTGACGGGCCAGACTGAGCGCGAGGAAGCAGCCCTCCGGCAGGCGTACTTCCAGGAGATATTCCTCGACGACCGACCCGCCCGACCATCGGGCATCGATGTCCTCTCGGTCACTACGACGATGGAGGCCGGCGTTGACATCGGCGCCTTGAACGCGGTGCTGATGGCCAACGTCCCGCCGATGCGCTTCAACTACCAGCAGCGTGTCGGCCGCGCGGGTCGACGCGGGGCGCCGCTGGCGGTGGCGTTGACGATCGCACGAGACCTCTCACATGACCAGTACTACTTCCGCAACCCGCAGCGCATCACGTCCGAGCCGCCGCCTGCGCCTTACTTGGCTACGAACAAAGAGGAGATCCTCCAGCGGGTTCTCCGTGCCGAGGCTCTACGCATCGGGTTCCAGGAAGTCGCCGCCGCCGACCCTGACTTCGACGGAGGCATCTCCGTTCACGGACACTTCGGCTCGGTTGGAGCTTGGCTGCAGAAACATGACATCCGCGCGACCATCGAACGCACCATCACCGACCAGCTCCCGTATCTCGTTGGGTTCGCGGACGCGCTGCTGGCCCACGCCCGCTCTGCCACCAGTTCCCATGAGTTTGCCGACCGAGCGCTGAACCATCTCGTTGACGAGGTCGACCGCATCGCCGCACTCGACCGCGAGCATCCCGACCTGTCCGAACGGCTCGCTGAGTTCGGCGTGCTGCCGATGTTCGGCTTTCCGACCCAGTCGCGATACCTGTTCGCCCGCCGCCCGATGAACGCCCGCCCATGGCCGCCGGAGAGCGCGGTGCAACGCGACTTGCGGATGGCGGTCTCAGAGTTCGCACCGGGCAACGAGATAGTCGTCGACAAGATCGTGTACCGCTCCATCGGACTCATCGACATCTACCCGAGCCGCGGCCAGCTCGACTACTACCGCGACCCCTTCGGACAAATCCGCGTCGTTGGCCTCTGCGAACGCTGCAAGAACGTCCAAGAACAGCCCGCTGGAGCCTGCAACAACTGCGGAGCAGAGGGTGACGACTTCCGCCACGTCCAACTCTCCAAGCCCGCCGGGTTCCGTGCGGAATGGACGGCAGGCACGCCGTACGAGGGTTCACGCGAGCGCCTCTCGCGCGCGTCACCGCCGCGCCTGGTCGTTGATCGCGGCGTCATGCCGATCGCGACCGAAGACGGCGGCTTGACGGTCCGCGCCGGCCAAACACGGCTCTACACCATCAACGACAACCGCGGGCGCGCGTTTGAGTTTCAACGCTCAAGCCAAGCCAACGGCGGCTGGCTGGCGCTCGGAACCTTCGACGATGACCGCTGGACAGATCAAGGGGGTGAAATCCGGGAGGTCGTGCTCGGGTCCGTCGTGACAACCGACGTCCTCATTGCCGAGCCTGACATGCCCGACGGCGCCCGATGGACCCACTTGATGCTCGCCCAGGGCGAAGCCGGCCAAGCCATCGTCACCGCCCGGCGAGCAGCGTGGACCAGCCTGGCCTTCGCGCTGCGCACGGCCGCGGCTGATCTACTGGCGATCGAGCCGCGCGAGCTCGACGCCGGCGTGCGGCTGCTCGCCACCGCCGACCGCACCAACCTCTACCCCGAGGTCTTCCTCACCGATGTCATCGAGAACGGGGCTGGCTACGTAACCGAACTCGCACGCCCGCCTCGTTTCGAACAGCTCCTCGACACGATGGAGAGGCTCGTCGAAGACTGGGAAGGCGAGGACCACAACTGCGACGCCGCGTGCTACCGCTGTCTCAAGGACTGGTCGAATAACCCCTACCACCCGCTGCTCGACTGGCGGCTCGCTGCTGACACTTTCGAGATTCTTCGATACGGCATGCCTCGCGACCGCTGGCTGCGCTCACGCCGAGCCGCCATCCTGGCCGCCGCAGCCGCCTTCGAGTGGGACTGCCCTGAGCCTGAGGCGCCGGAGCCGGTCCTCGGCACGCCTCGCGGCCGCACCGTCCGGATCATCCATCCGCTCCGTAACCACCCAGACGCACTCATCGGCGGCAACGCTCACGAGCTTCTCGCTGATATCTACAACTTCGACCGACGGCCGGGCCGGACCTACCTCGCGCTGTAGGCGCCACTGATAGACGTTTCCACGATGGGTCGCCGTCGCCGCACTCCTGCGAACGTGGTACCAAGCCCAGTACCACGCTGCGACCGAAGTCCCGGCCGGCTCACCGGATAACGCGAAAGCCCCGCTCTCACGGGGCTTCCGATGATCGGGGAGACAGGAAAGAATCACCGTCGCCACAGGCAATTTGACGCGCCGTGTGCGGTCCCGTGTGCGGTTTCATGCGCCTCTGCCGCCCTCGATCGCACGCAGCTGGTGCACCTGCCCAGCAGCGTCGAACGCCTCGCGCAGCTTCGCCCGACGCTTTCTGCGGTCCGGGTGACCGTAGAGCTGCTCGACGAGCACACCGCCGTCTCTGTGGCCGAACTGCTCGGCGATGACGGCGGGGTCCAGGCCCAGCACGTTCAGCGCGTACCAGCCGAGGTGGTGGCGAGTCGCGAGGTAGAAGTCGACCTCCTCGATCCCGGCCTTCACGCGCACCTTGTTCCAGTGGTAGATGCGGCTCGACGGCGTGTAGTGCGTGCCGCGCGTGTTGACGAAGACGAACTCGTCGTCGTCGCGGCGCGCTCTGACGCGCAGAAGCACGTCGCGGGCGCGCGCGAGAAGCGCGACTCTGTACGCGCCGTACTTCGGCAGCGTGAATCTGCTGACCTTCGCGTTCCACTGGACGTTGACGTCGATCTCGCGGTCGTCCCACAAGATCTGCGGCCATCTGAGCGCATCGATCTCGCTCGGCCGGATCCCGGAGAAGCAGGCGAACTCGAGCAGGTCAGCGAACGACGGCGGCACAAGCAGACGCCCGGATCTCGGGTGCGGGGTGTGCCCGACCGCGATCATGTTCGCGACCGACGCCTCGTCCGGCGGCTGCTCGTTCTTGCGACCCTCGGTCTTCTCGATCCCAAGCGCCGCCCACGGGTTCGTCGTCACCAGCCGGCCAGCCTTCGGCTTGCGAGCGTCGTTCCACATCGCTCGAAGCGCAGGAACGGTCCCGTTGCGGCTGCCGCCCTCAAGCCATTCGGCGACGATCGCGTCGCCGACCGCCTCCATGGGCAGTCTGCCGTATCTCGCCGCGAACGCGCGGGTGCGCTCAGCGTTGTGGACTCTCGTCGAGTCCTTTCTCCGGTTGAACAGCGGGTCACTGATCCACCGGTCGCGGAAGTCGTTGACGGTCACGCGCGACCGCCCTCGAGCGCCGATCTTCGTGCGCGCGGCCTCGCGCGCCTTCTTCGCGTCTCTGCGCAACCGGAACGTGGTGCCGTTCTCGGAGCCAAGCTCGCGCATCTCGTCGAGCGTCAGCACCTTCGTGACGCTGACGTTCTTCCCCGAGGCGGGGTCGTACACCTGCGCGCGCAGCTGGCCGCTCGGCAGTCTCTGGATGCTCACGCCGCGTTCCTCTGCTTTCGAGTGCTCGCCCAGGCGATAGCCCGCGAAGGCAGGAACTTACGCGACCGAAGCCCCCAGGTCACCGAGGGCATGCCCTCCCGCACCATGCGATCGATCGTTGGCAGGCTCACGTCCATGATCGCGGCGAGCTCTTTTCGGCTGACGTAGCGCTCCCCCTGCGCGACCGGCAGTCCGATCAGGTCGGCGCCGGAGCTGCGTGCGACCGTGAGGCTCACCCGTCCGCCCCTTCTGACCGGAGCAGCTCGAACTCGACGCGCCACACGAGCGCATCCGGGAGGTAGGCGCCGTTGATCGCTCTCCAGGCTTCGCCGAAGGCGTGCGCGTCCGCGAAGCCCTCAGCGCGCGCCTCGCTGTCGAGGAGGAGACCGAGCCGACGCTGGTCGACCCCCAGGATCCGCACACGCCCGATCGCGTTCTTCCCGCGGCCCGGGCACACGGCATAGTCGCGATCGACGACGAGCGCACACCGCGCACGCGACCACGGCGAGCGCGGGTTGTCCGACACGAGCCGGCGCGTCACCGTCTTCTCGCCAGCGAGAACCTTCGCCGCCAGCTCCGGCCGGAAGTTCACGAGCGGGCGACCTCAGCCCGGCGGCGCAGCTCCTGCGACTTCGCACCAGTCGCGACGCCTGCGATGTAGATCGACGCGAGCACGCAGCCCGGGCAGTTGCCGGCACCGATGGCAGCGAGCGCTTGGGCAGCGGCGCCGTGCGCCAGCTCTGTCAGCTCACGCGCGTCGAAGTCGAAGCCGGACGCGACCAGGCGCGCGATGTCCAACGTCGACGTGTTGAGGCCGACGTCGGCGACCGCGCCCGCGCGAGCGTCGATCGCGTCGGACGCCTGCTGCAGGTGCGTCACGTCTGCACCGCCAGCCGCTCGAGGTACTCGCTGCCGGTCAGGCCGAACGTCGAGGCGATCGCGTTGACCGCCGTCGGCTTCTGCGGCCGGCCGTTCGGACCGTCGGCCTGCATCGGACGCAGCTCCGGGTGCACGCGCAGGAAGTACGTCTTGAACGTGCCGTCCGGCTCCGCCGTCGAGTTCAGGACCTCGACCATGACGAGCGGCTCGTCACCGTCCAGGTCCGCGCGCCAGAGCTTGCCCCAGTCGGACTCGTCCAGCAGCTTCGCCTCCGACTCCCGGATGTAGCGCTCGACGCCGAACCGCTCAAGCATCACCCGACGCACCTCGGCGTTCTCCTCGTCGGTGATCTGCTTGGCCGTCAGCGTCTCCGGTGCCTCGACCACCTGACGAGAGACACGGGTGCCGTGCACCGAGTAGACACCCCAGCCGTCGGGCCAAACGACCGCCGGACCGTCCTCGCGATGCAGCCGGTGCGATCCCCAGCCGCGCGGAACGTCCTGCACGACAAGCTCGCGGTGGATCTCAAGCGGGCGCTCGCACACCATCACGAACCGACGGTGTGGCCACCACCAGCACGCCGACTCGATCGTCGCCTCGTACGCCCGGCCACGGTCCCACAGACCGTCGGGCAGCTCGAGGCCGCAGACCTCGCGGAAGAACGACGTGAAGGCGCCGCCCCACCAATAGCCGCCCGCCTGAAACTGCCCGCCGAACGCGCGCCACCAGACGCCGCTTCTGATCGCGTCGAAGACGCCGCGACGGATGGCCTCCACGTCCGCGTCGCGAACCGCGCCGTCAACCGCGCCGCGAACCGCGTCGCCAACCGCGTCGCGAACCGCGTCGCCAACCGCGTCGCCAACCGCGCCGCGAACCGCGCCGTCAACCGCGCCGCCAACCGCGCCGCCAACCGCGTCGCCAACCGCGTCGCCAACCGC
>CAZGJV010000003.1:91477-155876 GCA_964525715.1 uncultured Conexibacter sp. | reverse complement strand
GCGCGCTCGTCCAGCGCGTCTCGCGCGCGAGCGTGCGCGTGGACGGCGAGGTCGTCGGAGCGATCAGCGCAGGCCTGCTCGTGCTGCTCGGCGTCACGCATGGCGACACCGAGGCCGTCGCAGACAGAGTCGCCGACAAGCTGCTGAAGCTGAGGATCTTCCCCGACGCCGACGGCCGCATGAACGAGCCGCTCGGCGACGCGCGCGAGATCCTCTGCATCAGCCAGTTCACGCTCTACGGCGACGCCCGCAAGGGCAACCGGCCCAGCTACGTCGCCGCCGCACCGCCGGAGATCGCCGAACCGCTCTACGACCGCATCTGCACCGCGCTGTCCGCCCAGCGCGGCGTGTTCGGCGCGCACATGGAGGTCGAGCTGGTGAACGACGGGCCGGTCACGCTGCTGGTGGAGGCGTGAGGCCGCGCGTCAGAACGCCTTGTGCGAGCCGCTCGCGCTGATCGCACTCGTCGAGATCGCGTTGCCGGCGAGGTCGGTGATCGTCGCGACGGGCGTGTAGCGCTCGATCGCGTTGCCGGACGAAGTGCTGGAGACGCCGGAGTCGAGCGAGCCGAGCACAATCGTCAGCGTGCTGCCGGAGAGCGTCATCGTGGACGGCGTGCCGTTCGCGCTCGCGAGCCCGAAGACGGCGTAGGAGCCTGACGTGACGAAGTCCGAGCGGCCGAGGTCGATCGTGCCGAGGGGCAGGTAGCTGGCGACGTTGAACGGCGTGGACTCGGCGTAGACGCGCAGGAGGTCGTCGCTGCTGCCGCCGCCGTCAACGACCGCGGCCTGCACGTTCATCGCGCTGCCGTCCCAGCCGTCGACGATCGAGTCGGGCTCGATCGCCTCGCTGAACGTGACCACGGCAGTGTCTCTCTGCTCGGCGCGCCCGGCGGTCCCGCCGGTGTGGTTCGTCGTCGCGATCGAGCTGGCCGACGGCGCGTTCTTGTCGAACGTGACCGACCCGCCGAGGCTGCCGGTCAGCCCGGCGGCGTCGGTCGCGGTGACGCTGAACGAGGTCGCACCGTTGCCCGAGTTGCTGACCGTCAGCAGCGCGCTGCGGTAGCCGTAGCTGACGCCGCCTGCGCTGAAGCTGCCCGCGCTGAGCGTGACGGGCGTCGAGGAGCCGGTGACGTTCGTGAGCGTCGCCTTGACCGACGACACGCCGCTGTCGTCGGTCGCGTTGGCGTAGACGTAGAACGTCCCCGAGCGCGCGATGTAGCCGGCGACGCCGCCGGCCGCCTTGTCGATGACCGCGGCCGAGACCGTCGGTGCCGTGTTGACGGCGGCGGCCGCGAAGCTGTTGCCGCTGTTGCTCGTGGAGGCGGTGAAGTCCGACGCGGTCCCGCCCAGCGCACCGCCGGCGAGCGCGAGCACCAGCACGCCCGCACCGAGCGCGGTGGCGGGCAGCAGCGCGAGCGCCAGCAGCCCGGCGCCGAGCGCGGCGAGCGCGATCCGCAGGCGCGGGTCGGCGAGCGACGTCACCACCCGCCCCGCGAGCGGGATGCGCGCGACGACGCGGCGCACCGGCGCGTCCGGCGCAAGCACCCAGCGCTCGGCGGCGTCGTTCGCGTCGCCGCGCGTGACGACGACGACGCGCCCGTCCTGGCGCGCGACCGACACGACGCGATGCGTGATCAGCCGACCGCTGAGCGGGTCCGGGATCGTCGCGACCTGGCCGCGTGCGAGGTCGGCGGGAGCGGTCGCGCGGTCGAGCACGACGTCGCCGGCGTCGATCGCGGGCGCCATGCTGCCGCTCACGTCCACCAGCGGCGTGAAGCCGGCGGCGCGCAGGCCGGCGCCGAGCGCGAGCAGCGCCACGACGACGACGAGCGCCCCGCTCGCCGCGCGGTTCGCGTGCCGCAGTGCGAGCGCGGGTGGGCTCACGTGCTCGCCGCCAGCCACGTGAAGTCGGCGGTCGCGTTGAGCCCCGCGCCGCTGGAGCCGCTCATCGTCACGCTCAGCTTGTAGGCGTGCGCGTCACCCTGCGCCCACTGCTGGTCGAGCGCGCTCGTCGGGTCCACGAGCGCACCGTTCGCGGAGCTGGGGAAGGCGGACAGCGCGCCGCTGTAGATCACGCCGGCGCCCTTGCCGAGGTAGTCGGTCGTGTCGGCGGTGAAGCCGGTGCACGACTTCGCGGCGGGCGTCCCGGCGATCGTGCCGCGCGTGATCGTGAGCGTCAGGCTGCTCGCGAGGCCGCTGCCGCCGACCGTTCCGTAGAGGCGCACGTCGGACGGCACGGTGCCGGAGTACGTCACCTTCACGCAGCTGGTGCCGCTGCTGCCGCTTCTCGCACCGGTCAGCGACAGCAGCGGCGTGCCGCCGTCGTTGTCGGCCAGCACGACGTTGCCGGTCGCCACGGAGTTGCCGGGCGAGGAGGCGGTGCGGTCGAACGCCGACCACGTGCCGCCCGACCACACGGCCGCGCTCGCCATGAGCGCGGCCGCGATGGCGCAGAGCTTGAGCGCGAGCGAGCGCGTGGCAGCTCTCCTACGAAGCGGCGGTGAACGTGTAGTCGACCGAGGTCGACGAGCCCTGGTACGAGTTGTCGCCGCCCTGCGTCCCGCTGTCCGGGAACGTGACCGCGAACTGGTAGCGGTGCTTCTGGTTGGCGTTGAAGGTGCCGAGCGCGATCGATCCCATGCCGGCGAGCGTCCCGCTGTAGACGGTCGTCGCCGCCGGGCAGCTCGACACGCAGGACGGGTCGCCCTGGTCGGTGATCACGAGGTTGAGCTTGGCCGACAGCGCCGGGCTCGCGGGCGTGTCGACGGGCGTGCTCTTCGTCAACGTGAAGACGCCGGCGACGGAGCCGCTGTTTGTGATGTCGACGGTGCCGGTGGCGGAGCCGCCGGGCTTCAGGTTCGAGGCGGTCAGGACCGCCTGGTTGGCCTTCGAGTTGCTCTGCGCGAGCGTCCCGGAGCTGAACGTGTTGGACGGGTTCGCCGAGGCGGAGTTGAAGTTCGCGCCCGATCCGACGGCGATCCCGGCGGCGATCAGCACGACGAGCAGTCCGGCGAGCACCTTGCGGGGCGAGGCCGACCACAGCGCCTTGAAACGAGACATGTACGAAGCTCCTTCCGGGGGGAGATGCAGCCCTACCTGGGTCGTACCGAATACGCCCGAACTTGAGGCCGGGGTCGGAACTCCCAGCCTGACTCGAACATTCGTTGGGATGGCTTGACTCGATCGAGGCCCTTCCCGAAGTAGCTGGTGGCATGCCGACGCGCCTCACCCTCCGGCCCGGCTTCCTGCTGAGCTTCGTGCTGCTGCTGGCGATCGGGGTCGCGGGCCTCGCGTACGCCGTCTCCAGCGTCACCGGCCACGACGCGCGCGACGAGCAGGTGACGGCCGCGCAGCAGCGCGCCGAGCTGCTCGCGCAGACGGTCTTCGCGCCGCGGCTGCAGGCGCACCTGTCGGGCTTCGACGCCGCCGCCCTGCGCCCGCTCGACGCCGCCGCGCTCGCCGCCGACCGCTCGGGCGACCTCGACTCGCTGGCCGTGTGGGATCCCCGCGGACGGATCGTCTACGCGCCCGACCACGCCCAGATCGACCGCACCTACCGGCCGCCGCAGGCGGTCGCGGACGCGTTCCAGGGGCAGACGGTCGTGACGACGCCGGACGGCCCGAGCGGCCCACTCGACCACACGAGCGGCAAGCAGATCGAGGTCGTCGTGCCGCTGTTCGCGCGCGGCGCCGAGAAGCCGCACGCGGTGCTCGACGCGCACGTCCCCTACGGCCCGGTGGCGGCGGAGGTCTCGCGCCGCACGCACCGCATCGACCTGATCCTGCTCGGCGCCGCGCTGCTGTTCCTCGCCGGCGTGTGGCCGCGGCTGCTGTCCGCCTCGCGCGCGCTGCGCGAGCGCGACGACCCGCGGCGGCGCACGGTCCTGCGCGAGCTGAGACGCGCGCTCGACGAGCAGCAGCTCGAGCTGCACTACCAGCCGAAGGTCGACCTGCGCAGCGGCGAGGTCGCCTCCGTCGAGTCGCTCGTGCGCTGGAACCACCCGAGAGAGGGCCTCGTCGGGCCGGACCGCTTCCTGCCGTACGCGGCGAGCAGCGAGCTGATCGGCCCGCTGACCGTGCACCTGATCGAACTGGCGCTGCGCGACTGCTCCGGCTGGCGCTCGCAGGGCGTGAGCGCGGGCGTCGACGTCAACCTCGACGCCGCGAACGTGCTCGACCCCCAGCTCCCGAGAGAGGTCGAGCGGCTGCTCGCCAAGTGGGCGCTGCCGGCGCGCGCGATCGGCTTCGAGGTGACCGAGGCGGCGATCCAGGCCGATCCCGACAAGGCCGCCGGGGTGCTGCGCGAGCTGGCGGACATGGGCGCGCGCCTGGCGGTCGACGACTTCGGGACGGGCTACTCGTCGCTCGCCGTGCTGCGCGAGCTGCCGGTGCGCGAGATCAAGATCGACCGCTCGTTCGTCGCGGGCCTCACGCAGGACGCGGCCGACGAGACGATCGTGCGCTCGACGATCGGGCTCGCGCACGACCTCGAGCTGGAGGTCGTGGCCGAGGGCGTCGAGGACGAGCAGACGCTGCGCCGCCTCGCCGAGCTGGGCTGCGACCAGGCGCAGGGCTGGTACTTCAGCCGCCCGCTGCGGCTCGACGCGCTGATGGCCTGGTTCGAGCGGCCGGCGATCGGCGCCGAGACCGGCGAGCCGGCCTCCCCGATCGGGGCGTGATGTCCCAGCCGACGGTCCGCCGCCTGCTGTTCGCGCTGGCGGCGCTACTGCTGGCGGCAGCGGCGGCGAGCGGCAGCGGCGCGAACTTCAACGCGACCTCGGCCAACACCGGCAACGTCATCAGAGCGGGGATCGTCTCGTTCACGACGTCGCCGAGCGGCTCCGCGGTGCTGACGACGAGCGCGCTCGCCCCGGGCCACTCCGACACCGACACGATCGACATCGCGAACACCGGCGACCTGAGCGCCGCGTTCACGCTCGCGGCTTCGAGCCTCGTCGACACGCCCGCGAGCCCCCCGCTGTCGGGCGAGCTGGACCTGCAGGTGCGCGACCTCGGCGACCCGGCGTGCAGAAGCTCGTGCCCGGCCGCGACGACGCTGTGGTCGGGCAAGCTGGGGACGCTCAGATCGGTCGCGCTGGGCACGTTCACGGCCGGCGCGACGCACCGGATCGCGTTCGTCGTGAGCATGCCGGACAGCGGCAGCGGCGCCGAGAACGCCTACCAGAGCGCGAGAAGCACGCTCGACTTCGGCTGGACCGCGGCGGGCTGACCGATGGTGCTGCGGCTGGCGACCAACGCGGCGATGGCGGTGCTGTTCGGCCTCGCCGCGGTGATGATCGTGCCGGCGACGCTCGGCTACCACCGCTACGTGATCCAGACCGGCTCGATGACCGGCACCTACGACCCCGGCTCGATCGTCTACGACCGCCCGGTGCCGACCGCGTCGCTGCGCGTCGGCGACCCGATCACGTACGCGCCGCCGCCCGGCGCGTCGCTGCACAAGCTCGTCACGCACCGCATCTACCGCATCGCGACCGCGCCGGACGGCCGCCGCGTGTTCCAGACGAAGGGCGACTTCAACAAGCTGCCGGACAACTGGCGCTTCGTGCTGCCGCAGCCGACGCAGGACGAGGTCAAGTTCAACGTCCCCTACCTCGGCTACGCGTTCGAGCTGCTGAGCGTGCCGCGCTACCGCAAGCTGCTGATCGGGATCCCGGCGGTGCTCGTCGCGATGTGGGTCGTGGCGGGCCTGTGGAAGGAGGGCGGCGAGGCGCAGCGGCGGCGCGAGCGCGGCATCGTGCCGTGGGGCGCGGACGTGGCGAGCGGGCTGCCGCAGCTCGCGCCCGCGCTGGCCGGCGGCGCGGTGGCGGCTCCCGGCGCCGTGCGCGTGCCGATCGGCTGGCCGGCGCCCGCGCCCAGGCGCCGGGGTCCGGCGACGCCCTCGACGCCTCCCTCCCACCCGGCGGCTGCGTTTGCGGCGCGGCGGGCTGTCCCGCGCACGCGCGTCGCGCTGCCCGCCGCGTGCGTCGCGCGACCGCCCCGCCGGCGCGCGGGCGAGCTGCGGACGCTGCCGGCCGACTGGCGCTTCGTGATCGGCCGGCGCGCCGGCTGACGGACGGGCAGGCGATAGTCTCCCGCCGCGATGGCGCCGACCGACCGCTTCGTGATCCGCTTCGCCGCGGAGCCGCCGCAGGAAGCGCTGCCGTACGGGCGCTGGGCGGACACGCTGCGCGGGCACTTCCTCGCGGCGGTCGCGGAGATCGACGCGGGCGACGAGCAGCTCGGCGAGCCGGGCGAGATCGCCTGGTTCCCCGACCGCAGCTACGCGGGCCGCACGTACGTGCCGGCGACGGCACGCACGACGACCGGCTACGAGCTGTTCGGCTTCGTCTCGTTCGCCGACGGCGCGGACGGTGCGCCGGACGACTTCGCCGCGCGGGCCGACTTCACGAGCGAGACGGCCGACGACAACCCCGACTGGCAGATCGACCTCAACGAGGAGGTGATCGGCCGCTGGCGCGGGGAGCAGGGCAGATCCGCCGACATGACGCTGATCTGGGGGACGCCGATGGTCGAGCACGGCGCGCTCGCGACGGCCGAGCTGGCCGACCTCGCCGTCGACCAGTGCGAGCTGCTGGACGAGCGCTTCACGCTCGTCGCGCCCGACGCCTATCGCGGCGACTTCCTCGACGTCAAGCTCTACTCCTCGCGCGGCCAGGAGCTGGCGAGCGAGTCGCTCTACGTCGAGGACGACGAGGACGACGGCGAGGGCTGAAGACGCGGGGCGGCTGGTAATACCTGTTAGTATTACCGCATGCGCGTCACGCAGAAGGGCCAGGTCACGATCCCGCTCGGCGTTCGGCAAGCGCTCGGGATTCACACGGGGACGGACGTCACGTTCGAGCTCGACCGGCTGGGCGCGCGTCTGATCGTGGAGCCTGCTCGCGCCGCGCGGGAGATCGCACGCATGCGAGGCGCCGGCGACGTCGCGATGACGACGGACGAGATCCTGGCGCTCACGCGCAAGTGACGCGCGCGGGCACGGTCGTCGACAGCAGTGTCCTGCTCGACGTCTTCACCGAGGATCCGCGGTGGCTGGCCTGGTCCGAGGACCACCTCGTCGAGGCTGCGCAACACGGAGCCTTGATCCTCAACGCCGTCGTCCTCGCCGAGATCGCGCCGCGCTTCACGCGCATCGAGGCGCTACGAGCGGCATTGCCATCGATGGCCGTCGTCGAGGAGATCCCGGCCGAAGCCTCGTTCCTCGCGGGACATGCTCACGCCGCCTACCGGCGAGCGGGCGGCGCCCGTCACGCCATGCTGCCCGACTTCCTCATCGGCGCGCACGCGGCGGTCACGCGCCGGCCGCTGCTCACGCGCGATCCCCGGCGCGTCGCGACCTACATCCCCGGAGCGACGATCGTCAGCCCGGACTGACCGGATCAGCCGCCGGCCGGACCGCTCGCGGACGGCGGGCCGGGGATCCGCGGCACCGCCGCCAACAGCTCTCGCGTGTAGGCCTCGCGCGGGGCGCGGTACAGCTCCTCCACGGGCGCGACCTCGACGAGCCGGCCGTCGTGCATCACCGCGACGCGGTCGCACATGTGGCGCACGACGGCGAGGTCGTGGGCGATCAGCACGAGCGTCAGCCCCAGCTCGCGGCGCAGCTCGCGCAGCAGCGTGAGGATCTGCGCCTGGATCGAGACGTCGAGGGCGGAGACCGGCTCGTCGGCGACCAGCAGCTCGGGCCCCAGCGCGATCGCGCGCGCGATCCCGACGCGCTGGCGCATGCCGCCCGACAGCTCGTGCGGGTAGCGGTTGGCCGAAGCCGCCTCCAGGCCCACCTGCTCCAGCAGCTCGCCGACGCGCCGCGCCCGGGCCGCGCGCTCGGGCAGCAGCCCGTGGATCGCGAACGGGTCGGCGACGGCGGCGCCGATCGTCTTGCGCGGGTTGAGCGATCCGGCCGGATCCTGGAAGACGAGCTGGCGCTTGCGCCGCAGCGCCGCGAGCTGCGCGCCGCGCGCGTGCGTGACGTCCTCGCCGCGGTAGCGCACGACGCCGCTCGTCGGCTCGAGCAGGTTCAGCAGCATGCGCGCGAGCGTCGACTTGCCGCTGCCGGTCTCGCCGACGATCCCGAGCGACTCGCCCTCCTGCACCGACAGCGTCACGCCGTCGACCGCCGCCACATCGCCGAGCCGGCGGCGGAAGACGACCCCGCGCGTGAGCGGGAAGCGCTTGACGAGCTGCTCGCCCCCGGCGAGCGGGGGTGCGGACCCTGCCGTCATACGCGCCCCTCCTCGCCGGCGGGCTCGATCGCCGCGCGCGCCTGCGCGGGCGTCGCGCCGGTCGCGAGCCGCGCCCACGCGACGCGCCGCTCGGCCTCCGGCAGCAGGCACGCGACGCGGTGCCCGGGCGCATCCGGCAACGGCTCCAGCGCCGGATCCTCCGAGCGGTGGCGCTCGCGCACGTACGGGCAGCGCGGGTGGAAGCGGCAGCCCGACGGCGGGTGGATCAGCGACGGCGGGCGGCCGGGGATCGGCACGAGCGCGGCGCCGGCGGGCGCGTCGACGCGCGGCATCGAGCGCAGCAGGCCCCACGTGTACGGATGCCGCGGCGCGGCGAACAGCTCGCCGGCGGGCGACTGCTCGACGATCCGCCCCGCGTACATGACGGCGACCTCGTCGGCCGTCTCGGCGACGACGCCGAGGTCGTGCGTGATCAGCACCATCGCCATCCCCAGCTCGTCGCGCAGGCGGCGCAGCAGCGCGAGGATCTGCGCCTGGACCGTCACGTCCAGCGCCGTCGTCGGCTCGTCGGCGATCAGCACGCGCGGCTCGTTCGCCAGCGCCATCGCGATCATCGCGCGCTGGCGCATGCCGCCCGACAGCTCGTGCGGGTAGGCGTCCACGCGCTGCCCCGCGTTCGGGATCGCGACCCACTCGAGCAGCTCCACGGCGCGGGCCCGCGCCGCCGCGCGCGAGACGCCCGGCCGATGCGCGCGCACCGCCTCGCCGATCTGCGCGCCGACGCGCAGCAGCGGGTGCAGCGCCGACAGCGGGTCCTGGAAGACCATCGCGATCGCGTCGCCGCGCAGCGCGCGCAGCCGCTGCGGCGCGGCGTCGAGCAGGTCCTCGCCGTCGAGCAGCACGCGCCCGGAGACGCGCACGCGCGGGCCGCGCGAGAGGCCCATCGCGGTCGTCGCCGCGACCGTCTTGCCGGAGCCGGACTCGCCGACGATCCCGAGCGTGCGGCCGGGCGCGACCGCGAACGAGACGCCGTCGACCGCCTGCACGAGCCCGTCGCGCGTGTCGAAGCCGACGCGCAGGTCCTCGACGCTCAGCACCGCGCCCGCGGCGTCCGCAGCGCTCACGCCGCGCGCACCCGCGGGTCGAGGTAGGCGTAGCCCACGTCGACGACGATGTTCGCGACGATCACGAAGCAGGCGGCGAGCAGCACCGTGCCCTGGATCACGGGATAGTCGGCGTGGATGATCGCGTCGTAGTTGAGGCGGCCGATGCCGGGGATGTCGAAGACCGTCTCGGTGAGGACCGCGCCGCCGAGCAGCAGGCCGATGTCGAGCCCGGCGAGCGTCACCAAAGGCGTCACGGCCGCGCGCAGCCCGTGGCGCCAGACGACGCGCCGCTCGCTCAGCCCTTTCGCGCGCGCCGTGCGCACGTAGTCCTCGGACAGCACCTCGATCATGTTGCCGCGCAGCAGCCGCGCGTAGACGGCGGCGAACGTCGAGGCGAGCACGAGCCACGGCAGGATCAGCGACGCGAACCACTTCCCCGGGTTGTCGGTGAACGGCACGTAGCTGCCGGCGCCGGGCAGCAGCGGCCACTTGCCGATGTCGTCGGCGAACAGGTAGAGCGCGACGAGCCCGAGCCAGTAGACGGGCGCGGAGACCCCCAGCAGCGCGCCGCCGGTCGTCAGCTTGTCGACCCACGTGCCGCGGCGCACCGCCGAGATCACGCCGAGCGGGACGGCGACGAGCAGCCACACGACGACCGCCCCGAGCGTCAGCGAGATCGTCGCCGGCAGCCGGTCGATCAGCAGCGAGCCGACCGACGCGCCGCTGAAGTAGCTGTAGCCGAGGTCGGCGTGGAAGACGAGGTGCGTGACGTAGGTCCAGTACTGCGCCGGCAGCGGCCGGTTCAGGCCGAGCGAGACGCGGATCTGGTGCAGCGTCGCCGGGGAGGCGTCGCGGCCCGCGCGCAGCTGCGCCGGGTCGGCGGACGGCAGCACGTAGAAGATCACGAACGTGAGCAGGCTCACGAGCGCGAGGAGCACGATGCCCCACAGCACGCGACGGAGGACGTAGGCGGCCAAGGTGCTCTGTGATTCGCGCCTGACCGCCTACTCCCTGTCGCCCGCTCCTACTTCAGCGACGAGTAGGCGAAGTCGCAGTGGCCCTGGTTCCACAGCTCGGGGACGCAGCGCACGTCCGCCGAGAAGATGTTCGGCTGTCTGTCCCACAGCCACGGGATCGCCGCGGCGGTCGCCGTGATCTGGCGGTCGATCGCGCCCCACGCGCTCGCGCGCGCCTGCGTCCCGACCGTCAGCTCGGCTCTCGACATCGCGTCGTCGATCGCCGTGTCGTTGAGCTGCGGCCAGTTGGGGTTGTTCTCCGGGGCGATGTCGTTGCCGTTGAAGGCGACGTCGAGCACGGTCTGCGGGTCGGCGAAGTCGCGGATCCAGCCGACGTTCGGGCACGCCTGCACTCTCGCCTTCGGCAGGCCGCAGAAGCGCGCGTACATGACCGAGCTGTCGACGAGCTTGAGGTTCGTCTTGAAGCCGAGATCCTGCAGCGCCTGCTCGAAGATCTGCGCGTCGTTGCTGTCGGGCGCGCCGGCGAGACCGACGATCTGCAGCATCTGACCGCCGGTGTACCTGCCGCTCGGGTAGCCGGCCGCCTTCATGTATCTGGCCGCGAGCGCTCTGTCGCCCGCGGGGTTCGCGAGGAAGTCGGCGCCGGTGCCCTGCTCGCCGCCCGCCTGCTCGAAGCCGATCACGCCCGGGTAGAGGAAGTGCGAGGCGATGTCGCCGACGACCGCGCCGCCGCGCACGGTCCGCATCTGCTGGCGGTCGAGCTCGGCAGCGACCGCCTTGCGCAGGTTCGCGTCGTCGAACGGCGGGATCGCGGTGTTGAGCGCGGCGTAGTTCGAGCCGCCGCCGGGCGAGAAGAAGATCTGGCTGCGGTTGTGCAGGTAGGCCTGCTTGACCAGCTCGGGCGTCGGCGAGTCGGCCAGCACGAGGCCTCTCCCGGCGAGCACCTGGCGGCCGGCGACGGTCGTCGAGCCGCCGATTCTCACCTGGATCGCGTCGACGTAGGCCGGACGGCCGTCGCTCGTCGCGCTCCAGTTGGGGTTGCGCACGAAGCTGAGGCTGCGGCCGGGGACGTAGCCCGTCCCGAGCACGGTGCCGGATCTGTCGGCGGTGAGCATGTAGGGCCCGGTCGCGACGACGTGGTTGCCGTAGGTGGAGGGGGCCTTCGCGTCCAGCGGCTTCGCGTACTCCGGCGGGACGGGCGCCGACAGCGGAAGCACCGTCGCCTGCGCGACGAGCGAGGCGGTCGGGCGCGAGAGCTTGAAGACGATCGTGTGGTCGTCGGGCGTCTGGATGCCGGCGATCGGGCCGCCGGTCGCTCTGTCGGCGCCGACGACGTCGCCGTAGTACGTGCTCGCGTAGGGGCTCGCGACGTGCGGGTTGAAGCCGCGCTCGATCGCGTAGGCGACGTCTCTCGACGTCACCTCGCGGTTCACCGGTGGGCTGAAGCGGACACCGCTGCGGATCTTCACCGTGAGCGTCTTGCCGTCAGGTGAGATCTGCGGTGGCCCCGCGGCGAGGTCCGGGCTGATGTTCGTCGGGTCCGTCGGCTTGTACGCGTAGAGCGTGCGCTGCGTCGCGGCGAGCACATTGAGGTCGAGGCTCGCGTAGGCGCTCCCCGGGTCGAGGCTCGCCACGTCCTGACTGGTGAGGATCGTCAGCGTTCCCCCGCGATGGCCGCCCGCGCCGGTATCCGCCGTCGCACCGGTCCCGCTGTTGCCGCCGCTGGAGCCGCAGGCGCCGAGCGCGGTCGCGACGGCGGTGCACAGCAGGGCGAGGGGAAGCGCGCGCTTGACGGGTCGCGGCATGAGGGGTCCTTTCGGGGGTCGGGAAAGGGGGGTGGCCTGATTCACCGTTCAGCTCTCGGGTCGAGGGCGTCACGAAGTCCGTCACCCAGCAGATTGAATGCAAGCACGGTGAGCAGCAGTGCTGCGCCGGGAAACACCATGTACCACCACTGCGTGTCGAAGTTGTCGGCTGCGTCGGCGATCATCCAGCCCCAGCTCGCCGTCGGCGGGGACACGCCGACGCCCAGGAACGAAAGAGCCGCCTCGAGCAAGATCGTCTGCGGAAGCAGGAGACTTGAGTAGACAATGATCGAGGCAGTGAGGTTTGGGAGGATTTCGCGAATCACGATTCGCAGGTTCGAGGCGCCCAAAGACCGCGCCGCCACGACGAATTCGCGCTCTCGCAGGGAAAGCACCTGCCCGCGCACGATGCGCGCGATCGACGTCCAGCTCACGAGCGCGACGACGAGGATCACAGTGCGCACGCCCGGCGTTATGGCACCCGCGACGCAGCCGTTGCCCAGCGAGCAGGCCGACGCGATCCCGATCCCCAGCAGCAGCACGGGGAACGACAGCACGACGTCGACGAGCCGCGACAGCAGCGTGTCGACCCAGCCGCGGTAGTAGCCGGCGAGCAGGCCGACGGCGACGCCGAGCAGCATCGCGACGCCGGTCCCGACGATCCCCACGAGCAGCGAGACGCGCGCGCCGTAGACGGTGCGCGCGAACACGTCGCGCCCGAGCGGGTCGACGCCGAACAGGTGGCCCGCGCTGGGGCCGAGCGGCGTGCCGAACGCATCGACCGCGTTGCGGTCCTGCACGTTGGGCCCGGGCGCGCCGAACAGCTTGACCACGAGCGGCGCGAAGATCGCCGCGAGCACGAGCGCGACGATGACCCCGAGTGCGACCAGCGCGACCTTGTCCTCGCGCAGCCGCCGCCAGAACAGCTGCCACGGCGAGCGTGCGACGCCCGACTCGAAGTCGTGCTCGTAGCGCTCCTCCTGCGCGAGCAGGCCGGGCGCGCCGACGCTCATCGTCGGGCCTCGAACGGCCGGGCTCGTGGCTTGGGAATCGGGCGCATCGCTTCGTCTGCCTGCCCAGACGAGTTCGCGCGCGCCAGCTCAACTCCTGTTTTGAAGGTGAACGTGTACGCCCTGGGTCGTCCCATGAGGCGTGAAACCAGGGCGGCGAGGCTAGCCTCGATTCGCTCAGCGCGCTTGGTAGTGGACCTGGCCGGATCCGTTGACTTCGGTGACGACGAACGGCGTGCGGTCGCGCCCGGCGGTCGCCGTGCAGGTGAACACCAGCCCGCGCTGCTGGTGCACGCCGGTGGGGCAGCTCACCTGTGCGTGGACGCCGCGCTGGGCGAGGCTGCTCTGCTCGATCGCGCGCTCGATCTTCTCGGTGTTGAGGATCGTGTGCGAGGGCTCCGAGGAGCCGCAGGCGGCGATGTTCACGCTGAGCAAGGCACACACGAGGAGCGTGCCGGCGAGTCGGCGAGGGTGGGTTGTCAGGTGACGGGGCGGCATAGGCTAGGCGAGCTTCTCGATCGTCACGGAGGCGTTCGTGCTCGCCTGGGTTCCGCCGATCGGCGTGGCGAGGCCGATCGCCGCAGTCGAGGTGTGGTTGCGCACGGTCAGGACGTCGCCGGAGCCGGTCGTGACGATCGCCTGTCCGGTGTCCTGCTGGGTGCCGGCGCCGGAGCCGTAGACCGTGCCCGGCACGAGCGTTCCGTTGTCGAACAGGGCGAACTGGCTTGGCTCGGTGCCCGAGATCGAGAACGTGACCTCGTAGGTGCCGGCGGTCACGAGCGTGATGCCCGCTGCTCCGGACGCGTGGGTGATGCCGGCGGTGTGGACGCCGCTGGAGTCGAAGGTGACGTCGGCTTCGAGTGCCACGACCTCGGCGCCGAGGTTGTAGACGTAGGCGTACTGGGACAGCCCGTTCGAGCCGGTCGGGCCTGGCGCTCCGGCTGGCCCGGCGGAGCCGGTTGGACCGATTGGGCCTGCGGCGCCGTCGGTGCCGGCGGCGCCTGGCGGCCCGGCGGATCCGGTCGTGCCCGTCGGTCCCTGCGGGCCGGCTGCGCCTGGCGTGCCGGCGGCGCCGGCCGCACCTGGCGTGCCTGCGGCGCCGGTGTCGCCCTGGACGCCTTGCAGGCCCTGCGCACCGGCGGATCCGGCCGTTCCAGTCGATCCGGTCGTGCCCGTCGGTCCCTGCGGACCGGCGGCACCCGATGTGCCAACGGAGCCGGCTGTACCTGGCGTGCCGGTCTGGCCTGTCCCTCCACGCACGCCGGGTGCGCCGGTGCTGCCACTGACGCCGCGCAGGCCGCGAGGGCCGCGCGCAGCGCGGCAGCGCGGCGGCCTGGGGGCGGTGCAGCGCGAAGCATGCGCGCGGGTGCTGCCGGTGAATGCTGCCGGCTTGCAGGGAGGCGGAGGGAGGGACGGGCAGGCCGCGCCTGCGAAGGCCGCCGGGACGAGCACGGCGAGCACGCTCGTCACGAGGAGCAGCAGCCTTCGGCATCGAGATCCGAGCATGTCCTGTCCTGCCTTCCCGTCAGCGGGCGTCGGCAGGGGGCCGAGGTCCTCGAAGTAAGCAACCGTCTTGAGGAGTATCGACAGGGAGGAGCCGCTTATGACACCTATCGGCGTTGATGGCGCGTGGCAGGTGCGCCTTCGGCTCGATCCACTCAAGCGACGTCAGCGCCGCGTCGATGCAGCTCGAACACCAGGGCATCTCCTTGACACGCGCACCATGGAACGTCGTAGGGGGCCGCTCGGCAATCAGGGAGGACATCCATGTCCCGTCCCATCCATCGCGCGGTGAGCGCCACCGCGGTGGCGCTCGCGCTCGTGACGGTCGCGACCGGCGTGGCCATCCCGTCACGCGTCGCGGACGCGCAGGCGATCGCCGCGCAGCCGCTCGTGGTGCTGCTGCACGACCACGTCGTCCAAGTCCGGCCCGACCCGCGTGCGCGCCGGGTCGAGCGCGTCAGCGCGCTGCGGCCGCTGACGGACGTGCAAACCGTCCTGCCGGTGCTGGGCCGGGCGACCGGTCGCGACGGGAAGACGTGGGTGCATGTCCGGCTGCCGGGGCGCCCCAACAGCCACACGGGCTGGATCGCCGCCAGGCAGACGAGGCCCGCCTCGACCGAATGGCGCCTCGCGCTCACGCTGTCCGCGCGCCAGCTGACCGTCTATCACGATGGTCGCGTCGCCCGCCGCTTTCCTGCGGTGGTGGGGAAGCCCTCGACGCCGACGCCGAGCGGCCGGTTCTTCGTCGAGGAGCCGCTCGCGCTCGGCGCCCAGGTCGGCGGCCCGTTCGCGCTGGCCACCAGCGCACGCTCCGACGTGCTGCAGGAGTTCGAGGGAGGCCCGGGCCAGATCGCCATCCACGGCACCGACGGCCTCGCGGGCGCGCTCGGGACGGCCGCGTCCCACGGCTGCATCCGGCTCGCCAGCTCCGCCATCACCTGGCTCGCGCGGCGCATCGGCAGCGGCGTGCCGCTGAGCATCGTGCGCTGACTGGCTTCTCAGCCCTCGCGGCTGTCCTTGCCGCGGTAGAGCGCGGCGTCGGCGCGGGCGACGAGGGAGTCGAGCGTGTCGTCGTCGCGAAGCTCGGCGCAGCCGGCGCTGATCGAGGCCGGTGGGCGGTGGTCGTCCAGGGCACGCTGGATCTCGGCGATGCGATCCGACGCGACCTTCGCGCTGACGTCCGACATCGCGGCGACGAACTCGTCGCCGCCCCAGCGCACGGTCACGTCGTAGGAGCGCAGCGTCGAGACGATCGCGGTGGCGACCTCGCGCAGCAGTGCGTCGCCGACGGGGTGGCCGTGGGTGTCGTTGACGGCCTTGAGCGCATCGACGTCGATCATGGTGAGCACGAGCGATCGACCGCTTCGGCGCGAGCGGTCGATCTCGTGCATCAGCGTCAGCTCGCCGGTGCCGCGCCGCCACACGCCGGTCAGCTCGTCGAGGCCGTCGAGGTGGCGGTGGATCGCGGCGTATTGGCGGTCGGTGGCGGCGGCCTGACGATCGGCTGCTGCCGCGTCGCGGTCGGTCGCGGCCTGCTCCCGGGCCAACGCGCCGGAGAGCCGGAGGGTCCTCAGCACCGCGACGGTGTCGTCCGGGACGCCGGCATCGGCGGCGCGGCGCTCGCGTGCCACGGCTGCCGAGTCACGCGCTGCCGCCGCCTCGTCGCGGCTTCGGGCGATGCGATCGCGGGCCACGGCGGTCACGTCGCGCACGCGCGCGGCCTCGTCGCGGCGAGTCGCGATCGCGAGCCGATCATCGGTCGTCTTCGAGCGGTCCGCCGCGCTGGCCTCTCGCTCGCTGCGCGTCGCGTCCCGGACGTCACGCATGGCATCGTGCACTTGGCGTGTCGACGCGTCCTCGGAGGCGACGGAGCGTTCGCGATCGGCTGCGGCCTGGTCCCGGTCGGACGCGTTCTGGTCTCGATCGGCCAGCGTCTGATCGGTGTCGGAGACCTGCTGATCGGCTTCCGAGGTGCTCTGGTCGGAAGCGGCTTGCGTCTGATCGAGATCTGCTGCGGTCTGGTCCGCATCCTGCACGGTTCGGGCTTGCAGCTCGCGCTGGGCTGCGTCGGTCGCGCGGGCGATGAGGTCCTGGTCAGGATCTCGCGACAAGGATTCGACGTTAGCACCGCAAAACGGCGCGATTAGGCGTCCGAGCGATCCTGGCGTCTTCGCAGGGGCATCGCGGTCATTGCGAGCGGCGTCACGCCATGAAGCGCGAAAATCGGTCTGACTAATGAAAGAGCTGCGACACTCGTGAAAGGGAGGCAGGCCGGCCGCTCCGCCGAGTCACTCATCTGCCGGTCGATGCCATGCTGGACGTCGAGCAGGTCGCAGTGGCCAAGGAGCGCGTGCTCGTCATCGACGACGACGCGGCGAATCACGCAAAGCTCTGTCGCATCCTGACGGACGCCGGGTATCGCGCCACGTCGGCGAGCACCGCGGCACAGGCCCGTGCACGGCTCGCCGAGGCGCCCTTCGACCTGATGCTCTGCGACGTGCAGCTCGGCGGCGTCTCAGGCCTCGGCCTCGTCGAGCATGTCCTCGCCCATCATCCGCACATCGCGGCAGTGATCGTGAGTGGCCTGGATGACGTCGTGCTCGCCGACCGTGCGCTGGCGATCGGCGCCTGCGGATATCTCGTCAAGCCATTCGACGCCAACGACGTGCTGCGCAGCGTGACGAGCGCGGTCAGCCGCCGCCGGCACGACCTCGACGCCGAGGCGGTGTTGAGGGACTCGCGCGAGGAGATGGTCCGGCGCCTTTCCACCGCGATCGAGGCACGCGACCCCAGCACGGCGGCCCACATCGACCAGATGAGGGGCTACTGCGGCGCGATCGCGCGCGAGCTTGGCCTTCCCACGGATCATTGCGAGCTGATCCACACCGCGAGCGCGATGCACGACGTCGGCAAGATCGGCACCCCGGACGACATCCTGCTCAAACCCGGGACGCTCACGGCCCCCGAGCGCGCCGCGATGCAGCAACACGCCGAGATCGGCTACCACATCCTGGTCGGCTCGCGCAGCGAGCTGCTGCAGCTCGCAGCCGTGATCGCGTTGACCCATCACGAGCGCTTCGACGGCAGCGGCTACCCGCGCGGACTCGCCGGCCATGCGATCCCACTCGAAGGCCGCATCGCCGCCGTCGCCGACGTCTTCGATGCGCTCACCCGCGATCGCGTCTACCGCCCGCGCTTCTCCCGCGAAGACGCGGTCGAGATGCTCGAGCAAGGCCGCGGGAGCCACTTCGATCCCTACGTGCTCGACGCGCTGCTCGCCGTGCTCGAGCGGGGACTGGCCGCAGGCGCCGCGAGCACAACCCGGCGCTCGCCACCTGCACCCACGAGCGCTGCGAGCGCGCAGCCGCGCCGCTGAGCGAGTCCGGGCCGGCGGCGAACACGAAGCAGCGGAGCGAGACTCTGGGGAGGGGGGTACCCCGAAGACGCCTCGTCCGCGGAGCCGGGAGCCGGCTCCACCCGCAGCACCAACGCCAGGCGGTGCACGACGCCTCGCATACCGGTCATTCCTCGGCTAGGGTTTTGGTCACGGCCTCCCCCTGTGGCCGAAATCCCCCTGCAACCGCGCGTATCCGAGCGCATCCAGCACCCGCTCACGACACCCGGCCGGCGAGGCCGGCGTGGGCGCACACCATCGCGAATCCCCCCACAGCCCCGGTAGCTCAGCCGGATAGAGCGTTCCCCTCCTAAGGGAAAGGCCGCAGGTTCGACTCCTGCCCGGGGCACTCGCTGAGCGAATCGCGAGCGTCCGCACGACGCGATCGGGAGCCGCGCGCGATCCTGTGCCGGTGTCCGAGTCGAGCCTCGTCCGCAGCCGTCTCCAGGACCTGCGCGCCGCGGCGCTGCCGATCGCGCAGGCGACCGTCGCAGCCGGTGCGGCGTGGCTCGCCGCGCGGCACGTGCTCGGCCATCCTCAGCCATACTTCGCGCCGATCGCGGCGGTCATCTCGGTCGGCGCCTCCCACCTCGCGCGCGGGCGCCGCACGGCCGAGCTGGTCGTCGGCGTGGCGCTGGGGATCGCGATCGGCGACCTGCTGATCGCCGGCATCGGCGTGGGCGTCCTGCAGCTGATGCTCGTCGTCGCGCTGGCGATGTCGGCGGCCGTGCTGCTCGGCGGCGGGCCGCTGCTCGTGACGCAGGCCGCCTTCTCGGCCGTGCTCGTCGCGACCGTGCAGCCGCCCACGCACGGGATCTACTGGGGACGCTTCACCGACGCGCTCGTCGGCGGCGCGCTCGGGCTGCTCGTGACCGCGCTCGTCCCGGTCGACCCGGTCGCGCTCGCGCAACGCGCCGTGGCGCCGTTGCTGGAGGAGCTGGCCACGACGATCGAGGACGTCGCCGCCGCACTCGCGGGGCAAGACCACGAGGCCGCGGTCGCCGCGCTGCAGCGCGCCCGCCACATCGACGAGCGCTCCAGCGCGTTCCACGCCGCCGTGCTCGCGGGCGGCGAGACGGCGCGCCTGGCGCCCCAGCGCTGGCGCGCTCGCGGCGAGCTGGCCGCCTACGAGGACGCCGACCCGGCGCTCGACCTCGCCGGCCGCAACGTGCGGGTGCTCGCGCGCGGGACTCTGCGCGCGATCGAGCTGGGCGAGCACGTCCCGCCCGAGCTCCTGGAAGCGCTGCACGACCTCGCCGCCGCCGTGCGCGCCCTCGGGCCGGCGCTCGGCCGAGCCGGCGACGAGGCTGCCGCCTCGGCGGCCCGCGACGCCGCGCTGCGCGCCGGCGCCCGCGCGACGCTGGCGCTCGAGCGCGCCGGCAACCTCTCCGTCAGCGTCCTGGTCGGCCAGGTGCGCTCGACCGCCACCGACCTGCTGCGCGGGCTCGGGCTCGCTCCGCGCGAGGCCCGCGACGCCGTGCGCGCGGCAGCCGAGCGCGAGCTGGAGGAGGCCTGACGTCTAGTAGTAGACGTCGATCTGGTCCCCGAGGTGAAGCCAGGAGTAGATCGCGAATGCGTCGGGGATCGGCACGCGCAGGCAGCCGTGGCTGGCGTTGTAGGTCGGCACGTCGTAATAGCCGTGGATCGCGTAGCCGCGGATGAAGTAGGTCGAGTCGACCATGCCCTCGGAGTTCGTCCCCGGCTCTCTCATGTAGAAGCGGAAGGTGCCGAGCACAGTCGGGGTCGACGGCTTGCCCGAGCTGGTGGTGTACGCGCGCACGACCTTGCCGTGGTCGATCAGCGCGAGCACCTGCCAGCCGAGGTTCGCCTCGACGTGACGGCCCTGGCCCGGGTAGCGGATCTTGAAGCCGCCGACGCCGCGCAGCAGGCGGTCGACGATCAGCGGCGAGAGGGTCGTGAGACGCGGCATCCCGTTGACCTTGCGGAACGCGAGCACGGCGAGACCGGTGAGCGGGTCGTAGACGCCGGTCTGCGGCGTCGCGTAGCCGACCGTCGCCAAGCGCTGCTGCAGCAGCTGCACGAACGGCCCGCGCGAACCGGGCCCGGCCTTCGGCGCGACGACCGGCAACGCCGTGTGCGCGAGCAGGCTGCCCTCCAGGTCGGTTCTGGCGTGCACGGCGAAGACCTGCACGAGGCCGCTTCTGTCGGGCACGAAGCGGACGCTGAACGTGGCGGTGCGCTTCGTGCTCGTCGGCTTCGGCGTCACCGTCGCCTGCTTGATCAGCGTGTGGCCGCGCCAGATGCGCACGTTCACGGTCTGGCCGGCGACGTACGGGACGACGCGGCCTTCGACCCGCAGCGCGCGACCGGCGACCGCGAGCGCCTTGCCGTGCAGCGTGAACGAGCCGACGAGCGTCAGGCCGATGCGATCTCTCGGCAGCCCGGTTCTCGCCTTCGGCGCCGCGTGTGCGGCTGCCGCGGACAGCCCCGCAAGAGCGGCGATGACGAGCAGCGGGAGGACGGCGCGACGCAACATCAAGCGGTGGATGGTAATCGAGCGGCCGGCCGGTCAGGCCACCCGCGCACGCACGCCGAGCAGCGGCAGGCAGACGAGCATCGTGACCGCGACAGCGCCGATCCCGAGCAGCAGGATCTGACCAGCCGTCCAGTGCTCCGTGACACCGAATGCCAGTGCGTTGTTCGTCGCGTGCAGTGCGATACACGGCAGCAGCGAGCCCGTCTGCCAGCGCACGATGCACAGCGCGACGCCGAAGATCGCCAGCGGCAGCAGGAACACGACCGGCGCCGAGCCGACGTGGATCGCGCCGAACACCGCGCCGGTGAGCAGCGCTGCCGGCCACGGCCCGCGCCAGTTGCGCAGCGCGCCGAAGAAGAAGCCGCGGAAGAACGTCTCCTCCGCCAGCGGCGCGATCACCGTCACGAGCACGCACACGGCGACGAGCGCCGCGGTGCTCTCGTTGACGCCGAGGCTGGTCGGCAGGTTGTCCTTCGCGTGCGTGTGGACGAGCTGCGCCCACACCTGGCTGAGGATCGCGTAGGCGAAGTACGCGGCCGCCATCAGGCCGACAGCCCGCCCCAAGCGCGTGCGCACGAAGCCGAACTGCGCCGGCAGGACCGTTCCGGCGCGGCCGGCGAACAGGATCGCGGTGCCGATGAAGGCGATGTCCTGCACGACCGTCGCCGCGATGTTGACGGCCGGCGGCGGATCTCTGAAGCTCGCGCCGAAGATCGTGCCGACGAGGCCGACGACGACCGCACCGACGATCGCGAACATGAACGCGGTCACCAGCGCGAGCCACGCGCTCGACGGCGCCCAGCGCGGAGCGCCGCCCTCCTGCACCGGCGGCTGCTCGGGCGACGCCGCCACCGGCGGAAGCCACGAGCCATCGGGCGGGGCGGTGCTCATGGTCTCAACGATACGGAGCGGGCTCCATCGAGCAGTTGGAGCAGCGGCCGCAGCGTCGCGATCGTGCGCACGCCAGGCGGCACGGGCGCGTCCGGCACGGTGCCCTCGCGCACGAGCAGCAGCGGTGCGATCCCCGCCGCCAGCGCACCCGCGACGTCATGCTCGACGCTGTCGCCGACGTGCAGCGCCTGCCCCGCCGAGACCCCCGCGAGCGAAAGCCCGCGCGCGAAGATCGCGCCCGCCGGCTTCGCGCTGCCGATCTCGGCGGACGTCACGACGCCGTCGAGCAGCGGCGCCAGCCCCGTCTGCTCGAGCACATCGTGCAGCGAGACGTCCCAGTTGCTGACGACGACGAGCCGGACGCCACGCTCGCGCGCCACGCGCAGCACCTCTGGGACCTCGGCGAACGGGCGGAAGCGCAGCGCGGCCAGCAGCGCCTCGGTCAGCGGTCCCAGCTCCAGCGCGGCGCAGGCGGCCGGCAGCGCATCCCGCAGCGCACCAGCCGCGCGCTCGCGCAGGTCCGCCAGCGCGGCGCGGTCGGACGCCTCGTCGTGGTGCGCGCGGTAGAAGGCGATCTCGGCGCGCAGCGCGGCGCCCGCCTCGGCGGCGCTCAGCTCGACGCCGAAGCGCGCGCGCAGCTCGCGCCGCAGCGGCTCGACCGGCGGCTCCAACTCGACGAGCGTGCCGAGCGCGTCCAGCAGGAGAGCGCGTGTGACGTCGCCCGCAGGTCGTCCGCTTGCGGTGACCGAAGGGCGAAACCCCGTCATGCGACGAACCCCCAGTGCGCGAAGTACGCCGCGAACAGCCCGAGCAACACCGCGCTGACGCCGACCGCGCGCTCCGTCCCGCCGCGCTCGCCGCTCCAGCGCGCGAGCCACATCTGGAAGGGGAACAGCACGACGATGTAGCGCGGCAGCGACATCAGCGGCTGCGCGTCGAGCGGATAGGACAGCGTCACGGCCAGCGCGACGGCCGCGTATGCCCCGTAGGCGAGCGGCAGCCGCCGCAGCGCTCCCGCGCACGCGACGAGCGAGAAGACGAGGAAGCCGAGCAGCATCAGGCTGTCGCCCGCGACCGCGAACGGGTCGCCGCCGTTCGCCGTGAAGTAGCGCGGCGTCGGGGAGCCGTGCACGAGCTGGCGCAGGCCCAGCCACGCCGCGTGCACGCCGCCGCCGATCGCCCCGAGCGGCTCGAAGTGCCGCAGCCACAGCGCCTGCGCGTGGTAGGGCGCGAACACGTCGCCGAGCGCGATCGCCGACCAGGCGAGGTAGCTCGCCAGCCCGAGCGGCACGAGCCCGAGCCACAGCACCTGGGGCGTCAGGGAATAGCGCGGGCGCAGGCGCGCGAGCAGGCCGCCGTCCGCCGGCGGCCTCGCCTCACGGTCCGCCCGCGGCCCGTAGAGGAACAGCAGCAGCAGCGGCAGGAGCAGCAGCACGCCGGTGTTGCGCGTGAGCGCCGCCAGCGCGCCGAGCGCACCCGCCCACGCCCAGCGCCCGCTGCGTGCCGCGAGGAACGCGCCGACCGTGACGAGCAGGAACAGCGACTCCGAGTACACGGCCGAGAAGAAGAACGCCGTCGGGAAGAAGGCGACCAGCAGGACCGTCCCGCGCGCGTCGCGCGGGCCCAGCTCGAGCGCGGCCAGCCGATGCAGCAGCACGAGCGCGCCGAGGAAGCAGGCGAGCGACACGAGTATCCCCGCCAGCAGCGGCGAGCCGACGATCCAGCCGACCACGCGCATCAGCATCGGATACAGCGGATAGAAGGCCGCCTGCGCGTGCGAGTGGGCGGTGCCGTAGCCGTTCTTGGCGATCGTCAGGTACCAGACGGAGTCCCACCGCGCGGCCGGCCCCACGAGCAGGTCGCCGAACGGCGAGAAGGGCGCCGTCAGGTGCGCGGTGTCGTACTGCTCCGTGCCGGGCACGCGGCCGAGCCACAGCACGCCGAGCAGCCCCGCCCCCCACACGACCAGGCGCGAGGTCCACAGCGCCCCCCACGCCTCGCGCCAGGCAACCGTCCGCTGCGGATCGCCGCCGAGCGTCGCGCGCAGCCGCGCGGACACGCTCGCGCGGACGGAGGGACTGCCGCGGCTGACGGTACGCTCGCGCTCCATGCTCGGCGAGGATGTTCCCACGCTCGCGGCCACGTTCCTGCAGGCGCACAAGAACGAGCTGACCGCGCTGCTGACCGTCGTCGGCACGTTCGTGCTCGCGATCGCCGTCGACCGCGCCCTCCTGCACCGCGGCCACAAGCTCGCGACCGCCGTCGTGCGCGACGAGCTGACGCCGGTGATCGACACGCGCCTGCGCTTCCTGCGCCGGCTGATCACGCTCGCGATCGTGGTGATCGGCCTGCTGCTGGCGTTGTCGCAGTTCGGCGGGCTCAACCGCCTCGCCGCCGGGCTGCTCGCCTCCGGCGCGCTGTTCGCGGCGATCCTCGGCTTCGCCGCGCGCCAGACGCTCGCGAACCTGATCGCAGGCGTGATGCTGACGATCGCGCAGCCGCTGCGGATCGGCGACCGCGTGACGGTCGAGGGCCAGAGCGGGACCGTAGAGGACGTGCGCCTCAACTACACCGTCGTGCGCGGCGGCGACGGCGGGCGCATCTTCGTCCCGAACGAGCGGCTGGCGTCGGGGATCCTCCGCAACGACACGATCGTCGAGCCGCTGATCGCGCTCGAGGTGGAGCTGTGGCTCGCGCCGGCGGCCGACGCCGACGCCGCGCTCGCAGCGCTGCGCGGACTCGACGGCGCGCCGATCGCGCATGTGGCCGAGGTCGCCGCAGACGGCGTCCGCTACACCGTCGCGCGCGGCACGGTGCCACCGGCCGAGCGAGGCGCGCGCGAGGCGGAGCTGCGGGCGGACTCGCTGCGCGCCCTGCGGGCAGCCGGGCTGATCTGACCGGCAGGAGCCCCGCCCCCCGGGCCGAAGAACGCTCACAGCTACACTTCCCCTGCTTGCCCGCGCTGGCGTTTCCCGTGCCGGCACGCCCCTTCTTCTGCCCGTGACCCGCCGAGAGCGACAGAGGCGCCGTCGGCGCCGGCACGGCCGGCCCGCCCGGCGTGCCCTGATCGTGGTCGCGACGCTGCTGCTCGTCGCCGGCCTGGCCGGCGGCGTCGCGTTCGCCGGCTGGGTCGTGCACGTCGTCGACGACACACCGAACATCCAGCAGCTGAGACCAAAGCCGCAGGGCGCCGTCTCGACCGTCTACGCGGCCGACGGGACGCGCCTCGGCTTCATCACCGGCGACACCTTGCGCAACGCGGTGCCGGGCAGTGAGATCCCGCTCGCGATGAAGCGCGCGACGATCGCGATCGAGGACAAGCGCTTCTACCAGCACGGCGGCGTCGACTACGTCGGCATCGTCCGCGCCGCCGTCAAGAACGTCACGACCGACCGCACCGCGCAGGGCGGCTCGACGCTGACGATGCAGCTCGTGCGCAACCTCTACATCCCGCAGGACCGCTTCCAGAAGACGCTCACGCGCAAGATCCGCGAAGCGAAGCTCGCCGAGCAGCTCGAGTCCGAGCACTCGAAGGCGTGGGTGCTGACCGCCTACCTCAACAACGTGCCGTACGGGACGGTCGGCGGCCAGACCGCGGTCGGCGTGGAGGCGGCGGCGCGGATCTTCTTCGGCAAGCCGTCCTCGCAACTCACGCTGCCGGAGGCCGCGCTGCTCGCCGGCCTGCCGCAGGCGCCGACGCAGTACAACCCGTTCAACGACCCGCGCGCCGCCAAGCGCCGCCGCGCCGAGGTGCTGAGAGCGATGGTCGGCTCGAGATACATCACGCAGTCGCAGGCCGACGCCGCCAACGCGTCGCCGCTCGGCGTTCGCCACACCGACTACTACGGGCTCCGCCGCGAGCAGTTCTTCTTCGACTACGTCAGAAGCGAGCTGATCAGACGCTACGGCCGCAAGGTCGTCGAACAGGGCGGCCTGAAGGTCTACACGACGATCAACCTCAGATACCAGCAGGTCGCGCGCCAGGCGATCCAGAGCCACGTCGGCTACCCGGGCGCGCCCTCGGCGGCGCTCGCGACGGTCGACCCGTCCAACGGCCACATCCTCGCGATGGCGTCCTCGGCGACGTACGGGCCGACCGTCTTCAACTACGCCGCGCAGGCGCACCGCCAGCCCGGCTCGTCGTTCAAGGTGATCGACCTGATGGCGGCCGTGCGGATGGGGATCGACCCGAACACGACCTACTACGTCTCCAGACACCTGGCGCCCGGCTGGCTGCCGGAGGCGCCGACGTGGGACGTGAGAACCGACAGCAACAGCTACGCCGGCTCGATCAGCCTCGCCGACGCGCTGCCGATCTCCGACAACACCGTCTACGCCCAGCTCGGCGCCGACATCGGCCCGGACAAGGTCGACCAGGCCGCCCACGACATGGGCGTCACGTCGCACCTCGACGGCTACTACGCCGAGGCGATCGGCGGCCTCAGATACGGCGTCTCCCCGCTCGAGATGGCCGACGCGTACGCGACCGTCGCCGACGGCGGCTGGCGCAACACGGTGACGGCGATCTCGAGAGTCGTCTTCCCCACCGGCAGAGTCGACGTGCCCGCCGCGCCGCGCGTGAAGAAGTTCACCGACGGCCAGACCGACGAGATCATCCCGGCGATGAAGGCGGTGATCTCGCGCGGCACCGCGGTCGGCGCGGACATCGGCTGCCCGAACGCGGGCAAGACCGGCACGACGTCCAACAACACGGACGCGTGGTTCGTCGGCATCACGCCGAGACTGTCGACGGCGGTGTGGGTCGGCTACCCGAACGAGACGACGACGCTCGGCAGCTCCGTCTTCGGCGGCACGATCGCCGCACCGATCTGGCACGACTTCATGGTCGTCGCGAAGGGCTCGTACTGCGGCGACTGGGGACCGCCGAGAGAGCCGTTCCAGGCACAGCCGTTCTTCGGCACCTACGCCGGCCAGAGCGGCGGGTCGAGCAGCTCGACCGACGGGACGAGCACGACGACGACCACGCCCGGCACCACGACCACACCGGGCACGACGACGCCCGGCGGCGGCAACAACCCGAACGCCTTCGCGCACCCGCCGCAGAGAGCGCCCTCCTCGCCGACGCCCGGCGGCGGCAGAGGCGGAGGCGGGAACGCCACGCCCGGCCCGAGCCAGGGCGGCGGCGCCGCGCCTCCCTCGCGCTGAGCCCATCCGCGCCGATACGCCGATCGCTGGTACGGTTCCCCCCGTGCCCAAGGAAGAAAAGGTCGAGCTCGAGGGCGAGGTGATCGAGGCCCTCCCGAACGCGATGTTCCGCGTGAGACTCGACAACGACCACGTCGTCCTCGGCCATGTCGCCGGCAAGATGCGCCGCTTCCGCATCCGCATCCTGCCGGGCGACCGCGTGCGCTGCGAGCTGTCGCCTTACGACCTCGACCGCGCGCGCATCGTCTACCGCCACCGCTGACGCCGAGCGGCGGGCCCGCGGTCCCATGCGCGAGCTGGAGCTGATCGAAGCGCTCGAGCGCGTGCTGCGACACGACGACGCGCGCGTCGTGCGCTGGCTCGGCGACGACGCGGCGGTCGTGCGCGGCTGCTCCTACGCCGTCACGTCGGTCGACACGATGGTCGAGGGCGTCCACCTCCCCGCGCTCTCAGAAGGTCTCTGCACGCTCGGCGACGCGGGGCACCGCGCGCTCGCGGGCGCGCTGTCGGACCTCGCCGCGATGGGCGCCGAGCCGGGCGAGGCGTACCTCGCGCTCGTGCTGCCGGCCGGCCTCGGACAGGACGACGTGCTCGGGCTGTTCGGCGCCGCGCAGGCGCTCGCGGCGGCGAGCGGCGTGACGATCGCCGGCGGCGATGTCGCGCGCGGGCCCGCGCTCATGTTGGCGGTGACGGTCGTCGGCTGGGCCGACGACGCCGCAGCGCTCGTCGGCCGCGACGGCGCGCAGCCGGGGGACCTCGTCGGCGTGACCGGCACGCTCGGCGACGCCGGCGCCGGGCTCGCGATCCTGCAGCAGCGGGCGCAGGGCATGCCGCAGCTCGTGCAGCGCTACCTGCGCCCGCTGCCGCGGCTGGCTGAGGGACGCGCGCTGGCGGCCGCGGGCGCGCACGCGATGATCGACCTGTCCGACGGGCTCGCGGCCGACGCACGCCACCTCGCCCGCCGCAGCGGCGCACGGCTCGTCGTCGACCTCGATCGCCTGCCGATCGCGCCCGGCGTCGCCGACGTCGCGCGCACGCTCGGCCGGGACCCGGCCGCGTTCGCGGCGACCGCCGGCGAGGACTACGAGCTGTGCGTCTGCGTGCCGCCGTCCGCTCGCCGTGCCGCCGAGGCGGCCGCGCCGATCACGTGGGTGGGGACGGTCGAGCAAGGCGAGCCGGAGCTCGACCTCGGGCCGCGCGGCGCCAACCTGCACGGCTTCGAGCACGAGCTGTGACGTCGCCCGCAGGTCGCCGCTTGCGGTGACCGGAGGGCGAAACCCGCATGCGGCGAAGCCGCTACGCCGGTAGATGCATCTCGTCCAGCGCGGCATCCCCGAGCAGGGCGCGCACGTCGGCGCGGCGCAGCGCGCCGTGCACCGCGAGCATGCGGTGGACGAACGCCTCCGCCACCGCCTCGACGTCCACGTCGTAGGCGGCGCGCTCGATCTGCGCTTTGAGCTCGGTGATCCTCACTGTCTGGGTCTCTTGGTCCATGCGATCCCTGCGCACGACCTTCCCGGCATCGCCGGTGGCACGGCCGCGGACCCGCATCCGCGATCTCCTCGTGCCGGTCGTCGCCATGGGTATCGGGGCTACCCGGATCTCGCGTGAGCACACCCTCGTAACATCGGACGTCCGGCCACCAGGGTCGCGGGCGCGGAACCCCAGGGGTGGCGCAGGTCAGCCGCGCAGCGCCGCGCCGAGCGCCGTCACGCGCCGCAGGCGGGCGAAGACGATGATGCGGTGAGAGGCGCTGTACAGCGGGTGGCAGGCGGACAGCACGAGTCGGTCGTAGCCGACGTCTCTCGTGACCCACAGCGCGGTGGGCAGGACGATCTGGGTGCGCTCCACCGAGTAGACGAAGCGGCCATACGGCATCGTCAGCACGATCGCGTCGCCGTGCTTCAGCTCGTTGACGTCGCGGAACGGCGCGAGGTACGTCGTGCGGTGGCCGGCGATCGCGACCGTTCCGGGCAGCCCCGGGAAGGTCGTGTCGGGATAGTGACCCGGGCCCTTGCGCAGCGACGCCGTGTCGGTGCCCTGCACGACGACGAAGTCGGCGCCGATCTTGGGGATGTTGATGCGACCGATCGGGTCGCCGGTGCGCGCGGTGCGGCGCGCCTCCCGCGCGAGGAACTCGATCCGCCGTCTCTGCGTGGCGAGCGCGGCGAGCACGCGCCGCTCGACGGGCGTGGGCGCCGTCCGCTCGATCCGGTCGAGCTGACCCGACAGCTTGTCCTGCTCGATGTGCGCCAGCAGCGCGGAGACCGGCTCCTGCCACGCGAGCGTGATTCCGGCGTCGGCGATCATCAGGGCGCCCGCCACGATCAGCACCGTCGAGATCGCTCGCAGGACGCGCCGCATCGCCGAAGCATCGCGCACGCGGCGGGGGGACGGCTGTTCGGGCGGGGCTGTGCCGGCCGCCGTCATCGCCGCAGCGCCGACTCGGTCCCGCCGAGCGAGCCCGGCCCGGCGTAGGTCTTCGGGCCGCGCACGGTGATCGGCGTGGCCGCCTCGGCGGCGCCGCTCGAGGTGCGCAGCACGACGATCAGCGCGCACGCGGCGCAACCGAGCACGAAGCCCCACACGAGCACGGCGAGCGGCGACAGCGCACCTCCGGCGACGAGCAGCATCCCCATCCACACCAGCTCGAGCGGGTCGAGCCCGAACTGGCGCGCGTACGCGTAGGCGACGAGCAGCGGCGGCAGCAGCCCGGCCGCCCACAGCGCGAGCGCGACCGGACGGCGCAGGTGCGTCTCCGGCGCCATCGCCAGCAGCCACAGGTGCAGCGCCGGGATCAGCAGCAGGCTCGCATACGGGTTCGCGAGCCAGACGACGAGCGTCATCGCGCACAAGACCAGCACGACGGCTGTGGCCGCCCCGCCGCCGGCGTGGTCGTCGATGCGGACTCCGGCGAGGCGCGCCAGCCACGGCCGCAGCCACGCCCAGGCTGCCGCGAAGACGACGACCACGCTCGCGAGCGCCGCGCCGTTCGGGACGGACGCGACGCCGGCGACGGGAGCGTCCGGCGCCGCATCGATCAGCCCGCTGCGAAACAGCGCGATCGCGAGCAGCGCGGCGAGCAGGAAGGGCGCCGCGGTTGCCGCGACCCAGCGCAGCCACATGCCGACGCGCTGGCGCCGGCGGCGCACCCGCGCGAACGCGTCGACGGCCGCCAGCAGCACCGGCAGCATCAGTGCGAGCGCGAGCAGCCGCACCGGCCAGGCGGGCAGCAGCTTCTGCTCCAGCACCGCATAGGGGCCGCTGCCGGGCAGGTCGGCGCCGCCGTCGAGCGCGGTCACGCTGCGCAACGCAGCGCGCCCGAAGACCGTGAGCTGGGCGGCCGAGACCGGCGCGCTCGCGGCCGGCGCCCGCTCCCCGCCGGCCGACAGCAGCACCGCACCGAGGCCGTTTGCGTTGAACGGCCCCTGCTCGCCGAGCGTCAGCGGGAAGGCGAGGCGCGCGAGCTGCACGGCGGGCGTGACGCCGCCGGGCCGCAGGCTCGTCTCCTGCATGACCGCCGCCTCGACGGTGCGGCGCAGCGCGAGCGGCGCGAGCGCGGTGGACGACGACCACGGCACGACGAACGGGCGGCTCGTGCGCGTGCCGGCGAGGTCGCCGAGCACGAGCACCGCGTCGACCGGCGTCGCGCCGTCGCCGCCGTATTCCTGCGCCAACCGCTCCGCCGAGGCGAGCCCGGCCGTGCCGCCGCTGGTCGACGCGAGCACGAGCGTGCGCCCGAGCGTGCGGCCGCCCAGCACGCGCGCCAGCTCCAGCAGCGCAGCCGTACCGGACAACTCCGCGCGCGCCCCGCGCCCGAGCGCGTCGCGATGAGCGACGACGAGGATGCGGCGGTTGGAGAAGCCCGCGCGCTCTCCGACGACGGTCTCGAGCCGTCTGCTGCCGTCGGCCGTCTCGGCCGTGAACGACCGCACGCCGACGCGGAAGCCGTTCGCGCGCAGCGTCGCCCCGACGCGCTGCGCGACGAGCCGGTCGCCGGTCGAGCCGGGCCGCCGCCGCGGCGCCGCGGTCGCGAGCGCGTCGAGCTGGCCGAAGGCGGCCGCGCCGTCGAACGCGTCGGGCGCGAGCGAGGTCGTCAGCGGCCGCGGAGGCTCCCGCAGCGAGAAGCCGGCGAGCACGAGCGCGAACAGGATCGGCAGGAATCCAGCCCGGTAGATCCGCGGATCGAGCACCCACGGAGGTTATCCACGCGTGCCGTCGTGGCCCTTGCGAGCGAGCGCCCGAGGTGTTTGGGTAGTACGGCTGCGTTCATCGGACTACGCTTCACGCACGGCAATGGCAGAGCGATCCACCCGCATCCTGCTGGTCGACGACGAGCAGTCGATCCAGACGCTGCTGTCCTACCCGCTGCGGAGAGACGGCTACGAGGTCGTGCAGGCGGTCGACGGGCGCGAGGCGCTGGAGCGCTTCGACGAGCGGCCGTTCGACCTCGTCGTGCTCGACGTGATGCTGCCCAAGCTCGACGGGCTCGAGGTCTGCCGCCGGCTGCGCAGCCGCAGCGCGGTGCCGATCATCATGCTGACGGCGAAGTCGGAGGAGATCGATAAGGTCGTCGGGCTGGAGATCGGCGCCGACGACTACATCACCAAGCCGTTCTCGATGCGCGAGTTCCGCAGCCGCGTGAAGGCGGCGCTGCGCCGCTCCGAGCTGTCGCGCGCGGCCGACGGCGACGGCACCGCGCTCGAGCACCACGCGCTGCGGATCGACCCCGACAAGCGCGCCGTGTGGCTGGAGGGCGAGTCGATCGCGACGACGTTCGTCGAGTTCGAGATCCTGCTGACGCTCGCGCGCAGCCCCGGCCGCGTCTTCACGCGCGACATGCTGCTGGCGCGCGTGTGGGGCGACTCCTCCTACCGCGACCCGCGCACGATCGACGTCCACATCCGCCACCTGCGCGAGAAGCTCGAGCGCGACCCGAAGGAGCCGCAGTACCTGTTCACGGTGCGCGGCGTCGGCTACCGCTTCCGCGACACTGACGACTAGCCGGGGTCGGATCCCGCCCACCGCCCCGGCCGTCCATGCGCTCCCTTCGCAACCGGCTCGCCTTCCTCTTCTTCGCGATCACGCTCTCGGCGATCGGCGTGCTGTACCTGTACGTCGTGCCGCAGCTGCAGTCGCGCCTGCGCGACGAGAAGCTCTCGCAGCTCGCGGCGGCGGCACAGCAGGCGGTCCCGACGATCGTCTCCCCGCTCGACAGGAACGGCTCGTCGGCGGACGTCACGAAGGTCGTGCGCGCGGCGAGCGACACCGCGAACGCCCGCATCACGCTGCTGCGCATCGGCCGCGTCGGCGGCCTGCCGCTGCCCGGCACGATCACCGACTCGAGCGATCCCGCGCTGCCCGAGCTCGCGCTGCCGACGGCCGAGACGGCGGCCCGCACGGGCCGCACCGCGCGCGGCTCGGAGGTGTCCTCCGGCGGCCCGGTCGCCGAGGTCGCGGTGCCACTGCGCCAGGAAGGGCGCGTCGCCGAGGTCGCCGTCTTCTCGACGCCGATGGCCGACGTCGAGCGCAACGTCGCGATCGTGCGCGCGCAGATCCTCGTCGCCGGCGCGATCGCGCTCACGCTCGCGGTGTGCGCCGGCTGGCTGATCGCGCGCGCCCTCGCGCAGCGCGTCAAGCGGTTGGAGCGGGCGGCCGAGCAGGTCGCCGCCGGCGACTTCTCGCGCCCGATCCCGGTCGACTCCGACGACGAGCTGGGGCAGCTCGCGATGGCCTTCAACGACATGCAGCGCCAGCTCGCGCAGCTCGACCGCGCGCGCAAGCAGTTCATCGCGACCGCCTCGCACGAGCTGCGCACGCCGCTCTTCTCGCTCGGCGGCTTCGTCGAGCTGCTCGAGGACGAGGAGCTCGACGAGGAGACGCGCAGACGCTTCCTCGCGCAGGTGCGCCAGCAGGTCGACCGCCTCGCGAAGCTGTCCGTCGACCTGCTCGACCTGTCGCGCCTGGAGGCCGGCTCGCTCGAGCTGCGCCCGGAGCCGGTGGACCTCGCGGACCTGGCGCGCTCGGTCAGCTCCGAGTTCGAGCCGATGCTCGCCCAGCACGACTCGCATCTCGAGGTGCGGCTGCCGGGCGTGCCGGTCGAGGCGCAGTGCGATCCGGTGCGCGTCGCGCAGATCGCGCGGATCCTGATCGACAACGCCGTCACGCACACGACCCCGGGCACGAACATCGTCGTCTCGGCCGTGCGCGACGACGGCTTCGCGCTGCTTGCCGTGCGCGACCACGGCAAGGGCATCCCGCGCACCTCGCTGTCGCAGGTGTTCGAGCCCTTCTACACGTCCGACGACGCGCAGGGCTCGGGCCTCGGCCTCGCGATCGCGAGCGAGCTGGCGGAGCGGATGAACGGCCGCCTCGGCGTCGAGTCGCGCCCGGGCCGCACCGTCTTCACGCTCGAGCTGCCGGCCTGATCGCGGGCGCGCCAGCGTCGCCGGGGCGATTCGGTATCGTCCGCGCGCTCCACCCGTCCCGAGCCGAGCGAGCCGAATCGAATGCTCCAACCCATCGCCGTCGGTCACAAGACGCTCGCGGACTACGCAAGCATCGTCGGCCGCTCGCTGGTCGAGGAGATCCGCGAGCTCGCGGAGCCGCTCAAGGGCAAGCGCGTCCTGCACCTGTCGGCGACGGCGTTCGGCGGGGGCGTGTCGGAGATCCTCTACACGCTCGTGCCGCTGATGAGAGACGTCGGGCTCGATGTCGAGTGGCACGTCATCTACGGCCGCGAGGAGTTCTTCAACGCGACGAAGGTGATGCACAACGCGCTGCAGGGCAGCCCGCAGGACCTCACCGACGAGCAGTGGGACGCCTGGCGCAAGTACAACGAGATGAACGCACGCGAGCTGTCGCGCGGCTGGGACACGTGCATCGTGCACGACCCGCAGCCGGCCGCCCTGCACACGCTCGCGCCGGAGAAGGCGCGCCACTGGATCTGGCGCTGCCACATCGACCTCTCGACGCCGAACCCGGGGACGATCGAGCGCCTGCTGCCCTACATCAAGAGCTATCCCGCCTCCGTCTTCCACATGCAGCAGTACGTGCCGGAGGGAATGGAGGGCCAGATCAACATCGTCCCGCCGGCGATCGACCCGCTCGCGCCGAAGAACATGGCCTTCTCGCCGGAGGACTCGGTCTACATCTGCGAGCAGTTCGGAATCGACGTCGACCGCCCGCTGCTGTGCCAGGTCTCGCGCTTCGATCCATGGAAGGACCCGCTCGGGGTAATCGATGCGTATCGCGTCGTGAAGGAGCAGATGCCGGAGGTGCAGCTCGCGCTCGTCGGCTCGATGGCGACCGACGACCCCGAGGGCTGGGACTTCTTCAACGCGACGATCGCCCACGCCGACCGCGACCCGGACATCCACATCCTCAACAACTTCAACAACGTCGGCGCGATCGAGGTCAACGCGTTCCAGTCGCACGCCGACGTGCTGATCCAGAAGTCAACGCGCGAGGGCTTCGGGCTGACCGTCTCGGAGGCGATCTGGAAGGCGCGGCCGTTCATCGGCGGCAACGTCGGCGGGATCCCCCTGCAGGTCGAGGACGGTGTCTCCGGCTTCCTCGTCGACAGCGTCGAGGCGTGCGCGCAGCGTGCGCTCGAGGTGCTCGCCGACCCGGCGCTCGGGCGGCGGCTGGGGCGCGCCGGCAAGGAGCACGTGCGCCGGCACTTCCTGATGCCGCGCCTGCTGCGCGACTGGCTGCGGATGATCACCGCGCTGGAGGGACAGGGCTCCTGACCCCCTCCGGCTCCGCCCCGCTCGTCCTCGTCTCCAACCGCGGTCCGGTCACGTTCGGACCCGAGGGCGAGGTGCGACGCGGAACCGGCGGGCTGGTGACGGCGCTGACGGGCCTCGCCTCGCACCGCGAGGCGGTCTGGATCGCGTCCGCGATGACGGACGAGGACATCGTCGCGTCGCGCCAGCACGACAGCAGACCGTTCGCCGTCGAGCTGCCCGACGGCGGCACCTACCACGTGCGCCTGGTCGCCTCGGACCCGGACGCCTACGACCGCTTCTACAACGTCTTCGCGAACCCGATGCTGTGGTTCATCCAGCACTACCTGTGGGACCTGTCGAACGCGCCGGACATCCGCCGCGAGGAGGTCGAGGCGTTCGAGTTCGGCTACAACGTCGTCAACGAGGACCTCGCGCGCGCCGTGCTCGACGAGATCGAGGGCGAGGAGGAGCCGGTCGTGATGGTCCACGACTACCACCTCTACACGCTGCCGGCGCTCGTGCGCAAGATGCGCCCGGACGTCTTCCTGCACCACTTCATCCACATCCCGTGGACGCAGTCCGACGCGTGGCGCGTGCTGCCGGCGACGATCCGCGAGGAGCTGTACCGCGGCCTGCTGGCGAACGACATCGTCGGCTTTCACACGCGCTCCTACCGGCGCAACTTCCTGCAGTGCTGCCGCGACCTGATGGAGCTGGAGGTCGACTTCGACCGCGGCGTCGTCGAGTTCGAGGGGCGCGAGGTGTGGGTGCGCGCCTACCCGCTGCCGATCGACGCGGAGGCCACGCGCGCCGTCGCGCGGCGCGAGCGCACCGCCGAGTTCGAGCGCGAGCTGCTGCGCCGCCGCCGCGACCACCTGATCCTGCGCGTCGACCGCGCCGACCTGTCGAAGAACGTGCTGCGCGGCTTCACCGCCTTCGACGTCTTCCTCGACCAGCACCCCGAGTTCCACGAGCGCGTGACGTTCATCGCGCAGCTGATGCCGTCGCGAACCGACGTGCCGGAGTACGCCGAGTACCTCGAGCGGATCGAGGCGATCGTGGCGGTCGTCAACCACCGCCACGGGACGCCCGACTGGATGCCGATCCACCTCAAGCTGCGCGACGACCTCGAGGAGGCCGTCGCCGCCTACAAGCACTACGACGTGCTGCTCGTCAACGCGATGTTCGACGGCATGAACCTCGTCGCGAAGGAGGGGCCACTCGTGAACGAGCGCGCCGGCGTCTCGATCTTGTCCGAGAACACCGGAGCGCACGAGGAGCTGGGCGAGTTCGCGCTGTCGGTCAACCCGTTCGACATCCAGGAGCTGGCCGACTCGATCCACGCGGCGCTGACGATGACGCCCACCGAGCGCGAGCGCCGCATGGCCGGGCTCGAGCGGATCGTCACGCAGCGCGATCCGGGCGACTGGATCGACGAGCAGCTCGCCGACATCCGCAAGAAGGCCGAAGCGCGGGGCTGAGCGGCGGCCGGGCCCGGCGCTCCACGCGGGGCGATCGGCTACGTTGCGGCGCATGGCGCTGCATCCGCTCGCGACCGGCTTCGCCAACGTCGCCGGCGCCTACGAGCGCGGGCGGCCGGAGTACGGGCCGGCCGTCGTCGGCGCGATCGCCGCCGAGCTGGGCGTGGTCGCCGGTGACCCGCTGCTCGACCTCGCGGCGGGGACCGGGAAGCTGACGCGGGCACTGCTCGCGTTCGGGCTCGACGTGGTCGCAGTCGAGCCGCAGCCGCAGCTGCGCGAGGCGCTGATCGCGAGCGTCGGAGGCGAGCGCGTGCGCGACGGACTCGCCGAGGCGATCCCGCTGCCCGACGGGGCAGTTGCAGCCGTGACGGTGGCCGACGCGTTTCACTGGTTCGACCACGCGGCGGCGCTCGCCGAGATCCGGCGCGTGCTGCGCCCGGGCGGCGGCCTGGCGGTGCTGACGACGTCGCCGGAGTGGGATGCGCCGTGGGCGCACGACGTCGGCGTGCTGCTGTCAGGCCTGCGGCCTTCGCATCCGGGCCACGACGGGCCGTCCTGGCGGGACTCGGTGCACGCGACGGGCGGCTGGAGCGCCCCGCGCGAGATCCGCGTGAGGGCGATGCAGCCGGCCTCGCGGGCGCAGGTCGTCGACTACATCGCCTCGATCAGCTGGATCGCGTCGCTGCCGCAGGAGCAGCGCACGGAGACGCTCGCGCAGGTCGACGCGATCATCGCCGGCGCCGAGACGCCCGCCGAGCTGCCGGTCCAGGTCACGATCGGCCTGACGACGCTCGCCTGAGCGCGCCGAGCGTCGCTCAACCGATCGCGAACTCCGGGGCAGGCGCCGGTGCGGGACCGGCCGCCGGCGCGGATGCCGACGCCCGCGACGTGGCCGGCGAGCCCTGCCGGCGAGTCGGGGCTGCCGGCACGCGAGCCGCGCCCCTACGTCTCGGCATGCGCCGGCCGGCCGCGCGTCTCCGCGTGCGCCGCACCGTGCGAGTACCGCGCTCGCCGGCGCGGGTGGAGGGCGGCGCGGTCTCGGCCGCGTCCGGCCCGGCCGGCGCCTCCGGAACGCTCGCCGGCACCGCGGCCGGCAGCCCGGCCGGCACCGCCGGAACGGCGTCGCCGCCCGTGCCGAGCCAGACGACGGCGAGCAGGATCGCGAGCAGCACGACTGCCGCAGTGACGACGTTCGGACGCGGGCCGCGCGACGGCGAGGGGATCTCGGGCATAGGGCGTCCGAGGGCTCGGGGCGGCATGTTTCGCCCCCGTTGGTATAGTGCCCGCCGCACTTCAATCAGCCATGGCCCAGCTCCCTCCCATCTACGACCTCATGGTCCTCCTCGCCACTTCGGCCGAGGACGAGCGCCGCGCGAGAATCCTCGCGGACGCCGAGCAGACGATCGCCGACGGCGGCGGAACGGTCGAGCTGAAGCAGGACTGGGGCGTGCGCAGACTCGCGTTCGAGATCGACCACACGGCCGATGCCGATTACCACCTGCTGCAGTTCAGCGGGCCGCCGGCGGTCGTCGAGACGCTGAGCTACAACCTCAAGATCACGGACGGCGTGCTGCGCCACCGGATCATCAAGGTCACGCCGGGCACCCCGCCGCCGCCGGAGCCGACGCTGCAGGAGCCGGTCGCCGTCGCCGCCGTCGAGCCCGCGCCGGCGCCCGCAGGCGCCGAGGCGTAACGGATCTCACGCGGTTGCGCACGCCTGTCACGGCGCTTCGCGACGTTTCTGCCCAGTTTCCGGCCATGAAGCCGGACCACGGCCGATCGCTGCGTACACTCGGTCGCCGCTGAGCATCTGCCGTCGAAAGGAGCCTCATGGCCGCCACCAACATCAACCGCGTCGTGATCACCGGGAACCTGACGCGCGACCCCGAGCTGCGCTCGACGTCGGGCGGGACATCCGTCTGCAGCCTGCGGATCGCCTGCAACACGCGGCGCAAGGGGGCCTCCGGCGAGTGGGAGGACAAGCCCAACTACTTCGACGTGACCGTCTGGGGCGCGCAGGGCGAGAACTGCGCCCGCTACCTCGCGAAGGGCCGTCCCGTCGCGATCGACGGACGGCTCGAGTGGCGCGAGTTCGAGACCAGAGAGGGACAGAGACGCCAGGCAATCGATATCATTGCCGATTCCGTGCAGTTCCTCGGCGGGCGTGACGACGCCGGCGCCGGGAACGGGTTCTCCGGACCTTCCGCAAGCGTAGCGGGAGGAGGGGACGTTCCGATCGACGACCGGGACTTCCAGTCCGCACCGGCTGCGCCCGCTTCCACCGCCGACGACGACATCCCGTTCTAGGGACTGACAGACGACTTCAACGAGGTAGAGCCAAGTGGCAAAGCAGCGTAGGCGCCCCACGAGGCGGCGTGACAAGAAGGGCGGTCCGGGCTCAGGTCGGCGCAAGCCGTGCCCGTACTGCAAGGACAAGATCGACCAGGTCGACTACAAGGATCTCGGCGCGCTGCGCCGGTTCATCAGCGAACGCGGCAAGATCCGCTCGCGCCGCATCACGGGCGCCTGCCGCCGGCACCAGAGCCAGGTCGCGACGGCGGTCAAGCGTGCGCGCGAGCTCGCGCTGCTGCCGTACGTCGCCGAGCCCGCGAACGAGCGCGCCGGCGGTGGCCGTCGCGATCGCGACCGCGATCGCGAGGACCGGTAGCCCCATGCCGCAGGCGATCCTCACGCAGGACGTCGAGCAGCTCGGCGAGCGCGGCACTGTCGTCGACGTCTCGGCGGGCTACCTGCGCAACTACCTGATCCCGCGCAAGCTCGCCCAGCCGGCGACGAAGGGCACGCTCGAAGCGGCGCAGGAGCGCAGATCCGCTGCCGAGCGGGCCGAGCGCGAGTCGAAGGCGCGTGCACAGGAAAACGCGGCGCTGCTGGGCAAGACCGTGCTCACGATCGAGCAGCAGGCCGGCGACGACGGGCGCCTCTTCGGCTCCGTCACGGCTCAGGACATCAGCGACGCGATCCGCGAGGCTCGCGGCATCAAGGTCGACAAGCGCAAGGTGCACCTCGAGGAGCCGATCCGGCACATCGGGACGCACATGGTCGTCGTCGAGATCGAGGACGGCGTCCACGCGACCATCAAGACGATGGTCGTCGAGCAGAAGTAGCACCGCACCACAGCCTCACCTCGTTTGAACGCGCCGCGGAGATCCGCGGCGCGTCGTCGTTCCGCCCGCAATTTGCGGGGCACACCGGTCGCCTGCCGGCCTGCCGGGCGACCACTCCGTTATCACTCCTCCGTGGCCGCGATCGAGCAGCAGAACAACCCCGCCCTCCTCCCGCCGCACAACCTCGAGGCCGAGCAGTCGGTGCTGGGGGCGATCCTGCTCGCCGACACGACGCTCTACGGGCTCGTCATCAACGAGGGGCTCAAGCCCGAGCAGTTCTACCGCGAGCAGCACGCGACGATCTACCGGGCGATGCTCGCGCTCTACGAGGAGAGCCGCGAGATCGACGTGCTCACCGTCACCGAGCAGCTGCGGCAGGCGGGCGAGCTGGAGCAGGTCGGCGGGCCGGCGATGGTCGACGCGCTCGCCGGCGCGGCGCCTGCCGCCGGCAACGTGCGCGAGTACGCGCGCATCGTCCAGAGCAACGCGCTGCTGCGGCGCCTGCTGACGACGACTCAGCAGATCCAGGCGAACGTCTGGAACCACGAGGCGCCCGCGCGCGAGCTGGTCGAGTGGGCCGAGCGCGACATCCTCGAGGTCGCCCACGACGACCGCCAGAAGGACTTCCGCGCCGTCGGCGAGGTGCTGCACGACGAGATGGACAAGCTCCACCGCCTCTCGCTCGAGCACACCGCCCTCACCGGCACCCCGTCCGGCTACAAGGACCTCGACGAGATCACCGGCGGCTTCCAGCCCGGCAACCTGATCATCCTGGCGGCACGACCGTCGATGGGCAAATGCCTGACAGGCGCATCACTCGTGTATGACCCGACGACCGGCGCCCGGCGACGGATGGACGAGGTGATCGCGAGCGTCGAGCGTGGAGAGGATGCTTGGATCGCGTCCGTCGGCCCGGACCTGAAGCTGCGGCCCGCCCGCGTGAGCGCAGCGCTGCGCAACGGGCGCAAGCCGGTCTTCGGCCTCACGACCCGGCTCGGTCGCCGCATCGAGGCGACGGCCAACCATCCACTGCTGACGATCAGCGGATGGCGCGAGCTGCGCGAGCTGGAGCCGGGCGCGCGCATCGCGGTTCCGCGCTGGCTTCCCCGGTCCGGCGAAGAGCAGCGAATGGCCGACCACGACATCGTGCTGCTCGCCGCCCTCATCGCGGACGGCAACCTCACCCAGAACACGCCGCGCTTCTGCTTCGGCGACGACTCTCCCGTGCTCGCGGACGTCGAGCGGGCTGCCGCCGCCTACGGCCTCCGAGTTCACCTCGGCGAGCGGAGTCACGGCACGGCGACGATCAGCGCCGGCCGCGGAGCGTCCGTGCCGAATCCAGTTCGCGCGCTGTGCGAGCGCCACGGCCTGTGGGGCAAGCGCTCGGCGGACAAGTTCGTCCCCGATGCCATCTTCGGACTCGGCGACGACCAGATCGCCCGCTTCCTCAGCGTCCTCTATGGCTGCGACGGCCACATCCACGCGGGCGAGCGCTTCAGCCAGATCGGCTACTCGACGATCAGCGAGCGGCTCGCGCGCGACGTCCAGCACCTGCTGCTGCGGCTCGGGATCGTCGCGGCGATCCGCACGTTGAAGCGCGACGTGTACGAGGGCACGACCACGGTCGCACGCGAGGTGCGGATCACCGGACAGGACGGGCTCACGGCGTTCTGCCGGCGCGTCGGAGCGTGCGGCAAGCAGGCGAACGCCGACCGCGTGCTTGCCCAAGCGGCGACCGTGCGGCGCAAGACGAACGTCGACACGCTCCCGGTCGAGGTCTGGTCGCGCGTGATCGAGGCGAAGGGCGCTCGCCCGTGGGCCGCGCTCGCACGCGCGACGGGGCGACCGGACAAGCACAACTGGCACGTCGGGCAGCGCGGCCTCTCGCGCGACCTCATGGGCGAGCTGGCGATCGCCACCGACAGCGGCGAGCTGGCGCAGCTCGCGACATCCGACTTGTGGTGGGACGAGATCGCGTCGATCGAGCCGATCGGCGAGCAGGAGACATATGACCTCACCGTCCCCGGCGACCACAACTTCCTCGCCGACGACGTCGTCGTCCACAACAGCGCTCTCGTCACCAACATCGCCGAGAACGCGGCGCTCGAGCACGGCAAGCCGGTCGCGCTGTTCTCGCTGGAGATGTCGGAGGCGGAGCTCGCGCAGCGCTTCGTCGCGTCGCAGGCGCGCATCCGCGGCGAGGAGCTGCGCAAGGGGCGCGTCGCGGAGAACCGCTGGCCGAGAATCCTCGCGGCCTGCCAGCGGCTGTCCGACGCGCCGCTGTACGTCGACGACTCGTCCGACATGGGCATCCTCGAGCTGCGCGCGAAGGCGCGGCGCCTGCACCAGCAGAGCGAGAACGGCCTCGGCCTGATCATCCTCGACTACCTGCAGCTGATGCGCGCCGACAGCCGCATCGAGAACCGCGTCGAGGCGGTCGGCCAGATGAGCCGCGGCCTGAAGATCCTCGCGCGCGAGCTGGAAGTGCCGGTGATCGCCCTTTCCCAGCTCAGTCGCGCCGTCGAGTCGCGCACCGACAAGAGACCGATCCTCTCCGACCTGCGCGAGTCGGGCAACATCGAGCAGGACGCCGACCTCGTGATGTTCATCTACCGCGACGAGTACTACGACAGAGAGTCCGAGCGCGAGGGCGAGGCCGACATCATCATCTCCAAGCACCGCAACGGGGCCTTGGGGGACGTGGTGCTGACGTTCCAGAAGGAGTACCCCAAGTTCATGAACTTCGCTGGGGATCGGTTCGGGTCGTAGGCATTGCGTTCCGGCGTTTGCTGGTACGCCGGGGCGCGGACGTGCTCCCTCGCGAGAGGCCCGTCGTGAGGCCATCCCGGCACGGCATTTGCTTGCGGGATCCGCAGAAGCCTCTCGCGAGGGACACGCCGCGCCCGGCTGCCCACCACGCCCGGTCGCCGAGCGCCCGGACCCGACCTCACTGGCGGGCTTTGCCTGGGCGCCGGCGGTGCTGAGCGAAAGCCCACGCCGATGCCGCCTGCGCGGACAGGGTAGGGAGCCGACGCCTGGGCGCCGGGAGCCCGGACGCTGCTGGTCAGCCGGGCGCGCGATGTCCTCCGCGAGAGGCTTCTGCGGATCCCACCACCGAGTGCGCCCGCGGCTCGGCCCCACGACGGGCCTCTCGCGGGGGAGCATCGCGCGCCCCGGCGTACCACCAACGCCAGGAGCACGGCGAAGCGGCAACCACGCAAGGCTCCCTACACTGTCAACCGCCATGCCAGGCATCGTGATCGTGGGCGCCCAATGGGGTGATGAGGGCAAGGGGAAGATCACCGACCTGCTCGCCGAGCGGTCGGATGCGGTCGTGCGCTTCCAGGGCGGCAACAACGCCGGCCACACGATCGTCCGCAACGGCGAGACGTGGAAGCTGCACCTGATGCCGTCGGGGATCCTCTATCCCGGCAAGCTCTGCATCATCGGCAACGGCGTCGTGATCGATCCGAAGGTGCTGACGGACGAGCTGGACGAGCTGCGCGGGCGCGGCGTCGACACGAGCGGGCTGCGGATCTCCGCCAACGCGCACATGATCATGCCCTACCACCTGATGCTCGACGACGCGGGCGAGGCGAGGCTGGGCAAGCTGAAGATCGGCACGACGCGGCGGGGGATCGGCCCCTGCTACGCCGACAAGGCGTCGCGCATCGGCATCCGCGTGCAGGATCTGCTGGACGAGAAGATCCTCAAGCAGAAGATCGTCGCGGCGCTCGAGCCGAAGCGCCTGGCGCTGCGGCCGTTCGCGCGCGACCCGAGACTGGACCTCCAGGCGATCACCGAGGAGTACCTCGCCTACGGCCACCGCCTGTCGGAGCACATCCAGGACACGACGCGGCTGGTATGGGACAAGCTCGACGAGAACGCGACGGTGATCTTCGAGGGCGCGCAGGGTGCGCTGCTCGACATCGACCACGGCACGTATCCGTTCGTCACCTCCTCGAACCCGATCGCCGCCTCGGCCTGCATTGGCAGCGGCGTCGGGCCGAAGGACATCGACGAGGTGTGGGGGATCACGAAGGCGTACAGCACGCGCGTCGGCTCGGGGCCGTTCCCGACCGAGCTGGACGACGAGCTGGGCGAGCGGCTGCGCCAGAAGGGCGGCGAGTTCGGCACGACGACCGGGCGCTCGCGCCGCGTCGGCTGGCTCGACCTCGTGGCGCTGCGCTACGCGGCGCGCATCAACTCGCTGACCGCGCTGGTCGTGACGAAGCTCGACGTGCTGACGGGGCTCGACACGATCAAGGTCTGCACGCGCTACCGCGGCGAGGACGGCGCCGAGTTCGACCACTTCCCCTACCACCAGAGCGTTTTGCACCACACGTCGGGCGAATACATCGATCTGCCGGGCTGGACCGAGGACATCGGCGAGGCACGCAGCGAAGACGACCTGCCGGCGAACGCGCGCCGCTACCTCGCGTTCGTCGAGGAGTTCATCGGCGTCCCGGTCGTGATGATCGGCGTCGGACCGGGCCGCGAGCAGACCGTCTGGACGGACGCCGGGCGCGAGACGGTGCCCGGCAAGGCCGTCGCCGCGGCGTAGACGCCGCGCGTCAGCGCCAGCGCTCGATCAGGTCCTCGTCGGGGACCTCGCGCACGACCCGCGCGGGCACGCCCATCACGACCGCGCGAGCAGGCACGTCGCGCACGACGACGGCGCCCGCCGCGACGAACGCCTCCTCCCCGACCTCGACGCCCGGCGTCAGCACCGCGCCACCGCCGATCCGGCACGCGCGCCGCAGGACAGCGCCGCGCAGCGGCGCGCCAGGAGCACGCCGCCCCATCGCATCGTCGTTCGTCGTCATCGCACACGGCCCGACGAACACGTCGTCCTCCACGACCGAGAAGGCGGTCAGGTAGACGCTCGTCTGCACCTTCACCCGAGCGCCGACGACCACGTCGTTGTCGACCGCCGACCCGCGCCCGATCACGCTCCGCGAGCCGATCGTCGTCCGCTCCCGCACATACGCCTGATCCCCCACGATCGCGCCCTCCCCGATCGTCGCCCCCGCGAACACGATCGCCCCACAGCACACCGTCGCCCCATCGCTGATCACCAGCGGCGGCACGGCCCCCGCAGCCGCCGACCCCGGCGCCAGCCGCGGACGCTTGCCGAGCACGGCGCCATCCTCGATCACGGCGCCGTCGCCGATCTCCACACCGTCATGCACGACCACGTGCGCGCCGAACACGACGCCGTCGCCGACGCGCGCAGACGGACTGAGAACGAGGCCAGGAGCGTCAGGCACGCGCGAAAGCCTACGCGGCGGGGAAGCGGCGGCGCTGGCGGCGCCGATAAGCTGCCAAGCCGTGCTGCGAGCAGCGACCCTCGGCCTCGGCATGATGGGCCGCCACCACGCCCGCATCCTCCAGTCCCTGCCCGGCGTCGCCTTCGCCGGCGCGGTCGACCCGCTCGGGGACCGCAACGACGCCGTGCGCGATCCAGCGCTGGTCTTCAAAACCCTCGACGAGCTGCTCGCCCAAGGCCCGCTCGACATGGCCGTCGTCGCGCTGCCGACGGAGGAGCATCTGCCGGTCGCGCTGCAGCTCGCCGAGGCCGGCGTCCACATGCTGATCGAGAAGCCGCTCGCGGCGTCGGTGCAGGAGGGCGAACAGATCGTGGCGGCGTGCGAGCGCGCCGGGGTGCGCGCGGCGGTCGGGCACGTCGAGCGCTTCAACCCGGCGCTGATCGCGCTGCGCGAGCGCGTGCTGGCAGGCCAGCTCGGCGACGTGTTCCTCGTCGCGACCGAGCGGATCGGGCCGTTCCCCGAACGCGTGCGCGACGTCGGCGTCGTGAAGGACCTCGCGACGCACGACCTCGACATCGTCACGTGGGTCGCCGACGCGCCGATCGCGACTGTCGCCGCGCAGACGGCGCACCGCACCGGGCGACCGCACGAGGACCTCGTGCTCGTGACGGGACGACTCGCCTCCGACGTGCCGTTCAACTCGATCGTCGACTGGCTGACGCCGACCAAGACGCGCCGCACGCGCGTGCTGGGCGACCGCGGGATGCTCGTCGCCGAGACGGTCACCGCCGACCTGACGTTCTACGAGAACGGCCAGGTCACCTCGTCGTGGCCCAGCTCGCAGGCGCTGCGCGGCGTCTCCGAGGGCGACGCGACGCGCTACGCGCTCGCCCGCGCGGAGCCGCTGCGGACCGAGCTGGAGGCGTTCCGCGACCTCGTGGCGGGGCACGACGACGCCCCCGTCGTGACGCTCGCACAGGGGCTCGCGGCGCTGCGCTCCGCCGAGGCGGTGCTGGCGAGCGCCGCAGGCGGCGAGACGGTCCGCCTGGCGCCATGAGAGTCGTCGTCGTCGCGCTCGGGAAGATCGGCCTGCCGCTCGCCGCCTACGTCGCGAGAGCGGGACACGAGGTCGTCGGCTGCGACGTCGACGCGCGTGTGTGCGAGCTGGTGAACGCGGCGCGGGCGCCCTTCCCCGGCGAGGCCGGGCTCGACGAGGCGCTCGCGGAGGTCGTCGGCGACGGGCGCCTGCGCGCGCAGACGGACACCGCCGCGGCGGTCGGCGAGGGCGCCGACCTCGTGATCGCGGTGCCGCCGCTCGTGGTCGACGCGGACGCGCGGCCTGACTGGCGGATCCTCGACAGCGTGCTCGCGGACATCGCGCGGGGGCTGCGGGCAGCGGCGGACGGCGGCGGGCAGCGCGGCACGGTCGTGAGCGTCGAGACGACGCTGCCGATCGGGACGACGCGCACGCGCGTCGCGCCGGCGCTGGCGGCCGGCAGCGGCCTGCATCCCGAGCACGACTTCTTCGTCGCGTTCAGCCCGGAGCGCGTCTACAGCGGGCGCATCTTCGCGGACCTCGGCACCTATCCAAAGCTCGTCGGCGGCTGCTCGGAGGAGGGCGAGGCGCGCGCCGTCGAGCTGTACCGCGCGTTCGTGGAGCCGGCCGCCGAGGTATGGCCGATGGGCTCCGCCGAGGCCGCGGAGCTGGCGAAGCTGGCGGAGACGACCTACCGCGACCTCAACATCGCCTTCGCCAACGAGCTGGCGCGCCACGCCGACCGCGCCGGCGTCGACGTGATGCGCGTGATCGACGCGTCCAACAGCCAGCCGTTCAGCCACATCCACCGGCCGGGCGTCGCGGTCGGCGGGCACTGCATCCCCGTCTACCCGCACTTCTACCTGCACGGCGATCCGGCGGCGCGCCTGCCGGCGGTGGCGCGCGAGGTGAACGGGGCGATGCCGGCGTACGCCGTGGACCTGCTGGAGGGCGCGCTCGGCGGGCTCGACGGCGCGCGGGTGCTGATCCTCGGCGTCGCCTATCGCGGCGGCGTGAAGGAGACCGCCTTCTCGGGCGCGTTCCCGCTGCGCGACGAGCTCGCGGCGCGCGGGGCGACGGTGGTAGCTGTCGACCCGCTGTACGACGAGCGCGAGCTGGGCGAGCTGGGATTCGAGCGGTGGGACGGCGAGCCGCTCGACGGCGCGATCCTGCAAGCCGACCATGCGCAGTACCGCACCCTGACCCCGGCGGATCTCGCGGGCGCGCGCGCGGTGGTCGACGGACGCGATGCGCTCGACCCGGCGCCGTTCGCCGCGGCCGGCGTGGCGCTGCGGCGGATCGGGCGGCCGTAGGCGACCGGTCAGGCGGGCGCGGCCGTGCCCGCGCCCAGCGCGCGCACGGCCTCGGCGACCCGCTCGCCGGCGCGGCCGTCGCCGTACAGCTGCGGGCGCTCGCGCGGCGGCGTGCGGTCCAGCGCCGCGAGCGCGGCGGCGGTGTCGAGGTCGACGAGCACGTTCCAGCCGGCGTCGACCGTCTCGACCCACTCCGTGCTCGGGCGCAGTGTCACGCACGGAACGCCGGCGAGGTAGGCCTCCTTCTGCACGCCGCCGGAGTCGGTCACGACCGCGGCGGCGTTGCAGACCAGCGCGGTGAAGTCGAGGTAGCCGAGCGGCGGCGCCAGGCGGATGCGCGAAGCGCTCATGACCGCGTCGAGCAGGCCGGCGGCCTCCAGCCGGGCGCGCGTGCGCGGATGCAGCGGCAGCACGGTCGGCAGCGGCAGCGCGAGCAGCAGCTCGACGAGCAGCGCCAGCCGCACCGGATCGTCGACGTTGCCGGCGCGGTGCGCGGTCGCGAGCAGGAAGCCGCCCGGCTCGACGCCGTAGGGCTCCAGCGCCGCGATGCGCGCCCGCGCGGCCGGCTGCAGCAGCTGGGCGACGTCGACCATCACGTCGCCGACCAGCTCGACCGCGCCCGCGACCGACTCGCGCCGCAGGTTCTCCACCGCCGTCTGCGAAGGAACCAGCAGCAGCGCGCTGAGGTGGTCGGTCACGACGCGGTTGACCTCCTCCGGCATCGCGCGGTCGAACGAGCGCATCCCCGCCTCGACGTGCGCGACCGGGATCCCCGCCTGCACGGCCGCGAGCGCGCCGGCGAGCGTCGAGTTCGTGTCGCCGTAGACGAGCACGGCGTCGGGCGCGACATCCGCCAGCAGCGGCTCGAGCGCGGCCAGCATGCGCGCCGTCTGCGCCGTGTTCGTCCCGCCGCCGATGCCGAGCAGGTGCTCGGGCGGCGGCAGCTCCAGCTCGTCGAAGAAGACCTGCGACAGCTCGGCGTCGTAGTGCTGGCCGGTGTGGACCGTGACCTCCTCGCCCAGCGCGCGCAGGCGCGAGGAGACGGCCGAGGCCTTGATGAACTGCGGGCGGTTCCCGATGACGGTGAGGACGCGCATCAGCCGGCCGCGACCACGTCGCGCAGGATCCGCTCGTGGAGACGCTGCGACAGCTCGCGCGCGATCGGCCCCGGCTCTCCCCCTCCGATCGCGCGCCCGTCGACGCTTGCGACCGGCTGCAGCTCGCGCGTGGTCGAGACGAGGAATGCCTCGTCGGCGGCGAGCAGCTCGTCGAGCGTGCACGAGCGCTCCTCCGCGTCCGCCAGCTCGATCGTCACCGCGCGCGTGATCGAGGCGAGGATGTGGTCGCTGAGCGGCGGCGTGAGCACCGCCTCGCTGCGGACCCAGAAGATCGACGACGTGGGCGCCTCCAGCACGCGCCCGTGCGGCGTCACGAGCAGCGCCTCGTCAGCGCCCTGCTCCTGCGCGAGCCGCGTCGCGAGCATGTTGGCGGCGTAGGAGAGCGACTTGACCCCGTCGAGCAGGCGCACGGGCGCGTAGGTGACGGTTGCGAGGCGGATCGCAGGCACGTGGGCGGGGAGCGACTCGATCAGCAGCACGCGCCGGCCGCCGCGCGTGAGGACGATCCGCAGCATGCCCGGGTCCGGCTCCCCGTCAGCCGCGCCGAGCAGCCGCTCGGCGTCGGCGCGCACGGCGGCCAGGTCGACCGGGAGGCGCAGGTTCTCGGCCGAGCGGGCCAGCCGCTCCAGGTGCTCGTCCAGTGCGAACGGCCGCCCGCCGTAGAGGCGCAGCACCTCGAAGACGCCGTCGCCGCGCAGGAGCCCCTCGTCGGTCGCGGGCACGACGGCCTCCGCCGCGAGCATCACGGCGCCGTCGAGGCAGGCGAGATGGGCGGTCGCCATCGGCGCAAATGCTAGTCGGCGCTTGCGCGGCAAGCCGAATCCAGGGAGACTGGCTGGGCAGCCAGTCCGCCCACGCGCACCCACATCCGCAAGGAGAACCGCCATGGCCAAGCAGCCCCGCACGCTCACCGGCAAGGTCGTCGCGATCACCGGCGGCGCCCGCGGCATCGGCCGCGCGACGGCTGCCGCGCTCGTGCGCAAGGGCGCGAAGGTCGCGATCGGCGACGTCGACGTGGAGCTGGCGGAGCGCACCGCGGCGGAGCTGGGCGGCGGCACGGTCGCGCTCGCGCTCGACGTGACCGACCGCGAGTCGTTCGAGCGCTTCCTCGACGAGGCCGAGCAGCGGCTCGGCCTGCTCGACGTGCTCGTCAACAACGCCGGGATCATGCAGCTCGGGCGCTTCGCGGAGGAGAGCGACGCGGTCTCCGCGCGGCAGATCGACATCAACCTGCACGGCGTGATCCTCGGCTCGAAGCTCGCGCTGCAGCGCTTCCTGCCGCGCCGCACCGGTCACCTCGTGAACATCGCCTCGACCGCTGGCAAGGCGGGCGTGCCCGGCGGCGCAACCTACTCGGCGACGAAGCACGCCGTCGTGGGGCTTACGGAGGCGATCCGCGGTGAGATCCGCGGCAGCGGCGTCGAGACGAGCGTCGTGATGCCGGTGCCGGTCAACACGGAGCTGGCGGCCGGGCTGGTGAGAGGGCGTGGGCTGACGGCGACCGTCGAGCCCGAGCAGGTCGCCGACGCGATCGTCGAGGCGCTCGAGCACCCGCGCCACGACGTCTACGTGCCGAAGGCGATCAGTGTCGGCGTACGCATCGGCGCGCTGATGCCGCGACGCCTCGCCGAGGCGATCGGTCGCAGCGCGAAGACCGACCGCATCCTCGCCGACGCCGACCTGTCGGCGCGCGCCGCCTACGAGCAGCGCGCCGCCGCGAGCGAGCCGCGCCGCGAGCCGGAGCACGCGGAGGCGGGCTGAACGCCCGCGGAGCTGCCGGCGGGCGGAGAGTGGGCCGTGGAGGAATCGAACCTCCAACCTTGGGATTAAGAGTCCCCTGCTCTGCCAGTTGAGCTAACGGCCCGGGGATGGCGCGGCCCCAGTGGGGCTGACCGACCCGGCATGGTAGCCGGTGGCGGCGCGATCTGCATATGCCCGCGGCGAAACGCAGCCGACAGGGCTGCGCTCAGCCGGTGCCGTTGACGGCTTGGCCGCCCGACTGCGTGCCTCTGGCGGACTGCTGGAGCACCTGTCTCTTGACGTTCGCGAGATTGACTCTCAGCAGTCTCTGCTGCGCTGAAGGCGCGAGCGACACCGCCTTCGCCGCTGCGAGGTCGCCCTTGCGCATCTGGTTGGCGAGGTACGCGTACTCGGCAAGCGTCGCGTAGGCGGCCTCCGACGGCTGCTGCGCGGTGACGATCTCCATCGTGGACGAGGCGTTGGCCGGCTGGTTGAGCCCGCTCTGCGAGTAGGCGTTTGCCATCAGGCGCGCCAGCGTCGCGCTCGGATGCTGCGGATCGAGCGTGAGGTATCTCTGCCACGAGCGAGAGGCGACGAGGAGCTTCTTTCTGCCCGCGGTCGTGAACGCGCCGTTCCCGTTGTCGAGGGTGTTGTCGAACGGCGCCGACTGGTACTGCGCGTAGGTGAGCTTGTACCAGGCGTTGGGATCCTGCGGGTTGAGTCTGACCAGTCTGGCGGCGCTCTTCTCGGCGCTGCTGACCTGCGCGCTCGTGCTGGTGCTGCTGTTGCTGAAGATGTCGAAGAAGCCGCCGCCGCCCGTGCCCGTGCCGATCCCGAACAGCAGCAGGCCGCCGCCCATCAGCACGGCGAGGCCGAGGTAGATGATCTTGACGGCGGTTCTGCGGCCGCGGCTCTGAAGGTCGAACAGCATCTGTGGTCAGCTTCCCTCTATCTCGTCGCCGTCGTGCAGCCCGTCCGTCGCGAGCTTGTCATGACGCCCCCGTCGCCGGTCGGCGATCTCCAGGAGCAGGATACTCAGGCCGTACAGCATGAGCAGCGGTACCATCTCGATCGTCGTCGTGACCGGGTCGACGCCCGGCAGCAGCGCGGCGATGATCGCGATCGCGACGATCGCGTAGCGCCAGATGGAGCGCAGCTGACGAGCGCTCACGATCCCGACCGCATTGGCCGCGAGCAGCCCGATCGGGAGCTGGAAGACGAGCCCGATCGACAACAGGGTCAAGAGCTGGAAGCGGTAATAGTCTCTGGCCTGGATGAGGATGTCGAAGCTTCCGCTGTTGAAGTTCTGCAGGAACGAGATGGCGGGCGGCAGCACGAGGTAGTACGCGAACGCCACGCCGCAGACGAACAGCACCGGCACCATCAACATCGTGGGAAGCGCGATCTGCCGCTCCCGCGGGCTGAACGCAGGCAGCACGAACGCGTACGCCTGGTACAGCAGCAGCGGGAGCGAGAACAGCAGCGCGAAGTAGGCGGCGACGGTGAGCGTCACCGTGAACGGCTCGGCGACGCCGGTGGTGATCGGCACGCGCGGCGGCGTCGTCTTCGGCAGCGCCTGGGCAGCGGCGCCCACCTGTGTGGCCGCCTCGGTCATCTCCCGGCGCTGCGCGGCCGTGAGGTTAGGCGCCGTCGCGAGTGCGCCGAACGCTCTGGCGGTCGCGGCGAGCCCTCTCTGCACCGTCTGCTCCGCGCTCGCGGCCTGCGCGAGGCGCCCGCTGCCCTTGGTGGTCTGGGTCGCCTCCTTGAGCGGCTTGTTGAGGATGTTCAACAGCGCGCCGTTCTGCCAGAAGCAGAACCCGAACGCGATCGCGATCGTGACGACGCAGATGATCAGCCGCGAGCGCAGCTCGTCGAGGTGATCGACGATCGTGAGCCGGTCTTCGTGACCGATCGGCTTGAGCGCGGTCGCCATGGGCGCTGCGGGTGAGCTGCGTCAGCCGCGCTGCTCAGGCGCCGGGTCGGCGCTCTGCGGAGCCGGAGCGACGGCGGGCGGCGCAGCGGCGGGCGGCGTGTCGGCCTGGGCCTGGCTCAAGACAGGGCGGGCGGCGGCATCAGCATCCTCGTCGTGCTTGTCGTTGCCGGTGATCGAGTCCTTGAACTCGCGCATCCCCGTCCCCAGCGACTTGCCGAGCGAGGGCAGGCGCTTGGGGCCGAAGATCACCAGCAGGACGACGATGACGAGGACGATCTCGAGCGGACCGATCTGAGAGAACACGGAAAGCCTCCGATTGGGTCTGCACAGCGTAGCGCCCGGCTCGCAGCTGGTCCGTGAGGTCCACGGAGCGGGTCTGCGGGCGATCCGCTCAAGTTCGCGCTGCGGGCGACCGATCCTGTGGCCAGAGAGCCATGAGCCACCCCGCAGACCACCACTCCACCCGCCGCGTCACACTCCCCACCGGGCAGGCCGTCGACGTCCTGTTCGTGGCGGGCGCAGACGATGCCGCACCCGGCATGCCACCGAGCCCGCCCGTCGAAAGCGGCCTCCACGTGTGCCCCGAGTGCGCCTCCTCGCTCGTCGCTCCCGTCGCCTGGGAGCAGGCCGGGCCGCGCGAGTGGGCGGTCACGATCCAGTGCCCCAACTGCGAATGGTGGGACGCGGACGTCTTCGACGAGGACACCGTCGAGCGCTTCGACGAGGAGCTCGACCGCGGCACCGAGGCGCTCGTGCGCGATCTGCTGCGGCTGATGCGCGCCAACATGGAAGACGACGTCGAGCGCTTCGTCACCGCCCTCCACGCCGACGCGATCCTGCCCGAAGACTTCTGAGCAGCGCTCAGGCGTAGCGCTCGACGACGCCCTCGGCGACCAGCTCGAGCGCGCGCTGCTGGGCCGGCGGCAGCAGCGGCAACCCGCGACGCGCTTGCTCGACGACCGCCAGCGCATGCTCCTTCGCGCTCACAAGCGCTCCTGTCGCGGCGATGCGGTCACAGACCTCCTCGGCGTCGGCGGGCGTGCGCAGCGCGCGCAGGTCGAGCCGCGCCAGCTCCGGATCGCGCTCGCGCCCGAGGATCAGGGGCAGCGTGACGGTGCCGTCGAGCAGGTCGGTGCCGCGGGCCTTGCCCGTGCGGGCCGCCGGACCGGACACGTCGAGCACGTCGTCGAGCAGTTGGAAGGCCAAGCCGATGCGGCGGCCGAACAGCGCGAGCGCGTCTGTGACGTCGCCCCCTGTTCCGAGCGCGCCGAGCCGGCACGCCGCCTCGAACAGGCTGCCGGTCTTCAACTCGCAGCGACGGATGTAGCGCTCGAGCGAGATGCCCGCGTCCCACGCGTCGGCGCGCTGCACCAGCTCCCCGGCCGCGAGCGCCGAGGCGGCCGCCGACAGGGCGCGGACGTCGTCGAGCTGGCCGCCGCCGGCCGCGAGCTCGGCAAAGGCACGCGAGAACAGCAGGTCGCCGGTGGCGATGGCTATCGTGCGGCCGGCCGCGGCGACGACGGTGGGGGCACCGCGCCGCAGCGCGGCGGCATCGAGCACGTCGTCGTGCACGAGGCTCGCGCTGTGGATCAGCTCGACGGCGACCGCAGCGCGCACGAGCCGCGCCTCCTCGGCGCCGTCAGCCATCTCCCCGGCGGAGAGGAACACCAGCAGCGGGCGCAGGCGCTTGCCACCTGCCGAGATCGTGGCCGTCGCGTGGTGCGCGAGCGTCGTGCCGTGACCGGCGGCCAAGGCGACGAGCCGCTCCTCGGTGCGCTCGAGCAGGGCGGCGAGTCTCGGGCCGCCGGCGCGCACCACCCGATCGACGGCGGCCGCGGTCGTCGTCGTGGCTTCGCGTTCCGCGGCGCGCGTCACGCGACCTCGCCGACGTGGATCGCGATGATCCCCCCGGCGGTCAGCACGTAACGAATCGAGCGCAGCCCGCAGCGCTCCATCGTCGCCGCCAGCTCCTGCGGCCCGGGAAAGCGTCTGACCGACCGCGGCAGGTAGGTGAAGGCGTCGCCGTCCCCGGCGACGCGGCCGAGCAGCGGCACGACGCGGTCGAACCAGACGCGGAAGAACGTCGACAGCGGGGGCCGCGTCGGCGTCGTCATCTCCAGCACGACGACGCGACCGCCGGGCCGCACCACGCGCGCCAGCTCCGACAGACCGCGCTCGAGGTCGGAGAAGTTGCGCACGCCGAACCCCACTGTCGCGGCGGCGAACTCGTCGTCCGCATAGGGCAGCTCGAGCGCGTTCGCCCATTCGACGCGGATCGGCGCGTGCGGGACGGCCGCGTCGCGGCCCGCCGCCTTGACGCGCGCCAGCTCCAGCATCTGCTCGGAGAAGTCGCAGGCGACGATCTCGCCACCGGGGCCGACGCGGCGGGCCAGCTCGAGCGCCAGGTCGCCGGTGCCGCAGGCGACGTCGAGCGCGCGAGCGCCGGGTGCGAGCTGGGCCAGGTCGGCGGCGCGCTCGCGCCAGCGATGGTGCATGCCGGCCGTCATCACCGAGTTCATGCGGTCGTAGACGCGCGCGATGCCGTCGAACATCGCGCGCACCTGCGGCTCCTCCAGCGTTCCAGTGGCGGGGCTCGACTCGGTGGTGCCGCCGCTCGCGGTCATGCCGGCGCTACTTGAGCTGGCTGAGGAACGCGACGAGCGCCTGGAACTTCTGCGGCTGCTGCTCGGCGAGCGCCTGGAAGGACGGCATCGGCGCGGTCGGGTTGCGCAGCGTCTGCGCGATCGCCGACGCCGGCAACGTGCCGCCGATTCTGGTCAGGTGCGGACCCGGGCCGTCGTTGCCGTTCTCGCCGATCTTGTGGCAGGCGAGGCAGCCGGACTGGGCCGCCACGAGCTTGCCGGCGTTCCATTGGGACAGCGCCGCGCCCTGCAGGCCGTGCGGTGGCGAGAGGTCGATCTCGTTCGGCGAGCCGGCGCTGGCGCCGAGATACGTCAGGAACGCCATCGCCGCGATCGTGAAGATGCCCGCCGTGGTCGCGAGCGGACGCCGCTCGGGACGCCGCTCCGGGCTGCGGTCGTAGAACGGCAGCAGGAACAGCAGGATCATGCAGATCGTCGGCACGCCGATCGTCGCGAACGGGACGAAGTTCGGCGGCTTGATGACGCGCAGCACCTCGAACAGGAAGAAGAAGTACCACTCCGGCCGCGGCACGTAGGTCGTCGTCGTCGGATCGGCCTTCGGGCCCATCTCGGCGCCGAGCACGATCGACATCGTGATGATCACGACCATCACGATCACGGCCATCGCCGAGTCCTTCGCGACCGCGTAGGGGAAGAACGGCTTCCCCTGCGACTTCAGCGTCGCGTACTCGCGCAGGTACTGCTCCTTCTCGCGCTGGTTCATCGCACGCCGTGGGTCGGGGTGGCGGTCATCGCTAGACCTCGGACTCCGTCAGGCGCTCGTCCGGCTTCGCCTTGATCCACGGCGGAGCGGTCGTGCCGAGCTTTGCGACGAGATACAGGTGGGCGCCGATCAGCGCGGCGAGCAGTCCGGGCACGAGCATCATGTGGATCGCGTAGAAGCGCGACAGCGTCGTGGCGCCGAACTCGGGTCCGGCGCGCAGGAAGTCCGACAGGTACGGGCCGATCAGCGGGCCGGTGCCGTTGATGTTCACGCCGACGATCGTCGCCCAGTAGGAGCGCTGGTCGAACGGCAGCAGGTAGCCGGTGAACGACATCGTCATCGTCAGGATCAGCAGCACGACGCCGATCACCCAGTTCAGCTCGCGCGGGTACTTGTACGCGCCGAAGAAGAACGTGCGGCCCATGTGCAGGAAGACGAGGATCACCATCACGGTCGATCCCCACTTGTGCATCCCGCGCACGAACTGGCCGAGAAAGGCGTCGTTTGTGACGTACCGGATCGACTCGTACGCGCGCGTCGGCGACGGGTCGTAGTACATCGCCAGGAAGACGCCGGTCACCGCCTGCGACAGGAAGGCGAACATCGCCGCCGAGCCGAGCGTGTAGAACCAGTTCGTCCCCTTCGGAACCTTGCGGAAGAGCATCCAGCGGACGCCGCCCGACAGCGACGTGCGCTCGTCGATCCAGTCGACGACCGTCATGCCGGCCTCGGCCGCGTGGTCGAGCGGGCCGGCTCTGCCGTTGCCGGTGCCCGGGCGCGGCGGCTGCGGCTTGAGTGCCGGCGGCACGGGCGGAGCGGGAAGCTTCATTCTCGGCATGCGCTCATCTCCCCGGCTTCTCGGGCGTCGAGAAGCGTGCCGGGTACAGGTACTGGCCGATGCCGTCGAGCGGCTCGCCCGGGTCGCGCGGCGAGAAGCGGCGCAGCTGGCTGTTGACGCTGTAGCGCGGGCCGACCATCACGAGGCCGTTGTCGACTCTCGTGTAGAAGCGGTCGAGCGGACGCACCGGCGGGCCGCCCTCGCGGATGCCGCGGAAGTCGTACACGCCGCCGTGGCACGGGCAGATGAACTTGCCGGCCGCCTGCGTGAAGCGCACCGGGCAGCCGAGGTGGTTGCAGCGCGTGGAGATGATGATCGCGGCGGACTTGCCGCCCGGCTCGGTGTCGATCGCGGGGTTGCGCTTGCGGACGTAGACCGTCGTCTTGCCGGCCTCGCCGATTCCGGCGACGATCTGGATCACGCGCGGGTAGTACGTGTCCTCGGTGAAGTCGGTGAGCGGGCCGACCGACTGCCACGGCATCTTCGTGCGCTCGAACACCGGCCCGAGCGCGAAGCCGAGCGCCGGGAGCGCGAACGCGCCGGCGGCGACGGCGCCGAGCGTGTGGGTGGTGGCGCCCATGAAGCGACGGCGGGTGACCGTCTCGCCGTCGAAGGCACCGGGGATGCCGCGATCGGCCGTGTAGGGCGAGGTCTTCTTGTGTCTGTCTTCAGCCACGGTGAGAATTCTGCGGGGTTCGTGCGGGGCGGCCAGTGGACGACCGCGGCCGCGAACCATATCGCCAACGGGCCGTGGGACGTCGCACGGGTGCGTTGGCTGACGCCGCGGCCGGCGAGCTAAGGCTTGCGCCCGATCGTCTCCACCGCAGCGTCCCACGCGGCGGACGCGCGCGCCGGATCCCCGTCGGCGTGGGCGCGGGCGCAGTCGGAGATCAGGTCGGCCAGCGCGGCGACGGCGTCGAGGTCGCCCAGCGCTGCCAGCTCCGCGAGCGCGAGCGCGTAGAGGCGGTCGCCGCCCAGCAGCGCGAGATCGCCGTCGCCGGCGTCGACGACGCGGCCCTCGGCGTAGTGCAGCAGGTAGCCCTCGCGCACCGCTGCCAGCGTGAGCGCGTAGGGGCCGGGCGGCACGGGCGCGAGGAGCGGCTCGTCGTCGCGGCCCGCGTCGCCCGGGCGCAGCGCGCCGGCGAGCAGGCCGCCTTCTCGGTGCACCGCCTCGGCGAGCTGCTGCGCGCAGCTCACGCGCCGGCCCCTCGCGGGAGCGCGGCGAACGCCGCCGTGGCCGCCTCGAGCGTCCGCTCCACGGCCACCTCGTCGTGCGCGAGGGACGGGAACCACGCCTCGAACTGGGAGGCCGGCGGGTAGACGCCGCGGGCGAGCAGCTCGCGGCACCAGGCGGCGTACGCGTCGCGGTCGCAGTCGGCGGCGTCGGCGTAGTCGCGCACGCGGTCGCGGCGGAAGAAGACGGTCAGCAGCCCCGGCACGCTGACGACGTGCGCGCGGCCGAACCAGCCGCCCGCGCGGATCGCGTCGCGCAGGCCGTCGGCGAGCAGCTCGGTCGTTCTGGCGAGCTGGGCGTAGGCGGTCTCGGTCAGCAGCTCCAGCGTCTTGAGCCCGGCCGCGACGGCGAGCGGGTTCCCCGACAGCGTGCCGGCCTGGTAGACGTCGCCGGCGGGCGCGATCCGCTCCATCAGCTCGCGGCGGCCGCCGTAGGCGGCAGCCGGCAGCCCGCCGCCGATCACCTTGCCCATGATCGTCAGGTCGGGGATCACGTCGCTGCGCTCCTGCGCGCCGCCGGGCGCGACGCGGAAGCCGCTGATCACCTCGTCGAAGACGAGCAGCGCGCCGTTGTGCGCGGCGCGCTCGCGCAGCAGCTCGAGGAAGCCGGGCGCGGGCGGGACGAGGCCCATGTTCGCCGGGTAGGGCTCGGCGACGATCGCCGCCAGCTCGTAGTGGTTCGTCGCGGCGACGAGCGCATCGGTGTCGTTCCACGGCACGACGACCGTCTCCTTGGCGGCGGCGGCTGGGACGCCCGGGCTGGCGGGGATCCCCTGCGTCGCGAGGCCCGAGCCGGCATCGGCGAGCAGGCCGTCGACGTGGCCGTGGTAGGCGCCGGCGAACTTGAGGATCGTGTCGCGGCCGGTGGCGGCGCGCGCGAGCCGCAGCGCGCTCATCGACGCCTCGGTGCCGGACGAGGTCATGCGGACCATCTCGACGGACGGCACGCGCGCGGCGATCTCGGCGGCGATCTCGACCTCGCCCGGTGTCGGCGCGCCGAAGCTCGTGCCAAGCGCGGCGGCGTCGGTGACGGCTTTGACGATCTCGGGGTGCGCGTGGCCGTGGATCAGCGGCCCCCAGGAGCAGACGTAGTCGACGTAGCGGTTGCCGTCGACGTCGATCAGCTCACAGCCCTCTCCGCGCGCGACGAAGAGCGGGTCGCGGCCGATCGCGCGCATCGCCCGCACCGGCGAGTTGACGCCGCCGGGGAGCAGCGTGAGCGCCCGCGCGTACAGCTCGGCGGAACGGCTGTCGGCGAGCGACGAGGCGGGAGTGACCGGGTTTCGCCCTCCGGTCACCGCAAGCGGAGACCTGCGGGCGACGTCACCCGTGCTCACGTTCCCAGGCCTTGAACTCGTCCGTGAAGTAGAGGAGGCGGATCTTCTTGAACTCGGTCGAGGAGTAGAGCGTCGCGCGCTCGGTGATGCCGTGCGTCTCGGCGATCGAGTCGAGGATCGCGTCGCACTCCTCCTTCGAGCGTCCGTGCGCCATCGTGAAGACGCTGTAGGGCCAGTCCGCGTACGTCGGCCGCTGGTAGCAGTGGGAGATGCCGCGCACCGCCGCCATCTGGCGGCCGACGTCGAGGATCTGCTCGTCGGGCACCTTCCACACGCCCATGCCGTTGGCGGAGAAGCCGGCGCGGCGGTGGTAGAGGATCGCGGCGACGCGGCGCAGCAGGCCGCGCTCCTGCATGCCGCTGAGATGCTCGAGGAAGCGTTCCTGCGGGACGCCGAGCGACGCCGCGGCGGGCGCGTACGGCTCCGGGATCACCGGCATGTCGCCCTGCAGCGCGCGGATCACGGCGATGTCGAATTCGTCGTACGGCTGCGGCTCCAGCTCGACCGGGTCGGCGGCGACGGCGGCTCTCGCGAGGTCCTCCGTCGTGCCCTCCATCTCGAGGTCCATGCGGATCTTGAACAGCTTGAGCGTCGGGAGCTGGCGGACCGACTCGGCGCCGGCCTCCTCCGCGAGCGCGTTCAGCGTGCCCTCCAGCCCGAGCTTCGAGTCCGGCTCGGTCGCGATCGTGAACCACAGGTTGAACTCGTGGTTGCGCAGGTAGTTGTGCGACACGCCGGGGTGGGCGTTGATGATCTTGGCGGCGCGATGCGGGTTCTCGGCGTCGACCTTGGCGGCGACGAGCATCGAGCTGTAGCCGAGCGCGCGCGTGTCGAAGATCGGCGTGACCTGGCGGATGATGCGCTCGTTCAGCAGGTGCTGGACGCGCGCCATCACCTCCTCCTCGGAGATCGACGCCAGCTCAGCGACGCGCGCATAGGGCCGCGGCGCGATCGGGAAGCGGCCCTGCATCAGGTTGAGCAGGCGTCTGTCCAGCTCCTCCAGCGGGATCGCGGCGCCGTGCTTGCGGCTGCGCAGCTTCGGCGTTGCCGTGCTCGGGTCGGTCAGTCCGTTTCTGACAGCCATCTGGCGGCGTCCTTCGCGTGGTAGGTGATGACGACGTCGGCTCCGGCGCGACGGATCGAGGTGAGCACCTCCAGCACGGTGGCGCGCTCGTCCAGTGCGCCGGCGGCGGCGGCGGCCTTCACCATCGCATACTCGCCGCCGACGTTGTACGCCACCAGCGGCATGCGGGTCGCGTCCTTTACCTGCCTGATCACGTCGAGATAGGGCAGCGCGGGCTTGACCATCACGAGGTCGGCGCCTTCCTCGACGTCCTGCAGGACCTCGCGCAGCGCCTCGTCGCCGTTGGCGGGATCCATCTGGTAGCCGCGGCGGTCGCCGGTGGCCGGCGTCGAGTCGGCCGCCTCGCGGAACGGGCCGTAGAAGACGGACGCGTACTTGGCGGAGTACGCGAGGATCGGCAGGTCGCCGAAGCCCTCGTCGTCGAGTGCAGTACGGATCGCACCGACGCGCCCGTCCATCATGTCGCTCGGCGCGATCACGTCGGCACCGGCACGCGCGTGCGAAACGGCGCTGCGGGCGAGCAGCGGGAGCGTCTGGTCATTGTCGACCGTGTCCCCGCGCAGCACGCCGCAATGGCCGTGCGACGTGTACTCGCACAGGCACAGGTCGGGGATCACGACCAGGTGCGGGTGCTGCTCCTTGATCGCGCGGATCGCGAGCTGGACCACACCCTCGTCGTCCCACGCGCCGGAGCCCTCCGCGTCCTTGTCGGCCGGGATGCCGAACAGCATCACCGCGGGGATCCCAAGCGCGGCCGCCTCGCCGGCCTCGGCGACTGCATGCTCGATGCTGAGGCGCTCGACGCCCGGCATCGTCGAGATCGGCTCGCGGCGATCGCTGCCGTGCGTGACGAACAGCGGCAGGATCAGGTCGCCCGCGTCGAGCCGCGTCTCACGGACGAGCCCGCGCAGCGGGGCGGATCGGCGCAGCCGGCGCATGCGGGTGGCGGGGAAGGACATGCGGTTCGGAGGATATCGGCGGGTGGGTGGCGCGCCGCTCGGGCGCTTGTCGGCGCCCCGACCGCGTGGGTCGGGCATCGAGGGGAGCGGAGCGCCACCCTCAGTCGAACCGCCGCAGCGCCAAGCGCGCCAAGGCGGTGTAGGCCACCGCCAAAGCGGCCAGGTGCGCCAACGCGACCGCCAGGCCGCCGCCCCCGTTCAAACCCGCGTCCAGCGCCTGCAGCGTCGCCTTGAACGGGAAGGCCGCCGACACAGCGCGCACCACGTCGTACAGCCCCGACGACACCGCCCCGCTCGGCACCAGGGCGAGGAACGCGATCGGCAAGGACAGCAGGAACGCCAGCAGCGAGGCGGCGCGCACCTCGCGCGCGAGTCCGCCGATCGCCACGCCCAGGGCGGCGAACGCCACCGCCCCGGCCGCCAGCGCGAGCAGCCACTGCGGGAAGCGCGACCAGTCCAGCGAGATGAAGAAGCCGCCGAGCGCGAGCAGCATCAGCAGCGTCACCGCGAACGCGCACAGCGCGGCGAGCGAGATCTTCTCGACAAGCAGCCCGAGCCGCGAGACGAGCCCGCGCACGAGTCGCGAGAAGGCGTGCTCCTCGCGCTCGAGCGCCAACAGGCCGGCGGCGAGCAGCAGCGTCAGGAACATCAGCGAGACGGTCACCGAGATCGCGGCGGCGAACGTGTCGAGCGGCGTGCGCCGGCCGCCGACGATCGTCTGTCTGACGACGACCGGCTGGCCGACAGATCTCAGCACGTCTCTGGAGACGCCGAGGTTGTCGATCGCGAGGCGGCCGAACTCGGAGACCTGGCCGAGCGACGTGCGCAGCGGCGAGCTCGGCGGCAGCGCGGCGATCGCGCCGACGACGATCGCGTGCGCATTCTTCAGCCCGAGGATGTCGACGCTGCGGCCGAGCACGTTGAGCGTGCCGCCGTTGAGCAGCAGGTCGAGGTAGCCGACGGTCGCCTGCTGGAAGCGCCGCGAGAGCGCGACGTTCGCCTCCGCCATGCGCGCTCTGATGACCGAGTCGACGTAACGCTGCTTGACCGGGTCCGCGCCGTTGTAGAGCACCTCGATCGTCGGCTGCTCGGTGCCGGTCGCGAGTCTCTGCGTGATGTCGGGCGGCAGGATCACCGCGCCGAGCACCTTGCCGTCGCGCACGAGCCGCAGCGCGTCGGCGCGCGTCGGCGCTCTCACCACGTTCACCGATCTGAGGAAGGACGGCAGGTACTCGTCGGCGTTGAGCTTCGAGCCGGCGACGTCGAAGCTGCGCTGCTGCTTCGGGATCTGGTTGACCAGCGCGATCGTCGGCTTGTCCGGCCCGCGCGAGAGCGCGAAGCCCATCAGCAACGCGATCAGGATCGGGTAGATCACGAGCAGCGCCACCAGCAGCGGCGAGCGGCGCAGGATGCGGAGGTCCTTGAGCAGCAGCCAGCGCATGCGCTCAGTGGCCCCGCTCGTGCAGGAAGCGCACGAACGCGGTCTCGAAGTCGCGCGGGCCCGCGGCGTCGCCGCCGCCGGGCTCCACGACCGCCGCGGCCAGCTCCGCCGCGGTGCCGGCGAACAGCAGCTCGCCGTCGGCCAGCACGAGCACGCGGTCGGCGTAGCGCTCCGCCTCCTGCACGTCGTGCGTGGAGAAGATCACGGCCGTGCCGCGCGCCGCCTGCGCGCCGACGAACTCCCACAGGCGCGCGCGCTGGCGCGGGTCGAGCGACGCGGACGGCTCGTCGAGCAGCAGCACGGGCGGCTCGGCGAGCAGGCCGATCGCGATGTTGACGCGCTGCCGGTTGCCGCCGGACAGCGTCCCCAGCTCGTCGTCGGCCCGCTCGGCGAGGTCCGTCTGCGCCAACATGCGCGAAACAGTCCCTGACCAATCAGGAACTTTCTCGAGACGGGCGAACAACCGCAGGTTCTCCGCGACCGTCAGCTTCGAGTAGACGGCCGGCTGCTGCGGGACCCAGCCGATCTCGCGCGGCGGGCGCGTCACCTCGCCGGCGTCGGCGCGCTGGATGCCGGCGAGGATCGACAGCAGCGTCGTCTTGCCGGCGCCGTTGGGGCCGATCACCGCGACCAGCTCGCCCGCCGCCGCCGCGAAGCTCACCTCGCGCAGCGCGACGCGATCGCCGTAGCGCTTCGTGAGCCCGGACGCGGCGAGCGCGGCCGGCGCGTGCGTCGCGACGGGGGAGGCCACGCGTTCAGACTAAGCGAGCGGCGTACCCGGAGGCGGCGCCTCCGGCGGCCGCGTCACCGGCCAGCGCTCGAGCACGACGTGGCGGCGCAGGTAGACGACCGTCTCGCGCAGCACCGCCGCGACCGGCAGCGCCACGAACGCACCGACGATCCCGAACAGCTCGGCGCCGAACAGCAGCGCGAAGATGATCAGCAGCGGGTTGACGCGCAGCGAGTGCCCGAACACCTGCGGTGCGACCACATGTCCCTCGAGCTGCTGGATCCCGAGGAACAGCAGCCCGACCCAGATCGCCGTGATCGGGTTGTCGAACAGCGCGACGAGGATCGGCGGCAGCGCGCCCAGCACCGGGCCGATGTACGGGATCAGCTCCATCAGGCCGAAGAACGCCCCGAAGAACAGCGCGTAGCGCTGGCCGTCCGGGAAGACCCCGACCGCGCCGAGGATCCACAGCGTGACGGCCGCCGTCACGCCCATGATCAGGCTGAACAGCAGCTGTCCGCGCACATAGCTGGAGACGGCCTTCTGCGCGCGCACGGGGAAGTCGTCGTCCGGCGAGCCGTCGCCGGCGGGCAGCACGGAGCGGACGACGTTCCCGATCCCCTCCGCGTAGATCAGCATGTAGATCGAGATCACGAGGATCAGGATCAGCGCGAACGACGTCTCGACGATCCGCTGCAGCAGGTCACGCGTGAACGAGACGACGTTGCCGGAGCCTCTCAGCACCTTGCTCTCGATCGTCTGCAGCGCGGATTGGCCCTGGGTCTTGATGTGCACGTTGATGCCGCGCCGGTCGAGGAAGCTCTGGAAGTCGTCGAGCGAGTGGGTCGCGTCTCTGACGAGCTTCGGCACGTCGCGCTGGAAGTTCTCCACCTGCTGGCTGACCGGGTTGGCGAGCAGGCCGCCGATGCCCACGAGCACGGCGAGCAATCCGATATACACCGCGAAGACGGCCGCGCCGTGCGGCAGGCGGCGGCGCTCCACCAGCTTCACGAGCGGATTGAGGATCAGCGCGATGACGCCGGCGATCACGAAGATCAGCAGCACCGTCCCGGCGGCGCGCGCGACCGCCCAGGCCGCGAGCAGGCCGACGAGCAGCAGCACGAGCTGGACCCCGCGCGGGACGACGACCGGGGCCGGCGCCGGAGCGGCGGGCTGGGCGTCGGCGGGAGCTGGCGGATCGTCGGTCATGGGGCAATCATCGTGAGCCGACCGGTCGCGATCCTGTTCGTGGGCGACATCGTCGGCTCCGCCGGGCGGCGGCTGCTGCTCGCGCTGCTACCCGAGCTGCGCGAGCGGCATGCGATCGACTTCGTCGTCGTCAACGGCGAGAACGCGGCGAACGGCGTCGGCATCACGCCGAAGATCGCCGACGCGCTGTTCCGCTCCGGCGTCGACGTGATCACGCTCGGCAACCACACGTACCGCCAGAGAGAGATCTACGCCTACCTCGACGAGCACGAGCGGATCCTGCGCCCGGCCAACTTCCTCAGAAGCCAGCCCGGCCACGGCTGGTGCGTGGTCGAGCGCGACGGCGTGCGGCTCGGCGTCGTGAACCTGTCGGGCAACCTCTACATGCAGGCCGGGCACCCGGCCTTCCCGCAGGCGGACGCGGCGCTGCACGCGCTGCGCGGCAAGGTCGACCACGTGCTGGTCGACATGCACGCCGAGGCGACGAGCGAGAAGATCGCGATGGGCTGGCACCTCGACGGGCGCGCGACCGCCGTCGTCGGCACGCACACGCACGTCCCGACCGCCGACGCGCGCGTGCTGCCGGGCGGGACCGCCTACGTCACCGACGTCGGCATGACCGGCGCGCGCGGCGGCGTGATCGGCGTCAAGCGCGAGCTGGCACTCGAGGCGCTCGTGACGCAGATGCCGGTCAAGTTCGAGCCGTCCGAGGCCGACCCGTGGCTCGACGCCGTCGTGATCCGCGCCGCGTCAGAGCCCCTGCGCGCCGACGGGATCGAGCAGCTCCTGGTGCCCGCCCCGCCCGGCTTCCGCTGAGCCGGGCGCGTACCCGGCCGCGGCCGGCGCGGCCGGCTCCCCGTAGCGCGCGAACAGCGCGACCAGCACGAGCGGGAAGAAC
>CAZGJV010000003.1:84995-91377 GCA_964525715.1 uncultured Conexibacter sp. | reverse complement strand
AGAAGGTGCGCAGCGCGCCGCCGCCGTCGAGCAGCACCGGCAGCATCGCGAGCGCCGCGGCGAGCGCGAAGCCGAGCGCGTAGGCCACGAACGACACCGGCCCGGGCCGCAGCCCGTCGCGCTTGCCGTCGCGCGGGGTGCGCGCGAACAGCGGCGCCAGGGCGAGCGGCGCGAACTTCGTCAGCCCCGCGAGCGCGGCCGCCGCGCCGCGCGCCGCCGGCCGGCCCGCGACCAGCAGCGTGACGACGAGCATCAGCGCGACGAGCGCGTCGTTCGAGTTCGTCGAGGAGGCGTAGAGCGTGAACGGATAGGCCGCCCACGCATACGCGAGCACGATCCCCAGCGACGGGCCGCGGATCCGCCGCCCGAGCAGGAACAGCCCGCCGATCGTCAGCAGGTCGAAGGCGATCGCGGCGGCGTGCGCGGCCGGCAGGTCGTCCCATCTGCCGCTCCAGTGGAAGATCCGCTCGAACGGCACGTAGGCGTAGTAGTTGACGGGGCCGTACGTGTCGCCGGAGGCGTCGTTGCTCGGCCAGTCTCTGGCGTACAGCGACTGGCCGTGCACGAGCCGGTGCGCGCCGATCACGCCGGAGTAGCCGACGTCGATCACGTTCGAGTTCGTGACGTTGAGGCCGACGCGGAAGCCGACGAGGAACACGAGCCCGACCGCCAACCACGAGACGGGCACGAGCAGGCGCAGCGGCTCCCGCCGCCCGCCGCGGCGCGCGACCAGCAGCATGCGCACGAGCAGGTACACGAGCAGCGGGTAGACGAGCGGCGTCGAGAGGCCGATCCGCGCCGCGTTGAAGAACGCGAGCGCGACGGAGAAGCCGAGCAGCACGAGCAGGTCGAGGTGCAGCCAGGAGGGGCGCCAGCGTCGACCGGCCCCACCCGCCCCACCGCTCGCGAGGAACGGCGCGACGAACAGCAGGCACATCGGGATCCACACGTACCAGGCGTTCACGCGCCGGCCGAACGCGCCGTCGTAGCCGCGCGCCATCGTCCACGGTACCTGGTAGCCGGTCCACGCCTCCAGCACGAGCCCGGTCGCGTCGTCGATCGTCACCTGGCCGAGCTCCGTGCGGCCTCTCGCGCTGAAGATCGACACCTGCCACTGCGACGCGCCCTTCGTGTACGCGGTCGGGTAGGAGCCGGGGTGCTCGCGTCTGACGCGGCGGATCTTCGGGACCGCCTCGGCGATCGCGATCGCGCGGTTCGCCGTGAGGCGGTGGCCGGGCGGCGCGATCGACGGGCTCGGCGGCGTCGAGAGCGCGTTCGGGTCGGTCGCCGTCGTGCCCGTGGCCAGCGTCGGCGCGGCGGCGGACGGGGCGATCGTCGGGACGGGAAGCTGCGCGGCGGACGCGCCGCCGGTCATCAACGCCGCGATCAGCAGAGCCGCCGCGGCGCCCCGGCCCGCGGCCCGCCTCATGCCCTGAAGCTCCAGAGCTTCTGCCCGAGGAACGACAGCGGCGTCGCGGTGACGATCGCGACCGCCTGCGCGAGCACTTCGGGCAGGTGCGCCGCCTCGACCAGCACGAGCAGCACGACGTAGGAGAACAGGAACGCGGCGACGCTGACGGTCAGGAAGCGCGCCGCCTGGAAGCCGGCGTGGCCGCCGCGCGCGTCGAACGTCCAGTGGCGATTGAGCCAGAAGTTGCTCGTGACGGACACGAGGAAGGCGAGCACGGCGGCGATCTTGTAGTCGATCCCTGCGACGTGGACGGCGGCCGCGAAGACCGCGAGGTTGACCACGTAGCCGCTCGCGCCGACCGCGCCGAAGCGCACCAGCTGGAGCCAGTTGGCGGGATGGCGCAGGCCGTGCCGCACGCGATGGTGCAGCGGCCGTGCGGAGACGGTCGCGTCCTCCTGCATCGGGACAGGGTAACCCGCGGCGCCGGTCGGCCCGACGGCTCAGCCCGCGTCGAGCCCGAAGTGGCGCGTGACCATCGGCAGCATGTCCTGCAAGGTCCACTGCTCGCGAGCGTCCCGCGAGTCCGGCCCCGTGCCGCACCACAGCAGCGCGCCGAGCGAGTCGCTCTTGTGCAGCGAGCCGTGGCTGCCGCCGCCGAGATGGTCGGCCCCGCCCCAGTCGACGAACTCGAAGCCGGGCGCGGCGCTCAGCAGCACGTCACCGGCCGTCGGGCAGGTGAGCGCGGACCACACGCGTCCGAGCGCGTCGGGGTAGTCGGGCGTGAGCAGACGGCCGTCCTCGACGCGGGCGTCGAGCGTCTCGAGCTGGCCGTCGACGCTCCAGCGGCGCCCGCGCAGGTCGACGAGGTCGCCGCCGGGCGAGAAGCGCAGCTCGCCGCGCTCGCCGAAGATCGCGCCCTCGCGCGGCGCGGTCCGCCGCATCACGAGGTCGACGCCGGGGACCGTCCCCGCCTCGCGCGCGGCGCGGGCGGTCAGTCTCGCGCGCCGCTCCTCGTCGAGCACGTAGATCATCGCCGAGCGCTGGGCGAGGCCGAGGGCGATCTCGCCGCCGCGGTCCGGCTCGCCGCCGCGCGCGCCGTTCGGCCGCGGCTGCGCGAGGTCCCAGTCGTCGAAGGCGCTGCGCAGCGCGATGCGCCGCTCGACCGCCGCATGCGAGTGGTCGGCCAGCACGATCATCGCGTGCTCCTCGAGGAAGCGCTCGAGCCCGCCGCCCGCCTGCACGAGCCGCTCGAGCTGGCGGTCGGCGTTGCCGATCGAGGCGACCGTCGCGTGCGGGCCGTTGCGATGCGAGAAGGCGTCGTTGTCCGGCAGCGAGAACAGCAGGAAGTCGAACAGGTCGTGCTCCACGAGGTACGAACCGACGCAGCCACTGTGCTGGTCACGCTGGCCCGGCATCCCGAGCTGGCCGCGGCAGCCGGTTCTGCGGCTCGCGAACAGGTCCGCGTAGAACAGCTCTCTCGGCCCCATCACCGACTCGCGGAAGACGGCGCCGGCTATACGGGCGAGCGCGGTCTCGCCGGCGATCTGGTGGCGGTGGCGGCCGCGGTAGATCAGGTACGTCGTGCCGGCGGTGCGCAGGCCGGCGTCGTCGAGGCGCTCGAAGACGGTCGGCACCTCGGGCGCGAGGTGTCTGCCGTTCATGTTGTAGACGGTGTCGGTGAGCGAGCGCATGACGCCGGCGCGGCGGCTCGCGCCGAAGCTCGAGCCGTACTCGACATAGCGCCGCTCGGCGCGGTCGTACCAGTTCATGCTCGGGATGCGGTGCTGGTCGGGACCGGTCCCCGTCGCGATCGACGCGGCGCACACGGGCGTGACGGACGGGAACGCGGCGACGCAGTCGTCGACGTAGGCGCCGCGCTCCATGATCGCCTTCAGGATCGGCGCACGACCCTGCTCGACCGCCCGCTCCAGCATCGCCGGCTTGAGCCCGTCGATGACCGTCAGGACGAGCTTGCGCGGCGCGGCGGAGGGATCGCCACTCACCGCAATATGCGCAGGCCCGCGTACTTGCGCCCGGCGCGTCTGCGCTGGTTCAGCAGCAGCCACACGAGGAACGCGAGCGCGACGAGCGCGACGGGCGGCGCCAGCACCGACAGGCCCGCGAGCACGAGGGCCGCGACCTCGGCGTAGAACGGCAGCGTCCCCGCCGCCTCTCTGTCGAGCCGTCTGCGCGTGCTCTCGAAGAAGCCGCGCGCGGCCGCCTCGGCGAGCGCGGCGCATGCGATCCCGGCGATCAGGCCGATCCCGAACGCGTAGTGGTGGTCCTGCAGGGCCCCGCCGAACAGCAGCGCGCCGAGCGCGAGGCCGATGCCCGCGATCGCCGCGCCGAACGGCCCGCTGGAGACGTGCTCGGGGCCGTATCTGCGCTCCATCGCGACGAGCACGATCACGCCGATCAGCAGCGCGAGCAGGAAGGCGGGCTTCTCCATGAACGCGACGTCCGTGTGCTCGAAGTCGATGCCGGCGTCGCCGCGCGCGAGCGCGCAGGCGAGCAGCGCGGGCAGAAACGGGCGCAGCCCGACGGCCAGCGCGAGGCCGATTCCGAGGCAGATGGCGAGGAAGAGCGTCATGTTCTGCGGTAGCTTGGCTGCATGACGATAGCCGAGCGCGACAGGCTTCCGGACCGTCGCGGCGAAGATCTTCACATGCCGATGCACCGCCGGGCGCAGCGATGACGCGCCGCGAGCCGCCGCGCTCGACCACGCGCGATCTCGAGCGCTACGCGGGCCTGTTCGCCCAGCGCACGAAGGTCATGAAGTCCTCGGCGATGCGCGACCTGATGGCGCTGACCGAGCGCGCCGAGGTGATCTCGCTCGCCGGCGGGCTGCCCGACACGTCGACCTTCCCCCCCGACACGTACGCGTCGCTGATGGCGACGGTCGCCGAGGAGGCGTGCGCGAGAGCGCTCCAGTACGGCCCGACCGAGGGCTTCGCGACCGCCGCGCACTGCATCGCCGAGGTGATGGAGGCGGAGGGGATGACGGTCGACGAAGGCGAGCTGCTCGTCACGACCGGCGGCCAGCAGGTGATCGACCTCGTCTGCAAGACGCTCGTGGACCCCGGCGACGTGATCGTCGCAGAGGCGCCGACCTACCCGGGCGCGGTGCCGACGTTCTGCTCCTACGAGGCCGACGTCGTGCAGATCGAGATGGACGAGGACGGCATGCGCGTCGACGTGCTCGAGGAGACGCTCGACCGGCTCGAGCGCGAGGGCCGGCGGCCGAAGTTCATCTACACGATCCCGAGCTTCCAGAACCCGGGCGGCGTGACGATGTCGCTGCCGCGTCGCCGGCGGCTCGTGCAGGTGGCGCACGAGCGCGAGCTGCTCGTGCTGGAGGACAACCCGTACGGCCTGCTGCGCTACGAGGGAGAGCCGCTGCCGACGCTCTACTCGCTCGACGGCGGCGAGTTCGTGATCTACCTCGGCACGTTCTCGAAGATCCTCTCGCCGGGGATCCGGCTCGGCTGGGCGGCGGCGCCGCGGCCGGTGCTGCAGAAGATGAACCTCGGCAAGCAGGCGGCCGACCTGTGCAGCTCCTCGATGACGCAGCTGTTCGTCGTCGAGTACTTCGCGTCGGGCGACTGGCGCGGCTACGTCGACTCGCTGATCGGCATCTACCGCGACCGCCGCGACGCGATGCTGGACGCGCTGAGAACGCACTTCCCGCGCGAGGCGGCGTGGACGCAGCCGCAGGGCGGCCTGTTCATCTGGGCGACGCTGCCGGACTACATCGACACGACGGACCTGCTGGCGCGCGCGCTCGACGAGAACGTCGCGTTCGTGCCGGGGCGCGCGGCGTACCTCGACGGCCGCGGCGGAGCGTCGATGCGCCTGAACTTCTCCGGCTCCGACGAGGCGGCGATCCGCGAGGGCGTGCGGCGGATCGGCAAGGTCGTGGCCGAGCAGGTGGCGCTGTACGGGACGCTGACCGGCCAGGCCCCGGCGCCCGCGTCCGCCGTCGACGAGCCGCGCGAGGCCGGACAGCTCGCCGACGTGCTGGAGCTGCCGCGGCGGCGCAGAGCGCGCGGCCGCGCCGAGTCCGACCGCTGAGATGGTCACCGTCGCGGTCCTCCAGGGCGGCCGCTCCTTGGAGCGGCAGGTGTCGCTGAAGTCCGGCGCGCGCGTCGAGGACGCGCTGCAGCGGCTCGGCCACACGGCGGCCGCGATCGACGTCGGCACCGATCTCGTCGCGCGCTTGACCGAGCTGGCGCCCGATGCCGTGTTCGTGGCGCTGCACGGGCGCGACGGCGAGGACGGGACGATCCAGGAGCTGTTGGACGTGCTCGGCCTGCCCTACACGGGCTCGGGCGTGGCGGCGTGCATCCGCTGCTGGGACAAGGTGCTGACGAAGCACCTGCTGCGCGCCGAGGGGATCCCAACGCCCGACTTCCACGCCTTCAGCGAGACCGCCTTCCGCGAGCTGGGCGCGGCGCAGGCGCTGCCGGCGATCGAGCGCCAGCTCGACTTCCCGCTCGTGGTCAAGCCGGCGGCACAGGGCTCGGCGCTGGGGATCAAGTTCGCGCGCACGGCGGCGGATGTGCCGGCGGCGATCGTCTCCGCCTTCTCGTATGACCGCAAGGTGCTGCTTGAGCGCTGCGTGCCGGGGCGGGACCTGGCGGTGTCGATCGTGGACGAGGACGGCTCGCCGCGGGCGCTGCCGGTCGTGGAGGCGGTGCCGGAGGGGCGCGACTTCTACGACTTCGAGGCGCGCTACGAGATCGGCCGCACGCGCTTCGTGTGCCCGGCAGAGCTGCCCTCCGGGGTCGCGGAGCGCACGCAGGAGCTGGCGGTCGCCGCCTACCGGGCGCTCGGCTGTGCGGGCTTCGCGCGGGTCGACCTGATGCTGCGCGACGACGGCGAGCTGTTCGTGCTCGAGGCCAACTCGGTGCCCGGGCTGACGGAGACGAGCCTGCTGCCGCAGGCGGCGGACGCGGCGGGGATCGGCTTCGA
>CAZGJV010000003.1:4067-84895 GCA_964525715.1 uncultured Conexibacter sp. | reverse complement strand
TGACGGAGACGAGCCTGCTGCCGCAGGCGGCGGACGCGGCGGGGATCGGCTTCGACCAGCTGGTCGAGCGGATCCTGAGCATCGCGTTGAGCCGCACGCCCGCCTGAGCGGGGCGGAGACGGCCTGGGGGCCCGCCTCCGGTGGCCACGTGGCCACCTCCGACACCCCTAGCTGTCGCCGGCGGCGAAGTCCTCCGGCGTGACCTCGTCGAGGAAGTCCTTGAACTTCTCGACGACCTCCTCGGTGTCCTCGACCTCGTGTTCGAACTCGATCGCGGACTCGGCGATGACCTCCTCGGCGGCGAAGATCGGCGCGCCGGCGCGGACGGCGAGCGCGAGCGCGTCGCTCGGGCGCGAGTCGATCTCCATCTCTCTGCCGTTGACGGCGAGCGTGATCGACGCGTAGAAGGTGTTCTCGCGCAGCTCGGTGACGGCGACTCTCGTGCAGGCGACGTCCAGCTCGCCGAGCACTTCGGACAGCAGATCGTGCGTCATCGGCCGCGGCGTGGTCGCGCCCTGGAGCTTCATCAGGATCGCCGCCGCCTCCGGATGCCCGATCCAGATCGGCAGGAACTTGTTGCTGTCGACGGTCTTCAACAGCACGATCGGCTGCTTGCCGACCATGTCGAAGCTCACGCCGTAGATGACCATCTCCTGCAACGAACGGCTCCTTGCGGTGGGCGAGGTCCAAGTATAGGCGTGGCCTTGCGCGCGAAAGGTGGGGCGAGCAGGCGTCGGCTCGGGGTCCGCGGCGACGTCCGTGGCGTGCCTCGGTCCCGTCCCGCTGCCCGGGGACCGGACCGGCGGCCCTATCGGGTCGCGTTGCCGACGATTGCGATGCGGAATCCGAGCCACGGATAGGTGACCGTGAACAGCGCGTTGTCCTGCGGCTGGAGTCCGACAGCGGAGAGCCACAACTGGTAGGCGGGAGAGTTCGCGATGCCGCCGTGCAGCCGGCGCCACACGCGCCCCTTGTCCGTCCCGAGCGGCGACGGAGTGATCGTGTCGGTCCATTCGACCACGTTTCCGCCCTGGTCGAGCGTGCCCCACGGCGACGGGGTCCGCGCCTGGCCCACGCTGCTGAGCGAGCCCTGGTAGGCGGCCGCATAGGTGGTGGGGTCGATCCCGAACGGGTTGACGCTGGCGCAGGTGCTGGCGGTTTGGACCTGACCGGGGCACCAGGTTGGAGCGGCCGCACCGGATGCGTGATACGTCGCCAGCGGCTGCGTGGAGGCGTTCGTCACGTCGCCGGTCGAGGCGCCGAGGACGGTCGGGCTGGGAGCGGTCGCCGTGCCGTCGCCGAAGACGCCGGGGTTGGTCGGGTACTTCCAGTACGAGAGGGTCCCGCCGCCTTTGGGGTCGTAGTAGGCGGCCTTGGTCCACTCGTTCTGACTCGGGATGACGAAGCCCGCGCGCTTGGTGCGGGTGGCCTTGTGACGGCTCATGTCGTACATCCCGCGCTCGGTCTGGCGCGACAGCATGATCCGGCGGATGACGACCGTGAAGCCTCCGGCGCGGCCGGTGCGCTTGGAGAGCGTTCGGCCGTTCTCGAGCGAGTTGACGAAGCGCGCGGCGCGCAGGAAGTTGGCGAAGCCGTACGGCTTGTCGGTCCACTCGGGGTAGGCCACGGAGTAGTGGCGGCCGGCCGCGGCGCGCGACGCCCGGTTGATCTGGCCGTACTTCGGCCACGCTGCCGCACTTTCGGTCGAGTCGTACAGATGGTGTCGATCGCGGCCGCTCGGGTCGACGGTGTTGAGGAAGGCGACCCACTGCCCGACGGTGATCTCCAGACGACCGATCTCGTAGCGGTAGCTGACGCCGCCGAGCGTCTGGCAGCCCGCCTTCGTCTGGGGCGCGTCGGCGCACGACGCGTAGATCGCGTCGGTAAAGGGGACGACGGCTGCAGAAGGATTCCCGGGAGCGCCGACCTTGACGGTGCTCAGCGTCACGATGGCCCGCGGAGGCGCCGCGCCGGCGGATCCTGCACTCAGCGACAGCACGAACGCCGCGAACGCGAACGCCAGCAGCAGCAGCGGTATCCGGGCCGAGTACGACAAGCTCTGACGAGAACGGCGGGGGCTGGAAAAGACCGAGCGCATGAGCCGTGGCGAATCACCACGAGCGCTGCACGCTACTCGCTATTAGTCAAATAATCAGAGTCTTGTCCGGCAGCCGCTCAGGGGATCTGCACTTCGCCGACTGCTTGCTCCCGTCATGGCTTATCTGGCGCTGGTGTGAGGCGGCAGGGCTGTCGCAGCGGTGATATCTAGTGATATCCTCGGCTCATGCCCGACGTCCTGATCCGAGATGTGCCCGCGGAGGATCTTGCCCGCATCGACGCACTTGCCGCCGGGCTCAAGCTCTCTCGCACGGAGTACCTGCGGCGCCGGCTTCATCAGGAGGCCGCTCGTCCGTCGGCGCCGGTGACCTCAGCCGATCTGCAGCGGTTCGCGTCTCGCTTCGCCGACCTCGAGGACCCCGAAGTCATGCGCCGCGCCTGGTCGTGACCGCAGCTGCAGAGCTGTCGGGCTGGCTGATCGACAAGTCTGCGCTGGTCCGGCTCGGACGCAGCCCGGACAGCGCCACGTGGGCAGATCGAATCGAGCGAGGACTCGTCCGCGTCGCCACCGTCACATTGCTCGAAGTCGGCTTCTGCGCACGGGATTCAGAGGATCTCCACGCGGGGCTGCGAGAGGCTCCGGTCGCATCGATGCCCGTCGAGTACGCGACGCCCGCAGCAGAAGATCGCGCCGTCGAGGTTCTCACCCTGCTCGCCGACCGTGGTCATCATCGGGCGCCGGCCGTGCCAGATCTGCTCATCGCAGCCATCGCCGAGCGCGCAGGCGTCGTGGTCCTGCATCAGGACCAGGACTTCGACCTCATCGCACAGATCACCGGGCAGCCGACCGAACGGCTCGACAGCTGAATACCGGCAAGTCTGACGGTTAACCGGCGTGGCCGGTGTGCAGTCCAACAGGCTCCCCAGGACCTCTCGCAAGGGAAAACCACTTGCGGAGTGGGCGATCCTGGATTCGAACCAGGGACCTCTTCCTTATCAGAGAAGCGCTCTAACCGACTGAGCTAATCGCCCCGCGAGAGCCGATTCTAGCGGGATGGCCGCGGCGTGTCTGCGTGACCGCCGGCGCGGTGCGCAGCGGCGTCAAGCCGGCGTGGCGGCGCCGAGGCGCCGGGCCAGCTCGAGCGCGTCGTCGAGCGACTCGAAGGCGAGTTGGAGGCGGTAGCCGTCGCCCTGCGGGACGACGCGCACGGCCGTGCCGAGGGCGGTGCCGAAGGCGTCGGAGAGCTGTTCGACGGCCGCCTGCTGGTCCGGGTGCAGCACGCTGCGGCTGGCCGTGCGGCCGCGCCCGGGTCGCGGCTCGTCCGCCTCGCGCGCCCGGCGCTCCAGCTCGCGCACCGACCAGCCCGCTGCGGCGGCATCGCGGGCGAGGCGGCGTCGGGCGTCGTGGTCTCTCGCGAGCAGCAGCGCGCGGCCGTGGCCTTCGCTGAGGTCTCCGCGCTCGACCAGCGCGAGCGCCTCGTCGGGCAGGTCGAGCAGGCGAATCAGGTTCGAGACGGCGACGCGGCCGCGGCCGACGCGGCGGCCGACATCCTCACGCGTGAGGCCCAGCTCGTCGACGAGCGCGGCGCACGCACGCGCCTCCTCGACCGGGTTGAGGTCCTCGCGCGCCATGTTCTCGATCACGGCCAGCTCGAGCGAGGCCGCGTTGTCGTGGTGGCGGACGATCGCGGGGATCTGTCTCAGGCCCGCGAGCTGCGCCGCGCGCCAGCGGCGCTCGCCGGCGATCAGCTCGTAGAAGCCGCCCGCAAGCGGCCGCACGAGCACCGGCTGCAGCACGCCGCGCGCCTCCAGCGATGCGGCGAGCGCGGTCAGCGCCTCCTCGTCGAAGTGGCGGCGCGGCTGATTCGGGTTCGGGCCGATCGTCTCGACCGCGAGCTGGCGCAGCTCCTCCGGCTCCTCTCTCGGCGAGGCGGCGAGGATCGCCGCGAGGCCCTTGCCCATGCCGCGCGTCTTGGCGGCCGCTCTGCGCGGGAGTGCCTCCTGAAAGTCCGCCTTGCGGTGCGCGCCGTTCTTCGGCGGCTTGTCAGCCACGGGCCGCCACCTCTCGCGCCAGCTCGAAGTAGGCGTCGGAGCCGGCGCAGTGCGGGTCGTGGTGGATCACCGGCTGCCCGAAGCTCGGCGCCTCGCCGATTCGGACGTTGCGCGGGATGACGGTGTCGAACACAAGCTGTGGGAAGTGCGAGCGGACCTCCTGCTCGACGTCCTGGGCAAGCCGCGTGCGGCCGTCGTGCATCGTCAGCACCATGCCCGCGATCGTGAGCCGCGGGTTCAGCTCGCGCTGGATCAGCGAGAGCGTGTCGAGCAGGCCGGCGAGGCCCTCGAGCGCGAAGTACTCGGCCTGCACCGGCACGATCACGCGATCGGCCGCGACGAGCGCGTTGACGGTCAGCGGCCCGAGCGACGGCGGGCAGTCGAGGATCGTGAAGGCGTAGCGGTCGCGCACCGCCGCGAGCGCGTCGCGCAGTCGATGCTCGGATCCCTCGATGCGCGGCAGCTCGACGTTCGCGCCCGCGAGCTCGGGGCTGGAGGGGACGATCGCGAGGTGCTCGATCTCCGTCGGGCGGATCGCGTCGGCGAGCGCCGCGTCGCCGGCGAGCACGTCGTAGATGCTCGGCGTGGCGTCCTTTGACAGGCCGAGGCCGACGGTCGCGTTCGCCTGCGCGTCCATGTCGATGAGCAGCACCTCGTACTCCGCCTCGGCGATGCAGGCGGCGAGGTTCACGGCCGTCGTCGTCTTGCCGACCCCGCCCTTCTGGTTGGCGATCGCGTAGACGGTGCTCATGCGGCGGGGGCGCGGTCAGGCATCGCTGTCACGGTAGCGGCGAACACGGTCGGAGGTCGGCCGGTTGCGCGCTGCGAGCGGGCGTTTCCGTGCCATCCCCGGCCGGCGGGGGTAGCGGTCGGGCGTCGGCGCGACCTTGCGCAGGACGTGCAGGTGGCGGTGCTCGGCACCGGGGTACGGATGGACAGCGTGGATCTCCTCCACCGCCAGCCCCAGCTCGCCCGCCGCCGCAGCGGCGTCCAGCTCCTCCTGCTCGTCGCGGCGCCCCTTCCAGGCGACGAGTGCACCCCCCTCGCGCAGCAGCGGCGCGGCGTACTCGGCGAGGACCGCGAGTGGCGCGAGCGCCCGTGCGGTCACGAGGTTGCGCGTGCCGAGGCCGGCGCTCCACGACTCCGCGCGGTCGGCGACGACGTCGGCGTTCGTCAGCTGCGCGGCGTCGGCGGCAGCGCGGATGAAGGCGCACTTACGCGCGACGCTCTCGATCAGCACGACCTCCGCCATCGGCAGGGCGACCGCCAGTGCCAGGCCCGGAAAGCCCGCCCCGGCGCCGAGATCCGCGACGCTGGTCGCTTCCCGGACGACGTCCAGCTCGAGCGCGACGAGGGAGTCGGCGAGGTGGGTGCGGGCCGCCTCCGCCGGCGTTCGCACGGTCGTCGGCGCGTGCGGATCGGCGTCGAGCGCGGCCAGGAGCGCCGCGAGTTGGGCGGGGGCCGACGCGGGCAGGCCGTAGCGGTCGGCCAGCTCGCCCAGTTCTTGCTCGACCGTCGGCGCGAGCGTCACGACGCAGATGCCGCACGTGCGCGGACGCGGGCGATGTAGTCGGCGTACGTCGTGCGCATCGCGTCGAAGCGCGCGGCGGCGTGACCGTCGAGATCGGGCCCGAGCGCGTCCTCGAGGATCGGCAGGACGTCTTCGACGAGCGCCTGTCCGCGGGCCATCCACTGGTAGTACGAGCGCTCGCCGTGGTGGTACGGGCCGTAGAGCTTCGTGCGCGGGAATGCCTCGATCAACCATCTGAACAGCGCCTCATGGCGGGTGTGCATGCGCAGCGTGATCTGCGGCTGCTTGCCGTCGCCGCCGAAGGAGCCCTCGCCGATGAGGATCCCGACCAGCAGGCCGCGCTCGAAGGAGGTCAGGGACGCCATCGCCTCAGAATCTGTTTCACCGTCATGTAAAACGTGAAACGCGGCGTGCGTTCTCTGAATCGCCCGGGCGCTACTCGCCCGCGGGGGCGACGACGAGGTAGCGGTCGGGCTCTGCGCCCTCGCTGTACGTCTCGATCCCGTCGCGGTCGCGCAGGTACTCGTGCACGACACGGCGCTCGACCGCATTCATCGCGTCGAGCGCGACCGGCTCGCCGGTGCGAAGCGCCTCGTCGGCCGCCTCGTCCGCGTCCTGCTGCAGCAGCGCAGCACGCCGCTCGCGATAGCCCGCCGCGTCGACCGTCACGCGCTTGCGCTCGTCCTCGCCGCGGTAGGCGACCCGGTACGCGAGGTGCTGGATCGCATCGATCGTCTGGCCGTGACGGCCGATCAGCAGCCCGAGGTCCTCGCCGTCGAGGTTCGCGCGCAGCCCGTCTGCGTCCTCGGACACGTCGATGGTGGCGACCACGCCGACCGCATCGACGATCTCCTCCAGCATCCGTCGCACGCGCGTCGCCGCGTCGCTGTCCGTGCGCGCGCTCACCGACGCCGCCCCGTCCGCTTCTTCTTTCTGCGCGGCGGCGGCGTGCCGCCGGCGGACGCCCCGTTCGTGCCGGCCTTCGCCGCGGGCGCCTGCGTCTTGGCCGACCCGGAGTCCTTGTCCGGCGGGGCCTTGGCCGCCGCCGTCCCATCCTTCCCCTCGCCCCCGCTCTTGCGCCTGCCGCCGGTCAACGCCGCGGCGCCCGCGGGCGCGCCCGCCGTCGCGAGCGCAGGCCGGTTGGGCACCCCCACCGTCTTGCGCACGATCAACTGCTGCACGATCGTCCAGCAGTTCGTCGTGATCCAGTAGACCATCAGACCGGCGGGGAAGCGGATGATGAACGTGACGAAGATGAGCGGCAGGCCGAGCATCAGCATCCGCTGGTTTCTGTCCGTCATCGCGGAGGAGCTCAACAGGCCCGAGCCGAGCTGGCTCGCGATGTAGAGCACGATCAGCGTGATCAGCACCGCGCCCGTCGCCTTCGCGGTCAGATCCGGGATGAAGAGGAAGCTCGGGTCCGCGACCGTGATGTGGTGCGCGGCGGCGTACGAGGAGTCGGCAAACTGCGAGCAGGTGACGTTCGCCACGCTCGCGTGCTGCGAGGCCGCGTAGCCCTCGATGCCAGGGCACATGTCCAGCTTCAGGTCCTTGCGCAGCATGTAGTACAGCGCGAAGAAGAACGGGAGCTGGAAGACCAGCGGCAGGCAGGAGGCCAGAGGGTTGACTCTGTTCTCCCGGTAGAACTTCATCATCTCCTGCTGCTGGCGCTGCTTGTCGTCTCTGTACTTCGCCTGGATCGCCTTCATCTCCGGCGCCAGCACCTGGAGACGCTGCATCGACGTGACCTGCTTCAGCGTCAGCGGCAGGACGACGAGCCGCACCGAGATCGTCAGCAGGATGATCGAGAGGCCCCAGCCCGTTCCCACGGTGTCGTGGAAGAACAGCAGGACTCTTTCGCAGACCGTGATCAGCGGCTGGAGCGGATTGGCGAAGACGGTGAACATGGGGGAGATCAGGCGCTCGGGGCTGCCGGTCGACGTGAGGCGAAGAGATGCTGCTCGTGGACCGGGTCGCAGCCCCCGTGGCTCCACGGATTGCAGCGCAGCAGCCGCCAGCCCGCGAGGACGAGCCCGCGCAGTATGCCGTACTCCTGCACCGCCTGCGCGGCGTAGTGCGAGCAGCTCGGGTAGTACTTGCAGCGCGCCTGTACCAGCGGCGAGATCGCCCGCTGGTACAGGCGGATCGGCGCGACCGCGATGGCGCGTGCCCAGCTCATCTGCGCTCGCCCTCGACGCGCGCGCGCAACTGGTCGATCAGCTCGGCGAGCGGCGCGCGCAGGCCCTCGAGCCCGTCGCGCTCGGCGACGGCGCGCGCCTCGGGCCGCGCCACGATCACGACGTCGTGGCCCTCCGGCAGCCGCGCGGACTCCTGCTCGAACGCCTCGCGCAGCAGCCGCTTCACGCGGTTGCGCTCGACCGCGCCGCCGACTCTGCGAGACACGGACAGGCCGAGCCGCGGCTCGCCGTCCTGTCCCCGCGGAAAGCCGTAGAGGACCAGGACGCGGTTCGCATGCGAGCGTCCTTGACGGAACACCCGGTCGAACTCGGCGCTGCGGGAGAGCCGCCCGCGCTTGCTTCGCCGGGCTGCGACGCCCGGGCGACCGCTCATCAGACGGTGAGGCGGCTGCGGCCCTTGTCGCGGCGACGCTTGAGCGTCAGGCGGCCTGCGCGCGTCTGCATCCGGGCGCGGAAGCCATGCGTGCGAGCGCGCTTGCGCTTCTTGGGCTGGTAGGTGCGTTTCATGTCAGCTCCTGCGCGGGGACTCGCCTCCGCCGGCCACACGGTCGGCTTCGGCACCCCTGACGATGCCGTCGGGAAGGGCCAGTATACGCGCCGGCGCCTGTGGACTATCTCCCCACTTCTGCACAGGCTTGTCGACAGGTTCTCAACAGCTCTTCGCAGACCTCCCGCAGCAACTCCGCGACCTTTTTCCCGCGATTTGCGCACTCCCCCGCAGGCATCCGCCAAGGGTGCCGAGCGCGGCCTGGCGGCGCTGCTATATTCGCCGCCCCCCGGGGCCTTCACGGTCCCTCCATCCCCCCGCAACGCCATCCGACGAGGAGTCGGTCGACGACCCCTGTGCACCCAGCGCTCGAGCACACCTGGCCCCAGATCCAAGCCGAGCTGCGGCGCGCGGTCACCGACTCCACCTACCACCTCTGGCTCGCGCCGCTGCAAGCGCGGGCGATCGAGGGCGACGCGCTGCTGGTCGGTGCACCCGAGGAGATCCGCACCTGGGTCGCCGACCGCTTCGCGCGCGTGCTGCAGACCTGCGCTGCCGCGGTCCTCGGAGAAGCCACGACGATCACGATCGTCCCGCTCGACGGACCGCTGTCCGACTCACCGCAGACGGCACCCGCGCCGGCTTACAACCGCTTCGCCGCCGCCGCACCGGTCCCGTCCGGCCGCCCGAGCGACGTCTTCAACCCGAAGTACACGTTCGACCAGTTCGTGATCGGCGACGGCAATCGCCTTGCGCACGCCGCAGCCCTCGCGGTCGCCGAACTGCCCGGACAGGCCTACAACCCGCTCTTCCTCTACGGGCCACCGGGCCTCGGCAAGACGCACCTGCTGCACGCCATCGCCAACTACGTCGACGCCTACGGCGGCGGCATGGCCGTGCGCTACACCACGCTCGAGGCGTTCACCGGCGAGTTCGTCGGGGCGCTCAAGTCCAGCTCGGTCGAGCACTTCAAGCGCCGCTACCGCGACACGGACATCCTGCTCATCGACGACGTGCAGTTCCTCGAGCGCAAGGCGAAGGTCGAGGAGGAGTTCTTCCACACCTTCAACGCGTTGTACGAGACGGGCAGCCAGCTCGTCGTCACGTGCGACCGCATGCCGCGCGACATGAACGCGCTGGCCGACCGGCTGCGCGAGCGCTTCGAGTCCGGCCTCGTCGCCGACATCCGACCGCCCGACCTCGCGACGCGCATGACGATCCTGCGCAAGCGCGTGCACCACGACGGCCTCCGGCTCGACGATGCCGACGCGATCGTGCCGATCGCCGAGCGCGTCACGACGAACGTCCGCGCCCTGCAAGGAGCGCTGATCCGCGTCGTCGCCTTCCACTCGCTGACCGGCCGTCCGATCGACCGTGCCCTCGTCACGCACGTGCTGGACGGCCTCTATCCGGACGGCGTGACCGGCCGCGTGAGCACCGTGGAGGAGATCCAGGCGGCCACGTGCGAGCGCCTCGGCATCTCGCCCGACGCGCTCCGCTCACCCGACCGCAGCGCGCGCGTCGCGTGGGCCCGCCAGGTCGCGATGTACCTCTCGCGCGAGCTGACCGACGCGACGCTGCCTGCGATCGGACGCGCCTTCGGCGGCCGCAACCACAGCACCGTGCTGCACGCCTGCCGGCGCACGACCCAACGGATCGCCAGCGACGCCGAGGCGCACGAGCTCGTGCGCAGCCTCACCGCCGCCCTTCAACAGCCCGGTGCCGACGCCGGTGCCGACCGCCCTTCCTGAAAGACTTCCCACGCTCGTGTCCACAGGCCGTGTGCGCAGATCCTCCCCGCACCAGCGCGGATTTCGCCCGGTTGTGCACATATCCACCCTCCCTATGACAACGACTCTCTCCTATCCGAGGTCTTCATCGTGAAGCTGTCCGCCGCGCGCGACGAGCTGCTCGCCCAGCTCCAGACCGTCAGCCGCGTCGCCTCCACTCGCGGCGCAATCCAAGCGCTCTCGGGCGTCCAGATCGTCGCCGGGGCGGGTGGGAGCGGAGTGGTGGAGCTGCGCGCGACCGACATGGAGGTCGGGCTGCGCGTCCCGCTCCCAGCCCAAGTCGAGCGCGAGGGCTCGATCGTGCTCCCGGCACGGCTGCTGGTCGACGTGGTGCGGTCGCTGTCGGGACCGACGGTAACGCTCGAGCTGCGCGCCGCCGAGCAGGACGTCGAACTGGTCGCCGGCAACGCGACGTTCCACATCCGCACGCTGCGCGGTGAGGACTTCCCCCCGTTCCCCGAGCCGGAGGACGCCGGCGCGGTGCGCGTACCGGCGGAGGCCTTCGTGGCGACGATCCTCAAGGTCGCCAACTCGGCCTCGCGCGACGAGACGCGCCCGGTCCTCACCGGCATCCTCGTCTCGGCGTCCGAGCGCGAGCTGCGCATGGTCGCGACCGACTCCTACCGTCTCAGCGTCAAGGAGACGCAGCTCGAGCAGCCGCTGCAGCAGGCGTTCGAGGCAAATGTGCCGGCGCGTGCGCTGCAGGAGCTGGCGCGCCTCGTACAGCAGCTCGACGGCGAGGATCTCACCGTCGCCGTGCGCCAGAACCAGATCGTCTTCGCGATCGCCGGCGTCGTGCTGTCGTCGCGGCTGATCGAAGGCCAGTTCCCCAACTACCGCCAGCTGCTGCCCGAGACGTACGAACACGAGCTGGCGCTTGCCGGGAGCGAGATCACGGACGTCGTGCGCCGCATCAGCCTGCTGGCGCAGAAGAATGCGCCGCTGCGGCTGTCGTTCCAGCCCGGCGAGCTGACGATCTCCGCGCAGACGCCCGACATCGGCGAAGCGCGCGAGTCGCTGCCCGTCGCCTTCCAGGGCGAGCCGTTCGAGATCGGCTTCAACCCAGAGTTCCTGCGCGACGGGCTCGAGGGCATCGAGTCGGGCGACATCGTGCTAAAGCTGATCAGCCCGCTGCGCCCTGGCCTGATCCAGGCCGCCGACGACCCGGGCTTCCTCTACCTCATCATGCCGATCCGGCTCAACGTCTAGGCGGGCGGCCGCCGTGCGGATCGTGCGCCTCTCGATGCGCAACTTCCGCAGCTACGCCGCCGCCGACGTCGAGCTCGGCCCCGGCGTGACGGTCGTGACGGGCAGCAACGGCGCGGGCAAGACGAACCTGCTCGACGCGCTCTACTTCGGCTGCACCGGGCGCTCCTCGCGGACGACGAACGAGCGCGAGCTGGTGCGCTTCGGCGAGCAGGTGGTGCGCGTGGAGGTGACGACCGAAGCGCCCGACGGCCTGCACGAGCTCAGCGTCGGCTTCACGCCCGGCGAGCCGAAGCGGATGACGGCCGACGGCGTGCGCGTCGAGCGGCTGCTGGACGTCGCCGGGCGCCCGCTCGTGAGCGTCTTCCTGCCCGATCGCCTGGAGCTGATCAAGGGCACCCCGGCGCTGCGGCGCGCGCACATGGACCAGCTCGTGACCGCGCTGTGGCCGGCGCGCGTGGCGACGCGGCGCGCGTACAACCAGGCGCTCGCGCAGCGCAACGCGCTCGTCGCCCGCATCCGCGGCGGCGGTGCGGCGGCCGCCTCGTTGTCGGCGTGGGACCGCGAGCTGGCGCGACACGGGATCGCGCTGATGGCCGACCGTCGCGCCGCGATCGACGCGGTCGCCCAGCACTTCGCCGTGCGCGCCGAGGAGCTGGGCCTCGACGGCGATCCGGCCGTCGCCTACCGACCGCGCTCGAAGGCGGCGGACGCCGACGCGCTCGCCGCCGAGCTGGCCGAGCGCCGCGCGCAGGACCTCGAGCGCGGCTTCACCGGCCACGGGCCGCACCGCGACGACCTGCTGCTGACACGCGAGGGACGCGAGCTGCGCGCCTACGGCTCCCAGGGCCAGCAGCGGCTCGGGCTGCTCGCGCTGCTGCTGGCCGAGCGCGAGGCAATCGCCGGCACGCGCGAGGCGACGCCGGTGATGCTGCTCGACGACGTGATGAGCGAGCTGGACCGCGACCGCCGCGCGCGGCTCGTCGGGCTGCTGCGCGGGCGCGGGCAGAGCGTCATCACGACGACCGACCTGGAGCACGTGCCGGGCGCCGAGCAGCCGGACGTGACGCGCCTCGCGGTCGCCGACGGCACCGTGCTGACGGAGGCGGAGGCGGCGTGAGCCGGCGGGCGCCCCGACCGCTTGCCAGCGCGATCGCGCCGCTGCGGGAGACGCTCGCGCCACGGACGCTGCTCGCCGAGGTGCAGCGGGTGTGGCCGGAGGCGGCGGGGGCCGTGATCGCACGGGAGGCGTCGCCGGTGAGCGCCCGCGGCGGGGTCGTGACGATCGCCTGCTCGGGGTCCGTCTGGGCGCAGGAGCTGGACCTCCAATCCCCCTTGTTGATGCACAAGCTGAACGCCGCGATCGCCGACGGCGAGGTCACGCGGCTGCGCTGCGTGACCGGCTCGCGGGGGCCCGCATGAGTCGCGAGCGGCGCACGTCCCGCAGCGGGCCGCCGCGCGGGGCCTCAAGCGACCGTTTTTCTCTGGAATTTGCAGGACATTTGCGGGACGGACGAGGCCGGTTCCGCGCCCCCTTTGTGCTATCCTTGTGCACATCAGTCTTCGACGCCCCGGCGTGCCTCTTCTCCAGGCGCGGCTCCGGGGCGTTGCAACGTCATCGGAGGACCGTTGGCCAGCGACAGACCCTCGGCTGACAAGCCGAACCGTTCGTACGACGCCCAGGACATCACCGTCCTCGAGGGCCTCGAGGCGGTCCGCAAGCGGCCCGGCATGTACATCGGCTCGACCGGCGTCCGCGGCTTGCACCACCTCGTCTACGAGGTCGTCGACAACTCCGTCGACGAGGCGCTCGCCGGGCACTGCACCGCCCTCTCGGTCACGATCCACCCGGACAACTCGATCACCGAGGTCGACAACGGCCGCGGGATCCCCGTCGCGATCATGGAGAAGGAGCAGAAGCCGGCCGTCGAGGTCGTGCTGACCGTGCTCCACGCCGGCGGCAAGTTCGGCGACGGCGGCGGCTACAAGGTCTCCGGCGGTCTCCACGGCGTCGGCGTGTCCGTCGTCAACGCGCTCTCCGAGCGGCTCCGGATCGAGGTCAGGCGCGACGGCTACGCGTGGTCGCAGGAGTACGAGCGCGGCAAGCCGCAGGGGCCGCTGACGAGAGGCGAGGCGACGAGCGCGACCGGCACCTCGATCACGTTCCTCGCGGACGACGAGATCATGGAGACGCTCGACTACGAGTTCTCCACGCTCGAGGAGCGCCTGCGCGAGACGGCCTTCCTCACGCGCGGCCTGAGAATCTCGCTCACCGACGAGCGTGGCGAGGGCAGACATGTCGAGTTCCAGTACGAAGGCGGCATCGAGGACTTCGTCAGATATCTGAACGAGAACAAGGAGCCCGTTCAGAGAAAGATCGTCTTCTTCTCCGGTGACAGCGACGAGGGTGCGGTCGAGGTCGCGATGCAGTGGAACTCCTCCTATCAGGAGTCCGTGTTCTCGTTCGCGAACAACATCAACACGCACGAGGGCGGCTCCCACCTCTCCGGCTTCCGCTCCGCGCTCACGCGCACGCTCAACAAGTACGCGCGCGAGAAGGGCCTGCTGAAGGAGAAGGACGACAACCTCAGCGGCGAGGACGTGCGCGAGGGCCTCACGGCCGTCATCTCCGCGAAGCTCGCCGACCCCCAGTTCGAGGGCCAGACGAAGACGAAGCTCGGCAATCCCGGCATGCAGGGGTTCGTCGAGTCGGTCGTCAACCAGGGTCTCGCCGAGTTCCTCGAGGAGAACCCGCAGGACGCGCGCGCGGTGATCATGAAGGCGGTCTCCGCCGCGCAGGCGCGCAACGCCGCGCGCAAGGCGCGTGACCTGACGCGCCGCAAGTCCGCGCTGGAGAACTCGCGCCTGCCCGGCAAGCTCGCCGACTGCTCGGTGAAGGATCCGGCGCTGTCGGAGATCTTCATCGTCGAGGGCGACTCCGCCGGCGGCTCGGCCAAGCAGGGCCGCGACCGCTCGACGCAGGCGGTGCTGCCATTGCGCGGCAAGATCCTCAACGTCGAGCGCGCGCGCATCGACAAGGTCCTCGCGAACAACGAGATCCAGGCGCTGATCACGGCGATCGGGACGGGCGTGCGCGACGAGTTCGACATCGAGAAGGCGCGCTACCACAAGATCATCCTGATGACGGACGCCGACGTCGACGGCGCCCACATCCGCACGCTCGCGCTGACGCTGATCTTCCGCGAGATGCAGGAGCTGATCGAGGCCGGCTACATCTACATCGCCAAGCCGCCGCTCTACCGCATGAAGGCGGGCAAGACCGAGCGCTACATCGAGAGAGAGTCCGAGCTGGAGGAGATCCTGCTCGCCGACAAGCTCGAGAAGTTCGAGATCCGCGACCGCTCCGGCAACGTCCAGCCCAAGCTCACCGAGACGCGCTGGAAGACCTACACCCGCCTGCTCAAGCAGTACGCCGGCTGGGCGAGCGCGCTGCGCGCGATGTCTCGCCACGACTTCGTCGACTTCCTCGAGGAGGCGGGCTTCCTCGAGGAGGCGGTCACCGACGAGACGAAGCTGATCGAGCTGTTGAACCGCCCGACCGCTGCCGGCGCACCCTACTCGATGGAGCTGGCCTCTGAGGATCCGATCGAGCTGGTCGTGCGCTCGGTCGAGGCGAGAACCGGCCACGCGCGCATCCGCCACGTGCGCCGGGCGCTGCTGCAGGCGAACGAGTACCGCCAGCTGATCCGCGTCTACGAGCAACTGGTGAGAACGGTCGGCACGCCGCCGTTCGACATCCGCCTCGGCGAGCACGGCGGCGAGGCGCTGTCGTTCGAACAGCTCCGCACCGTCGTGATGGACCTCGCTGGCCGCGGCGTGAGAATCAACCGCTTCAAGGGCCTCGGCGAGATGAACCCGGAGCAGCTGCGCGAGACGACGATGGACCCCGCCTCGCGCACGCTCGCGAAGGTGACGATGGAGGACGCGACGGCCGCCGACCGCGTCTTCTCGATGTTGATGGGCGACCAGGTGGAGCCGCGGCGCGACTTCATCGAGGAGAACGCCCGTCTCGTGACCAACCTGGACGTGTAATTCAATGAGCGCCACGGATCAACTGAGCGGCGGCAACTTCGAGCTGCGCGCGCTCGAGGAGGAGATGCGCTCGGCGTATCTCGACTACGCGATGTCGGTCATCGTCGGGCGCGCGCTGCCCGACGTGCGCGACGGCCTGAAGCCCGTCCACCGCCGCGTCCTGTTCGCGATGAACGAGGCCGGCCTGCAGCCGACCCGGCCGCGCGCGAAGTCCTCGCGCATCGTCGGCGACACGATGGGCAAGTATCACCCGCACGGCGACTCGTCGATCTACGACACGCTCGTGCGCATGGCGCAGGACTTCTCGATGCGCCATCCGCTCGTCGACGGGCAGGGTAACTTCGGCTCCGTCGACGACGACCCCGCCGCCGCGATGCGCTACACGGAGGCGCGTCTCGCCCGCATCGCGACGGAGATGCTGCGCGACATCGACGCCGACACCGTCGACTTCGGGCCCAACTACGACGGGCAGAACCAGGAGCCGCTCGTGCTCCCGGCGCGCTTCCCGAACCTGCTCGTCAACGGGTCGGCGGGCATCGCCGTCGGCATGGCGACGAACATCCCGCCGCACTCGCTGAGAGAGGCCGTCGCCGCGACGATCGCGTACATCGACGATCCCGCGATCTCGGTCGAGGGCCTGATGAGACACATGCCGGGCCCGGACTTCCCGACCGGCGGCGTGATCCTCGGCACGAGCGGGATTCACAGCGCCTACGAGACGGGGCGCGGCAAGATCCGCGTGCAGGCTCGCGCGCACATCGAGCCGCTGTCGCAGGGCAAGGAGGCGATCATCGTCACCGAGCTGCCCTACCAGGTGAAGAAGGGCGGCGAGGGCGGCTTGATCCAGAAGATCGCGGACCTCGTCCACGACAAGAAGATCCCCGAGATCAGCGACCTGCGCGACGAGTCCGACCGCCGCGGCATGCGGCTCGTGATCGAGCTCAAGCGCGACGCGATCCCGAAGGTCGTGCTGAACAAGCTCTACAAGCACACGCCGATGCAGACGACGTTCGGCGTCAACATGGTCGCGCTCGTCGACAACGTGCCAAAGACGCTGTCGCTGCGCGAGGTCATCGGGCGCTACGTCGACCACCAGCGCGAGGTGATCGTCCGCCGCACGAAGTTCGAGCTGCGCCACGCGGAGGATCGCGCGCACATCCTCGAGGGCCTGCTGATCGCGCTCGCGAACCTCGACGAGGTCATCGCCACGATCCGCAGCTCGCCCGACCGCGAGACGGCGCGCGTCAACCTCGTCAACAAGTTCGAGCTGTCAGAGCGCCAGGCCGAGGCGATCCTGCAGATGACGCTCGGCCGCCTCACGGCGCTCGAGGTCGACAAGATCAGACAGGAGCACGCCGACATCCTCGAGCGGATCGCCGAGCTGCGCGCGATCCTCGGCGACGAGCTGCGCGTGATGGCGATCGTGCGCGAGGAGCTGCAGGAGATCGCCGAGGCGTACGGCGACGAGCGCCGCACGCAGATCTCCCACGCCGAGGGCGAGATCGACATCGAGGACCTGATCGCCGACCAGCAGATGGTCATCACGATCACGAACAGCGGCTACATCAAGTCGCTGCCGCTCGCGACCTACCGCCAGCAGCGCCGCGGCGGGGTGGGCGTGACCGGGATGGACATGAAGGACGGCGACTACATCGAGCATCTGTTCGTGACGTCGACGCACGACTTCCTGCTGTTCTTCACCAACCGCGGCAAGGTCTACCGCCTGAAGGTCTACGAGCTGCCGGAGGCGCAGCGCACGGCGAAGGGCCGCGCGCTGGTGAACCTGCTGCCGCTGCGCGAGGGCGAGCGGGTCCAGTCGGTCCTCTCCACGCGCGACTTCTCCGAGTCGCCGTACCTGCTGTTCGCCACCCGCAACGGCACGGTGAAGAAGACCGAGCTGCAGAGATACAACACGCCGATCAGAGCTGACGGCATCATCGCGATCTCGATCAGAGACGACGACGAGCTCGTCGCCGTGCGGCGGGTCGACGAGGGCGACGAGGTGATCATCGTCTCGCGCGCCGGCCTGACGGTTCGCTTCAGTGAGGAGGACGCCCGCGCGATGGGCCGCGACACGAGCGGTGTGCGCGGCATGAACGTCGGCAGAGGCGAGGTCATCGCGATGGACATCGCGCGCGACGACCAGGACCTGCTGGTCGTGACCGAGAACGGCTACGGCAAGCGCACGCGCATCGACCAGTACCGCAAGACCTCGCGCGGCGCGATGGGTGTCAGAACGATCAAGCTGACCGAGGCGAAGGGCGGCCTCGCCGGCGCGTTGGTCGTGCGCGAGCACCAGGAGCTGGTCTTCATCTCGCAGGAGGGTATGGTCCAGCGCACCGGCGTGCGCGGCATCTCCCAGCAGGGCCGGGCGGCGACCGGCGTGCGCGTGATGAACGTGCGCGACGAGGGCGACTGCGTCCGCGCGATCGCCCTGGTGGTCGAGTCCGAGCCGGACAACGGCGCCGACGAGCTGCCGCTGGAGGGCGCCGACCTCGGGCCCGAGGGCAACGGCGCGTCGCACGAGCCGGAGGCGCTCGGCGAGACCGATGGGTCCGCTCCGGAGGCCGACATGCCGGACGCCGACGGTGGCGCAGAGGAATCCTGAGAGGATTCTCTTTGCGCCGTCGGGCGCGTTCGCTACATTGGGATCACCAGAGAAAGGAGGTGGTCCGTACGTTGACTGACAGTCCTTGCGGGACCCTGGAGGTGTCCGGCCACTAGGTCGGAAAGGCTGGCCCCGCCTAGCGGAGTCCACACCGAGACACCGCCTCGACCAGTGCCGGTATTGGTCCCTCCGGCACCGGCGCTCTGAGCGCCGTCCCTCTGGTCGAGGTCTTGTCCAGCCAAGTCATTCGCGAAGGGCGCCTTAGTCGGGGCGCCCTTCGTTTTGCGGTTTCGCTGCCGTGGCAGGCGCGAGGCGGCGAGCTTGCCCTGCGAGACGATGAAACATACGTCTCGCAGTCCAACTCGCCGCCTCGCGCCACCAGCAGCGTTCCGAGCCCGAGCGTCGCCCCGCTTGGCGCCCAGCTCTCTCCTAGCTTCTGCGCTCCGCTCGGGCGGAAGCTGCGACGCCGGCAGCTGCCTGCGGGCCGTCGTTGGGGCTTAAGCGTGCTTTGGTTGCTTGGATGTGCGAGCTTGCGATGAGCGACGTATGTTTCATCGTCGCCTCAGCGCAAGACTCGACGCATCCAAGCTGCCGCGGCAGCGAAACGAAGCCCAAAAACGCCTAGGCCACGAGGTAGGTGCGCCAGGCGGAGGGGATTCGGGGGCTGGCGACCTGGATGAAGACGTGGGGGCCGGGCGTGCGGGGGGTTCGCTTGGGGATCATGCCGGCCTGGTGGGGGAGGGCGTCGCCCTTGCGGCGGTTGCACGGGGCGCAGGAGGCGACGATGTTCTCCCAGCTTGAGTCCCCGCCCTTGGATCTCGGGATCACGTGGTCGACGGTGAGCTGGCCGCGGGATCCGCAGTACTGGCAGGTCCAGTTGTCGCGCGCGAAGACGGCGCGGCGGGTGATCTTGCGGCGGTGCGTGTCGCGGGGGACGCGCACGTAGCTGACGAGGCGGATCACGACCGGGCGCGGGTGGGTGCTGCTGCTGGAGTGCAGCACGTACTCGGCGTGCTCGAGCACCTCCGCCTTCTCCTTCAGCAGGAGAACGATCGCGCGCCGCACTGTGCAGACGTTGATCGGCTCGAAGGTCGCGTTGAGGACGAGCACCCGGCCAGACTCACGCCCGCGCCGCTGGTGCTCCAGAGGCGGCGCGGACCCCACTTGCGCTGGTGGTACTGACGCAGTTGCAGCCATGACCGTGGGCCGAAGTGTAGCGGCCCGTTATGTCCCGTTCGACCGGTGAGATCGGCTTTCGCCCTCCGGCGGTCGCGAGCGAGCCGCCTCCAGACGACGTCACCCTGCGGGGAACGAGCCCAGCACGCGCAGGTGCTCGACATGCACCCGCAGGCCGTCGAGCGCCTCCACGACGGGCTCGTCGGTGTCGCGTCCCTCGAGGTCGAGGAAGAACATGTAGCGCCCGAGGCCCTGCTTGCTCGGCCGGCTCTCGATGCGCGTCATGTTGATGCCGCGCGAGGAGACCTCGGACAGGCAGCGCACGAGCCAGCCGGGCGCCTCCGCGCCGACTCCCGCGAAGACGATCGCCGTCTTCCAGGGGCCGGGACCGCCGGGCACGGCGCTGGTGTCGTCATGGCGCGCGAGCCACACGAAGCGCGTCTCGTTGCCGGCGGCGTCGTCCACGTCTGCGCACAGCACCTCGCACGCGTACAGCTCGGCTGCCGTGCGGCTGCCGAGCGCCGCCGCCGACCCGTCCTCCTCCTCGGCGATCCGCCGCACCGCCTCGGCCGTCGAGCTGGCCGCCAGCACGCGCGCCTGCGGCAGCCGCGTGCGCAGGAAGTGCGCGCACTGGCCGATCGCCTGCGGATGCGAGATGACGCGCTCGATCGCGCCCAGCTCCAGCGGCGCGCGCGCGATCAGGCAGGTGTGGATCGGGTGGATGTGCTCGCCGACGATCGCGACGTCCTGCGCCTCGACCGCGAGCGCGTCGAGCGTCGCGTTGACCGAGCCCTCGATGGCGTTCTCGATCGGCACGAACGCGCGCTCCGTCGCGCCTTCCTGTACTGCCACGACGCAGTCGTAGATCGTCGGCAGCGAGACCGGCTCGACCGTCTCGCCGGCGCTCGCGTTCAGCAGCGCCTCGTGCGAGTGCGTTCCCTCGGGGCCGAGGTAGGCGACGCGCGTCACGCGGTGTCCTTGGGGGTGGGCGGCGCGCCGTCGAGCGCGAGGTCCACCGCCTCCTGCTCCTCGGGCGACAGCTGCAGCTCGCCGACGCCGCCCTCGACACGCTTCGCGTACAGGCGGGCCTGCTCGCGGTGGATAATCGACGACAGCACGACGCCGTCGCGGCGCGCGTCGAGCAGCGCGATCGAGGTCGACTGGTAGCCGGACATCTCGCCGTAGGCGTCGTAGCGCACGAGCGCGCGGTAGGCGACCGCGCCGTCGAGGCGGGTCTCGGCCGCCGTCATCCGCTCGTGCAGGCGCGCCGCCGCGTCCTCGACGTAGTCGTGCAGCACGCGGAACTCGCGCTCCAGGCCGGCCGCGTGCGCGACGAGGTCGGTGGCGCCCGCGTCGCCCAGCACGACGCGCTGGTCGCGGCGCACGCGGCGCAGCGCCACCGCCAGCCAGATCGCCGCCAGCAGCGCGACGAGCGCCAGCGCGCCAGCCGCGAGTGCGACGATTCCCGTGGTGCCCGTCAGCGCGTCCACGGCTGGAGAGGATAAGGACCCCCCGCGTGCCGCCGGCGCCGGAAAGCCTGCGGCCGCGACGTGGCGCGCCGGATCACTGGAACAGGGCGGTGTACGTCGCCGTGTTGTTGTCGAGCGATCTCTCGCCCGGGACGCCCTCGACCGTCACTCTGATCGTGGCTGGGCCGCTCGTCGAGGGCGACTGGCTGAGCGGCACGTCGACGCTCGCCTGCTGGCCGGCGGTCGTGCTCGGGACGACTCTCTGGGCTCTGATCGGCGCGCCGCTGCTGCCGGTGACGACGACGTCGACCTTCACGTTCGTCTCGTTGTTGTCGCCGCCGTTGGTGAACTTCACCGTGAACGTCGGCGGCGGGGTGGCGGCGATGTGGTTCGAGGCGCTGCTCGTCAGGTCGACGCCGTTGACGCTGACGGAGTCCAGCGAATGGCCGTGCAGGCCGGGCGCCGGCGTCGCGCTGCTGCTGCCGCTCGCCGACGTGGCGCCGAGCTGCGAGGCGACGTAGTCCGGGCTCATCCAGCTGATGCTCGGCAGGAACTCGGCGTAGGGCTGCACCTGCTCGCCGGCCGAGCCGTCGTAGCTGGCGGAGATGCCGTTGTCCTTCAGGCCCTTGAGGATCAGAGGGGCGACGCGCTGCGAGTAGATCACGTCGGCGGCGTTGAACGCCTGCATCTGCGCGGCGATCCTGTCGACCGCGTCGCCCGAGCCGGCGCTGCCGCCGAGCGCCGTCTGGATGTCGTCGGCGACTCTGGCGATGCCGTCGCGGCGCAGCGAGAGCGCCAGCAGCAGGTCGCTCTGCGCCTGCTTCATCTCGTCGGGCGTATCGAATCCCTGTGCCTGCGAGATCTCCTCGTCGGCGACGCTCGTGAGCTGGTTGATCGTCTCCTGCACCTGCGTCGACTGGCCGCCGGAGGCGCCGCCGAGCGCCTGGAAGAACGGCTTCGTCACCTCGTTCTTCGACTGTGCGACGAGCGAGCGGACGTTGCTGTTGTAGTTCTTGAGCCCCGAGATGCGCCCGTTGTCGACGCAGCCCTTGATCAGCACGACGAGCAGCACGAGCACGAGCACCCCGGCGCCCGCGGCGACCAGCCGCCGCACGAGCAGCGTCTGGTTGTCCATCGGGGGTCGCTGTCCGCCGCCGCTGCGGGAAGGTGGGGTGCGACGGGGGCGGGGTGCCCTGCGGGTCTCGTCAGACTCGTCGAAGAACGACAGAATCGTGCTCCTTGCGGGAACGTGAAAGGCGCAGTATGACCAGGCCATCGGCTGGACGTCCGGCGGCGAGCCGGGGAGGGTGGGCTCGCTCGACGTGGAACAGAGCAGGGTGAGCCGCACCGACGCCCCGACCGACGGGGTCCCGCCCTCCGACGCCCCCACCCGGCGGCTCGGAGCGCGCGACGGCGCCGACGGCCCTTCTCCCGCCGCGCTGGTGCTGGAGCGCTACCGGCTGGAGGAGCAGCTCGGGGCGGGCGCGTTCGGCGTCGTCTGGCGCGCGCGCGACGAACGGCTGGAACGCGACGTCGCCGTCAAGGCGATCGGCGGGGAGCAGGTTGCCTCCGGCCGCGCCACGCGCGAGGCGAGAGCGGCCGCGCGGCTCGCGCACCCGGCGATCGTCACGCTCTACGAAGCCGGCAGCGAGGACGGCACGACGTACCTCGTCTCCGAGCTGGTGCGCGGCGGCACGCTCGCGCAGCTCCTGCATGAGGGTGCCCTGTCGGACCGCGACGTCGCCGAGGTCGGGATCGCGCTGTGCGCGGGGCTGGCGCACGCGCACGCGCAGGGGGTCGTGCACCGCGACGTGAAGCCCTCCAACGTGCTCGTCCCCGACGCGCGCGCAGCGGGCGAGCCGGCCGCGAAGCTGACCGACTTCGGCGTTGCGCGCGTCGTCGGCGCCGGCAGCGACGCGCTCACGCGCACGGGCGACGTCGTCGGCACGCTCGCCTACATGGCGCCCGAGCAGGCGGAGGGGCGCGAGGCCGGGGCGCCCGCCGACCTCTACGCGACCGCGCTCGTGCTCTACGAGGCGTTCAGCGGCGTGAACCCGGTGCGCGGCGGCAGCGCCGTCGCGACCGCACGCAAGCTCGGCGCTACGCTGCCGCAGCTGCGGCGCCAGCGTCGCGACCTGCCGCCGGCCGTCTGCGACGCGATCGACCGCGCACTGCTGCCGCATCCGAAGGACCGCGGCACGGTCGCCAACCTCAGCCGCGCGCTGAGCGGCGCGCTGAAGGAGCTGGGCGACGAGCCGGGCACGGTCGAGGCGCCCGCGGTCGAGCGGGCGGCGACGGCCGTGACCCAGATCGCCGACGCGACCCGGCGCGGCTGGCGGCGGCGCAGCCGCGAGCAGGAGCTGGCCGACGTCGCTGCGGAGCTGGGAGCGCTCGACGGCTGGACCGTCGAGGACCGGCGCGGCCCGGGCTCGGGAGGCCCAGCGCACGCCGATCGGGCGCCGCGACAGGACCCGCCCGCCAGGGCGATGGCGCCCATCGTGAGCGGCCACGTCCTGCCCGGCCTGGCCGCCGGCGCCCTCACCGCGCTGGCGCTGACGACACTGAGCAGCGGCCCGCCGCCCGTCAGACCGCTGCTGGCCGGCGCGCTCGCCGCCGCGGTCGTCGGCCTGCTGCCGCGGATCGGCTGGATCGCGACGGCCGCCGTGCTGCTCGGCTGGCTCGCCGGCGACGCCGGCCAGCCGGGGACCGCGCTGCTGCTGGCGTGCGCCGTCGTCGCGCCGCCGCTGCTGCTGCCGCTGCGCGGCCGCGCCTGGTCGGTGCCGTTCGCGGCGCCGCTGATGGGCGTCGCGCTGCTCGCGGGCGCCTATCCCGCCGTCGCCGGGCAGGCGCGCACGCTGTGGCGCCGCGCCGCGCTCGGCGCGCTCGGCTTCTGGACGGTCGCGCTGGCCGAGCCGGTCGTGCACGCGACGCTCTACTACGGCCGGGTGCACGAGACGGCGGCCGCCGCGAGCGGCAGAGCCGGCCTCGGCGTCGCGCTCGGCGCGTGGGCCGGATCGCTCCAGGACGCCGTCACGCACGCGCTCACGCCGCTCGTCAGCTCCGGCGTGCTCGCCTGCGCCGGCCTGTGGGCGGCCGGCGCCGCGGTCCTGCCGTGGCTCGTGCGCGGGCGCTCGGCGGCGCTCGACCTCGTCGCCGCGACGCTGTGGGCGGCCGGCCTCGCCGCAGGCGCCGGCGCGATCGGCCATGCGCTCCGCCCTGGCACGGTGCCGCAGCCCGATCCGCGCGGCGCCGCGCTCGGGGCCGCCGCCGCCGTGCTGATCGCCGTCGCGGCGCGCGCGGTGCGGGGAGCGACCGCCGCCGGCACGGGCGAATCGGATCCGCCGGTGCTCCCGTAGCATGAGACGGCGCCCAGCCGCACGCGACCGGCGCCCCCGCCCAGCGCATGAGCGTACTCCGCAGCCTCGAGAGCAAGATCGCGGGCCTCGTCGAGGGGACGTTCAACCGTGCCTTCCGCTCGGAGGTGCGGCCGGTCGAGATCGCGCGCAAGCTGGCGCGCGAGATGGAGGAGCACCAGTCGCACTCGGTCTCGCGCGTGTATGTGCCGAACGAGTACGCGGTCTACCTCTCGCCCGAGGACCGCGAGCGCTTCGGCGGCTTCGAGCGCGAGCTGCGCGAGGAGCTGGGCGGCTACCTGCTGGAGCACGCGCGGCGCGAGCGCTTCGCCTTGATGTCGAAGCCGTCGATCGAGTTCCGCACCGACGAGCGCCTGCGCCTCGGCGAGTTCGGCATCCAGGCTCGGCTCGTGGAGCCGAGCGAGGATCCGTCCGTCGAGCCGTCGCAGGGCGCCTCCGGCCACACGATGATCTACAGCGCGGCCGAGCGGCTGCAGGAGCCGCTGGAGCAGCGCGCGAAGGCGCGCGACGCGCGCGCGCTGCTGGTGATGGAGGGCAAGCGGCTTGTCGTCGGCGCGCGCGGGGCGACGCTCGGCCGCAGCCGCTCCTGCGATGTCGTGCTCGACGACGCGAACGTCTCGCGCCAGCACGCGGAGGTGCGCCCGCGCGGCGGCGGCTGGTTCGTCGCGGACCTCGGCTCGACGAACGGCGTGGCGGTCAACGGTGCGCGGATCGAGCAGGCGCACGCGCTCAAGCCCGGCGACCGCATCGAGCTCGGCACGACCGTCCTGACGTTCGAGCTCGAGTAATGGACCCCACCCACCCCCTGAGATGACGTCGCTCGAGCCCGCCTCCGTGGCGCTGAAGCTCGCCTTCCTGGCGGTGATCTACCTGTTCCTGCTGTGGGTCGTGCGCAGCGCCTGGAAGGACCTGCGCGGCACGCGGCAGGACGCCGCCGGGATCGCCGCGGGCGGCGTCGTGCACGCGCAGGCCCCGACCGACGTCGACGCGACCGGCCTGCACCGCGCCGGCGAGCCGGTGCTCGGCCACGGCGGCGCCGCCGCGGGCGAGCCCCGCCTCGTCGTCGACCACGCCGCCGGCCACCCGGCCGGGATTGCCTACTCGCTCGAGCACGGCGCGACGCTCGGGCGCGGCGACGTCGAGGTCCGCCTCGAGGACCCGTTCGCCTCCACGCGCCACGCGCGCATCGGGCGGCAGGGCTCCGTGCTCGTGCTGGAGGATCTCGGCTCGACGAACGGCACCTATCTCAACGAGGAGCCGCTCGAGGGCCCGCAGCCGCTGCACCACGGCGACCGCATCCGCATCGGCGACAGCGAGTTCAGCTACCTCCAGGACTGACCATGCTGCGCGTCGCCGAGCACTTCGAGAAGTCTGACACCGGCCGCCAGCGCCGGGCGAACGAGGACAGCTTCTTCGTGCGCGCGCCGCTGTTCGTCGTCGCCGACGGGATGGGCGGCGCGCAGGCCGGCGAGGTCGCCTCGCGGCTCGCGGCCGAGACGCTCGCGCGCGGCCTGCCCGACGACGGCACCGCCGAGCAGCGGCTCGAGGCGCGCGTGCGCGAGGCCAACAGCCGCATCCACGAGGTCTCGCAGGGGGACCGCGCGCTCAACGGCATGGGCACGACGATCACCGCCGCCTACCTCGACGGCGACGAGCTGGCGCTCGCGCACGTCGGCGACAGCCGCGCCTACCTGCTGCGCGACGGCGAGCTGACGCGGTTGACGCGCGACCACACGCTCGTCGAGGAGCTGGTGCGGCGCGGCGAGCTGACCGAGGAGGAGGCGGCCGAGCACCCGCAGCGGTCGATCATCACGCGCGCGCTCGGGCCCGAACCCGACATCGACGTCGACCTCCGCTCCCACCGCGTGCAGGCCGGCGACGTGTTGCTGCTGTGCAGCGACGGGCTCACGGGGATGATCTCCGAGGCGGAGATCGAGCGGATCATCGAAGACGCGGACAGCCTCGGCGACGCCGGCCGTGCGCTCGTCGCGGCGGCGAACGAGGCCGGCGGTCGCGACAACATCACGGTCGTCCTGTTCCGCGTCGAAGAGGTGGCGGTCGGCGGCGCGCCGTCCGCCGGCGACGACGTGACGCGGATCGGCGCCACGGCGCTGCGCACGGAGGACGTGCGGGCCGCGCTCGCGACCGCCGAGGCCCCGGCCGCGGCGGCGCCCCCGCGGGTCGTGCCGCCGCGCGGCTCGCCGGAGCGCGCGCGGGCGCCGCTGCCGCGCCGCGTGAAGCTGCTCGCCGCGACCGCCGCGACGCTCGTCGTCATCGGCGCGCTCGCGTTCGCCGGCTGGCTTGCCTCGCGCGCGGTGTACTTCGTCGGCACGAACAGCAACGGGATGGTGACGATCTACCGCGGCCTGCCGTGGGAGCTGCCGGCGGGGATCCACCTGTACGAGGAGTTCTACGTCTCCGGCGTGCCGTCCGGCATCGTGCCTGCCGGCCGCCGCTCGTCGCTGCTCGACCACCGCCTGCGCTCGCAGCCCGACGCCGAGAACCTGATCTCCGAGCTGGAGCTCGGCCAGCTCAGCAGATGAGCGCCCGCAATCGCGAGCTGCTCGGCCTGATCCCCGCCTCGCTGCTCGTGACGGCCGGCTTCGCGGCCGTCTTCATCCAGCAGGGGTCGCTGTCGAACGTGTCGCTGACGTACGGGGCGATCTTCCTCGGGCTGTGCGTCGCCGCGCACGTGTTCCTGCGGATCGCGCTGCCCTACGCCGACCCGTACCTGTTCCCGCTCGTGGCGGTGCTCGCGTGCTTCGGGCTCGTGATGATCTACCGCGTCGACGTCAACTCGGCGCGCGACCAGGCGCAGTGGTTCGTCGTCGGGCTGCTGCTGTTCGTCGCGACGATCGTCTTCCTGCGCGACTACCGCAAGCTCGAGCAGTACCGCTACCTGATCGCCGCCGGCTCGCTCGCGCTGCTGTGCCTGCCGCGCCTGCCGGGGATCGGCGCGCAGGTCAACGGCGCGTATCTCGGCGTGCGGATCCCGGGCGTGTTCATCTTCCAGCCGACGGAGTTCGCGAAGATCGGGATCGTCATCTTCCTCGCGTCCTACCTGCGCGATACGCGGCAGGTGCTGGTGGCCGGCGCGCGCCGCGTCGCGGGGATCACGCTGCCGCCGCTCAAGCACTTCGGGCCGCTGCTCGTGATCTGGGGGATCGCGATGCTGCTGCTCGTCGTGATCCGCGATCTCGGCAGCTCGCTGATGTTCTTCGGTGCGTTCCTGGCGCTGCTGTACGTCGCGACGAGCCGCGTCTCGTTCGTGGTCGTCGGGCTGGTGCTGTTCGCCGGCGGGGCGTGGTGGTTCGGCACGCACGTGCCGCACGTGCACGACCGCGTGGACGTGTGGCTCGACCCGTTCAACGTGGGTCGCTACCCCGGCAGCGGCTACCAGATCGCCAACTCGCTGTTCGCACAGGCGGACGGCGGCCTGCTCGGCCGCGGCTTCGGGCAGGCGCTGCTCGTCTCGCCCCGCGGGCAGTCGATCCTGCCGGCGCCCAAGACGGACACGATCTACGCGGTGATCGTCAACGAGCTGGGCCTCGTGGGGGCGGTCGCGCTGCTGACGACGTACCTGCTGTTCGTGCAGCGCGGCTTCAAGATCGCGCTGCTCGCGCGCGACTCGTTCTCGACGCTGCTCGCGGTCGGGCTCTCTGCCGTCTTCGCGCTGCAGGTGTTCGTGATCGTCGGCGGCGTCACGAACGTGATCCCGCTGACCGGCGTCACGCTGCCGTTCGTCTCCTACGGCGGCTCGTCGCTGCTGGCGAACTTCGTGCTCGTCGCGCTGCTGCTGCTCGTCTCCGACCGCGCCCGGAGGCCCGCGTGAGCACCCCGATCATGCGCCTGTTTGCGACCGTCGTGCTGCTGTTCGCGCTGCTCGTGGCGTGGACGTCGAGGTGGTCGGTGTTCGACGCGAAGGCGCTGCGCGACAACGCGCTCAACGCGCGCCCGCTGCTCGTGCAGCTGCACGTCAAGCGCGGTGCGATCACGGCCGCCGACGGCACCGTGCTCGCCCGCAGCGTGCACGGGCCGCGCGGCACGTACGGCCGCACGTACCCGACCGGCTCGCTGTTCGGCCACCCGGTCGGCTACGCGAACGTCGCGCTGGGGCAGCTGTCGGGAATCGAGCGCTATCGCAACGACGAGCTGTCGGGCCAGACCGGCGGGCTCGGCTCGCTCGCCGACCAGCTCCAGGGCAAGCGGCAGCAGGGCGACAACGTCGTCACGACGCTCGACCCGGCGGCGCAGCGGATCGCCGAGCAGCAGCTCGCGAGCGTCGGCGCGGGCGCGGTCGTCGCGCTCGACCCGCGCACGGGCGCGGTGAAGGTGATGGCGAGCACGCCCGGCTACGACCCGAACACGATCGGCCAGCCCGGCGTCTTCAAGGCGCTCAACAGCCCCGACTCCGGTGCGCCGCTGCTCAACCGCGCGACCGAGTCGAGCTACGCCCCCGGCTCCACCTTCAAGGTCGTCACCGCGGCGGCGGCGATCGACACCGGCAGGTACACGCCGGACTCGACGATCAACGGCGACTCGCCGAAGAACATCTCGGGCGTTCCGATGCACAACGACCTCAACGAGAGCTTCGGCGACATCTCGCTGACGACCGCGATGACGTACTCGGTCAACACCGTCTTCGGGCAGATCGGCGAGGCGCTCGGCAAGCAGACGATGGCCGGCTACATGCGCCGCTTCGGCTTCTACCAGCGCCCGCCGCTCGACTACCCCGCCGACGAGATGCTCGGCAGCGGCGAGCGGCTGCACGGGCGGCTGCTGCCCGTCCAGAGCCCGCAGGTCGACGTCGGGCGCATGGCGATCGGCCAGGACAAGCTCGCCGTGACGCCGATGCAGATGGCGATGGTCGTCGCGGCGGTCGCCAACGGCGGGAAGCTGATGGCGCCGCACCTGACCGACCGGATCGTCGACCCCGACGGGCGCACGGTGAAGCGGATCTCACCGCGCGTGTGGAGCACGCCGATCTCCGCGAGAACGGCCGCCGAGGTCAACCAGATGATGCGCACCGTCGTCGAGTCGGGCACCGGCACCGCCGTCCAGCTGCCCGGAATCCAGGTCGCCGGCAAGACCGGCACCGCCGAGATCGGCTCGCCCGCCGCCAACCTCACGCAGCCGTCGTTCGTCGCCTTCGCGCCCGCCGACAACCCGCGCGTCGCGATCGCCGTGATGGTGGACAGATCCCAGGGCGGCTTCGGCGGTACCGTTGCCGCCCCGATCGCGCGCGCGGTCCTCCAATCCCTGCTCCAGCACCCATGACCGAGATCACCCCAGACACGCTGATCGACGGGCGCTACAAGGTCCTCACGCGGCTCGGCTCGGGCGGCATGGCCGACGTCTATTGCGCCGAGGACCAGCAGCTCGGGCGCAAGGTCGCGCTGAAGCTGCTGCACCGTCGCTTCGCCGAGGACGCCGAGTTCGTCGAGCGCTTCCGCCGCGAGGCGTCGGCCGCCGCGGGCCTCCAGCACCCGAACGTCGTCGGCGTCTACGACCGCGGCGAGTGGGACGGCACCTGCTACATCGCGATGGAGTACCTGCCGGGCCGTTCGCTGAAGGACGTGATCCGCCAGGAGGCGCCGCTCGACCCGGTCCGTGCGATCGACATCACCGTGCAGATCCTCAAGGCGGCGCGATCGGCGCACCGCAAGGGGATCGTGCACCGCGACCTCAAGCCGCACAACGTGATGATCGACGACGAGGACCGCGTGAAGGTCACCGACTTCGGCATCGCCCGCGCCGGCGCGTCGGACATGACGGAGACCGGCTCGATCATGGGCACCGCGCAGTACCTCTCGCCCGAGCAGGCGCAGGGCCACGCGGTCAGCCAGTCGTCGGACCTCTACTCGATCGGTGTGATCCTGTTCGAGCTGCTGACCGGGCACGTGCCGTTCGACGCCGAGTCGGCCGTGACGATCGCGCTCAAGCACGTGTCCGAGCCGCCGCCCGCGCCGAGCATGTTCGACCCGTCGGTGCCGCCGGCGCTCGAGGCGGTCGCGCTGTGGGCGCTGGAGAAGGACCCGGCGGCCCGCCCGGCCGACGCCGACGCCTTCATCCTCGCGCTGGAAGATGCGCGCGACGCCGTCATGACGAGCGAGGCGCCCGGCCAGCGGACGGCGATGTTCGCGCCTGCCGCGATCCCGCCCGACCCGTATGGGGAGGAGGCGCTGACGGCGGCGGCGTTCGGAGCGGCGGCCGCCGCCGACGCGCCGACGGCCGCGCCCTACTACGCCGACCCGGTCCTCGAGGACGAGGAGCGCGGCCGTGTGCCGTGGTGGGCGTGGGTGCTGGCGGCGCTGGCGCTGGCGGCGATCGTGCTCGGCGTCGTGCTGCTGACGCGACCCGGCAACGTGACCGTGCCGCGGGTCGTCGGGCAGAGCGTGCAGTCGGCCAGCGCCGAGCTGCGCGCGGCCGGGCTGAAGGCGGGCGTCGACCGCGTCACCAGCGGCAGACCGTCCGGGCAGGTGCTCGCGCAGGATCCCGGCGGCGGCGACCGCGCGACCGACGGCTCGACCGTCACGCTCACCGTCTCGAGCGGGCCGGGCCAGGTGCAGCTGCCGACGGTCGACGGCCTCAGCCAGAAGCAGGCGACCGCGCAGCTGACCGACGCCGGCCTCGTCGTCAGCCGCATCGTGAAGCAGGCGAACGACAACGTGCCGGCGGGGAGCGTGATCTCGAGCTCGCCGGCGGCGGGCCAGAACGTCGACCGCGGCTCGAACGTGACGCTGTTCGTCTCCAGCGGACCGCAGAAGACGGCGGTGCCCGACGTCGTCGGCCTCACGCAGCAGGCGGCGCAGCAGACGCTCGGCGATCGCGGCTTCCAGGTGACGATCGCCCAGCAGGGCTCCGCCACCGCCACCCCGGGCACGGTCCTCAGCCAGAGCCCGGCCGCCGGTTCGAAGGTGGACCCCGAGGCGACGGTCACGATCGTCGTCGCGAGAGCGATCCCGATGGTCACCGTGCCGGACGTCACGGGCCAGTCCGCGACGGAGGCGAGCGACACGCTGACCGCGGCCGGGCTGGTCGTGCGCACGACCCTGCAGAACGTCACGGACCAGGGCGAGGACGGACTCGTGCTCGACCAGCGCCCCGCTGCCAGCACGCAGGTGCAGAAGGGCGCGCCGGTGCGGATCTTCGTCGGGCGCTACCAGGCGACGCCCACGACTCCGACCACGCCGACGACGCCGAGCGGCGGAGGCGGCGGGTGACGGCCGCATCGGTGCCGCGGCGGATCGCGGTCCTCGGCGGCGGCCGCTCGTCCGAGCACGACGTCTCGCTCGCGTCGGCGGCGTCCGTGCGCGGAGGCCTGGAGCGCGGCGGGCACGAGGTCGTCGCGGTCGAGATCTCGCGCTCCGGCGCGTGGTCGTGCGACGGCGTGCCGGTCGCGCTGACACCGAGCGGCGGCCTGCTCGGCGCTGACGTCGTCTTCCCCGTGCTGCACGGCCCGTTCGGCGAGGACGGCACCGTCCAGGGCCTGCTCGAGTGCCTCGACGTCCCGTACGTCGGCTCCGGCGTGCTCGCCTCGGCGGCGTGCATGGACAAGGTCGTCGCGAAGGAGCTGCTCGCGCGCGCGGGCCTCCCGCAGGTCGACTACCGCGCCGTGCGCCACGCGCGCTGGTCGGCGGCACCGGACGTGGTGCTCGCGGAGCTGGCCGCGCTCGGCCTGCCCGTGTTCGTGAAGCCGGCTCGGCTCGGCTCGTCCGTCGGGATCGTGCGGGTGGCCGACGCCGACTCGCTCGCGGAGGCCCTCGAGACCGCGTTCGCGCACGACCCGCTCGTGATCGTCGAGGCGGCCGCGAGCGGGCTGGAGATCGAGTGCGCGGTCCTCGGCAACGACGACCCGATCGCCTCAGAGCCCGGCGAGATCGTGCTGAACGGCGGCGCCGGCGGCTGGTACGACTACGAGGCGAAGTACACCCCCGGCGGCATGCAGCTCGTCGTGCCTGCCCGCATCCCACCCGCGCTCGCCTCCCGCGTCCGCGCCCTCGCGATCGACGCCTTCGCCGCGCTCGGCTGCTCAGGCCTCGCCCGCGCCGACTTCTTCGTCGACGCCGAAAGCGGCGCCGTCCTCGTCAACGAGCTCAACACGATGCCCGGCTTCACCGAGACCTCCGTCTACGGCAAGCTCCTCACCGCCTCCGGCGTCCCCTACGAAGATCTGTTGGACCGCCTCGTCACTTTGGCGGTCGACCGCCACGCGCGCGAGCGGGCGTACCACTTCTGACGCCTGGGTCCCGGCGTCGCCGGTACGCCGGGGCGCGCGATGCTCCCCCGCGGGAGGCCCGTCGTGAAGCCGTCCCGCACCTCGCCGCGCTCGTGGGATCCGCAGAAGCCTCCCGCGGAGGACATCGCGCGCCCGGCTGACCAGCAGCGTTCCGGGCTCAGGCCGCCTGCGCCCAGGCCAGGCTGAATCAGCCGCGTGCGGCTTGGCCCTCGCGAGAGGCTTCTGCGGATCCCACGAGCATGTCGCCGCTCGCGGGCGTTTCACGACGGGCCTCTCGCGAGGGAGCAAGGCCGCACGGCGGCGTACCGCGGCAGCGAAACGAGGCCAGGCGCTCCGGGGCGCTCAGCGATACAACGACAGCTCGCTGATCGAGACGCGGTCGCCGCCGGGTGGGAGCTTTGTGATCCAGAGGAGGACCCAGCGGGAGCGCTGGCCGGCGGTGTCGAGGTCGATCGTCTGGTGGGAGCTGACGGACGGGGTGGTGGCGACCAGCTTCCAGCCGGGGGCGGGGAGCGTCTTCGGCAGTGGGCCGTTGGGGGCGACGTAGACGCTTGCAGCGAAGCCCGGCGTCGGCGTGCTCACGCGCAGCTGGCGGAAGACGGCGCCGGGTGCGGCGTCGAGCGCGAGGCCGACGCCGGCCTTCTGGAGGTCGCCGGAGGTGTAGGACTCGGTCGTCCAGACGGTCTCGGGGTTGCCGTCGATCGCGAACGCGGTCTGGTTCGCGTGCTCGGTCCGGTCTCCGAGCGGGTCGTAGTCGTGGGCGGCGTCGGAGTTGAGCCCGACGGCCGTCAGCGCGCTGCCGCCGCCCGCGGTCCGGTCCGTGCCGGTGCCGTGGTGCGTGCGGTTGCCGAGCAGCACGATCCCCGCCGCCAGCGCCGCCACCGCGAGCAGCGCCGCGGCCGCCAGCCACACCGGCCGCGAGCGCACGCGCAGCGGCAGCCGCCGCCGCGTGCTGCTGGGCAGGGTGCGCAGCACGGTCGTCGCCTCGCCGGTCGCGCTGCCGGAGCGCGCGGCCTCCAGCGCGAGCACGTCCTCGAGGTCGGCGATCAGCTCCTCGTCGCTGCGGTAGCGCTCGTGCAGGTCCTTCGCCGTCGCGCGGTCGATCACGGCGGCGAGCGAGGCGGACACCTCGGGCCGCAGGACCTGCACGTCGGGCAGCTCCTCGCGCACGTGCTTCATCGCGACCGCGACCTGGTTCTCGCCTCTGAAGGGGACGCTGCCGGTGAGCATCTCGTACAGCACGATCCCGAGCGAGTAGAGGTCGGACTGGCCAGTGACGTCGTGCCCGAGCGCCTGCTCCGGCGAGACGTAGTCGGTCGTCCCGAGCACGCGGCCGTCGGCGGTCAGGCCGTCGTCGTCGAGCGAGCGGGCGATCCCGAAGTCGGTGACCTTGGCGCTGCCCTCCTCGTCGATCAGCACGTTCTGCGGCTTCACGTCGCGGTGCACGATGTGTCTCGCGTGCGCGGCCCCGAGCGCGCGCGCGATCTCGATCGCGTAGGCGACCGCCTCGGATACGTCCAGCTCGCCGTTGCGGCGGATCCGCTCCTTCAGCGTCTCGCCCTCGACGTACTCGAGCACGATGTAGGGCCGGCCCTGGTCCTCGCCGTAGTCGATCACGCCGACGATGTGCGGGTGCGAGAGCTGGGCGACCGCGCGCGCCTCGCGTCTGAAGCGCTCGAGCTGGTCGGAGTCGGTCGCGATCTCGCGGTTCATCAGCTTGATCGCGACGGGCCGCTCGAGCGTCTCGTCGAGCGCGCGGTAGACCGACGACATCCCTCCCGTGCCGATGCGGGCCTCGAGCCGGTAGCGGTCGTTGAGGATCGTTCCGAGCAGCGTGCTCATGAGGGACCCACCGTCTATGTTCCGCGCGTGCCCGTCATCGAAGCGTCCTACTACACGGACCCGGCGTGTCCTTGGTCGTGGGCGTTGGAGCCCAGCCTACGCCGGTTGCAGGTCGAGTTCGGCGACGCGATCTCCATCCACTGCATCATGGGCGGTCGCGCGCCGAAGTTCGAGGACCCGCAGGCGCAGGTGGCCGAATGGCTCGACGCGTGCGACCGCAGCGGGATGCCGTTCGACCCGCGGCTGTGGCTGGAGGCGCCGCCGTCCGGCTCGCACCCGGCCTGCCTTGCGGTGATCGCCGCCGGCGAGCAGGGCGCGGTCGTGCAGGCGGCCTATCTGCGGCGGGTACGCGAGGGGCTGATGTGCGGCCGGCGCAAGCTCGACGGCGCGGAGGCGCTCGTCGCCGAGGCGCATGCGGTGCCCGGGATGGACGCCACGCGGCTGCGGCGCGACCTGGCGTCCAGCGCGACGATCGAGCGCTTCGGCGAGCAGCTCGAGGCGACGCGCGCGATCGGCGGCGCGGAGGCGCTGCCGACGCTCGTGCTCGGGGACCGCGCGCTGCGCGGCTTCGTGCCCTACGAGGATTGGCGCGCCGCCGCTGTGGCAGCCGGCGCGCAGCCGCTCGGCGCGCCGCCGCCGACGATCGAGCAGGCGCTGCGCCGCTTCGGCACGCTGGCGACGGCCGAGGTCGCCGTCGCCTGCGCGCTCCCCGGCCCGCGCGCCCGCGCACAGCTCTGGCAGCTCGCGCTCGACTGGAAGGTCGTCGCCGAGAAGCGCTTCACGAGCGCCTTGTGGCGGCTGACCGACTGAGCCGGCCCGCGGGCTAATCGCCCGGCGTCGCCGGCGGGATCGGGGGGAGCGTGGCGGGGTCGGCGGAGGCGGCGGCCTGGTTCTCGGCCTTGACGGCCTCCCAGATCTCCTCGCGGTAGACCGGCAGCTCCTTCGGCGCGGCGATCCCGATGCGCGCCGTCTGGCCGCTGATCTCCATCACGGTGACGACGATGTCGTCGCCGAGCACGATTCTCTCGCCGGGCCGGCGGGTGATGATCAGCATCGCGTCCTCCTTGGAACCGGTTGGCCGGTTAAGGAGGGTGTCACAGGATCAGGCGGCCTGCTCCGTCGTCGCGGCCGCCGCCAGCTCGGCGAACAGCGCGGCGCGCAGCTCCGCGCCGGGCGCGTCGTTGATGACCTGCTCGCCGATCCCGTCCACGACCACGAGCGGGGCGCGCAGGTTGGCGGTGAAGTCCTCCAGCCGCTCGCTCGCGCGCACGGTCACGTAGATCGCCGCGCCGGCGGGCGGCGCCGGCTCCAGCGCGAAGTCGGCGAAGAAGCGCCGCGGGTCCACGACCGGCAGCGCGAGCGCCGGGTCCTCGAGCGAGTGCAGCCACAGGAACGCGTCGTCCTGCGCGCGCGCGACGAGCGTGAAGCGCGTCGAGGCGAGGCCGGCGAGGCCGTGGGGGAACTCGATCGCGCCGTCCTGCGCGACCTCGATGCGGCCGAAGCGCGTGCTGTCGATCGTCGTGGGCACAGGGTCTCCTTGCGTGGGGGCGAGTGGTGGAGGCGGGTCAGTTGAGGAAGTCGAGCAGCGAGACCTGGACGATGTTCGCGCCCGCGCGCAGCGCCGCGTTGTAGGCGGCCTGCTGAGTCGTGTACTGCGTGACCGTCTGCGCCATGTCCGCGTCCTCGGTGTCCGACAGCAGCTGCGTCGTGTTGTCCTGCAGCCCGCCCAGGCGCGAGGTGGCGAGCGCGAGGCGGTTCGTGCGCGCGCCGACGTCGGCGCGGATCTCGTTGAGCGTGTCGAGGTTCGAGTCGAGCCGCTGCAGGTCGGTGCCGCGTAGGGCGTCCGCGTCGGCGGTGGTGCCGCCGCGCAGGTTGTCGGAGATGTCGCGCAGCGTGTCGAGCAGCTTGTTGTCGCCCGCCGCCTGGCCGTCGCCGAGCAGCTGGTGGATGTCGCTGTTGATCGGGACCTGCACCTGCGGCCCGATCGTGCGGGTGACGGTGCCGGCGTCGCCGGAGTATCTGTCCGACGCGGTGCCGAGCTGGTAGGGCGACGTGCCCGTCGCGGTGCCGGAGAAGACGTACTTGCCGGCGTACTGGACGTTCGCCTCCTGCTTGACGCTGTCCGTCAGCTGGTCGATCTCGTCGGCGATCGCGTTGCGCGCGGTCTGGTCGGCGGTGTCGTTGCCGCCCTGCACGAGCAGCTCGCGCGCGCGCTGGAGCACGTTCGAGATCTGGCCGAGCGCGGTGTCGGACGTGTTCAGCCAGCCGGTGCCGTCGTCGACGTTGCTCTGGTACTGGGTGAGCCCGCTCAGCTCGCCGCGCAGCCCCATCGCGCGGCTCGTGCCGTAGGGGTCGTCGGACGGCTGCGAGATCCGCGTGCCGGACGACAGCTCGTTCTGCAGTCTCGTGAGCCGGTCGTAGCCGTCGTTGATGTCCTGCAGCATCACGTTCGCGCTCATCAGCTGGGTGACGCGCATCGACATCAGAGGCCGACCTTCCCGGTGCGATTGACGAGCGTGTCGAGCATGTCGTCCATCGTCGTCATCGTGCGCGCCGACGCCTGATAGCCGCGCTGGAAGCGCATCAGGTTCATCATCTCCTCGTCGAGCGAGACGCCGGCGACGCTCTGGCGGCGGCTGTCGACTGCGTCGGACAGCGACTGCGCGGTCGCCTGCGCGGTCTCGGCCGCCTGCGTCTGGGTCCCGATCTGCGCGACGAGGCCCTGGTAGAGCTGGTCGGTCGTGCCGCCGCGCAGCCCCGCGATCGCCTGCGCGACGTCGTTGGCGCCCGCGGCTCCGGTGCTGCCGGTCTGCACCGTCGCGGTCGTCGCGACGACGTTGATGGTGGCGGCCGTCGTGCCGGCCGGGTCGAAGAAGGGCGTCGAGGTGTGAAGCGCGTTGACGCTGGTGACGAGGTCTCTCGCGACCGCGTCGAGCTGGCTGCGGTAGGTCAGCGCGGGCCCCGACGGGGACGCGAGGTCGAGCAGCGCGCCGAGCTTGCCGCCGGGCGTGGTGAGCGTCTGCGGCCAGTTGTAGCCGGTCGGCGTGCTCGGGTCGACGAGCGTGACGCCGCCGAAGTCGACTCTCAGGCGGCTGTCGCCCGTGTCGGTGACCGACACCTGCGCGAGCTGGGAGAGTCTGTCGATCAGCTGGTCGCGCTGGTCCATCAGGTCGTTGGGCTGCTGGCCGCGGACGACCGCGTCGCCGATCGCTCTGTTGAGGCCGGCGAGCTGGCTCGCCATGTTGCCGACGTCGCCGCTGGGTCCGGTGATCGAGTCGTACTCGTCCTGCGCCTGCTGCGCGACGGTCGTGAGCTGGTCCGAGACCGCTCTGAACGTCGTCGTGAGCGTCTGCGCGCCCGTCACGAGCGCGGCGCGCGCGCCGGCGTCCTCGGGCGCGTTCGCGACCGCGCTCCAGGCGTCCCAGAATCTCGACAGCTGCGCCTGGATGCCGTTGTCGCTCGGCTCGTTGAAGGCGGTCTGCGCCTGGTCGAGCGAGTCCGTGCGGGCGGTCGCGTCGCCGAGGTTCATCTGCTGCGCGCGGTACTGGAGGTCGAGGAACTGGTCGCGGATGCGCTGGATCGAGGCGACGTCGACGCCGCTGCCGAGCTGCGCCCCGCTGCCGTTGTTGACGCTGTTCGCCGGGATCAGGTACGCGGCCGTCGGCTCGAGCACCGCCTCCTGGCGCGAGTAGCCGGCGGTGTTCGCGTTGGCGATGTTGTGGCCGGTGATGTCGATCGCCTGCTGTTGGGCGAGCAGGCCGCGCAGCGAGGTCTGGAGGCCGAAGAAGGCGGAGGTCATGGCGCTAGGCCTGCAGGTTCAGCGCGCTGCGCGCGGTCGCCGTGTACGGGACGTGCGCCGGCCGGATCCCGCCGGCCGTGTAGGCGCCCGTGTCGCCGGGGCCGGACGGGTCGACGAGCCGCAGCAGGTGGTCGAGGAACGACAGCTCCTGGCGCATCAGCGCCTGGTTGCAGGCGTGCTCGCGCGTCAGCTCGGCGAGCATGCCGCGCAGCTCGGCGCTGCGCGCGTGGGCCAGCTCCGCGTCCGGCGGCGCCATCAGCGCGGTCAGCTGCGAGAGCGTGACGGCGGCGGGCGCGACGCCGAGCAGCGTGCCGGCGCGTGCGAGCAGGCGGGCGCGGTCGTCCTCCAGCCGCGCGCGGCGCTCCAGCTCCGCCTGGAAGGCGGCGACCTGGCGCACGACGGCGTCGACGTCCTGCGCGCGGATCGCGACGCCCTGCGCCAGCACCGCGTGCAGCAGGCGCTGGGTCGAGCCGAGCTGCGCCTCGAGGTGGGCGAGCACGTCGCCCGCGAGGCGCGGGTCGATCGCGGGGACGGGCGGGGCGGCGAGCGCGCTCATGCGGGGAAGCTCGCGCCGCCGGAGGCGGAGCCGCTGCTCGGCTCGCTCGGCGGGGTCGGGGTGGTCGTCGCGGGCACGGTGGGCGTGGCGGGCGACGTGCCGGCCGGCGCGGCGGGCGCGATCGCGTCCATCAGCTGGCGCGCAAGGCCGAGGCCGCCCGCGTCCATCACGCCGCTCGTCAGCGCGTCGGGCAGCAGCGAGGCGTAGGGCGAGTCGCCGCCGAGCCCGCTGCTGCTGCTGCTCGTCCCGTCGTCGCTGCTCGTCGTGTCGTCGGACGAGTCGGTCAGCGACTGCGAGAGCTGCTGCACGAGCATCTGCTCGAAGCTCATGCCGGCCTCGTACGCGCTCTGGCGCGCGGGCGAGGCCGTGCGCACGTCGGCGGGCAGCTGCGAGGCGTCGATCGGGGGGAGCCCGCTCGTGAAGCTCATCGCTTCACCTGGTCTGCGATCTCGAGCATCTGGTCCTGCATCTGGATCGCCTTGCTCGACATCTGGAAGCTGCGCTCCGCGTCCATCATGTCGACCATCGAGTCGCCGACGTCGACGTTGGAGCCCTCGAGCGCACCTTGGCGCAGCGTCGTGCCCGTGCCGGTCGCGGTCGGGGTGCCGCTGGCCGTGTTCGCGGCGAAGAGGTTGCCGCCGAGCGGCTGCAGGCCGTCGGGTGCGGGGACGTCGACGAGCTGGATTCGCCCGAGCGCTCTGCCGGTGCCGACCCGCACGGTGCCGTCGGAGCCGACCGACAGCTGGTCGGGCGTCGTCCCTCTCGGCACGGTGATCGGCGGCTGGAGGATGTCGCCGTCCTGCGTCGTCAGGCGCCCGAGCGAGTCGAGCCGCAGCGCGCCGTCGCGCGTGAGGGCGGTCGAGCCGTCGGCGCGCTGGACCTGGAAGTAGCCGGAGCCCTGGATCGCGAGGTCGAGCGGCTGGCCCGTGTCCTGCAGCGCGCCCTGCTGCTGCGAGCGGCCGAAGATGCCGGCCGCGGCGCCCGCGCCGGCGGTGACGGTCGGGCCGGCGCCGTTGCCCTGCGCGCTGTACAGCAGGTCGCGGAAGCCGATCCGCACGTGCTTGTAGCCGGTCGTGGAGGCGTTCGCGAGATCGTTGGAGATCCCGTCGATGCGCTCCTGCTGGGCGGCCATGCCGGCGGCGGCGGAGTAGAGACCCTCGAGCATCAGGCGTTCCCGTTCGGGGAGGCGACCTGGGTCGCGGTCTTGTGGAGCGAGTCGTCGATCGTCTGGATCGCTCTCTGGCCGGCCTCGAAGGCGCGGAAGGAGGCGATCATGTCGACCATTGTGCGGGCCGGATCGACGCCCGAGCCCTCGAGCTCGCCGGTGCGGACGGTGCCCGTGGCCTGGCCGCCCGGGGTGCCCGTGAAGAGGTTGTCGCCCTGCTTGGCGGGGCTCGTGAGCGCGAAGACGCCGACGTCGCTCGCGTTCACCTTGCCGTCGGCGCCGACCTTCAGCGGCTGGCCGCCTCTGCCGAGCACGGCGTTGCCGAGCTGGTCGGTGAGCGTGCCGTCGGCCGCCTCGGTGAACTGGCCGTTGCGCGTGTAGCGGACGCCCTGCGCGGTCTGGACGGCGAAGAAGCCCTCGCCGGCGATCCCCATGTCGAGCGGCTCGCCCGTGTCGCGCAGCGGCTGCGGCGTGACGTCGGTGACCATTCTGTCGATCGAGACGCCCATCGTCAGGCCGCCGATCGACTGGCCGGTCGCCGTGTTGCTCAGCAGCAGGTCGGCGAACGCTCTCTGCGTGACGCGGTCGGCCTTGTAGCCGGGCGTCGACGCGTTCGCCAGATCGTTCGCGATCTGGTCCTGACGCATCTGCTCGGCGACCATTCCCGACGCCGCGATGTAGAGCCCGCGCTCCATGCACCCCCGGTGGTCGGCGGGTGCGGCGGGATCTTGAGCCGACGGGTCGTCAGCTCGCGCGGCGGCGCGGTTGCGCGTGCGCCGCCGTGTACTCGCGGATGGCGTCTCTCGCCGCGGCGATGATCGAGTCGTCCTTGCGCCGATGGGCGATCGCGCTCAACGCGACGAACTCGTCGTGCGTGAGCGGCACCAGCAGCTTCGCCGACACCTCGTCGCCTCTCACCGGGCGGGCCTCGTTGACCTCGAGGATGTCGCTCTCGTCCACGTCATCGAAGTCCTCGGGCCGGAGATCCTCCATGCGCATGACTGCATGATGGCTCATCGATATCTCCTGTCAAACAGCGCCCGGTGGTGCGGGCCGGCATCGAAGGCGGTTGCGGGCCGCCAGGTCGTTGGATCGTTCGTCGGTGCGAGCGGAACGGTGAGCAGTCGGCCGCCGGCGGTCTCGCCGACGAGGAGCACGCTGCCCGCTTCGCCGCGGTGGTTGCGCAGGACGACGTTGCGATTCCACTTCAACTCGTCGACCTCGTCTGCGACCACGCCGTGCCGCGCCATCTCGTGCTCGTTGTGCTCATCGAAGATCAGGTCGGAGACGACATGCCAGGCCACGCACCGCATCTTGCGGGCGCGAATGCCGGATTCGGTCTGTTTGCACGCTTAATTTGCAGTGGTTGCGCAGCGCTGTGTGAAAGCGCGCGAAGGACGTTGCGTAATGTCGTCAGCTCGCCGCGCTGCGCGCCTGCGAGCGGTAGTGCTCTCTCCAGATCAGGCGGTGGAGCGGGATCCAGCGGGGGATGCTGCGGACGCCGGGGATGAAGGGGATGCAGATGAACGCGAGGCTCAGCAGCATCATCAGCGCCCATACGAGCGCGTCGGCGTTGTCCGACGTCGAGAACGGCTTGATCTGGTACCAGAAGGTGTAGAGCCACAGCCACACCTGCCCGGGATAGCTGCCCGTCTCGTTCATCATCCCCCACTGCTCGCCGAGCAGATGCTGCGCTGCCGCTCGGTCGGACAGCACCGATCCGTCGGCCATGAACAGCAGCGGCTTGGTGTAGTCGGTCTGGTAGAACTGCCGGCTCGTCAGCAGCGCCCCGTCGAGGCCGCTCGACTGCGCGAGCGCCAGCAGCGAAGCCATCATCGGCGCGACCGGTCCGGCGCCGGCGGGGGAGACGGTGACCGCCGTGCCGTGCGCGGCGGCTCTCCCGAGCGCGGCCGTGTACGCGTCGGTCCACGCTCTCTGCTGCGCCGGCGAGGCGGCGACGTAGCGCGCGATCTGTGCGCGCAGGGCGGGGTCGTTGGGGATCGTCGCCAGCGGCGCGAGCACGTAGTCGACGGCGGTGTCGATCGGGTGGCTGACGCCCAGCCACTTCTGCAGCTGGAGCGGCCCGATCACCTGTCCGGTCGCGGCGTGGTTGTAGGGCGGGCCGTAGCCGGCCGTGTCGCTCGAGCCGTCGAGCTCGGCCGTCGCCGTCGTGAGGAAGTCGACCGGCTGCGCCCGCGCCCAGCTCGCGACCGTCGAGGGCTTGTCGTCGGGCGAGGAGAAGAGGATCGTCAGCAGCACCGCGAGCAGCGCGACGACGACGATGCAGATCGTCAGCTCCTTGATCAGGTCGTACGGGCGATACGGCCCTCTCCAGGGCGGGGCGGCGTCGCGCGGGGAGGTCATCACGCACGCTCCGCGGGCTGGCCGTCGCCGGATGCCGGGGCGCTCGCCGGCGCTTGCGCCTCGAGCGCGCGCACGTACGGCGACACGACGCCGTGGCGCCGCACCAACAGCACGTGCCAGGCCGTCAGCGCGATCACGGCGACCGGCAGCAGGATCACGTGGAACGTGTACATCTGGCCGAAGTTCGTGACGTTGAAGAAGGCGCCGATGCCGACCGCGTTGAGGCCGTCCTTCGCCTGCGTGGAGATCCACTGCGCGTCGAAGTTCTGCTGCGACAGGTAGCCGGTGAAGGCGGCCGCGATCGAGATCAGGAACGTGATCGCGCCGACGACCCAGGTGCCCGAGCGCCCGCCGCGCCACGCGCCCATCCAGAACTTCCCCCACAGGTGCACGACCATCGCGAAGAAGAAGATCTCGACGCTCCACAGGTGGATGCCGTTGAAGAAGCGCCCGATCCCCGTCACGTGCCACCACGACGGTCCCTTGAGGCCGAGGATCATCCCCGAGACGACGATCGACAGCAGCGCCGCGATCGTCAGCGCGCCGAACACGTAGATCCACGACGCGACGTAGGCGGGCTGCTCGTCGGGCAGCAGCTTCTCCGGCGGCAGCGCCCCCTCGGCGCGCGTGCGGACGCGCGCGGTCCAGGAGCGCTCGCGCGGTGTCTCGCCGACGCTCACGGCTGCGCCCTCCGGTGCGGGAACGGCAGCAGGATCGCCGCGAAGAAGACGACGATCATCAGCCCGATCGCGAGCAGGTTCGGCACCGACATCAGGAAGAAGTGCCAGTGCACGTAGCGCGGCACCCCGCTCAGGTCGAAGACGGCCCCCAGCGGCGTCGTCGCGAGTGCGCCCGTCGCCAGCGTTGCCAACACGCGATCCTCCCGTTTGCGGTGCGGCGGGGATCCGCCGCTGTCAGCGCACGCTATTGCCGAGCGGTGGCCCTTCCATCCGGGAAACGGCGCAGTGGTGCGCCGGGGGTTTCTACGGAGCCCGCGGGCCGTGCGTCAGGCGCCGAGGTCGGCGCGCAGGGCGCCGAGCGCCTCGCGCAGCTCGGCGACCTCGCGCTCGAGCCGCGCGATCCGCTGCTCGGCGGCGGGCGGGAGCGGGGCGGGCGCCGCCGGAGCTGCCGGCGGCGCCGGTGCGGGGGCTGCCGCCGGAGCGGGCGGCGCGATCGACGGCACGGCCTGCTCGTCGCTCGCATCGCCCCCAAGCAGCTGGACGTAGCGCTCTTCCTTCTGTCCTGGCTGGCGCGGGAGCTGTGCGACGTGCCCTCTGCCGATCAGCCCCGCAAGCGTCGCCTCGACGGCGGCGAGGTCGTCGAAGCGGTGCAGGCGCTCGCTGCGCTGCTTCAGCTCGCCGGGCGTCTGCGCGCCGCGCAGCATCAGCACGCCGAGCAGCGCCAGCTCGTCCGGCGCGAGCCCGAGCGCCTCGTCGAGCAGGTGGCGGTACTTCGCCGCGCGCGAGCCGTGACCGCTCGTCAGGCGCGTCCAGCCGCGGCGGTAGCTGTGCTGCAGCGCATCGCGGATGACGGTCTCGTCGTAGTCGACGACCGGGTGGCGGTTCGTCGACTGGTTGCACGCGAGCCGCAGCGCGTTGAGCGACAGCGGATAGGCGTCCGGCGTCGTGCGCTGCTTCTCGATCAGGCAGCCGAGCACCCGGATCTCGACGGCGTCCGGTTCCACGTCCGGCAGCCTACGTCACCACACGACCTCGACGCCGTACTCCGCGAGCGCCGGGTCGGAGGAGACGATCGCCAGCCGTTCGACCAGCGCCTGTGCGACGAGCATGCGGTCGAACGGATCGCGGTGGTGCCACGGAAGCTCCCCGACGGCCTCGGCGTGCAGCGGCGAGATCGGCAGCAGCTCCACCTGGCGCAGGGCGGCGAGCCGCCTCGCGAGGTCGGCGGGGGCGTTGAGCTTGCCGAGCGAGCGCTTGATCGCGGCTTCCCACAAGCTCACGGCACTGACGGCGAGGCGGCCGCTCGATTGCAGCGTCATGCGCCGCGCGCGCGGCGACAGCCGCTTGTCGCCGGCGAGGAGCCAGAGCGTCGCGTGCGTGTCGAGCAGGACACCCGCCGCCTCAGCGGGCACCGAACGCCTCGGCGATGTCGTCGGGCAGCGTGTCGAAGTCGTCGCCGATCTCGATCTCGCCGGCCATGCAGCCGAACAGCGCCTCGCGATCGCCGACGGGAACCACAGGGGTGAGGAGCACCGCCGGTGTGCCGCGACGCGTCAGCACGATCTCCTCGCCTGCGAGTGCGCGCTCGACGAGCTGTGAGAGGTGCGTCTTCGCCTCGTGCATGCCGAAGTCGGTCATGGATGAGAGCGTAGCAGGCATCTAGTCTCCTTGTTAGCTAGATATATGTGGGATCGGTCCGCGCATGGCGCGGCGTCGCTCGCCGTCTCGGCGCGATAGCGTTCCGAGGGCCCATGGCCCGGAGATTCGCCCCCCTTGCCCTCCTCGCCGTGCTCGTGCTCGGCGGCTGCGCCTACGGAACCGCGGCGAGACTGACGCCTGCGCAGGACCAGGCACGCGTCGCCTTCATCAAGGCCCACAAGGACTTCAGCGACCGCGACATGGCGAAGCTGTGCCCCGGCCTCTATCCGGCGGACTTCCTCACGAACCATTCGAAGTGGCCTGCCGGGAAGGCGAGCTCCGGCGACAAGGTGACCAGAGTGACCGCGCAGGACCGCGCCGCGGCGCAGGCCGCCGGCTGCGACGTGCGCCCCGGCTGATGGACGAGGTCACGCTCGAGCGCTTCGCCGAGCTGCTGGTCGGCTTCGCGGCGAACGTCCAGCCCGGCCAGATCGTCGCCGTCAGCTCCGAGATCGGCAAGGAGCCGCTGACGCGCGCGATCGTCGCGAGCGCCTACCGCCACGGCGCGACGTACGTCGACGTCGCCTACGCCGACCCATGGGTCCGCCGCGCGCGCATCGAGCACGGCAGCGACGCGGCGCTGGCGACCGTCCCCTCGTGGATCGGCGAGCGGCTCCTCGCGCTCGGCGACCAGCGCTGCGCGCGCGTCGCGCTCACGGGCCCGACCGCTCCGACGCTGCTGGAGGACCTCGACCCCGCGCGCGTCGGCGCCGACAGAGCGCAGACGCTGCGCGAGGCCGGCAAGGTGCTCAACGACCGCACGACCAACTGGACGATCGGCCCCTGCCCGACGCCCGGCTGGGCCGCGCTGGTGCATCGCGGCCTGTCGCCGGACGCCGCGCTGGAGCGGCTGTGGGAGCAGATCGTCCACGTCTGCCGGCTCGACGAGGAGGATCCGGTCGCCGCCTGGCGCGAGCGGATGGCGACGCTCGCCGGCGTGACCGAGCGGCTCACCGCCGCGCACTTCGACGCGCTCCACTTCGATGGGCCGGGAACCGACCTGACCGTCGGGCTGCTGCCGAGCTCCAGCTGGCTGAGCGCCAGCTTCGCGACCGCGGACGGCATCCCGCATGTCCCCAACCTGCCCTCCGAGGAGGTCTTCACGACGCCCGACCCGACGCGCGTGGACGGCGTCGTGCGCGCGACGAAGCCGCTGCAGCTCGCGGGCGCGACGATCGAGGGCCTGACGGTGGCCTTCCAGGGTGGGCGGGCCGTGCGGATCGACGCCGACAGGGGCGCCGACGTGCTGCGCTCGATGACCGCCCACGACGATGGCGCCGCGCGCCTCGGCGAGGTCGCGCTGGTGGACGGGAGCGGCCGCATCGGCCCGCTCGACACGGTCTTCTACGACACGCTGCTGGACGAGAACGCGGCCAGCCACGTCGCGCTCGGGCAGGCGTTCGCGTTCGCGGTCGGCGACGACGACGCCGAGCGCATCAACACGAGCATGGTTCACATCGACTTCATGATCGGCGGCGACGACGTCGACGTGACGGGCATCGCCGCGAACGGCACGCGCGTGCCGGTGCTGCGCGGCGGCGCCTGGCAGATCTGACCGCCGGGGCGGCGGATAAGGTGCGCAGATGCGACCGTTCGCGGTCGATCTCGTGCTGTTGCGCTCGACGGCGCCCGACCTGCCGCTCGTCGTCGGCCGCGTGCTGGCCGCGCGCGTGGTGGAGCGCAACGGGCGACACGGGATCATCAGCCTCGCGGGCGCCTTCCTGACGGCCGAGCTGCCTGAGGAGCTGCAGGCCGGCGACAGACTGCGGCTCGTCGTTCAGCAGGCGCAGGGCGACCAGGTGCTGCTCGCGCTCGCGCAGGAGCCGCCGCCGCTCGCCGAGCCGCCGCGCGCGCTCCACGATCCCGTCCTCGCCGTCGCGCACGAGCGGGGGGCGGGCGAAGAGGAGGATCGCGCCCACGTCGTCACCGTGCGTTTCGAGGGCGAGGCGCTCGGCACGGTCGAGCTGCGCATCGCGCTCGACGACGCGCTCGTGCACGCCCTTGCCGCGCTGGCCGGTGGGCCGGTGCTCGAGCTGGCTCGCGAGCACGCTCCGTCGCTGCGCGCGGCGCTTGCCACCGCGGCGAGCCGGCCGGCCGAGGTGGAGATCGTCGAACGACCCCGGCCGCTGGACGTGTATGGCTGAGCCTCAGCTCCCGGCCGATCTCCCGCCTGCCCTGCGCGCGGCCGCGGCGGCCGCGCTCGCGTGGCTGCGCAAGCTCGAGGAGGAGGCGAAGGCCGCCGGCGTCAGGCGACCTCGCTGAACAACAGCGCGTCGGCGTCCAGCTCTCTGCGCAGCATCTTCTTCAGCTGGCCGTGGATCTGGCAGACGCGGCTCTCGGAGACGCCGAGGATGTCGCCGATCTCGCGCAGCGTGAGGTTCTTGACGTAGAGCAGCACGGCGACCTCGCGCTCGCGGCGCGGGAGGCGCTCGAACGCGGCACGGAAGCGCAGCTTCGCCTGGTCGCGCGCGGTGTGGTGCTCGGGGTCGGCGAAGCGGTCATCGCTGACGAGCGTGTCGATCCGTTCGATCGCGGTCTCGTCGTCGCTCAGCACGAGCGTGTTCAGCGAGGTGACGTCGGAGGCGAGGATCTCGTCCTCGCGCGTGCGCAGCTCCTCGGGCGTCGTGTCGAGTGCGGCGGCGAGCTCCTGGCGCGTCGGCTTGCGGCCGTGGACGCCGATGAACTGCTCGCGGGCGGCGTTGATGTCGCGCTCCCAGCGGCGCAGCGAGCGCGGCGCCCAGTCCTGGCGGCGCAGCTCGTCGAGCACGGCGCCGTGGATGCGCGTCCAGGCGAACTGCTCGAGCGTCGCGCCCTTCGCCGGGTCGTAGCGCTCGATCGAGTTGATCAGCGCCTCGAGCCCGCAGGAGATGAAGTCCTCGACCTCGCAGCGTGCGGGGATCTCGCGCACCTTCTTGTAGACGATGTACTTGACCATCGGCGCGAAGGTCAGCACGAGCCGGTCGCGCACGGCGCGGTCGCCGGAGTCGCGGTACCGCTGCCACAACGCGAGCGCCTCGTCGGCCGAGATCCGGCCCCCCGTGCGCTTCGTATCCAGCTGCATCTCTCTGCCTTCCCTCCGTCGGTGGTCCCCGTGACGGGGCAGGTATCGGCAGGGGTGGGGATGCGCCTGGATCGCCGCTATGGGGTAACAAACCCAGGACATACGTCCAGAGATCTGGCCTACTTGACATAACGTCGCACCCAGAATGATCCGGTGGGGAGCCGCAAATTCCCAGGGTATGCAGGGAGAAGAACCCAGGGTTCGGGGGCGCGGTAGTGGGTTCCCCAGGGCTCGGGCGCGTTCTCGCTCAGGACTCGGCCGGCCCGGCCGATCACCCCGGTTGTCCGCTTCCCGTTGGAGGTTCCCTCGCATGGCGCTCCGCCTCACCGGCTCACCCACGACCCCGTCGCCCGCCACGCCGACCGACCCGTCGGCCGCGGCGGCTGCGTGCCTCGACCGCCGCGACTTCGACGGCTACGCCGCGCTGTTCGCCGACGTGGCCGGGATCGCGGACGTGCATGCGCGCTACCTCGCGCGCACGCGGCTCGCGGAGGCGGCGATGCGCGCCGCCCAGGGGGCGGACCGCGCCCGCGTGCCGGCGCTCTATCTCGCCGCCGCGCGCGGCGCGATCGGGCTGCTGGAGGAGGAGCCGCGCGAACCGGTGCTGCTCAACTACGCGGGCGTCCTGCTGTACGAGCTGTGGAGCCTCGACGCCGCCGAGGCGCTGTTCTCCGCTGCGCACCGCCTCGATCCCGAGCTGGCGAACGTCGAGCGCAACCTGGCGGCGATCGCGCGCCGCCGCGCCGGCACCCCGCTGACCTTCCCGCGCGCGACCGCCGTCGCGCTGGCCGAGCTGGGCAAGCGCGCCCGCCGCGTCGCCGACCGCGCGCGCCCCGCCGAGGGCCTGCGCCTGTCGCTCTGCATGATCGTCAAGGACGAGGAGGAGATGCTGCCGCGCTGTCTCGCCGCGGCGGCGCCCGCCGTCGACGAGATCGTGATCGTCGACACCGGCTCCTCCGACCGCACGATCGAGATCGCGCGCGAGTTCGGCGCGACCGTGATCGAGCGCGAGTGGACCGGTTCCTTCTCGGAGGCGCGCAACGTCAGCTTCGACGCCGCCACCGGCGATTGGCTGATGTTCCTCGACGCCGACGAGGTGCTCGTCGAGGAGGACGTCGAGCGCCTGCGCGCGCTGCGCGGAAAGACCTGGCGCGAGGCCTTCTACCTGTCCGAGATCAGCTGGACGGGCGAGCTGGGCGACGGCACCGCCGCCACGCACACCGCCCTGCGCGTCTTCCGCGCGCGGCCCGAGTACCGCTTCAGCGGCAACCTGCACGAGCAGATCGCCGAGACGCTGCCGCTGCACATCCCCGAGCGGGTCGAGGCGACCGACATCCGCATCGAGCACTTCGGCTACCTCGGCGCCGTGCGCGACGCGAAGGAGAAGTCGCGCCGCAACATCGAGCTGCTGCTCGCGCAGCGCGACGACCCGGCCGCCGCCGCGCACCCCTTCCTGCACTTCAACCTCGGCTCCGAGTACGGCGCGGTCGGCGACGCGCAGGCCGCGCTCGCCGAGTACGAGCGCGCCTGGGAGCTGATCGAGCACGACCCGGCGAGACGCACCTGGGGCTTCATGCCGGCGCTCGCCTCGCGGCTCGTGCGCGCGCTGCGCATCTGCGGCCGCCATGCGGACTGCATCGCGCGCGGCGCCGAGGGGCTCGCGCGCTATCCGGGCTTCACCGACATCGTCTTCGAGCAGGCCTCCGCGACGCTCGCGCTCGGCGACACCGACGGAGCGCTGCGCCTCTACCGCCGGTGCGTCGAGCTGGGCGACGCGCCGAGCAGATACACCTCGACCGTCGGCATGGGCACGTTCCTGCCGACGATCGCGATCGCCGAGCTCCACCACGCCCGCGGCGAGACGGCCGAGGCGGTCGCGCTGCTCGACGCCTGCGTCGCCGAGCACCCCGGCTTCTTCGGGCTCGTGCTGCCGTTCGCGGCCGCGCTGCTGGCCGACGGCGTCGCGCCGGACGAGGTCGTCGCGCGCGTCGAGGCGCGCGTGACCGCCTTGACGCCGACCGTCCGCTTCATGCTCGGAACCGCTTTGTACGAGGCCGGCCGCACCGAGGCCGCCGAGGCGCAGTATCGCCTGCTGCTGGCGGCCCAGCCGGGCAGCGGCATGGCGCGCGTCGCGCTCGCCGAGGCGCTGCTGTCGCAGAAGCGCTGGGCCGAGGCGGCGGCCGAGGCCGCGCTGCTGCCCGACGACGACCCGCACGCGCCCGCCGCGCGCCGCAGCGAGCTGTTCGCACAGCTCGTCGCGGACGACGCGAGCGCCGCCCGCGCGACCCTTGCGCGCGCGGCCTCCGGCAGCATGCCGAGCGGGGATCTGGCGCTGTTCGCGGCTTGGGTGGACATCGCCGAGGGCCGTTGCGAAGCCGCTGACGTCACCCTGCCCCTCGACGCCGTCATCGTGCTCGCCACCACGCTCGAGGCGCTCCTGCGCGTGCACGAGGTCGATGCCTTCGCCGCGCTCGTCGGGCTGCTCGACGGCAGCCCGCTGGCGGCGCGCGAGCGGCGCGAGCTGCTGGCCGGCATGTACCTGCGGCGCGGCTTCCTCGCGTCCGCCGCGGAGGAGTGGCTCGGCGTCTGCCAGGACGACCCGCGCGACGTGCGCGGCCTCGTCGGGCTGGCGCAGGTGGCCGCTGCGCAGGGGATGACCGACGACGCCATCGAGCTGGCCCGCGAGGCGCAGACGATCGAACCGGGGGAGCGACGTGCGACGAGACTGCTCGCGCGGCTCGAGCCGCTGGCGGCGTAGGCCGTCGCGGTGGGCGCTGCGCCCACCGCTCAAGTTCCACCGTGAACGGCCGATAGAGCCGGGAGAAACCATCGACCCCGGCGGGCGGAAGGACGCCGCGGATCGACTTCACGAGGAGCTCGACATGAGCCTCGACGTCGCACGCATCGAACCGATCACCCCAGGCACGGCGCCCGAGCGCGCGCCGCGCGACTCGCGCACGGCGTCGTCCGGCGCCACGCGGGATGCCGCCGACGTGTCCTCCACGGAGATCCCGTCCAGCCCGCCGGCCGACGTGCTGGACGCCGTCGACGCGGCCGCGCGAACCGCGCGGGAGCTGCGTGCGCAGGGCCGTGAGCTGCACTTCGTGGCGGCGTCCGAGAGCGACGACGGACGCACGCGTATCGAGGTCCGCGACCTCGACGGCAACGTGCTGCGCACGATCCCACCCAGCCAGGCGCTCGACGTCGCGACCGGCCACCCGCTCGACTGAGGACCGAACCATGTCGATCAGCACACCCTCCACCTCCGGTTCGGGCTCCGGCTCGTCGTCCGACTTGGCGAGCCTGCTGGCGAGCCTGTCGTCGGGCTCCTCGTCGTCATCGAACTCGGGCACGTCCATCGACGGGGTCCCGCAGCCGACCATCAACGTCGGCGGGCTCGCCTCCGGGCTGGACACGAACTCGATCATCTCCCAGCTGATGGCGGTCGAGAGACTGCCGCGCGACGCGCTCGCGAACGAGCTGACGGTCGACCAGGCGAAGCAGTCCGTGCTGCAGGGCTTCCAGACGCAGCTGATGTCGGTCGAGTCCGCCGCGCAGGACGTGCGCTCGCTGACGCTGTGGCAGCAGCAGCAGACGGTCACCTCGGGCGATCCGACGCGCATCAGCGCGGCGATGGTGTCCGGCGCCGGCGCCGGCATCGGCGGCTATCAGGTCGACGTCAGCCAGCTCGCGAGCTCGGCGCAGCGCACCTACTCGTTCACGAGCCCGGCGACGGCCGGGAGAATCACGATCGACGGGCACGACACGCAGATCGCCGCGGGCGCCTCGGTCGGCGACGTCGTCTCGGCGATCAACACCGACCCGAACGCGACCGTCTACGCCGCCGCGACCGACAGCGGCACGCTCGTGCTGTCGTCGCGCGCGACCGGCGACACCGGCACGGGCTTCATCCAGGTGAGCGACGCGACCGGCTCGCTCACCGAGCAGACCGCGAAGGCGAAGCAGGGCAAGGACGCGCTTTTCACGGTCGACGGCGTCGCCGGCTCGTCGTCCTCGAACGACGTCACGAACGCGATCGCCGGCGTGAGACTCACGCTCGGCGGGGTCACGACCACGTCCGGGCCGATCACCGTCACCGTCGCGCCGCCGAGCGTGAACACCGACGCGGTCAAGCAGGCGCTGCAGTCGTTCGTCACCACCTACAACTCGACGCTCGACGCGATCAACGCGAGACTGACCGAGAGAACCGTCCAGAACCCGCAGACGGACGAGGACCGCGAAGCGGGGATGCTCAACGGCGACGGCACGCTGACCGACATGCTCACGCAGATGCGCCAGGCGATCTACACGGCGGTCCCCGGCCTCCCGAACGGGATGAACAGCCTCTCCGACATCGGCATCTCGACCGGCGACGCCTCCACGACGATCTCGCAGGACGCGCTCGACGGCAAGCTGACGATCGACGAGTCCAAGCTCGACGACGCGCTCGCCAACAACCCCCAGGGCGTGCGCAACCTGCTCGCCGGGACGAACAACGTCGGCGGCTGGGCGCGCTCGTTCGAGTCCGTCGTGCACGCGGCCGACACGACCGGCGGCACGCTCGACACGGCGATCAACGGCCAGGGCGACGAGATCAAGCGGCTGCAGTCCGACATCTCGGACTGGGACGAGCGTCTCGCGCTGAAGCAGCAGACGCTGCAGGCGCAGTTCACCGCGATGGAGACGGCGCTGTCGCAGAGCCAGACGCAGGGCCAGTGGCTCACCAGCCAGATCTCCAGCCTGCCCGGCGGCTGATCGCCGCGGCGCGATTGACGCTGCGACTTACACTGGTTTAACGAGCGCCGATGTCGGCGCTCGCGCCAGCCGCCGGCTGAGCGGCCAATCGAAGGAGGGGGACATGCAACGACTGCGGTGGCTGCCGTTCGGCGTGCTGCTGCTGGTGTCAGTGCTCGCAAGCGGGAGCGCCGCGGCGAGAACGATCAGCTTCGAAAGAGCGGGGGCAATAACGCTCGTCACGCTAGGCACGCTCCTATTCTCGGCAGCGTCGATAGTCACGGTGTCGTGCCCGGTCACGCTCACCGGGACGCTCTCCAGGGGGCCGATAAGAGAGGAACCCGGGGAAACGCTCGGCAGCATCACGAGAGTGACGACGACCGCGGAAAGATGCGCGGGCGGCGCTCTCGTGCAGGTGCTAGGCCTGCCCTGGCGCATCACCTTCGAAAGAACGCTAGTCGTGCTCCCGTATCGCCTGTACGACCTCGGCGTGCGGATCGAGAGCACCGCCTGGGAGCTGGTCACCCTGGAATTCCTGATGTGCCTAGACAGAGGCACGCTCGAAGGGCTAGTCGCGCTCGCGGGCGAAAATCCATACGCCGTCGGGCTATACAGGCTGAACAACTCGGTCCTCTCGCGCGGGAATTCGTTCGAAAGACTGTGTCCTGAATCCGTCACGGCGACCGGACTGTTCTCGCTGGCTCCCGAACAGACGTTGACGGAGGCGTGACCGGAGGCCGGGGCGCCCTCAACTCTGGGCGCCCCGATCCGATCACCCGGAGTGACGTCGCCTCCGAGGCGGCCTCCACGTCCCCGATCCGGGAAGGGCCATGAGCAGCATGAACTTCGCGGCCTCGCCGCAGGCATATCGAGAGAGCGCGGTGCTGACCGCGCCGCCGGAGCGGCTTGTCGTGATGCTCTACGACGGCGCGCGGCGCTTCCTTCACCAGGCTGCGACCGCGATGCGCGACGGCGACGTGCCGACTGCGCACGAGCGTCTGCGCCGCGCCGAGCGGATCGTCGAGCACCTCGACGCGACGCTCGACCTGAGCCAGGGCGAGATCTCCGAGCGGCTGGAAGGCATCTACGCCTTCTGCCTCAGACTGATGGGCGAGGCACGCCTGCAGCGGGACGCCTCGCGACTGGAGACGGTGGGCGGCCTGCTCGGCGAGCTGCGCGAGGCGTGGGCCCAGCTCGCGGCCGGCGGCACGGCCGCCGCGGGTCGGCAGGCGGTTGCCGCGCCGGCGTGAGCCGGCCGGCGGGAGCGAGCTGGACGGCGGCGTGACCGAGATGGCCCAGTACGAGCGGCTCGCGGAGCTGGCCGAGCGCGAGCTGGCGCTCGTGACCGCCTTCGAGCCGTCGTGCATCGGCGAGCTGGTCGCGCTCCAGCAGACGCGCACGACGCTCGTCGCGTCGCTGCCGGCGACGCCGCCTGCCGCGGCGCGCCCTGCGCTGCTGCGCGCTCACGAGTGCCAGCTGCGCACGACCGCCGCGCTGACGGTCCTGTGCGACCAGCTCGGCCACGAGCTCGGCGCCGTCGACCACGGCCGCACCGCCGCGCGCGGTTACGCGGCCGCCACTCCCGCGCGTCCCATGCTCGACCGGACCGGCTGAGGCCGGCTCCCGGCTAAAGAACGCGCCCGGCCATCCGATCCACTCGCACGGTGAGCCTGTTCGACACCACCCAGCTTTCGCTCGAGGCCGCGATGCGGGGCTCGTCGCTGCGGCAGACGCTGCTGACCGACAACCTCGCGAACGTCAACACGCCCGGCTACCAGCGCAAGGACGTCGACTTCCAGGCGACGCTCCAGCAGGCGCTCGACAGCGGGCAGTCGCCCGAGGGCGTCTCGTTCACGCCGTCCGTCGACAGCTCGCGCACGGTGCGCGCTGACGGCAGCGGGATCGACCCCGACCAGGAGTCGGCCGACCTCGCCGAGAACTCGCTCGAGTACCAGGCGCTGGTGCAGGTCGAGGGCGCGCGCACCAACATCCTCCAGACCGCGATGGGCGTGCGCTGATGGGCCTGTTCGACGCGATCGACGTCGCCGGCACCGGCCTCGCGGCCGAGCGCCTGCGCATGGACGTCACCGCCGGCAACCTCGCCAACGCGGAGACGACGCAGGGCGCCAACGGCCAGCCGTACAGACGCCGCGAGGTGGTCTTGCAGGAGGCGCCGGCCGCGGGCCAGAGCTTCGGCTCGATGCTCGCCGGCGCGAGCTCCAGCTCGCCGGTCAACGGCGTGCAGGTCGCCGGCATCGTCGAGGACCAGTCGCCGCCGCGGCAGGTCTACGACCCGACCAACCCGGACGCGAACAGACAGGGCTACGTCTCGATGCCGAACGTCAACCCGGTCACCGAGATGGTCGACCTGATCTCCGCCTCGCGCAGCTACGAGGCGAACGTGACGGCGATGCAGGCCGCCAAGACCGACTTCTCGCAGACGCTGGGGCTGCTCAGATGATCCCGCCGATCGATCCGTCGCTCGCCGGCCTCGGCTCCGAGTGGCAGGTCCCCGGGACCGGCTCGCTCGGCGGCGTCGGCACGACGACCGACCCGACTGCGGGCACCGACGGTGTCTCCGGCGTCGGCGGCTCGGGCAGCTTCGGCGACGTGCTCACGCAGCAGATCGGGAACCTCTCGAACCTGCAGGACACGGCCGCCACCGCCTCCCAGTCGCTTGCCGACGGCACCGCCACCGACGTCACGTCGGTCGTGACCGCCGTCGAGAAGGCGCAGCTCGCGATGCAGCTCGCCGGTCAGATCCGCACGAAGGGATCTGAGGCGATCACCGACATCTTCCACACCCAGATCTAGCCGCGCCCAACCCCACAGGAGCACTCCCTCATGCCCCTTCGCGCCCTCCTCGCCAACATCACGCCGCGCGGCCGGATCGTCCTCGGCGCCGTCGCGCTCGGCACGATCGTCGTGCTGATCCTGCTGATGAGAATGGCGTCCGCGCCGAGCTACGCGACGATGCTCAGCGGGCTCGATCCGGCGCAGACGGGCAAGGTGACGGCGGCGCTGGACCAGAGAGGCATCGGCTGGCAGCTGCAGAACAACGGCACCGCGATCGCGGTCGACAGCGGAAAGACGGCGCAGGCGCGCATCGCGCTGGCGACCGCCGGCCTGCCGGGCACCGCGCAGCCGGGCTACGAGCTGCTCGACAGACAGTCGCTCGGCACCTCCAACTTCCAGCAGCAGATCGACTACCAGCGCGCGCTCGAGGGCGAGATCGCGAAGACCGTCGAGCAGGTCGACGGCGTCTCCGGCGCGCAGGTCGAGCTCGTGCTGCCCGACAGAGAGGCGCAGCTCTTCTCCAGCGACACGAGCCCCGCGACGGCGGCCGTGCTGCTGTCGGGCTCGACGACGCTCGACCCCGGCGCGGTGCGCGGGATCGCGCAGCTCGTCGCCAACAGCGTCCCGGGCCTGCAGACCGACAAGGTCACGATCACCGACGGCAGCGGCCAGATGCTGTGGCCGACGAGCGGCGGCGACGGCAGCGGCGACAGCGGCGGCCTGCTCGCGAAGCAGGCGGCCGAGTCGCGCTACGACGCCGACATGGCCGCGGGCCTCACCGCGATGCTCACGCGCACGCTCGGCCCCGACAAGGCGCAGGTGCAGGTGCACGCCGACCTCGACGCCAACCAGGCGACGCAGGACCAGCTCGTGTACGGCAGAAGAGGCGTCCCGCTGACCGCACAGACCGACAACGAGACGCTCAGAGGCGCCGGCGGCAGCGCCGGCGGTGCCGCCGGAACGGGCGCCAACACGCCCGCGTACGCGCAGGCCGGCGCAAGCGGCAACTCGAACTACAGACACGTCACGTCGAACGACACGTTCGGCGTCGACAAGACGATCACGCACACGAGAATCGCGCCGGGCGCGATCAACTCCCAGCAGGTCTCGGTGCTGCTCGACAGATCCGTGGCGGCCTCGGCGATCCCGCAGATCAGAGCGGCGATCGCGAGCGCGGCCGGCATCGTCGCGACGCGCGGCGACGTGCTGAGCGTCGGCCAGGTCGCCTTCGCGAGACCGCCGGCGGCCGCCGCGCCGAGCCCGGTGGCGACGTTCGGCGGCTACATCAAGTACCTGTTCCTCGGGATCGCGACGCTCGGCTTCCTCGCCTTCGTGACGCGCCAGCTCAAGCGGCGCGAGCAGGAGACGCTCGCCGGCGAGCCGACCTGGCTGAGCGAGATCGAGGCGCCGCGCACGCTCGCCGAGCTGGAGCGCCTGGAGCACGACGACCATCCGACGCACGTGCGCCCGCTGCGCACGCCCGAGCAGCCCGCGCGGCTGCAGGTGGAGGACCTCGTCGAGCGCGACCCCGACCGCGTCGCGCAGCAGGTGCGGGCGTGGATGGCTGAGGACGACAAGTGACGTCGATCGGAGGCGACCCGCTTGCGGTCGCCGTAGCGCGAAACACCGATTCCGGGCCTGCCGATGACTGCTGTTGACATACCCGCCTCCGACGTCGAGGACGTCACTCCGGCGGCTCCGCGCCTGCCGCAGAGAGTCGTGCCGCGCATGGCCGGCCGCACGAAGGCCGCCGTGCTGCTGATCGCGCTCGGCCCCGAGCGCGCGGCCGAGGTCTTCAAGCACCTGCGCGACGAGGAGATCGAGACGCTGTCGCTGGAGATGGCGAAGTCGGGGCAGATCTCGCCCGACACCTCCTCGTTCGTGTTCGAGGAGCTCGCCGCCGTCGTGCAGGCGTACGACTCGCTCGCGACCGGCGGCGTCGACTACGCGCGCGAGGTGCTCGAGCGCTCGCTCGGATCCGATCGCGCGGCCGAGATCATCGGCCGCCTGTCGACCGTGATCGAGCGCCGGCCGTTCGAGTTCCTGCGCCGCACGCCGGCCGACCACATCGTCACGTTCCTGCGCAGCGAGTCGCCGCAGACGATCGCGCTGGTCGTGGCGAACCTGCACACGACGCTCGCCGCCCAGGTGCTGTCCTGCCTCCCCGAGGAGCAGCAGGCCGACATCGCGCTGCGGATCGCGCGCATGGGCGAGACGCCGCCCGACGTCGTGCGCGAGATCGAGAACGTCATGCGCCGCAAGCTGGAGACCGTGGTGCAACAGGAGTACAGCGCCGCCGGCGGGGTCAAGTCGCTCGCCGAGATCCTCAACCACACCGACCGCCCGACCGAGCGCAACGTGCTCGACACGATCGCCGAGGAAGACTCCGAGCTGGGCGAGGAGGTGCGGCGCCTGCTGTTCGTCTTCGAGGACATCGCGAGACTCGACGACCGCTCGATCCAGCTCGTGCTGCGCGAGGTCGACCAGAGAGACCTCGCGCTCGCGCTGCGCGGCGTCGAGGAGACCGTCAAGGAGCGGCTGCTCGGGAACATGTCCGAGCGCGGCGCGCAGATGCTGCGCGAGGAGATGGAGTTCCAGCCGCCGCAGAAGAAGCGCGTCGTCGAGGAGGCGCAGGGCCGCATCGTCGGCGTCGTGCGCCGCCTCGAGGACGCCGGCACGGTCGTGATCGGGCGCGGCTCCGGGGACGCGGTCGTCTGATGTCGTCGTCGGAGTACGCGTTCGAGCCGCTCGAGCCGGCGCCGGGCGTTGCGCTGCGCGACCTCGAGTCGCCGCTGGCCGCGGCGCAGGCCGAGGCGGAAACGATTCGTTCCGCGGCGCGCGCCGAGGGCCACGCCGACGGACTGGAGGCCGGGCTGGCGGAGGGACGCGCGCAGGTGGCTGCCGCGCTGGGCGCGCTGGAGACCGCGCACGCCGAGGTCGTCGCGCTGCGCGAGGCGACGGCCGACGCGGTCGAGCGCGACGCGGTCGAGCTGGCCGTGCAGCTGGCGGAGAAGATCGTCGCCGGTACGTTGGACGCTGACCCCGAGCGTGTGCTCGACGTCGTGCGCGGGGCGCTGCGGCGCCTGACCGAGCGCCGCCGCGTGACGGTGCTCGTCCACCCGGACGACCTGGAGCTCGTGCGCTCCGCCGCCGAGGGGTTCGCGAGCGAGCTGGGCGGGATCGAGCACTGCGAGGTGCAGTCCGAGCGCCGGCTCGCGCGCGGCGGCGCCATCGTCCGCACCGACGAGGGCCAGATCGACGCGTCGATCGAGACGCAGCTCGCCCGCGCGCGGGAGCTGGTCGCCGCGGAGCTGGGCGGATGAGCGAGGGCCGCGGATCCGGGTCGGCCCCACCGACCACAAATCGCGCTCCTCATCTGGCGCGCGCGTCGGCGCTGTTGCAGGGCTCCGACCTGGCGCGGCGCTCGGGGCGGGTGTCCGACCTGATCGGCCTCGTGATCGAGGCGACCGGCCTGCAGGCCGAGGTCGGCGAGGTCTGCCTGGTCAACGGCGACCGCGGCCACGCCCCGGTCCCGGCCGAGGTGGTCGGCTTCCGTGGCCAGCGCACGCTCTTGATGCCCCTCGGTGAGATGGAGGGGATCGGGCCCGGCACGACCGCTCGTGCGACCGGCTCGTCGTTCCGCATCCGCGTCGGCGACGACCTGCTCGGGCGCGTGATCGACGGCCTCGGCAACCCGCTCGACGGGATGCCGCGCGCCGACGCCGGCCGCCCCCGCTCGACCGCAGCCGCCCCGCCCGACGCTCTGTCCCGGCCCCGCATCGAGGAGCGCGTGGACCTCGGCGTCCGCGCCCTGGACGCGCTCGTCCCCTGCGGCCGCGGCCAGCGGCTCGGCATCTTCGCCGGCTCCGGCGTCGGCAAGTCCTCGCTGTTGGGGATGATCGCCAAGTCCACGACCGCGGACGTGAACGTGATCGCGCTGGTGGGAGAGCGCGGACGCGAGGTGCGCGAGTTCGTCGAGCGCGACCTCGGCGACGCGCTGTCGCGCTCGGTCGTGATCGTCGCGACGTCCGACCAGCCGGCACTGGTGCGCATCAAGGCGGCGTTCACGGCGACCGCGATCGCCGAGCACTTCCGCGACCAGGGCAACGACGTGATGCTGATGATGGACTCCGTCACGCGCTTCGCGATGGCGCAGCGCGAGGTCGGCCTGGCGATCGGCGAGCCGCCGGCGACGCGCGGCTACACGCCGTCGGTGTTCGCGCAGCTCCCGCGCCTGCTGGAGCGCAGCGGCACCGCCGAGACAGGCTCGATCACCGCGCTCTACACGGTGCTCGTGGACGGCGACGACATGAACGAGCCGATCGCCGACGCGGTCCGCTCGATCCTCGACGGCCACGTCGTGCTGACGCGCGAGCTGGCGCACGCCTCCCACTACCCGGCGATCGACGTGTTGCAGAGCGTGTCGCGATTGGTGGGCGAGGTCGTCTCGCCGGAGGTGCGCGCGGCCGGCCAGGCGGTGCGGGCGCTGATGGCTGCGTACAGAGAGAAGGCGGACCTGATCGCGATCGGCGCCTATCAGCGCGGGACGGATCCGCTGGTGGACGCCGCCATCGCCCTGCGCCCCGCTTTGGAGCGCTTCCTGCGCCAGGCGGTCGACGACGGCACGAGCGCCGCCGACGCCGACCGCGCGCTGCTCGACATCGCCGCCGCGATCGCCGAGCACGCCGGCTTCGGCGAGCCGGTCGACGCGGAGCCCGTGATGCAGGCCGCCGCGCCCGCCTTCGTCCCGCCCGGAGGGGCTGCGCCGCCCCCCGACGGACTCGCCACCCCCGTAGCCGCCAGTGCGATCCCGCCGCTGAACCTGCGGGCGTAACAGGATCCCAGTCGCGTTGGGTTGTGGCTGAGCGAGCGGCGGGCTACGCTTCTCCCACGCGAGCATGAGTGCGATGGTTGAATTCATCGTTCTCCTTCCCCGTAGGGGAGCCGCCGGTCGGCTCCGTGCCGACGGCCGGGAGAGGGGAGACATCGCCATGCCGACGATGCTGTAGATCGGCGTGTGACGGCGCACGCGCGCTTCGCAAGAATTGCGCGCCGGACTGGCGGGGTTGCGCGCGTTGCGGGGTCGGGCGGCGCGATCCGGCAAGATGAAGGGATGTCAACCAATCCGCCCACACGCAGCGTCAAGTTCTCCGATGACGAGCGGGGCGGGTGGTCCTCTGATCGCCCGCGGCGTGACGGGGCCGCCCAGCGGCCCGCGGACGTCTCGACGCGCTGCCGCACGCTCACCCCGTCCGACCGGCTGCGCTACTCGCCCGGCAGCCTGCTGCTGATCGTCTCGCCGAGCGCGGCCGAGCGCGATCGCTTCGCCGCGCGCGTGCTCGAAGACAGAAACGCCTACCTGTCGCTCGACAAGGTGCGCGCGCTGCTCACCGGCCGCGTTCCCGCCGACCAGGTCGAGGCGCGCGCCGTCGAGCTGCTCGACACGGCCGTCGGCAGACGGATCGAGGGCGGCGAGTCGGTCGTCATCGGCACCGACGGGCTCGGCCCGGAGGAGCGCGAGCGCTACATCCGGATGGCGCATGCCGTCCGCCGCCCGCGGCACGTGATCCTGCTCGAGGCCGGTCGCGACGACGCCGACGAGGACGCGCGCACCGCGCTCGACGAGCTGCGCCGGGTGCTCGTCGCCGGCGAGCTGGGCAACGAGGGGATCCAGACCGCGCTGCGCCTGAGCGGCGGGACGGTCTCGGAGGTCAAGAGAATCGTCTTCCGCCCGCCCCCGCGGGACGAGTGAGCGAGCTGCAGTCCCCGGTCGCGGTCGACGCGCTGCTCGCGTTCGACCGCGACCACGTCTGGCACCCGTACGCCGCGCTGCCGGCCGCGAGCGCCCCGCTGCTCGTGGAGTCCGCCGAGGGCGTGCGACTGCGGCTCGCCGACGGCCGCGAGCCGATCGACGGGATGGCGTCGTGGTGGTGCGCGATCCACGGCTACCGCCATCCGCGCCTCGACGCGGCGGTGCAGGAGCAGCTCGGCCGCATGGCGCACGTGATGTTCGGCGGCTTGACGCACGCACCGGCGATCGAGCTGGCGCGGCGGCTCGTGGAGCTGGCGCCGGACGGGCTCGAGCACGTCTTCTTCGCCGACTCCGGCTCGGTCAGCGTCGAGGTCGCGATCAAGATGGCGCTGCAATACCAGCGCTCGCGCGGGCGCCCCGAGAAGCAGCGCCTGCTCGCGCTGCGCGGCGGCTACCACGGCGACACGTTCGGCGCGATGGCCGTCTGCGACCCGGTCGGCGGCATGCACCACCTGTTCGCGGGGACGCTGCCGCAGCAGGTCTTCGCGCCGCGGCCGCCCGGCGGCTTCGACGCGCAGGAGGTCGACGCGGCGTGGGCGGCCGAGCTGGAGGCGCTGTTCGAGGCGCACGCCGGCGAGCTGGCGGCGGCGATCGCAGAGCCGGTCGTGCAGGGCGCGGGCGGGATGCACGTCTACGCCCCCGCGTATGTGAAGCGGCTGCGCGAGCTGTGCGACGCGCACGACGTGCTGCTGATCCTCGACGAGATCGCGACCGGCTTCGGGCGCACCGGCGGCGAGCTGTTCGCGGCCGCGCACGCGGGCGTCGCACCGGACGTGATGTGCGTCGGCAAGGCGCTCACCGGCGGCTACCTCACGTTGGCGGCGGCGCTCTGCAACGCGCGCGTCGCGCGCGGCATCGGCGACGGCGAGGCGGGTGTGCTGATGCACGGCCCGACGTTCATGGCGAACCCGCTCGCGTGCTCGGTCGCGCTCGCGTCGCTCGAGCTGCTGGAGGAGCGCGGCTGGCGCGCAGACGTCGCGCGGATCGAGGCCGGCCTGCGCGCCGGGCTGGCGCCGGCGGCGGCGCTGCCGGGCGTGCGCGAGGTGCGCGTGCAGGGCGCGATCGGCGTCGTGCAGCTCGAGCGCGAGGTCGACGTCGCTGCCGCGACCGCCGCTGCGCTTGACCGCGGCGTATGGCTGCGCCCCTTCCGCGATCTCGTCTACGCGATGCCGCCGTATGTGATCGGCGACGCGGATCTCGCGGTCGTCGGCGAGGCCGTGTGCGCCGCGGCGGCGGCCGGGTCCGCAGGCGCGTAGGGCCGGGCGCGCGTCAGCGCGCGACCCACAGGGCCATGCCTTCGTCCGAGCGCGAGACCGGCCGGTAGTCGCGTTCGAGCGCTTCCGTGAGGCCCGGATAGGCTTCGACCAGCAACACGAAGACCTTCGTGCCGCCGGCCGCTCGCAGCGCGGCGAGCGATTCGTCGAGCTGTTCGACGGTGAAGACCGAGCGCGGTCCGGTGAAGCGTTCGACGTCGTGGAGCCCGAGGTTGAGCGCGATGCGATGGCCGAGCGCGCTCATCACCAGGACCGTTTCGCCGCGCTGGCTGTTCTGCGCGACGAACGGCTCGCCGATCGGCTGGGCGAACACGGGTGGCCCGCTCTGCGCGACGCGCCGGAGCTGCTCCCACGGCGGCGAGGTCTGCGCGAGCGAGCAGACGAGCAGGCCGAAGGCGAACAGGCACGCGAGCTGCGCCGGCGATGGCCGCCGGGCGCCCGCTGCGAGTGCGCGCACCGTCAGCACGGTGAGCAGCGCGACCGTCAGCGCCCAGCAGGGGAACGTGTAGATCAGCACCTCCGAGAGCGAGTGGCCGACGTAGTACGAGCCGGCGCCGAGGCCGAACACGCCCGACCAGGCGAGCATGCCGGTCATCAGCCGGTCGGGCGCGCGCCGGATCGCGCGCGCCGTCGCGACGCCGATCGCCGCCACGTGGGTGAGGTAGATGACCGTGCTGAAGCCGATCACCGGCTTCATCGGCAGCATCGCGAAGCCGTCGACGACGAAGATGCGCGCGTAGCGGACGAGCAGGCCGAGGTGCGGGAGCGATCCGGTCCGGGCGAGCAGCAGCACGGACACGAGCGCGAGCGCCGCGATCAGGCCGGCGCCCGCTTCGAGCGCGATCCGGCGCCCGCTCGGCGAGTCGGGGCGCCGGTGTGTCCACAGCAGTGCGGCGACCGTTGCGCCCAGTGCCGCGAGCCCGAAGTCGGTGTTGTTGAGGACCACCACGCCGGCGGCGAGGAACAGCGGCCACGCGCTGCGCGGCCGCGCCCCGTCGAGCTGGCGCGCGACGAGCCACGCGAGCAGGAACGGACCGGCGTAGCGCAGCGGCAGCACGCCGAAGTAGTCCACCAGCGAGAAGCGCGCGACGGCCGGGCCGTGCAGCCGCAGCGCGCAGGTCGCCAGCAGCGGCAGGAACAGCAGCAGGCCGGCGATCGAACCTCGCGCCACGCGGCGCAGCACGTCGTAGAGCGCGAGCAGCGTGAGGCCCGTGAGCGTCGCCATCAGCCCGGTGAAGACCGCCACCGAGGCGCCCAGCAGCGACATCCCGCCCGCGAGGGCGTAGGGCCACAGCGCGGAGTACTGCGTCGCGAAGTCGCCGAGCGGCGAGCGGCCGTCGAGCACCGCGACCGACTCGTCGTACGTGAACTGCAGGTGGTAGATGACTGCTTCGAACTCGTGCGCCAGCGACCCGTCCGTGTTCAGCGCCGGAAGCAGCGTGACGACGATCGCCACGAGCGCGACGAGCCCCGCGCCCACGCGGCGGACACGGGTATCGGTCCCGCCCGCCCAGCGGGCCCACGCCGCGCGCACGGCGCCGGAGCGCACGCCGAGCGCGATCGCGGTGGCGACCGCCAGCGCCGCCGCCACCGTCGGGAGCGTGAAGTAGACGATCGGCCCGACGCCGGAGCCCTCGTCGCGTTGCGCATCCTGGAGGCGCTGCGCGACGAAGCAGCCGGCGAGGATCGCGACGGCGGCCAGCTCGACGGCGCGCGCGAGCGCGGGAGCCGCGGCGGCGAGCCGCTGCGGCGGCCGACGCCACAGCAGCAGCGCGAAGCCCGCGAGCAGCAGCGGTGCGGTCAGCGCGATCAGGTAGCGGGCCTGCTCGGTCGGCTCCGGGTGCACGCCGCTCAACGCGCCGGGGAAGAAGCGCACCGGCGGAGCGCTCAGCAGCGAGGAGCCGAGCGACGGTCCGAGCAGCACGATCGCGGCGATCGCGAGCACGGCTGCGGGGACGGCGGCCAGCCATGCGGCGTCGGCCGCGCTCAGCTCGGCGCGCGACCGGCCGACGACCTCCGGTGAAGACACTGCGTGCATGCGACGGCTCCCCCGAACCTGTTCGCCCGAAGCGCGACTATAACGTCCGTCGAAGCACCGGCTTGCGGTACGGATGGCGCCGCACGCGGGCCTCGAACACCCGTCTAACTCCTCCAGTTCGCGCGCGTCGGGCCGACTACCCGGACCGTGACGTCGTTCCGTTTCCCCCTCGAGCGCCTGCGGGCGCTGCGCGAGCGCGGTGAGGATCTCGCCAAGCAGGAGCTCGCCGGGGCGCTGCATCGCCAGGCGCACTGCGCCGAGCGGCTGCGTGCGATGGGCGAGCAGGTCGCCGGCGCGTTCGCCGCGCAGCGCGCGGCCGCCACCGGCGGGTCGAGCGCCGTGGACCTCGCTGCCGCACAGGCGTATCTGGAGCGGATGGAGCAGGCGCGCGAGGCCGGCAGGCTCGACCTCGACCGCCACGACGCCGAGGTCGGCGCGCGCCGCGACGCGCTGCGCGAGGCCGCCCGGCAGCGTCAGGCGCTGGAGCGCCTGAAGGAGCGCCGCCGCGCCGACCACGACCGCGCCGTCGCGCGCGCCGAAGGCGCCGTGCTCGACGAGATCGCCTTGACCCAGCACCGCCGGAGCGCGTCGTGACTGTGACGTCGCCCGTAGGCGATTCGCTTGCGGTCGCCGGAGGGCGAAACACCGTTTCCGCGCCGCAGGCCGCGGTCGCGCGGATCGCGGAGCTGCAGCAGCTGATCGCCCAGGCGGGCTGCGGCGGCACGAGCTCCAACGGCGGCGCGAGCTTCGCCGACGCGCTCAGCGCCGCACAGCCGGCGGCGAGCGCGGCGTCGGCGTACGCGACCCCGGTCGCCGGCTCGAACGCGAGCGCCATCGCCGGCGCGGGCGACACGAGCGGCGCCGCGGGCTCCACCCCCTACGACGGCCTCGTCACCGCCGCCGCGCAGCGCTACGGGGTCGACCCCGCGCTGCTGCACGGCCTGATCCAGCAGGAGTCCGGCTTCGACCCGTCGTCGACGAGCGGTACCGGCGCGGCCGGGCTGTGCCAGCTGATGCCGAGCACGGCCGCATCGCTCGGCGTCACGAACCCGCTCGACCCGGCGCAGTCGATCGACGCCGGCGCGCGCTATCTGAAGTCCCAGCTCGACGCGTTCGGCGGCAACCCGTCGCTGGCGCTCGCGGCCTACAACGCCGGACCGGGCGCCGTGCAGCGCTACGGCGGCGTGCCGCCCTATGCCGAGACGCAGGACTACGTCCAGAAGGTCCTCGGCTACGCCAACGCCTACCGCGCCGCGCATCCCGTCACGGGTGCGCCGGGCGCTGCTCCGACCCCGACCCCTGCCCTCACATGATCGCTCCCAGCGCCCTGCTCGACTCGCCCCCGCCCGCACCGAACGGTGCGGAGCCACCGGGCTCCCCGCCGGACACGTCGTTCTCGACGGTGCTCGACGACCACCAGGCCCGGACCGCCGTTGCGGAAGGCCCCCAGACCAAGACTCAGCCCTCGACGCGCCGCCAGGCCGACGTCCGCGCCCGCGACACACGCGACGCGAGCGATTCGCAGCCGTCCGTCCGTGACGACGACGGCACGGACTCGACCGGCCGAGCCGGCCGCGACGACGCATCAGCCGGTTCGACCGACCGCGACGCCGCGCAGGACGGCGACGGCGCTCCGGCGCAGCCTGCTGCGACCCCCGCGGCGCTGGTCGCGCTGCTTGGCGGCGTTCCACTGCCGGCGGGCGTCGCGACCGCGATCGTGGCGGCCAGATTGCCCGTCGCGGCGCCGGCGTCCTCCAGAGCGGCGACCGCGTCTCCAGCGCCTGGCCTTCCCGGTGCGCCCGTCGCACCCGCCCAGACGGGCGCGATGCCGACGGGCCCGGCCGTCCCGGCTGCCGCCACCGCGCTCCCGCTCGGTCCGGCCGCCGACGCCGCCGGAACGCCCGCCAACGCACCCGCCGACGGCGCGTCCGCCAGAACGGCTGTTTTGCCGTCCGGCCTGGCGGCCGCCGCTGACGCGCTCCAGGCTCCCGTCGCGAGACCCACGGCCGCCATCGGAGCCGCGAAGGCGGCGCCGGCCGCAGGGTCCGCCACGCCCGTCGTGGCTCCCGGCACGGCAGCCGACCCCGCCGGCGCGGGCCTCGGCACCGCCGCGAGCGGCGCCGCCCAGCAGCCGTCGGCGGCCCAGGCCACGCAGCCTGCTCCGACGACCGCAGCGGTCGCGCTCCCCGCCACGCCGCCGGCCGGCGCTCAGGCGACCGCGCCGGCCGACGGTGCCGGGATCGCGGGCGGCGTCGGTCTCGAGCACGCGGTCGAGACCGTCCGCCTCGCGCTCAGCGCCGCCGCCGACCGCGGCGTCACGCATGCGCGCATCAGCCTCAACCCGCGCGAGCTCGGCTCGATCGAGGTGCACCTGCGCCAGACGTCCGACGGGCTCGTCGCGCGTGTTGTCGCCCAGCACGCGGGCGCCGCGCAGCTGCTCCAGAACGCCGGCGGCGACCTGCGCCGCGCGCTCGAGTCGCAGGGCCTGAACCTGCTGTCGCTCGACATCGGCGCCTCCGGCGAGCAGAGCGGCGGCCCCGACGACCGCCAGGCGCTCGCGAACGGCGCCGGCGGCGACGCAAGCGGCGCGCGCGGCGGCCAGGACGCCTCCGCGGACCCGCTCTCCGCGCTCGACCCAACCGCCGACCAGACCACCACCACCACGCTCGCGCTGTCCAACGGCGCGCTCGTCGACGTGCTCGCCTGAGCAAGCGAAAGGGACGAAGCGATGCCAGTCAACCCGATCGACGCCGTCAACCCGACGACCGCCGAGCAGCAGACGAGACAGCAGGGCGTCCTCGGCAAGGACGACTTCCTGAAGCTGCTGATCGGCCAGATGCAGAACCAGGATCCGATGAACCCGAGCGACCCGACCCAGCAGATGGGCGAGATGACGCAGTTCTCGATCCTCGAGCAGATCACCAACCTCGGGCAGTCGCAGCAGGCGGCCGCCTCCAACGAGTACGACCAGCAGGCCGTCGGGCTGATCGGCAGAACCGTCACGTACGCGAACAGCGACGGCTCGACCGCCACCGGCCTCGTCCAGCAGGTCACGTTCACGAGCGACGGCCCGACGCTCACGGTCGACGGCGTCAGCGGCATCACGCCGGTGACGGTCACCGATGTGAGATGAGCCAGCCGCTCCCCAACGCCGCGCTGCTGCCGCCCGGGCTCACCGGTCCGGTCGCGCCTGCCCACGGCGCGGGAGCGGTCTCAGGCGCGCAGGCGATCCAGGGTCCGGCGTTCGGCGATCTGCTCGCACGCACGCCGAACGTGATCTTCTCCCGCCACGCGCTCGAGCGTCTCCAGCGCCGTGGCATCGAGCCGAGCGAGCAGCAGCTCGGCCGGCTCGGCGACGGCGTCGATCGCGCCGCGGGCAAGGGCTCGCGCGCGTCGGTCGTGTTCGTCGACGGCACCGCGTTCGTGGTCGCCGTCCCGAAGCGCACCGTCGTCACGGCGGTGGATCCCGAGCACATGCGCGAGCAGGTGTTCACGAACATCGACAGCGCCGTCATCGCATGACGACCGACGGCTTCCTCAACCCCTGCGGCCGGCCCTCACCGAGGAAGCCGCTCCTCCTCACTCGAAAGGACTGATGCCCCGATGATGCGAGGCATGTTCTCCGCGATCAGCGGACTGAAGGTCAACCAGACGATGCTCGACGTGACCGCGAACGACCTCGCGAACGTCAACACGGTCGCGTACAAGTCGGCCCGCACGACGTTCCAGGACTCGCTCGCGCAGCTCCAGCGCGGCGCCGCCGGCGCCAACCAGAGCACCGGCGGCTCCAACGCGCTGCAGGTCGGCCTCGGCGTGCAGCTGGGCTCGGTCGACAACCTGATGTCGGGCGGCGCCCCGCAGACGACCGGCAACCCGCTCGACGTCTACATCCAGGGTCCCGGCTGGCTGCGCGTCGGCCTCGGCGACGGCAGAACCGTCCCGACCGACTTCCAGTACACGCGCGCCGGCAACCTCAACGTCAACGCCGCCGGCAACCTGACGACGTCCGACGGCCACTACATCGTCGGCGTCGGCGCGACCGCCACGCCCGACGGCGCCGGCGGCTTCACCTACGCGCCCAACGCGACCGACTCGTACATCAGAATCCCATCCGGCTCGACCGACGTGACGATCGGCCAGGACGGCGGCGTCTCCTACATCGACCAGGACGCGAGATCGGCGACCTTCGGCCAGCGCGTCACGGCCGGCTACCTCGCGCTGGCGAAGTTCTCCAACGAGGGCGGCCTGCAGCGCAGCGGCGGCTCGCTGTGGCTCCAGTCGGCCAGCAGCGGCGCGCCGACGGTCGGCACCCCGAACACGAACGGCTTCGGACAGACGAACGCCGGCATGCTCGAGATGTCGAACGTCGACCTCGCCACCGAGTTCACGACCATGATCACCGCGGAGCGCGGGTTCCAGGCGAACTCCCGGGTCATCTCGACTGCGGACGAGATGCTCCAGGACCTGGTTGACCTGAAGCGGTGATCTTCCGCAGGTGAGTGATGGGGCAGGGCGGCGGTTGAGGGACCTGCCGCCCTGTCTCGCTCTCACCTCCCCTTTCTAACGAGGAGGACGCTGTGATCGTCCTGCACCGCCTCGGCCACGACGCCGAGCCGTTCCACCTGAACCCGGACATGATCCTGACCGTCGAGGCGACGCCCGACACCGTCGTCACGCTCGCGAGCGGCGCGAAGGTCGTCGTGCTCGAGGGACCCGACCGCGTGATCGACGAGATCCGCGGCTGGCGCGCCGAGATCCTCGCCGACGCACTGAACGGGAGGCGGCCGACGCTGCGCGCGATTGAAGGTTCGCCGCCGCCGACCGATCACCCGGGGTGATATGAAAGCCGCAACCGCAATCGGCATCGGCGCGGGCGTCTTCGCGCTGCTGTTCGCCTCCATGATGGAGGGGACGCAGCCGATGGCGTTCTTCAACATCTCGGCGCTGATCATCGTGCTCGGAGGCACCGCCTCCGCCACGCTCTCGAGCGTCGGGATGGACACGATGAAGAGAATCCCGGCGCTCTACAAGCTGGCGTTCGGGCCGCCCGAGCTGGACCTGCGCGGGCGCGTCGACCTGATCGTCTCGCTCGCCGAGCAGGCGCGCCGCGAGGGCCTGCTGGCGCTTGACGCACAGCTCGCCGAGATCGACGACGACTTCACGCGCAAGGGCCTGCAGCTCGTCGTCGACGGCACCGACCCGGAGCTCGTGCGCGAGATCCTGGAGGCCGAGATCGACGGCATGACGACGCGCCACGCCGCCGGCGCGACCGCCTTCGAGAAGGCCGGCGGCTTCGCGCCGACGATGGGGATCATCGGCACGGTGATGGGGCTCGTGCACGTGCTGCAGAACCTCTCGAGCCCGTCGTCGCTCGGCCCGGCGATCTCGACCGCCTTCATCGCGACGCTGCTGGGCGTCGGCGCCGCCAACGTGATCTTCCTGCCCGTCGGCGCGCGGCTGCGCGCGCTCTCCTCCGCCGAGGCGGAGCTGCGCATCCTCACGCTCGAGGGGATCCTCGCCGTGCAGGCGGGCGACAACCCGCGCGTCGTCGGCGACAAGCTGCGCTCGTTCGTCGCGCCCGCCGAGCGCGAGACCGAGGACTCCCCGACGGACGGCGGCCGCGCCGCGTCCCCCGCCGTCGACGAGCTCGCCGCGGAGGCGGCATAGGCCATGTCTGCCGCCGCCCCCGCACGCGGTCGCCGCCGCCGTCACAGCGACGGTGCGGGCCACGAGAACGAGGAGCGCTGGCTGCTCACCTACGCGGACATGATCACGCTGCTGCTGGCGCTGTTCGTCGTGCTGTTCGCGATCAGCTCGGTGAACGTATCGAAGGTCAAGCTGCTGCAGCAGTCGCTGCGCGACGCCTTCTCCGGCCGCGTCATGAGCGGCGGCCAGGCGATCATGAGCACGGGCAACAGCGTCTCCGTCAGAACGCTCGAGACGCAGCCGAGAATCGTGCCCAACACGCCGTCGCTCGGCACGCCGGCGACCGCCTCCGCGCAGGCCGCGCTCGCCGCGCGCCGCGAGCAGGACGAGCTGCAGCAGCTCAAGCGCCAGCTCGACGCGTTCGCGGCCGCGCACGGCTTCAAGGCGCAGGTCGACACGGTTGTCACGCAGCGCGGCCTCGTCGTGCGGCTGCTGACCGACAACGTGCTGTTCGACTCCGGCCTCGCGGACCTGAAGGCCCAGGGGCTCCCCCTGCTGGGCGAGGTCGGCACGCTGCTCGGCGTCGACAAGGTCCACCCGATCGTCGTCGAGGGCCACACCGACGACGTGCCGATCTCGACGTCGCAGTTCGCCTCCAACTGGGAGCTGTCGACCGCGCGCGCCTCCGCCGTCGTGCGCTGGCTGATCGGCCGCGGCGTGCCCGAGAGACGCTTCTCCGCCGCCGGCTACGCCGACCTGCACCCGCTCGCGTCCAACGCGACGGCCGCCGGCCGCGCGCGCAACCGCCGCGTCGAGGTCGTGCTTCAGCGCATCCACCCGCTTGCCCCGCAGGACCAGCTTTCGCCCGTGATCCCGAAAGGCACCACCCCATGAAGAGAAAGAAGATCCTGATCCCGCTGCTGGTGGTGGTGATCGCGGGCGTCGCCGCGAAGTTCGTGCTCGCCAAGCCCACGCCGACGGTCCACCACAAGATCGACGGCACCGTCTACGTGCTGCAGAAGGACTTCCTCGTCAACCTCAGCGACGGCCGCTACGCGAAGGTCGACGTCGCGCTCGTGCTCGACCCGTCGCAGTCGACGGGCGCCGCTGGCGGCGAGGGCGGCGGCACGCCGCCGCCGGACGGCTTCGGCACGCTGCCGCAGGAGGCGGCGGTGCGCGACGTCGTGACCGACGTGCTGACCGGCCAGAGCGGCGACGAGCTGATCAGCGAGAGAGGCCGCGAGCAGGTCAAGGCCGAGATCCTCAGAGGGATCCGCACGCGCACGGACGTGAGAGTCAACGAGATCCTGCTCCCCGACGTCGCCGTCCAATAGGAGTCCGCGATGAGTGAAGAGATGGAGCTGCCCGCCTTCGACCGTCCTGCGCCGTCCGCCGCCGCGCCGTTCGCCGGCGCGGCCGACCTCGGGCGCCTGTCCGACGTGCCGGTCGAGCTGGCGGTCGAGATCGGCCGCACGCGCATGACCGTCGGCGCGACGCTGGAGTTGCGCCCCGGCTCGATCGTCGTGCTGGACCGCGTCGCCGGCGAGCCGGTCGACCTGCTCGTCAACGGCACGCCGATCGCGCGCGGCGAGGTCGTCGTGATCGACGAGGAGTTCGCGCTGCGCGTGACCGAGGTGCTGGGCGAGCGCGCCCGCACTGCCGCCGACCCGGCGACCCCCGACCCGATCGTGGCCGCCTGAGGCATCCGATGTCGACCGTGGCGGCCACCCGGCAGCTCGTCGTCTGCGCACTCGGCGCGGAGGAATACGGCCTGCCGATCGAGCAGGTGCGCGAGATCGTCCGCTACGAGACGCCGCGCCCGGTCGCGAGCGACCTGCCGTGGATGCGCGGCGTGATCGGGCTGCGCGGGCGGCTGATCCCGGTGCACGACCTCGCCGCGTGGCTCGGGGTGACGTCGCCCGCAGGCGATCCGCTCGCGGTCGCCGGAGGGCGAAACCCAATTTCCCCGGCCGCCAAGCTCGTGATCGTCGAGACCGCGGCCGAGCCGGTCGGCCTGCTCGTCGACGACGTGGTCGAGGTGCTCACGGTCGAGGCGTCGCAGATCGAGCCGGTCCCGTCCGGCAATGGCGAGATCGTGCGCCTCGGCGATCGGCTCGTGCTGCTGCTCGACGCCGGCGAGCTGGGCGCGTGACGCCGTGCTCGCCGCCCCCGCGTCTCGCCGCGTCGTCCTGATCGCCGCCTCGACCGGCGGTCCGCGCGCGCTCGGCGAGCTGGTGCCGTCGCTGCCCGCGCCGCTCGGCGCCGGCACGGTGATCGTCCAGCACCTGCCCAGCGGCTTCACCGCGCCGCTCGCGCGCCGGCTCGACGAGAAGGCGCAGCTGCGGGTGCGCGAGGCGGGCGACGGCGACCTGCTCGACCCGCGCGTCGCGCTGCTCGCGCCCGGCGGCTCGCACCTGCGCCTGTCGGCCGCCGGCATGGCGACCCTCAGCGACGCGCCCGAGGTCGGCGGCCTGCGCCCGCGCGCGGACCTGACGATCGCCGACGCCGCGCGCGCGTTCGGCGAGCGGATCGTGCTCGTCGTGCTGACGGGGATGGGCACCGACGGGCTCGAGGGCGCGGAGCAGGTGCGCCGCCGCGGCGGGCGCGTGCTCGTCGAGGCGGAGTCGAGCTGCACCGTCTACGGGATGCCGCGCGCGGTCGAGGAGGCCGACCTCGCCGACGTCGTCCTGCCGCTCGCCGAGCTGTCCGCCGCGATCGCCGCGGAGGCCGGCGCATGAGCACGATCGACACGCGCGACGAGTACCTGCCCGCCTTCCTCGCGGAGGCGCGCGAGCACCTGCAGGACCTCGGCCTCGCGATCCTGCGGATCGAGGCGGCGCCGGACGACCGCCTCGCCTCAGAGGGGATCTTCCGCGTCGCGCACTCGCTCAAGGGCATGAGCGCGACGATGGGCTACGACGCGATCGTCGCGCTCACGCACGCGATGGAGGACGTCTTCGAGCTGCTGCGCCAGCGCACGGGCGGGCTGCCGCCGGACGCGATCGACGTGCTGTCCGCCTGCCTCGACGCGCTCGAGGCCGCTGTCGAGTCGATCGCCGCGGGCGTCGGCGAGCGGCTCGACCCCGCCCCGCTCGTCGAGCGGCTGCGGAGCCTGGCGCGCGAGCGCACGCCGGCGCAGGAGCTGGCGCGCGACGGCGACGCCGCGCTGCCGGACCTGACGGGCTGGGCGGAGGAGCGGCCCGCGGGCGAGCGTCTGCTGCACGTCGTCGCCGAGCTGGCGGACGACTGCCAGATGCCGGCGGTGCGCGCGTTCATGCTGTTCGAGGCGCTGCGCGTGCACGGCGAGCTGGTCGGCGGCGTGCCCGCGCCGGAGACGGTCGAGCGCTTCGCCGGCCGGCGCGTCGAGGCGTGGGTCGCGACCCGCTCCGACGTGGCGGCGCTCGACGAGAGCGCTCGCGCCGTCGGCGAGCTGGCGGGCGTGCGCGTGTGCGAGGCGGAGGGCGTGGCGCCCGCCGCCGCGTCGTGCGAGACGGCCGATCCGGCACCAGTGGCCGCGGCGCGCTCCGGCATAGCGACGGTGCGCGTCGACGCCGAGCGGCTCGACGAGCTGCTCCACCTGATGGGCGAGCTGGTCCAGCACCGCACGACCGTCGAGGCGCTCGCGGCGCAAGCGGAGGTGCCCGGCCTGCCGCAGGCGGTGCAGCGCCTCGCGCGCACCTCGCAGGCGCTGCAGGAGACGGTCACGCGCGTGCGGATGGTTCCCGTCGAGTCGGTCTTCCTGCGCTTCCCGCGGCTCGTGCGCGACCTCGCGCAGCGGCTCGGCAAGCAGGTCGAGCTGCGCATGGAGGGCGCCGACACGGAGCTGGACCGCACCGTCGTCGACGCGCTCGGCGACCCGCTCGTGCACCTCGTGCGCAACGCGCTCGACCACGGCTTGGAGACGCCCGCCGAGCGCGCCGCCGCCGGCAAGCCGCCGACCGGCGTGCTCGAGCTGGCGGCCCGCCACGCGGGCGGCCACGTGATCGTCTCCGTGCGCGACGACGGCTGCGGGATCGACCCGGTGCTCGTCGCCCACACCGCGGTCGCGCGGGGCCTGCTCGGCGTCGAGCAGGCCGAGGCGCTCGACCCCGCCGGCGCCGCCGAGCTGCTGTTCGCGCCCGGCTTTTCGACCGCGCTCGCCACGACCGACCTGTCCGGCCGCGGCGTCGGCATGGACGCGGTGCGCGAGAGCGTGCGCGCGCTCGGCGGCGAGGTCAGCCTCGACGCCGCCCCCGAGGGCGGCGGTACGTGCGCAGAGCTGCGCCTTCCGCTCACGCTCGCATCGATCTCCGCGCTGCTCGTGACCGTCGACGAGCTGCCGTACGCGATCCCGCTCGACCGCGTCGTACGGACCGTGCGGCTCGACGGCCTGCCCGTCCGCACCGTCCGCGGCGCCGCGCTGCTGCCACTCGACGGGGAGCTGCTGCCGCTCTGCGACGTCGCCGGCCAGCCGCTTCGAGGCGGCGGTGCAGACGGCTACGCGGTTGTCGTCACCGTCGCCGCCGGCCGGCGCGTCGCACTCGTCGTCTCCGCCCTGGCCGGCCAGCGCGAGCTCGTCACGCGCCCGCTGCCGCGCGCCGTCAGCCAGCGCGCCGTCGCCGCGGGCGGCGCGGTCCTGCCAGATGGCGGGATCGCCCTCGTACTGGATTGCGACGCACTCGCAGCACCCCTTCCCGGCCAACCAGAAGGAGCACCAGCATGAACGTCCGCTATGACGAGCAGCAGCTCGACGCCCTCAGGGAGCTGGCATCGATCGGATCCGGCACCGCCGCCACGGCGCTTGCGCAGATGCTCGGCCGGCCGGTCGAATTGGCCGTGCCGCGTGCGCTCGCGCTGCCGCTGGCCGACGCGCTCGACGCCGTCGGCGAGCCCGACGCGATGGTCGCGAGCGTCGTGCTACCGGTCGGAGGCGATGCCGAGATCGTCGTGCTGCTGCTGTTCTCCTACAGTTGCGCCGCGAGCCTGTGCGAGCTGCTCGGCGTCGAGCCGCGCAGCGAGCTGGGCGACTCCGCGCTCGGCGAGATCGGCAACGTGCTCGGTGCTTCCGCGGTCGGCGCGCTCGCGCAGATGACGGGCCTCGCGCTCGAGCCCGAGCCGCCGCACGTGCTGCACGACATGCTCGGCGCGGTCGTCGCGTCGGTCCTCAGCGCGACCGCAGGCGAGCTCGACCTGGCGCTCGTGCTCGACGCCGAGCTGGGGGTCGAGGACGCCGCCTGCGGCCTCTCGTTCCTGCTGCTGCCGACGTCCGGCGGAGCTGCCGAGCTGCTCGGCCGGCTCGGTCTCGGTGCGAAGGAGTGAGCGGGCGGTGAAGGTCGTGCGCATGGGAGAGCTGGCCGTCTCGGCGGCGCCCGAAGACGAGCTCGTGTCGATGGGACTCGGCTCCTGCGTCGGCGTCGCGCTCGTCGACCGCGGTCGCGCAGTCGCGGGCCTCGCGCACGTGATGCTGCCCGCTGCCAACGCCGCCTACAGCGCCCCGGCGAAGTTCGCCGACCGCGCCGTGCCGGCGCTGGTGGCCTCCGTCGAGCGGCTCGGCGCGCGGCGTGAGCGGATCGTCGCGGTGCTCGCCGGCGGCGCGCAGATGTTCAGAGGGACGAGAGGACCAGGCGTCGCCGGCCTCGACCTCGGCGCGCGCAACGAGGCGGCCGTGCGCGACGCGCTCGCCGCCGCCGGCATCTCGGTCCACGCCGCCGCGACCGGCGGGGACCGCGGCCGCACCGTGCGCGTGCGCGTCGGCGACGCCCGCGTCACGGTCAAGGAGGCCGGCGGCGAAGAGCTTCCGCTGTGGCACCCGGGCGTTCCTGCCGATGACCTGGTGGAGATCTCATGAGCGAGCTCCTCACAAACGACCAGGTCGCCGCGCTCGTCGAGGCGGCCCAGCAGGGCGAGCTGCCCGACGACCACGGCAGCGGCCATGCCTCGGCGCGGCGCGGGCGGCGCCTGCGCAGCGTCGACTTCGCGCGCCCGACGAAGTTCACGAGCGAGCACGAGCGCCGCATCGTCCGCGCGCTCGACGCCTTCTGCACGACGGCCGCCACGCGCCTGTCGGCCGAGCTGCGCGTGCCGCTCGAGCTGGAGGTCATCGACACCACGCAGCTGCCGTGGTCGAGCGCGCAGTCGGCGCTGCCGGCCGACTCGGTCGGCGCCGCGCTCATGGTCGCGCCGGTCGGCACGCGCATGCTGCTGACGGCCGAGCTGCCGCTCGTCCTGCTGACGATCGAGCACCTGCTCGGCGGCTCGCCCGAGCGGCCGCCGAAGGCGCGCAAGCTGAGCGAGATCGACTGGGCGCTCACGCGCCGCCTGTTCGAGACGCTCACGCACCACCTGTCGCTCGTGTGGCAGGACCTCGCCGGCCTGACGCTGGAGGCGCGCGACGTCGACACGCACATGGAGGGCCTGCAGGTCACGGCCGTCAGCGACCCGACGCTCACGCTCACGTTCGAGGCGCGCGTCGACCGCCACTCCTCGACGCTCGCGCTGCTCGTGCCGTGGAGCGCGATCGACGGCGTGGGCGACGAGCTGGCCGGGCGCGAGACGCGCTCGGAGGAGGCCGATCCGGGCATCGCGGCGGCCGTGCGTCGCGCCGTCGCCGGTGCGGAGGTCGTGCTGCGGGCCGAGGTCGCGCACGTTGACATGGCGATCGACGAGGTGCTCGCACTCGAGCCCGGCGACCTGGTGCGCCTGGGCGCGCCGGCAGAGGCCGGCGTCGGCATCTACGCCGAGGACGTGCCGATCCACCGCGCCCAGCCGGGCCGCAGCGGCACGCGCCGTGCGGTCCAGGTGAGCGGTCCGGGAGGCCTCGTCCGATGAGCCCCGCCGACGTCGCCACGACGACCGACGCGCTGATGCGCCTCGGCGCCTCGACCGCCGAGGCGGTCGCCAAGTCGCTCGACGCGATCTGCCCCGAGCCGGTCGAGCGCGGCGACGTGACCGTCGTCCCCGGCGAGGACAGCCCGTTCGACGGCTTCCCCTTCGAGGACGGCCCTGCGGTCGCCGTCAGCGTCCACTACGTCGATGGCGTCACCGGCGGCAACGTGCTGCTGATGACCGCGCGCGGCGCGCGCGCGATCGCCGCGGCGATGGGCGAGTCGCCCGTGCCGGAGGACGATGAGCAGCCGACCGACCTGGAGCTGTCCGCCGTCGCCGAGGCCGCCAACCAGATGTTCGCCGCGGCTGCGAGCGCGACCGGCGTCGTCCTGAGTCAGGCGGTCGAGATCGCGCCGCCCGACACGCGCCTGCTCGACTCCGCCGACGCCGCGCGCGAGGCGTTCGATGTGACCCCGCACGCCGTCAGCGCCACGTTCAGCGCCTGCGGCGAGCCGTGCCGGCTCGTGCAGCTCGTGCCCAACGCGTTCGTCGTGCGCATGACGCGCGCGCTCGACGAGCAGGGCAGCGAGCAGCTCAGCGGCGGCGCCGGCCTCTCCGCGCTGGGGATCGCCGACCGCGTCGAGCCGGGCGAGGAGCGCCGGCTGGACGACGCGCTGCGCGACATCCGCGTGCGCGTGTGGGCCGAGCTGGGGCGCACGCGCGTCTCGCTGGGCGAGGCGCCGGAGCTGCCGCCCGGAGCGGTGCTGGAGCTTGACCGCAAGGCCGACGACCCCGTCGACCTGTACGTGAACGGCCTGCGCTTCGCGAGCGGCCGGCTCGTCCTCACCGACGAGGGCGAGTGGGCGCTGCGCTTGGAGGAAGTTGCGGGACGAACCGCCACTGACAAGGAGAAGGTGATCTGATGGCACGCGTGCTCGTCGTCGACGACGCAGCGTTCATGCGCAAGGTCCTGACCGACGCGCTCGTCGCGGGCGGCCATGAGGTGGTCGGCGAGGCGGGCGACGGCGACGCGGCGCTCGCCGCCTACCAGGACCTCCAGCCGGACCTCGTGACGCTCGACATCACGATGCCCCGCAAGGACGGCCTCGCCACGCTGCGCGAGCTGGTCGACATCGACCCGACCGCGCGCGTCGTGATCTGCTCCGCGCTCGGCCAGGAGACGAAGGTGCTCGACGCGATCAAGGCCGGCGCCAAGGACTTCGTCGTCAAGCCGTTCGAACGCGAGCGGTTGCTGGGTGCGGTCGAGAAGGCGGTTGCTTGATCAACAACCTGCTCTTTGCAGGCATTCTCCGAGTTAGCAGAAGAAATTTTCCGAGTTAGCAGCGGTTTCCTGATCAATCGAGACCAAGGTGGTCGTCCTGCCCACCGGGGTCTCGGCCATCCGCTTGCAACCGCTCGAAGCCGGTCCACAGCACGTTCATCGCCGTCTCGACGATCTGCTCGCGGGGGACGTGCGGGTGCTCGTCCCACCAGATCGCGAGGCCGGCGAGCCCGGCGCGGATCACCTCGGCGTTCATCTCCAGCGCCTCGGGATCGCTGCCCACGACGCGCTGCGCGCCCGGCTCCTGGCCGAGGATCGCGCCGAGCGCGGCGCGGCCCTGCGCTTGGATCGCGCGGTGCGCCGCGCGCGCTTGCGGATCGCCGGTCGCCTCCTGGAAGTACATGCGCGAGGCGAAGCGGTTCTGCTCGACGTAGCGCGCCCAGGCGTCGAACGAGCGGCGCATGCGCGCATCCGTCGGGTCGTCGCCGGCGAGCTCCTGCACCCACATCGCGAGCAGCTCGTCGCGCGTGCGCTCGAGCAGGCGCGTGAAGAGGTCCAGCTTGGAGACGAAGTGGTCGTAGACGACCGGCGGCGTCACGTCCGAGCGCCGCGCGATCTCGTCGATCGACGCGCCTGCGTAGCCGTGCTCGGCGAACACGCGCGTGGCCGCGCGCTCGATCAGCTCCCGTCGCTCGGCAGCGGGCAGCCGCCTGCGCGGCGTCGCCGCGCGAACCTCCTGCTTCGACAAACCTAACGCTCCCTAGGTACTGTGGCTAGCGATCACTAGGTTACGCGCGGCGAGCGCGGAAAGGCGGCCGACATGAGCACGAGCGCAAGCGAGCAGATCGTCGAGGACCCGGTCCTGAGGCACCGGCTGCGGTTCGAGCGGACGACCGACGAGCACGGCGCCCCGGTGGTGCTGTGCGAGATGTGGGTCGATCCGGGCGGCGGCGTCCCGCCGCACGTGCACCCGAGGATGGAGGAGCGCTTCACCGTCCTCGAGGGCCGCGCCGAGTTCCTCGCCGGTCGCAGATGGGTCGGCGCCGACGCCGGCGAGACGGTCGTCGTCCCGCCCGGCACCCGTCACGCCTATCGCAACCGCGGCAGCGTCGTCGCGCACGTCCACTGCATCGCGACCCCGCCGGATCCCGGCCTCGAGGGCTTCCTCACCGAGGCGGCGGGGATGGCCCGCGCCGGCCGCATCAACAAGTACGGCATCCCGAAGGGGATCGCCGGCTGGCTCCAAGGTGTCGTCCTGGTCGACACCCACATGGAGATGGTCGAGATGGGCTTTCCCCCGCTCCCCCCGCCCGCGATCCAGCGACTCGTCATCCCGCCCCTCGCCCGCTTCGCGCGGAGGCGCGGCTACGGCTCGGGGCAAGCGAGCTGAGGCGCCCGCTCAGAGGCCGTCGCCGACGGTCGTGCCCCACAGCTCGCGTCCTCGCTGGACGCCCACTCGTCGGCTGCGGCGCGGTACGAATCACGCAGATCGGAGGGATCGCGCCGCGTCGCCCAGATGACGGCGGCGATCCCGAATGTCGCACCGCCGACACCCGCGAGCGGGTAGCCGTGATTGATCGCGACCACCATCAACCCGAGGTATGCAAGAGCAAGAACCAGGCTCATGAGCTGCGCGACCCGCTGCCCTGCATAGAACCGGGGCATCTCTTGCTCGTCAATCGTCACCAGACGGTTCTCGACCTGATGACGGTGGGCCTGTTCGCGCTCACCTACGGACAAGAGTCGTCCGGCGACATTTGGAAGGTGTTCGGCGTAGCGATCGAGATCGTCCGGCGAAGGCAGCGGCGACGTGTAACTCGATTGCTGAAGCCCGACGTCGAGTCGTGCGGTGCGCTGCCAGCGCGCATCGTGTGATGCATGTCTCACGACGGCCTGCGGCTCGTCCGCGCGGCTGCGAACAGCGACCGCGACGTCACGGTCGGAGGACGTCGAGCTGTCCTCGGCGGACATCGTTCCCGAACTCCTCCATGTCGCGATAGCGAGCGACGCGATCCGTTGCGAGCGAGCCGACCGTGCGGCGCACCCGCGGGCGCGGAGCGGGCGGGTGGCCGAGCACGATGCCGCGGATGCCGGCTCGAAAGCCTCGGGCGCAGGCCCGATCGTTGAAAGCGGTGAACATGCACTCCAGACTGCACGACCGCCCGACCGATGTCTACAGCAGGGATCTGTGGCTCAGCGACCCAGCGTCCGCAGCAGCTCGTGCGCTCTGCCGGGCACCTCGCCGAGGCGGGTGCGGACGTCGGCGAGCGCGGCGCGCAGCTCGGGGTCGCCGACCTCCACGGGGAGCATCGAGTCCTGCAGCTCGGAGAGGATGTCGTCGGCGTGCTCGGTCGCCTCGAGCGCCTGCTCGACGTAGCCGCTCGCGCCGGCCGAGGGCGCGCCGGGCTCGGTGACGCCGAAGCTCGCGGGCGGGAGGCCGCAGCGCACGGCGAATTCCGCATGCCCTCTCTTCATGCGCCCGTAGGCCGCCTGCACCGGCGCGAACAGCTCCGACTCCAGCCGATCGGCCGTGTCGTCATCGACCAGCTCGTACGCCTCGCCGAGCGCCGCGAGCGCCACGGCGATGGTGTCGGCGGCCTCCGCGGTCGCGCCCAGCAGCTCTCTGTGCCCTTCGTCGCTCGTGTAGGTCATCGCCCCGCGAGCATAGACGTGGCCGCGCCGCCGCGGCTCCCCCATCCCACCTCGTTTGCGGTAGACGGTTCGCGGCGACGATCGTACTGTCGGAGTCCATGGGATCCACGACGGACAAACTGTCGTACGAAGGCGAGGTCTACGTTCGGCCGGTCGGCCGTGGGGTTGTGCTCGAAGAGCACCCAGACCGTGCATACCTGGATGACTGGCTCGAGACATGGCTCGAGCAGTGGCATGACTGCATTGTCGGCGGAGGCTGCTCCGAGCGGCTCCGAATCGTGATCGAGCGACTCGAACCGGCGTCCGGCGCAGCACCCGGCTAAAGGCCGCGACCTCCCTGCCGACTACCGGGACGACTCTTCCCTCGGAGTCGTCCCTCGATGA
>CAZGJV010000003.1:0-3967 GCA_964525715.1 uncultured Conexibacter sp. | reverse complement strand
CGACCTCCCTGCCGACTACCGGGACGACTCTTCCCTCGGAGTCGTCCCTCGATGACCAAGGCTTCCCTTCCTCCACGGGTGGCCGCGACGCTCGCTGCCGTCGCGCTGCCGCTCGCCGCTCCCGCTTCCGCGCTCGCTCATGCGAGAGGCGGGGCCGAGTCGACGCCCGTCGACCTGGCCGGCGCGAGCAACGGTGGAGCCCACATCGGCGGGGGCGGCTCGATCGTCCGCACGATCGTCGGGCTGGCGATCGTGATCGGCGTCATCTACGGCGTCGCCTGGGTCCTCAGACAGGTCAAGGCGTCGCGTCAGCCGCGCGCCACCGGCACGGGCCTCGCCGCGCTCGCGAGCGTCCCGCTCGGCTCCGGCCGCGCGGTCCACCTCGTGCGCGCCGGCACCGACCTGGTGCTGCTCGGCGTCGCGGAGCAGGGCGTCGTCCCGATCCGCACCTACACGGAGGAGGAGGCGCGCGCCACCGGCCTGGTCGACGAGGACGGGATGCTGATCCTGCCCGAGGACGAGGCTGCCGACCGGCCCGCGCGCAGACTGCCGAAGCTCGCGCTCCCGCAGCTCGCGCTGCCGTCGAGCCTGCGCGCCGCGCGCACCGCCGCCGCCCGCCCGGCGCTCGCCCAACCGCGCCCGAAGCTGGCGCTGGGGCGGGGACCGACTGCGAGAGACGCGCTCGACCAGATCCGCGCCTGGACGGTCCGCGGATGAGAGCCGACGGCTCCAACGCGGTTCAGATCCTGCTGCTGCTCGGCGGGCTGACGCTCGTCCCGGCGCTGCTGTTCTGCGTCACTGGCTTCACGCGCATCCTGATCGTCCTCGGCTTCATCCGCACCGCCATCGGCACGCCGACCGCGCCGCCCAACCAGGTGCTCGTCGGCATCGCGCTGTTCCTGACGCTGTTCGTGATGGGCCCGACGTTCGGCGCGATCAAGAGAGACGCCTGGGACCCGCTCCAGGCCAAGCAGATCAACACGGCACAGGCGATCAGACGCGCCGAGGAGCCGCTGCGCACCTTCATGTTCAGACAGACGCGCGACAGCGATCTCGCGTTGTTCGTGCGCCTCTCGAGAATGAGAGATCAGCCGAGAACGCGGGCGAACATCCCGACGACCGTGCTGATCCCCGCGTTCATCATCAGCGAGCTGAAGACGGCCTTCCAGATCGGCTTCCTGATCTTCCTGCCGTTCCTCGTGATCGACCTGATCGTCGCGAGCACGCTGATGTCGATGGGCATGATCATGCTGCCGCCCGTCTTCATCTCGCTGCCGTTCAAGATCCTCTTGTTCGTGCTCGTGGACGGCTGGGGCCTGGTCACGGAAAGCCTCGTCCGGAGCTTCCACTGATGAACCAGGACACCGTCGTCCACCTCGCCCAGCAGGCGATGGAGCTCGCGATGAAGGTCGGCGGGCCGCTGATGCTCGTCGGCCTCGCGATCGGCCTGATCGTGTCCGTCTTCCAGGCGGTCACGCAGATTCAGGAGCAGTCGCTCTCCTTCATCCCGAAGATCATCGGGGTCGCCGCGGTGATCGTGATCGCCGGCCCGTGGATGCTCGGCCAGCTGCTCGGTTACACCGAGGAGCTGTACCGCTCGATCCCCTCGTTGGTGGGCGGATGACGACCGCCGCAGCCAGTCCGCTGACGCTGCTGCTGGCCCAACTCGGCGGCATGCAGACGGCCGGCTTCATCCTCGTGCTCGCGCGCGTCACGCCGCTGTTCATCGTCGCGCCGCTGTTCAGCTCGAGACAGATCCCGGCGCGCGTGCGCACGATCGTCGCGTGCGCGCTGGCCGTCGGCCTCACGCCGGTCGCGATGCACGGCCAGCACGTCCCGAACGACGTCCTCACGCTGTTCGGGCTCGTCTTCAAGGAGCTGCTCGTCGGGCTCGCCTTCGCGCTCTCGATCGGGCTGCTGTTCGCGGCCGTCTCCAGCGCCGGGACGATCCTCGACATGCTCGTGGGCTTCAGCTTCGGCGCGACCGTCGACCCGCTCAGCGGCAACCAGTCGGCCGTGCTGACGCAGGTCTACGGGCTCGTCGCGCTCGCTGTCTTCGTCGCGATCGACGGGACGAGCTGGATCGTGTCGGGGCTCGCGCGCACCTACGACCTCGTCCCGCTGACGGCCGCGCCCGACGTCGCCGCGCTCGCGAGCGGCGTGCTCGCGTCCTTCGCGACGATCTTCTCCTCCGCGCTCGAGGTCGCCGCGCCGGTGTTGCTCGCGATGGTCATCACCGACGTCGCGTTCGGCGTCGTGACGCGCGTCGTGCCGCAGCTCAACGTCTTCGCCGTCGGCTTCCCGGTGAAGGTCGTCGTCGGCCTGCTGGTCGTCGGCGCCTCGCTGCCGTTCGTGTCCGGCTGGATCTCCGACCAGCTCCAGACGAGCGTCGCGCAGGCGCTCCAGACCGTGAAGCTCGCGTAGCGGACATGGCCAACGACAAGACCGAGAAGGCAACGCCCAAGCGCCGCGAGGAGGCGCGCAAGAGAGGCCAGGTCGCCAAGAGCACCGATCTCAACGGCGCGCTCGTGATGCTCGCCGGCCTGCTCGCGATCTCGCTGCTGGGGCCCCACACGATGAGCATCGCGGAGGGTGCGATGCGGGACGGGTTCGCGAACGTCGCCCATCCGCAGGAGCTGATGTCGGCCGCCGGCCTGAGCGGGCTGTTCAGCGCGACGGCCAAGAGCTTCGCGCTCGGCGTCGGGCCGATCGCCGCCGTCTGCCTCGCCACCGGCGTGCTCGCGAACGTCGCCCAGACGCGCGGCAAGGCCTCGCCGGCGGCGCTCAAGCCGGACCCGAAGCGCCTCAACCCGATGGCCGGTGCGAAGAACGTCTTCGGGCCGAGAATCCTGTTCGAGACGGGCAAGTCGCTCGCGAAGGTCGGCGTCGTCGGGGCGATCGTCGCCTCTGCGCTGATCCCGCGGCTGACCGAGCTGAGCGCGACCGTCGGCGCCAACCCCGGCGCGCTCGGCGCGATGCTCGCCTCGATGGTGCTCGCGATCGCCCAGCGGGCCGCGTTCGCCTACCTGCTGATCGGCCTGATCGACTACGGCTACCAGCGCTGGAGACACGAGAAGGGCCTGCGGATGACGAAGCAGGAGCTGAGAGAGGAGTTCAAGCAGCACTCGCTCCCGGCCGAGGTCAAGAGCGCGTTGCGCCGCCGCCAGCTGCAGGCCGCCCGCGCCCGCATGATGGCCGCCGTTCCGCAGGCGGACGTCGTCGTCGTCAACCCGACCCACTTCGCCGTCGCGCTCAAGTACGACGGCACGCGCCCGGCGCCCGAGTGCGTCGCCAAGGGCCAGGACCTGATCGCGCTGCAGATCCGCAGACTCGCCGAGGAGCACGACGTGCCGGTCGTCGAGGACAGACCGCTCGCGCGCTCGCTGCACGCGGCAATCGAGATCGGTCAGATCGTGCCGGAGGAGCTGTACCAGGCGGTCGCACAGGTGCTCGCCTACGTCTACCGCGTCGCCAAGAGGAGGGCCGTGTAGGTGTCCGCCGTCGCCGCACCCAGAGGCGCAGCCGTCGGCGGCGCTGCCGGCACCATGCGCAAGCTGTTGAAGCACACCGACCTGCTGGCCGCGGTCGGCGTCGTCCTGATCGTGACGATGCTGGTGATCCCGCTGCCGTCGGCGCTGCTGGACCTCTTCATCACGCTCAACATCAGCGTCGGCCTGGCGATCGTCGTCGCGACGCTCTACCTCAACCGCGCGCTCGACTTCGCCAGCTTCCCGTCGCTGCTGCTGCTGACGACGATGTTCCGCCTGGCGATCAACGTCTCCGTCACGCGCCTGATCCTGACGAAGGGCGACGCCGGCTCGGTCGTCTCCGCCTTCGGCCACTTCGTCGTCGGCGGCAACGTCGTCGTCGGCCTCGTGATCTTCCTGATCCTGATCGTGATCCAGTTCGTCGTCGTCACGAACGGCGCCGGGCGCGTCGCCGAGGTCGGCGCGCGCTTCACGCTCGA
>CAZGJV010000002.1:0-160757 GCA_964525715.1 uncultured Conexibacter sp. | reverse complement strand
CTCGCCTGCGCGATCCTCTGCTTCAGACGACTCCACTCATTTTGAAAGACCTTCTAAGCGGGAATGGCCGTCGCGCGCGGTCCTCGACAGCGAGATCATCTTCTCGCGCGTCCTCTACGAGCCGCTGCTGAGCTTCGATCACGGCTACCAGCGTGCAGCGTTGGAGGCGCTCGGCATCAGGGTGCTCGATCCGGACACTCACCTCACCGGCCTGCTCGCCGAGGAGCCGGACGCCGTGCTCACACCGTTCGGTCGACCGCGCGCGTTTAGGGCGGCGTACGGCCGGTCGAGGAACTGGTCGACGCACTCGCCCGGGCTGGGGCGGCGCAGTTCGCCGAGCAGTTGCGAGCTGCTGGCCTCTAACGAGCGCCCCGTTCTGGAGAGCGTGCTGCCTGGTGGCAGGGTCCGCGAAATCGCCCGTCGTGGCGGGGAAAGATCACGACAGGTCGATCGTCGTCTCGAACCGGTACGCGGTCGCTGATGTCTGTTGGAAACCCGCCCCCGCTATAGCCCCACTAGCGACCAGGGCCTGAAGATCGGTCGCTTCCGTGAGGGCGCTCGAGACGAGCCTCTTCACTCGTATCTGGCCCTGGTTGCGGTCGAGTTCGACAGTGAGCTGGAAGGCGTCGTGGACGTGGCGGTGCAGCTCCAGGGAGGCGTGCGGCAGGATTCCGTGGCTGCCCGGAGAATGTTGCATCACGATGAGCCCACTGACGACGGACGTAAAGAATCACGCCAGCCTTGTCTGGTCGGTCGCCGAGCTCCTGCGCGGCGACTACAAGCAGGCCGACTACGGCAAGGTAATCCTGCCGCTTGTGGTGATCCGACGGCTGGATCAGGTCTTGGAGCCCACCAAGGGCGCAGTGCTCGCCAGATCCGCCGAGCTGAGAGCCAAGGGGATCGAGCATCCCGAGCGTGCGCTCGTCCGCGCCGCCAAGCAGCAGTTCTACAACGACTCGGCACTGAGCTTTCGCCAGCTGTTGGGCGACGCGCCGAAGCTGGCGATCAATCTTCGCGCGTACCTCAGCAGGTTCTCGCCACTTGCCCGCGAGGTCGTCGAGAAGTTCGACTTCGAACGGCAGATCGACAAGCTTGAACGGGCTGGGCTGCTCTACCAGGTAATCGCGCGCATCTGCGACGTCGATCTGCACCCCGACCGGGTCTCAAGCCTGGAGATGGGCTACTTGTTCGAGGAGTTGATCCGCAAGTTCGCGGAGGCGTCGAACGAGACGGCCGGGGAGCACTTCACGCCCCGTGAGGTCGTGCGCCTGATGGTCAACCTGCTTGTCGACGGCGATGAGGACTCGCTGTCGGATCCCGGCGCGATCCGAACGGTGTTCGACTGCGCTTGCGGAACCGGCGGGATGCTCTCGGAGGCCGAGGGGCACATCAAGGCGCTCAACCCTGGTGCGCAGGTGGACCTCTTCGGGCAGGAGCTGAACGCGGAATCGTACGCGATCTGTCTGGCGGACATGCTGGTCAAGGGGCAGGACGCAAGCCACATCGCGTTCGGCAACAGCCTCTCCGAGGATGCCCATGCCGGCGAGCACTTCGACTACGGGATCGCCAATCCGCCATTCGGTGTGGACTGGACGAAGGTTGAGAGCGCGGTGGGCGCAGAGCACAACGATCGCGGTTTCGACGGACGCTTCGGTCCCGGACTGCCGCGCAAGAGCGACGGACAGCTCCTGTTCCTCCTCCACCTGATCTCGAAGATGCGTTCGCCGGCCAAGCGCGGCTCACGCATCGCGATCGTCCACAACGGATCGCCCCTGTTCACCGGCGCGGCCGGATCCGGCGAGTCGGAGATCCGGCGCTATCTGCTGGAGAACGACCTCCTCGAGGCGATCGTGGCGTTGCCTGAGCAGCTCTTCTACAACACGGGGATCGCCTCGTATGTCTGGCTGATCTCGAATCGCAAGAGCGAGGAGCGAAAGGGCAAGGTCCAGCTGATCGACGCGCGCGAGCTGTATGTGAGAATGCGCCGCTCGCTGGGCGAGAAGCGCCGCGAGATCAGCGACGACCAGATCGAGCAGATCACAAGGCTGCACGGCGCGTTCATCGAGAGCGAGCTGGTGAAGATCGTTGACGGCCATTCGTTCGGCTATCGCACGATCACGGTCGAGCAGCCGCTGCGCGGCTACTGGCAGGCTGGGCCTGGGACATGGGACGGCCTCGAAGACGATCCGCTGCTCGCGAAGCTGAGCGTGGAGGATCGGGCGGCGCTGAGTGCCGGGCTGCGAGGGATGGACGATGTGCGGTACAGCTCCGAGGCTGACTTCGTGACGGCGATGGCGAAGGCGACCTCGCCGAGTCTCGTCGCCAAGCCGAAGGTGTTCGGGCTGACGCCTGCGCAGACCCGCAAGCTCGCGGCGCGTGCGCTTGTGCGCGATAAGGACGCACCTGTGTTGACCGATGCGAAGCGCAACCTGCTGCCCGACCCGGACCGCCGCGACAGCGAGAACATCCCTCTCGATGAAGGTGTTGAGGTCTATCTGGACCGTGAGGTTCGGCCCCACGTTCCTGACGCTTGGTGCCCTGACCCGGAAGGCAAGGTCGGCTACGAGATCCCCTTCACCCGCCTCTTCTATCGACACAAGCCACCTCGACCCAGTGCCGCGATCAAGGCTGAGCTCATGAAGCTGGAGGCCGAAATCCACCGGCTGCTGGCGGAAGTCGTGGCACCGTGAGGTTCCCTGAGATGCCTTTGAAGCGCTTTGGTCGCATCGTCGGCGGTGCGACGCCGCGTGCATCGCCCGAACTGTGGGACGAAGGCATCACATGGTATACGCCAACCGATGTGTCGAGAGTGCACGGTAGGACACTGGGAAGATCTATGCGCACACTCAGCTGTGCCGGTGTTGAATCGTGCTCTATCTCTCGCATACCTCCTTGGTCGGTTGTATTTACCTCTCGCGCGCCGATCGGCAACGTGGCGCTTACCGATCGCGAGTGCACCACCAACCAAGGTTGCAAGACCTTGATCCCCGGCCCGGATGTTGAGCCTCGCTTCGTCCTATATTGCGCCACCGTACGCACTGCGGCGATGCGAGCAGCGGGTGTGGGCACGACCTTTCTCGAGGTGAGCGGAGACCGTTTGGGAACGGTGCGCTTCCCCAAGCCGGACGGCTCCCTCCAGCGTGCCATCTCCGACTTCCTCGACCGCGAATGCGCACGGATCGCGGCTGTTCTCGCCGCATCTGATCAGCTCAACGAGCTTGCTCTGGAGTTGCTGAGTTCGGACATTTACGAGAAGCTGATCCGCGGACCTGATCAGGTCCCACTCGGTCGCCTGTTGACCTTGCAACGCGGCCATGACCTCCCGGAGGGAGAACGCTCAAACAGCGGCTACCCGGTCGTCGGGTCTGGCGGGATCGTCGGCCTGCACAACCAGCCCGTATGCCCGGGGCCGGGCGTCGTCACCGGGCGGTATGGCAGTGTCGGTGCTGTCCACTGGATCGATGGTCCGCATTGGCCACTTAACACAACACTCTATGTGCGCGACTCGAAGGGGCATGACCTTCGGTACCTGTACTGGCTTCTGAAGGGCCTTCCGCTCGCATCCGATGCTGCCAAGTCGGCGGTTCCAGGATTGCATCGAGCGGATGCTCATCGTATGACGGTCGCCAGGCTGAGCCGCGATTCCCAGGTGAAGGAGTTCCGCAGTCTGGACGCAATCGCGGCACGCGTGGACAGATTCCAGGTTCTCGCTGCGCGACTTAGCCTCGGACTCAAGCAGTACCGCGATGCTCTCATCACCGAGGCTGTCACGGGCCAGCTTGACGTCACGAAGGTTTCTGAGACGCAAATGGACGAGCGGCTGAATGCGGCGGCGGAGGGTGCCTCTACTGGCACGCCGGCGTCAACTGACCAGTAGAAAGCACGATATGTCTGCTGCGGCGCACACGGAGTCAGCGTTTGAGCGACTGATCGTGCGCGAGATGGTGGCCGCCGGTGGATGGCTCGGGGAGCTTGCCGATGGCGCCCCGACGGACCATGCGGGCTATGACGCGGTGCTGGGGCTCTATCCCGAGGATCTCGTCGCGTTCGTGAAAACGACGCAAGGCAGCGCCTGGGACAAGCTCGTCGCGATCGCCGGCTCGGAGCAGACTGCGCGCACGAGCCTCCTGAGCCGCATCGCCGCGCAGCTCGACAAGCGCGGAACGATCGAGGTGCTGCGCAGCGGGCTGACCGAGAAGGGCGTCCCGGTCGCGCTCGCATACTTCGAGCCGGACCTGGATCTGGATCCGACCGGCCGCGTCCTCTACGGGGCGAACCGCCTGCGCGTGGTACGCCAGGTGCGGTTCGACCCGAGCAGCGGGGACAGCCTCGATCTCGTCCTGTTCGTCAACGGCGTGCCGACGGCGACGGCCGAGTTGAAGAATCGCTACACGGGCCAGACGGTCGACGACGCGATTCGGCAGTACCGCGAGAGCCGCCCAGGCAGCAACCTGCTGCTGGGTCGCCGCGCATTCGTCCACTTCGCGCTCGACGCAGACCTCGCGTATATGACGACTCGCCTGAACGGAAAGCGGACGCGCTTCCTGCCGTTCAACCAGGGGTCGGGCGGCGCGGGCGAGCCGGGCGGCGCGGGCAACCCAGCCTCGCCGACAGGTGGGCATCCGACGGACTACGTGTGGCGATCGGTCTGGGATCGCGATGCGTGGATGGAGCTAATCGAGAAGTTCGCCTTCGTCGAGCAGCCTGGCGGCGACGCCAGAAAGCAGGGTGCGAGGCCGACCGTGATCTTCCCTCGTTTCCACCAATGGGACGTGGTGCGGTCCTGTGCGGCGCACGCACGGGTCCACGGTGCCGGCCACAACTATCTGATCCAGCACTCTGCGGGCTCCGGCAAGAGCAAGGAGATCGCGTGGCTCGCGCATGACCTCTCGACGCTGCACGGCGCTGACAACAAGCAGGTCTTCGAGAAGGTCGTCGTGATCACCGACCGGCAGGTTCTCGACCGCCAGCTGCAGGCGCAGGTGAAGGCGTTCGAGCAGGTGCCCGGCACGGTACGCGAGATCAACGAGTCCTCGAAGCAGCTGCGGGAGGCGCTCCAGGGCGAGCAGGCGCGGATCGTCATCTCGACGCTGCAGAAGTTCCCGGTGGTGCTCCAACAGCTCACCGAGGCGGGAGCGGCGCTGAAGGATCGGACGTATGCGGTGATCGTCGACGAGGCGCACTCGTCGCAGACCGGCGAGTCCGCCGTCGACCTCAAGGCGGTCCTCGGCGGCGCGCTCGCGGAGTCGGCACCGGGTGAGGACGATCAGGACGACGGCGTGCCCGAGGTACTCCGACGCCTCGCCGCCCGCGGCGCGCAGCCGAATCTGTCGTTCTTCGCGTTCACGGCTACGCCCAAGCCCCGCACGAACGAGCTGTTTGGGACGCTTGGACCAGACGGCACGAAGCACGCGTTCCACACCTACTCGATGCGCCAAGCGGTGGACGAGGGCTTCATCGTCGACGTGCTGCGCAACTACACGACCTACGAGGAGCTGTTGCGACTCGAGGATCGCGCGCGCCGCGAGGTGGAGCTGCCGAAGGACAAGGCGTCTGGGGCGCTGGCCCGGTACGCGAAGTTTCATCCTTACCTGAAGGCGCAGAAGGCGGTCGTGGTGCTCGATCACTACGAGAACGTCGTGCGCGCCCATATCGGCGGCGAGGCGAAGGCGATGGTCGTGACCGCCGGTCGCGAGGAGGCCGTCCAGTGGAAGCGGGCGCTCGACAAGGAGATCGCCAAGCGCGGCTCGCAGACCAAGACGCTCGTGGCCTTCTCCGGCGAGGTGACGATCACGCATCAAGAGGCAGACAACCTCGGTGAGCACTACACCGAGCCGCAGATGAACGCCGTCGACGGACGGTCGTTGCCGGAGAAGAAGCTGCCTGACGAGTTCGACAAACCCGCCTACGGCCTCCTCGTCGTCGCCGACAAGTATCAGACGGGCTTCGACCAGCCGAAGCTCGCCGCGATGTACGTCGACAAGGTGCTGACCGGCGTCAACACCGTGCAGACCCTCTCACGGCTGAATCGCACCCATCCGCTGAAGACCGAGACGTTCGTGCTCGACTTCGCGAACGACTCCGAGCGGATCCGAAAGGACTTCGAGCCGTTCTACGGCCGCACGGAGGCGACCCCGACTGACCCGAACGTGCTGTTCGACGCCCAGCAGACGCTGCTCGACGGCGGTGTGATCCGGCCTGACGAGGTCGAGGGGTTTGCCGAAGCTTGGTTTGTCGCCGGCGAGCCGGACCACAGCGTGCTGTCTGGTCGCACCCAGGCCGCGTTCGACCGCGCACGCGAACTGGACGACGAGCAGCTCGAGCAGTTGCGCGACGACCTCGACCGGTTCGTGCGGTTCTACTCGTTTCTCTCACAAGTCGTCCCATATCTCACCGCTGACAGCGAGAAGCTCTTCGCCTTCGCGCGTTACCTCGCGCTGCGGTTGCGCGAGCGGCGGGTGGGCGGCGGTCTGTCGGTCGACGTCTCGCTCACCCACTACCGGCTGAGCGAGATCGCGACCGAGCGGATCTCGCTCGGGCAGGAGCACGTCGAACCCGGCAGCGCGATTGGCGGCGACGGCACCGGCCGACGCGGTGGTGAGATCCCGATGACGCTGCTCGGCGAGCTGGTCGAGCTGTTCAACCAACGCTTCGGCGAATCCCTGACGGACGTCGACGCCGTTCACCCTGCGCAAGCCCTGATCGACCACATCGATCGTGAGGAGGCGTCGACGCTGCGTAAGCAAGCCACCAGCAACGACTTCGAGGACTTCGTACGGGGCAAGGAGCCGCTCATCGTCGACGGGGCGCTCGACGCCGGGAAGGCCTCTGCGGACTTCTTCAAAGGGGTGCTCGACGATCACGACTTCCGAGCTCGCACGACGTATCTGGCGATGCGGGTGCTTTATGACCGCTATCGCGCCGAATCGGCGGCAGGGGAAAGCAGTTAAGCTGACTGGTGGCGCCATAGCGGGGCGCTAAGCGGTGGCTATGGCTGTCGACACCGCCACGATTCGTGTGACGCGAGGCGCGTGACCTGCTCGCCGATCAGGCGCGTGAGCCGGGGGTGTCGCTATCGGCGATGGCGTCGGCTGAGCCGCGGCGGGGCGAGATCGGCGTCGAACCCTCAGCGCGTGGCTTGAGCGCGACGGTCAGCGTGGCCACGGAACCCCGACCGCCGTGGCGATCCGCCGGTCGCTAATGGGACCAAATCGTTTCCCCGCTATCGCGAAAGGCCTGCATTTGCAGGCCTTTCGTGTGTCTGGCGATAGCGGCGGGATATGAACCCGCGGCGGCTGCGGAATCGTTTGTCGATTGCACCGGTGTCCTCGAAGCTGTGGACGAGGTGAAACGCTGCCTGGGCCGAGCGCGATCACTCGCCACAGGGCCGGAGCATCGGCAGCAGCGCGTGCCGCACGAGCGCGACGATCGTGTCGTCGTCGTCGAGCGTGATTTTCCCTTCGCGCGTGAGCAGCAGTGACATCGCGAGGCGCGCGATCACCTCGGCTGCCTGGTCGAGGTCGGCGGGGGCGGCGCGGCCGGCGCGCACCTCGGCCTGCAGTCGCGTGGCGATCAGCTCGCGGTAGAGCGCGAGCGCCGGTGCGCCGTCGACGGTGAGCAGCGGCAGGAGGATCTCCGGCTCGCTGCGCAGGAGGCGGTCGAGCAGGGGGTGCCCGCGGACGAAGTTCACGGCGAACGAGAGTCCGAGGACGAGCCGCTGCTCGAGCGTGTGCTCGCGTTCCCAGACGTCGTCGAGCTGCTCCATCGCGCGGCGGATCTCGCGCGCGATGACGACCTGGACGAGGCCCTGCTTGTTCTGGAAGCGCCGGAACACGGTCATCTTGGAGACGCCGGCGCGGGTTGCGACGTCCTCGATCGTCGACCGGCGGATGCCGTACTCGACGAACGAGTCGAACGCTGCCGCGGCGACGCGGTCGACGAGCGCGTCCTCGCCGGGTGCCGGGCCGTGGTCGATCTGCGCGATCGAAAGCATCTGTTAGCATGTTATCAAATGAGTAACTCGGTAACACAGCGGCTGGACGACCTGCCCCGGCTGCGCACGCCCGCGCTCGTCAATGCCGCCGAGTACTGGCTGGCACCCGACCGCTTCGCGCGTCGTTGCCAGCCGCTCGGCGACCGCTTTCTCGTCGCGATGCCCAACTGGCGGCCATGGCTGTGCCTCACCCACCCCGACGACATCAAGCGCGTGTTCACCGCCGACACCGACGTGCTGCGTCTCGGCGCGGCGCTCACCAAGGCCTCTCCGCACGCCCTTGCCCTCGGCCCGACCGGGCTGACGAACGTCGATGGTCCCGAGCACATGCGCAGCCGGCGGATGCAGCTGCCGCCGTTTCACGGTGAGGCGCTCGCCAAGCACCAGGCGGTCATGGAGCGCAAGGCGGAGGAGACGCTTGAGCGCTGGCCGTACGGGCGGGCGACGCGCGCGGACGCGCACATGCAGGCGATCTCGCTCGAGGTGATCATCGCCGTCGTCTTCGGCGTCACCGACCCCGACCGCGTCGAGCGCCTGCGCGCGGCGACGCTCGCGCTGATGCGCATCGCCAACTCGCGCCGGTTCCTCGCGCAGACGATCGTCGTGACGGCGCGCAACAAGGGCTGGGACGGTCGCTTCGCGCGGGTTCGCCGCGCGACGGCGGCGATCGACGCGATCGTGCTCGAGGAGGTCGCCGAGCGCCGCCGTGCGGGCGCCCCGGACCAGGACGACGTGCTCGGCATGTTTCTGCGCGCCCGCGACGAGGACGGCGTGCCGATGCCCGACGCCGAGCTGTGCGACGCGATGCGCACGCTGCTGCTCGGCGGCCACGAGACCACCGCCTCCACGCTCGCGTGGATCCTCGAGCGCGTCAGCCGCCACCCGGCCGAGCTCGCGCGCCTCGAGGCGGCCGCGCTCGACGGCGACGACGCCTACGTCGACGCCGTCGTCAAAGAGGCGATGCGCCTGCGCCCCGTGTTCCCGATCACCGCCCGCCTCGCGTCAGCGCCGTTCGAGCTGGGGGACCTCACCATCCCGGCCGGCACGCTCGTCATCCCCCACATCACGCTCGTGCACCGCCGACCCGACCTCTACCCCGACCCGCTCGCGTTTCGCCCCGAGCGCTTCCTCGACACCCGCGCCGGCACCTACACCTGGATCCCGTTCGGCGGCGGACCCCGCCGCTGCCTCGGCGCCGCGTTCTCACTGATCGAGACACGGATCGTCCTGCGCACGATGCTGCGCCACGCCCGCCTCCTGCCCACGCGCCGCCCGCCGGAGCGGATCGCCCGGCACACCGTCACGATTGTCCCCGCCCGGGGTGCGACCGTCACGCTCGAGCGCCGGCCGGCAAGGGGCGTTCCTCGTCGACGCCGGCGAGCTTGACGACATCGCCCTGCGGCGCCTCGGCGAAGCGGCCGCCCTGGTCGAGCACTCGTCAGGGTTGCTGGACGACCTGGCAGTCGAATCGACCAGGAATGTTGACCATTGGCGCACGCGCGCTGGCGAGCCGTCGTATGGTGTCGCATTGACCCCGGTCAGTGTGATGCCTTGCGCAGTGCTTTGCGCTTACGGCGTCGCATCGGGGAAGCGGTCCGGGAGGCTCTGCGCATGCGCAACCGTCGTTCGCTGTCGACGCGGGCCCGCGTCGTGCTCGTTGCGGCACTCGCGGCGCTTCCGCTCCTGGCCGTGGTCACCTACGCCGCGGTCGATCGCTACAGCGCCGACCACGCGTACGCGTCGACTCGCGCGACCAACCGGGCCCAGCTGTACGCGACGCTGCTTGCGCAGGCGAGCAGCTCCCGGCCGACGCCGGCCAGGCTGCAAGGCCTGCTGGAGATCACCGCTCGGGTGCCGGGCAGCGCCCTCGTGGTCTTCGACGGCCAGGGCCGTCAGGTCGCGCGCGCGGGAGCGGCTCGTGCAGGACCGTTGCCGAACGATCCGAGCGCGCGCGCCGCGCTGGCGCGCCGCGCCGGGACGTTCGAGGCGACCGGGCCCGACGGCGTCAAGCGGGTGTGGGGGCTCGCGAGCGATGGCGGATCGCAGCTCGTGGCGTTCGGGTTGCCGGGGGAGGCGGTGGACGGTGCGGCGCTCTCAGCGCTCAAGCGCGACATCGCGGTGGCGATCGTTGCGGCGGGGCTCGCGATGCTCGCGGCGTTCCTGCTTGCAGGACGGGTTACGGCCCCGATTCGGCGCCTTGCCGTGCGCGTCGCGGGCGATGGCGGAAGTGCAAACGAGATCGGCGCGATCGAGCGTGGCTTCTCTGCACTGGATGACGCCGTCGCGGAAGGCGAGGGTCAGCTGGCACTGCGGGTGGCCCGGCTCGCAGCCGTGCATGAGATCGACCGGGCGATCCTTGATGCGCAAACCCCGGACGATATTGCCCAAGCGGCGATCGGCCGGCTGCGCGAGCTGCTGGGGGCTCAGCGCGCGGAGGTGCTGCTGTTCGACCGCGAGCAGCGGACTGCGAGCTCGCTGGCGGTCGACACGATCGAAGGCACGGGGTCGGCGTTTGAGGCCGTCGAGCTCGACGACGAACTGCTCGGCGTGGAGGAGCTGCGCCAGGGACTGGTCACCTCCCGTACGGATCTTGAGGCGTTCGTCGCGCGCAGCCCGCTTGCGGCGAGGCTGTTCGAGGCCGGCGTTCGCTGTATGACGTCGGTGCCGCTGCTGGCCGAGGGCGAGCTGCTTGGGGCGCTCAAGCTCGGCTTCGATGATCCCGCGGGAATGACGGAGGACGCGCTCGTGGCGGCTGGCGAGGTCGCGGACCAGCTTGCCATCGCGCTGAGTCACGCGCGGCTCTACGCCGAGCTGCAGGCGGTCGTCGACGCGGCGCTCGACGCGATCGTCGTCTTCGACGACGAGATGCGTGTCGTGTCGGCCAACGAGGCCGCAGGGCGACTGATCGGCCGGCCGGCCGATCAGCTCGTCGGGCTGACCAGCGATCAGATCGTGCGGTCGTCAGACGCCGACTTCGATTTGGATCGCATGCGCGCCGACGGACCGATGGAGCTGGTCGTGAACGTCGAGTTCGTCGACGGCGGGCGGCGTGTGCTGGAGACGCGCGGGCGCCCGGACTTCCTGCCCGGGCGCCACCTGTTCATCCTGCGCGACGTCACCGAGCGCGAACGGCTCGAGCAGCAGCTGCGCCAGGCGCAGAAGCTGGAGGCCGTCGGTCAGCTCGCGGGCGGGATCGCGCACGATTTCAACAACCTCCTGACCGCGATCACCGGCTACGGCGCGATCGCGCGCGAAACGATCGCCGGTGGCCCGGGAGCAGGCGACCTCGACGAGATCGAGCAGGCCGCGCAGCGCGCGGTCCGGCTCACCCAGCAGCTGCTCGCGTTCTCACGCCAGCAGATGCTCGAGCCGGTCGTCCTGGACCTGCACGAGGTCCTTGACGCGCTGATGCCGATGCTCGCCCGCTTGATCGGCGAGGACGTGACGATCGACGTCACGCGCGGTGCCGGGATGCCGTGCGTGCTCGCCGACCGTGGCCGGATCGAGCAGGTGATCGTCAATCTCGCCGTCAACGCGCGCGACGCGATGCCAACCGGCGGCACGCTCACGATCGAGACGCAGAACCGCCAGCTGGGCGAGCACTACGCCACGGAGCACCTCGACCTCACCCCGGGACGCTACGCGTGCCTGAGCGTCTCGGACACCGGGATCGGCATTGAGCGTGAGCAGCTCGAGCACATCTTCGAGCCGTTCTTCACGACCAAGGACGTCGATCGCGGGACCGGCCTCGGCCTCGCCACTGTCCACGGGATCGTCACGCAGTCAGGCGGCGACATCCACGTCTCTTCCGAACCTGGGATCGGAACGAGCTTCAAGGTCTACCTTCCGGCCACCGATGCGAGTGCTCCCGACCCGCGCGTGGAGGAGCCCGCGAGCGCCCGCCCGGCATCCGTCGGGAGCGAGACGATCCTGCTCTGCGAAGACGAGGACATGGTGCGCCGACTGACCGAGCGGATGCTCACCGGAGGCGGCTACGTCGTCCTTGCGAGGGCGTCTCCGCAAGAGGCGCTCGACCTCGCCGAGCAGCTCGACGGTCCGCCGGCACTGCTCGTCACCGACGTCGTCATGCCCGGGATGTCGGGTCCCGAGCTCGCCGAGCAGCTCGCGAGACTGCACCCCGGACTGCCGACGCTCTTCCTCTCTGGCTACAGCGCCGACGTCGTGCGCTCGCGCGCCAACCTCCCACGCGGTGCCGTGTTCCTCGAGAAGCCGTTCGATCGTGCGTCGCTGCTGCACGCGGTGCGAGGTCTGCTCGACCACGCGCAGGAGGTCACGTCGGCGACGTGAGCGACATGGGAAACGCTTTGACGAGATGGCAACGGCGGGCCGGGGGCTACGCGATCGCGACAGCCGTCACGGGTGTCGCGGTGGGTCTGCGGCTCGCGGTGGGCTTCAAGACGGGTCAGGAGCCGGCGCTGATCCTGTTCGTGCTGCCGATCCTGCTGAGCGCATACGTCGGCGGGCTCGGGCCGGGGCTGTTGTCGACCGCGCTCGCGGCGCTCGCGACGAACTTCTTCTTCATCCCGCCACGAAACACGTTCTCGCTCCCTGCGGGGCTCGACTCCGCGCAGTGGATCGCCTGATCCTCGTCGGGGTCATCGTCAGCGTGCTCAGCGAACGTCTGCACAGCGCACGCAGGCGTGAGCGCACGCGTGACGAGCGCACGCTCGAGGAGCGCGCCGCGCTGCTCGACCTCGCCTCAGATGCCGTGTTCGTGCGCGCCACCGGCACCGAGCAGTTGACCTTCTGGAGCGCTGGTGCGCAGCGACTATATGGGTGGAGCAGTGAGCAGGCGCTCGGACGCGTGCCGCACGAGCTGCTGCAGACGGTGTGGCCCGAAAGCTTCGCCGTGGCTCGGCGCAGCCTCGAGCGCGACGGCCACTGGGAGGGTGAGCTGCGCCATCGCACCGCGGACGGCCGTGAGATCGTCGTGCTGAGCCGCCAGGCGCTCGCACCCCCCACCAACGGCGGCCCGCGCGCCGTGCTCGAGATCAACAGCGATCTCACGCAGCGCATCGGGTTGGAGGAGCAGCTGCGCCAAGCGCAGAAGCTCGAAGCGATCGGACAGCTCGCGGGCGGCGTCGCGCACGACTTCAACAACCAGCTGACCGTCATCGGCGGCTACGGCACCGTCCTCTCCGAACAGCTCGGCGACGGTCCGGGCGCCGAGGAGATCAGCGAGGTGCTGCGCGCGAGCGAGCGCGCATCCCACCTCACCCGGCAACTGCTCGCGTTCTCACGCCGCCAGGTGTTCGGCCCTGAGCTCGCCGACCGTCTCCACGAGATCTGGCCCGGGCTGCCGGTCTTGTTCGTCTCCGGCTACACCGGCGAGATCCTCCGCAACCGCGCCCGCCTCGCCGAGGAGAGCATCGTCGTCGAGAAGCCCTTCGACCGCGCGACCCTCCTGCGCTCCCTGCGCACACTGCTCGACGAGACCGGGCACCCCTCCGCCAGGACCTGACCCATCAGCGCGCGCGGGGTGAGGCCGACCCGTCGCCGTTGCCGCAGGCATGCTGCCCTCCCTGCTCGTGGGGCAAGCGGCCGGGAGTGCGTGCTGCGCCACGCAGTCAGGGTCGCCTTTGGAACGCGACAGGGGTGACGAAGAACGTCCCGTCGCGAGTGCGACTCGCTCGATGCAAGCCCCGTGAGAGCGGGCATTCGTCGTTCTGGGGGTGGCTGTGGGGCAACGGATGGGGCAACACGCTGTGTTCCGGTACGCTCGTGTGGGGTGCGCGCGGACGGGATGGGACGACGTGGCTGACAGGCACACCGTGCTGGCGATGGTCGTCGCAGGCGGACCCGCTTGCAGCATTGAGCTGCAAGCTCGTCTGTTCGAGCGAATCGGCGCGGTTGGACCTACGAGCGAGGTCGTCGAGCAAAGCCTGATCAAGCTCTGCTTGGAAGGATTCGTCGAAGCGACCGGCGAGCTTCGCGACCTTCCGTTCGGTTCGGAATCGGAGCGCGCCGTCTTTGCGGTGACGACCGCGGGCCACGAGGAGCTCGAACGCTGGCGGGAGAGCCCGATCGACTTCTCGCAACTGCTGGCGGACGATCCCTTCGCATGGATGCCCCATTCGTACTCGGGACGCGAGCAGATCACGGCCCTCCTCGCGGAGGCACGCTTCCGTGAGCAGCGCTGCCGCGAATGCTTGGCCGGTTACGTCCCGGTTCGGGACGAACGGATCGACGATGCCTCCCGTCCGATTCAGGACGTGCTTCGCGACCTGTGCTTCAACCGCGAGTTGGATCTGCTGGAGAACGAGGCCGACACGCTGGCGAGACTCCAGGAGCTGCTGCGCGCGCAGCTCGACGAGTTGGACGAGACTCAGAGCTGAGATCGGCACCTTCATCGTCATCGCGCGCTGCTCAGGCGCTGTGGATGCGCCGCATCTCTGGCTCGGCCGGTGTGGTCGTCCCGCGCACCACGCCCCGGCTGATCGACAGGCATCGGTCGACGCCGCCGAGCTGGCCGACCTCGGTCGCGCTCAGGAGGACGGCGCATCTTCATGAGGAGCCGGCTCGGCGGTCTCGGGCCCCGCGACAGCAGCAGCCGCCAGGCGATCGCCTCGGCGATCGCCAGCGACGGCGTCGCGGCTCACAGGGCGAGACGGTGCCTTGCGGTTGGCTATCGGTCGGCTTAGGGTGGGCCGTTCCGCTTGCAGGTCGCAACCACTTGGGAGGGTGTTGGTGCAGGACACCACGTGTCATATGTCGATTTCGCTCGACGGCTTCGTCGCCGGGCCGGAGCAGAGCCGCGAGCACCCGCTGGGCAAGGGCGGGAGGGATCTGCACGGCTGGCACATGGGCGACGAGCGCGCCAACGAGGCCGACGAGACGGCGGCCGGCTGGCTGATGCGTCCGCGTGGCGCGTATCTGATGGGCCGCAACATGTTCGGGCCGATCCGCGGTGCGTGGGAGGAGGACTGGCGCGGGTGGTGGGGACCCGAGCCGCCCTACCACGCTCCGGTGTTCGTGCTCACCCATCACGCTCGCGAGCCGATCGAGATGGACGGCGGGACGACCTTCCATTTCGTCACCGGCGGGTTCGACGCCGCCTACGCGCAGGCGCGCGAGACCGCCGGCGACGGCGGCGTGGACATCGCGGGGGGCGCCTCGACTGTGCGCCAGGCGCTGGTCGCCGGGGTCGTCGACGAGCTCACGCTCGACATCGCCCCGGTTCTGCTCGGGTCCGGCGAGCGGATCTTCGACGGCGTCGAGTCCTTCGGCATGGAGCCGGTGGAGGTGCTGCATTCGCCGCTGGCCACGCACATCCGCTACCGCCGGGCGGGCTAGAGCGCGAGCGAGAAGCCGGGCGTCGTCGCCTCGACGAGCGCCCACACGACGGCGACCGTGACCGGCACGTGGAGGTCGCGGTCGGCGTCGAGCGGCGGATCGCAGCTTCTCAGCTCGCGCGCGTACCAGCCGAAGCGGCCGTCGGGCTGCTGCTGGCACAGCAGGTGGGCGATCGCGTCCTCGACGTCGTCGTCGCCCGGGCCGGCGCCCAGGTAGACGAGCGTGCGCAGGAGGCTCGTCCCGAGCACGAGGTCGTAGTCGCGCAGCGTCTGCAGCATCCGCGCCGCCAGCGGCAGACGCAGCGCCGCCGCCTGCGGCTCCGGCAGCGGCTCGGCGCCGAAGCGCGTCGCGGCGGCGAGGCCGTTGCAGACGGTGCGGATCGTCGCCGCGTCGGCGCGCAGCAGCAGCGCCGGGCCGTCCGGCAGCCGCAGCCCGCGCGGCGGCGGCGCGGATGCCAGCTCGCCGCAGCAGCGCTCGAGCACGGTGGACGCGACGCCGCGCGAGCGCATCGCGTCGCGGCACAGCAGCAGCAGGCTCGGGTCGTGGGCGCGCGTGTCGAATGCGCCGCGTCCGTCCTCGGCCGCGAGCGCGTCGCGCGTGGACGCCGCCAGCTCGCCGAGCGCCGCGGCCGGCGCCGGGATGCCCGCGCGCTCCGCGACCCACGCCCCGAACAGCGCCTGCAGCCGCGGGCGCGAGCCCCAGCGCTCGCCGGGCGCGGTGCCGCAGGCGTGGACGAACGCGAGCGCCCGTTCGAGCTCGTCGGCGTGCGGGGTCACGAGCACGGCGCGCCTCCAGCGATCTCGGCCGTCGCGGCGATTGCCGTCACGAGCGTCGTGTGGTAGCGGGTCGCGGTGTCGTCGTCGGGCTCCAGGCCGGGCCGCCAGCGCGTGCCCGGCACGCCGCCGTCGGGCGTTTGCGCGTCGGCGATGCAGCGCCAGCCGGCGTCGGCGAACGCGTTCGCCGTCCCGAGGCAGCGCGAGGTGAAGATCAGCTCGGCCGACAGATCCCAGTTGCCGACCGCGAGATACATGCCGAGCAGCCGCTCGGCGAGGCGCCCCAGCCGCGCGCGTTCGCGCGCGTCGATCCCCAGCGGCGCGCGCCGGCCGAGGTCGGTGGCGTAGAAGACGACGTGCGTGAGGATGTACGCCTCCGGGTTCGACATGAAGATCGGGTTCGGCGCGTGCGCCGCGAGCGTCGCGCGGAACAGCGCGGCGTAGGACGGCATCTCGTGCGCGATCCCGCACAGGTCGAGCGCGTGGCGCAGCTCCATCGTGCGGTGCGGCGGCAGCGCCGGCACCGTCAGCGTGCTCGCGCGCACGAGCCGCGCGATCGCGGCGGCGTCGAGCGGTGCGTCCGCGCGCCCGGCGGCGGACAGCGCCGCCGCCACGAGCAGGTGCGAGACGAGCGTCTCAGGCTCGCGGAACGGGCGCTCGCGATAGGCGGCGGCGGATTGGGCGGACGCCAGCAGCTCGAGGCGCCGCCGGCGCCGCGGTTCGTCCGGCGTGACCGCGCCGCCGGCGTCGAGCAGCTCCAGCAGCGCCAGCTCCGTGAGCGGGATCTCGCACAGCCCCGACAGCTCGCCGTCCTTGAAGGGGTCGAAGTGCTCGAGGTGGCGGTCGATCCAGCCCCGCGCGCCGTCGAGCACCCGCCCCGCGCGGTCGGCGGTCATGCCGCCGACCGGCGTCGTCGCCTGCTCACGCTTGCGGCGATTCCGGCCTCTCGGTGCTCGGGCACTCGCAGACCGCATGCGGTTCGTCGCCCGAGGCTATGATCCACCAGCTGTCGGAGCTGCGGTACTTGACCATGTTCCGGGCCAGCTCGGGGATCGCGTCCCGCAGCGGCGCGTCGAGGTCGACCATGCCGACGTCCTGCAACTCCCCGACGCGCTGCTCGATCGCCTCGCGTCGCGTGCCCTCGAGGTTCACGATCGTCCTCGGCCTTCTCGGCGGGTGGTGTATACAGCCGCTGCTGCCGCATATCCAGTAGCCGTCGCCCTCGCCCTCGTCCCCTTCGCGTTCTTCGTCGAAGCGCTCGCGAAAGCGCTTCTCCACCACGTCGACCATCTGCCGCGCAGGCCCGTCGAGGTCGATGACCCCTTGCTCGTGCAGCTTCTCGAGGCCCGCAAGCGCCTCCTGCTCGGCGCCGCCATGCCTGCCGTGACCGGCCGATCCCCCGCCTGACTCTGCCATGTGCGTCCCCCAACGCTCGGATCGCGGGCTCCCGCGCCCGCTTTCCGAAAGCTTGTCAGACGCCGTGGGCGCGCGGCAAGGGCGAAGCTTCGAACCGGCGCATCGGCGTCACCCGCTCGCGGCTGCGCTCGGCGCGAACGGCTGCAGCGCGGCGTTCAGCTCCTCCAGCAGCGCCCGCAGCTCGATGCGGAGCTGCCGCTAGGGCGTGATGACGATGCGGCCGAAGGCTCTGCGGCTCTCGGCGTAGTCGTGCGCCGCGGCGGCGTCCGCGAGCGGGAACGAGCGGTCGATCTCGACGTGGAGCTCGCCGCTTGCGACGCGCTCCAACATGTCGCCGATCATCGGATGGACGCGGGCGTGCTCGGACAGGAGCGCGCCGCCGAGGTAGACGCCGCGCAGCGTGTTGTTGCGCGTCCAGAGCGAGCGCGCCTCGATCGCCGAGCCCGCTCGGGCGGCCACGCCGACGCTGACGAGCGTTCCGCGGTACGCGAGGACGCCGATGCTGTCGAGAAGGTTCTGGCCGCCGATCGAGTCGACGACGACGTCGACGCCGCGCGAGTCGGTCAGCTCGTTCGCGCGCTCGGCGAAGCTGTCGGTCGCGTAGTTGATGCCGTGGTCGAGCCCGAGTGCTTTGAGCCGTTCGAGCTTCTCGTCGCTGGAGGCGGTCGCGATCACGGTTGCGCCGGCGCGCTTGGCGAGCTGGATCGCGGCCATGCCGACGCCGCCGGCGCCGGCGTGGATCAGGACGATCTGGCCCGCGGCGAGATGGCCGGCGGTGAAGAGGCACTCGTACGCGGTGCCGAACGCGACCGGCACGCACGCCGCGCGGGCCGCATCCAGCCCGTCGGGGATCGGCCACGTCATGACCGCGGGGACGGCGCGCCTGGCGGCGTGGGACCCGAATGCGTTCAAGGCGACCACGCGGTCGCCGACCGCGCGCCCCTGCACGCCGGCGGCGACCTCGCTCACGCTGCCGGCGCTCAGATAGCCGACGACGTGCGGCACCGCTGGCAGATCTCCCGCCGCGCGAGCGAGCAGGTCGCCTCCCTCGATGCTGATCGCCTCGGCGTCGACGATCACGCAGCCGTCCGGGCACGCCGGATCGGGGACGTCCTCGTAGCGCAGCGCCGCGGGCGGACCGTTCTCGTGGATGACCGCTGCCTTCATGTGAACCATCCTCCCGCGTTCGTCGCCGCGCCGTCGCAGCTCGCGTTGTGCGCCATTTTGGCCTTGCATTGATGCCAGAATGGTGTCATGATGGCGCCATGGACCTGACACAACATGTCGAGCGGCTCCGTCGCGAGCTCGCCGTCGCCGCAGAGGCCGGCGGCGAGGACGCACGTGCGCTCGCCGAGCGCCTGACCGCTCCGCTCGAGTCGGCGGTCCGCCTGATGCTGCTCGATGCGCTGTCGGCCGCCGCAGACGAGATCACGCGAGAGCTCGCGCCCGGCTCGGTCGAGCTGCGCCTGCGTGCGGGCGAGCCCGACTTCGTCGTGACGCCGGCAGCGACCGACGAGCCGGTCGCGGCTGCGCCCGACGACCCGGCGGCCGCGCCGCCGGAGGCGGGCGAGGGCGCGACGGCGCGCATCAACCTGCGGCTGCCCGAGCACATCAAGGCCGGCATCGAGCAGGCCGCGAGCCGCGAGCGGCTGTCGGTCAACTCCTGGCTCGTGCGCGTCGCCGCCGCCGCGGTCGCGCAGGACGACCGCCACCCGCCGCAGCGTCGCGGCCGGACCGGCCAGGCCTACACCGGCTGGGTGCGCTGACCCGCGTCTGTCCGCTCCCGAGCCACGCACATGCCATCGAACCTGACCTTGCAGGAGGGAACCGCCGTGTCGACCTTCGAGACCCCCCAACCGATCTCGGCCACGATCGACCTCGCCGTCGGCGACGTCCGGATCAGCGCCGGCGACAGCGGCATCACGCTCGTCGAGGTGCAACCGAGCGACGCGTCCAACGAGGAGGACCGCAAGCTCGCCGAGCGGACCCGCGTCGAGTATGCGGACGAGCAGCTGGTCGTCAGGGCGCCGAAGCTGCGCTCCTGGTTGAGCAGGAGCGGCGGCCCGTCGATCGACGTCACGATCGAGCTGCCCGCCGGCTCGCACGTGCGCGGCGTCCTGGGGTTGGGGGACTTCCACTGCGACGGTCGGCTGGGCGACTGCGAGATCAAGACCGGGCTCGGTCGCATTCGGCTCGATCAGGCCGGCACGCTCACCCTCAGAAGCGGCGCCGGCGACATCAGCGTGGAGCGCGCCAGCGGGCGCGCCGAGGTCACCGCCGGCTCGGGCGACGTGCGCCTCGGCGAGCTCGACTGCGACGCGGTCGTCAAGAGCTCCAACGGCGACACGTGGGTCGGGACGGCCCGCGGCGACCTGCGGCTCAACACGGCCAACGGCAGCGTCGCCGTCGACCTGGCGCAGGCCGGCGTCAGCGCCAAGTCCGCCAACGGCGATGTCCGGATCGGCGAGGTCGTACGCGGATCGGTCGTGCTCGAGACCAAGATCGGCGATCTCGAGGTCGGCATCCGCGAGGGCACCGCCGCCTGGCTCGACGTCAGCTCCCAGTTCGGCCACGTCCACAACGCGCTGGACGCTTCCGACGCCCCCGCAACGGCTGCCGAGACGGTCGAGGTGCGCGCTCGCACCTCGGTCGGCGAGGTCGTGATCCGGCGTCCGTGACCCGCGCAAACCCCGAGGAGAACCAAATGGCACGCCCGCAATCGGCGATCACGGCCGCCGGCCTGCGCAAGTCGTTCGGCGACCAGGTCGTGCTCGACGGCATCGATCTCGATGTCGCCGAGGGAACGATCTTCGCGCTGCTCGGCCCCAACGGCGCCGGCAAGACCACCATCGTCCAGATCCTCTCGACGCTGATCGGCGCCGACGGCGGCGAGATCCGCGTCGCGGGCCACGACCCGGGCCGCGATCCCGACGCGGTGCGCGCCGCGATCAGCGTCACCGGCCAGCTCTCGGCGGTCGACAACCTGCTCACCGGCAGGGAGAACCTGATCCTGATGGCCGACCTGCACCACCTCGGCCGCCTGGCAGCCCGCCGCTGCGCGAGCGATCTGCTCGAGCGACTCGATCTGGTCGAGGCGGCCGACAGGCCGGCCCGCACCTACTCCGGCGGCATGCGGCGCCGGCTCGACCTCGCGATGGGCCTGGTCGGCGACCCGCGCATCGTCTTCCTCGACGAGCCGACCACCGGTCTCGACCCGCGCAGCCGCCGCGCCATGTGGCAGATCGTCCGCGACCTGGTCGCCCGGGGCGTCACGGTCTTCCTCACGACGCAGTACCTGGACGAGGCGGACCAGCTCGCCGACCGGATCGCGGTCCTCGACCGCGGGAAGCTCGTCGCCGAGGGCACCGCGGACGAGCTCAAGCGGCTCGTCCCCGGCGGACACATCCGCCTGCGCTTCACCGACGCGCGCGAGCTCGACGCGGCCGCCCGCGCGCTCGGCGAGGCGGCCCGCGACGACGACGAGCTGACCCTGCAGCTCCCGGGCGACGGGGGCGTCCGGACGCTGCGGGCCCTGCTCGACCGCCTCGACGCCGAATCGATCGAGCCGGACACGCTGTCCGTGCACACCCCCGACCTCGACGACGTCTTCTTCGCCCTCACCGCCCACCCCGACACGGAGCAGGCAACAGTCCGATGAGCACGCTCTCCCACCCCCTGACCGACTCGGCGACGATGCTGCGCCGCCAGCTCCGCCACATGCTGCGCTACCCGTCCATGACGGTGCTGCTCGTGGGCATGCCGATCGTCTTCCTGCTGCTGTTCGTCTACGTCTTCGGCGGCACCCTCGGCGCCGGGCTCGGCGGACTGCCCGGCTTCTCCGGCGGCCGGTCCGGATACGTCGACTACGTCACTCCCGCGATCCTCGTGCTGACGGTCGCCGCCGGCGCCCAGGGGACGGCGATCTCGGTCGCGATGGACATGACCGAGGGCATCATCGCCCGCTTCCGCACGATGGCCATCGCGCGCGTCTCGGTGCTGACCGGACACGTCCTCGGCAGCATGATCCAGACCTTCCTCAGCATCGCCGTCGTCGTCGGCGTCGCGCTGCTCGTCGGGCTTCACCCCAAGGCGGGCCCGCTCGACTGGGTCGCGGTGGTCGGCGTCCTCGCGATGGTCGCCTTCGCGCTCACCTGGCTGTCGGTCGCGCTCGGCATGGTGGCCGACAGCGTCGAGACCGCGAGCAACCTCCCGATGCCCCTGCTGCTGCTGCCGTTCCTCGGCAGCGGATTCGTCCCCACCGACTCGATGCCGGCCGGCCTGCGCTGGTTCGCCGAGCACCAGCCGTTCACTCCCGTCATGGAGACCCTGCGCGGGTTGCTGATGGGCACCCCGATGCACGATCACAGCGCAGCGCTCGCCGTCATCTGGTGCGCCGCCACCGCACTCGTCTCGTACGTGTGGGCCAAGCGGATGTTCAACCGCGACCCGACGCCGTGATCGGAAGCGGCCTGTCCGCGCGGCATTGAGCTCGGGGCGCCGAGGTCGAGCTCGAACCTGCTTTGATCTCGACCGCGATGCAGGTGCCTTCGACCATCTCCGGGACCGAGACCCCCAGCCGGCTGAGCTTCGGCATCAAGACGATTCCCCAGCGGACGTCCTATGAAGAGATCCTGCGGGTCTGGCGGGAGGCGGATGCCGTCGCGCTGATCGAGCACGCCTGGCTGTGGGATCACCTGATGCCGTTCCGCGGCGACCCGCGCGGGCCGATGTTCGAGGGCTGGACGCTGCTCGCGGCGCTCGCCGCACGCACCGAGCGGCTGGGGCTCGGGTTGATGGTGGCCAGCAATCAGTACCGCCCGCCCGCCATCCTCGCGAAGGTCGCGGCGACCGTCGACGTCGTCTCCGGCGGCCGGCTCGTCTTCGGGATCGGCGCCGGCGGCACGCAGTTCGCGGGGCTGCCCGCCGAGGCCGAGGGCTTCGGCCTCACGCTGCCGAGCCACCGCGACGCGCTCGAGCAGCTGGCGGAGGCCTGCACGCTGATCCGGCGGTTGTGGAGCGAGCCGGAGCCGTTGGACTTCGACGGGCAGCACTACCGCCTCGCCGGGGCGATCTGCGAGCCCAAGCCGGTGCAGTCGCGCGTGCCGATCCTGATGGGCGGCTGGGGTGAGCGGATGCTGCGGATCGTCGCCGAGCACGCCGATCTGTGGAACATGCCCGGGCCGCCGCACTTCGGGCTCGCGCAGGTCCGCGACAAGAGCGCCGCCTTGGACGCGCAGTGCGCGGCGATCGGCCGCGACCCCGCGACGATCGTGCGCTCCGTCCAGCAGACCGTCGACGTCGACGACCCCGCGGCGACGCGCGCCGCGCTGCTGGAGCTGATCGACATCGGCGTGCATCACCTCGTGCTCAACCTGCCCCAGCCGTACCCGCACGCGCAATGGCTCGCCGAGCAGATCGTCGAACCGGTGCTCGCCCAGGCGCCCGTCGCCGGCATCCGCGACCGCCCCTGAGCCGCGCGTTCGTCGGCGGATAGGCGGGCGCCTACGCGACCCGGTCGCGCGCGGGCGCAGCCGGCTCGCGCTCCGCGGCGGGCGGCAGCGCGGCGGGCTCGTCGCCCGTGGCGTGGGTCACGGAGTCCTTGAACTCGCGGATCCCGCGGCCGAGCGAGCGGCCGGCCTCGGGCAGGCGCTTCGGGCCGAGGACCAGCAGCGCGACCACGAGCACGAGCACGATCTCAAGCGGTCCGATCTGGGAGAGCATGGCTGGGACAGCCTCCTTCGATTGGGGCACGCCGCGTCACGCGGCGGGTCTGCAAGCGTACCAAAGAATGTCATGGCAATAATATTCTTCTGGTAGCGTATTGTATTGCTGGTCTCGCCCATCGGGGGAGACCGTAACGGCCCCCCGCATCAGAGGAGACGCTGCGTTGACCGAGACCGACCGAAGCGCCCTGCCCGCCGGCGAGCGCCCGGACGTGCTGATCGTGGGCGCCGGACCCTCGGGAGCCGTGGCCGCGAAGCGCTTCGTCGAGGCGGGCATGTCGGTCGTGTGCTTGGAGCAGGGCGAGTGGCCCGACTACGCCCGCGCCCGGGCGGGCTTCCCGGACTACGAGCTGACGGCGCGCCGCGAGTGGAACTGGGACCCGAACGTGCGCCGCGCGCCCGGCGACTACCCGATCGACGACAGCGCCTCCGACGTGAGCGCGCTCATGTTCAACGGCGTCGGCGGCAGCTCGGTGCTGTACGCGGCGCACTGGGAGCGCTTCCTGCCGTCGGACTTCCGCGTGCGCACGCTCGACGGCGTCGCCGACGACTGGCCCTTCGCCTACGAGGACCTCGAGCCGTGGTACGACGAGGTCGAGAAGCAGTTCGCCGTCTCCGGCCTCGAGGGCGACCCCTGCCTGCCGCCCGCCACCCCGCCGCCGCTGCCGCCGGTGCCGCTCAACAAGGTCGGGCGCCTGGGCGCCAAGGCGCTCAACGAGCTCGGCTGGCACTGGTGGCCGGCCAGCAATGCGATCGCCACGCGCGAGTACGGCCCGCTGCACGCCTGCGTCCAGCGCACCGCCTGTCCGTTCGGCTGTCCGACCGGCGCGAAGGCGTCGGCCGACCGCACGCACTGGCCCGCGCTCGAGCGCGCCGGCGTGCGCCTGGTCACCGGCGCGCGCGTGACCGACCTGCGCCTCGGCGCCTCCGGCCTCGTCGAGGGCGCCGTCTGGCGCGACCGCGAGGGCCGCGAGCACTTCCAGCCGGCCGGCGTCGTGGTCGTGTGCGCCAACGGCATCGGCACGCCGCGACTGCTGCTGGCGGCGAACGACGGCGCGGGGATCGCGAACTCGTCGGGGCTCGTCGGCCGGCGGCTGATGATGCATCCGTTCGGCAACGCGATCGGGGTCTTCGACGAGGATCTGGAGAGCTGGCGCGGTCCGTTGGGCCAGTACCTGCACTCGCTGCAGTTCTACGAGACGGACGCGTCGCGGGGGTTCGTGCGGGGGGCGAAGTGGAACCTGATGCCGAGCGGCGCGCCGCTCGGGCTGATGCTCCCGGGCCTGTGGGGCGAGGAGGGCGCCTGGGGCGAGGACTTCCCGCGCAAGCTGCGCGAGCGCTTCGGCCGCTCCGTGCTGTGGGGCGTGATCTGCGAGGACCTGCCGGATCCGGACAACCGCGTCGTGCTGTCCGACGAGCGCGACGAGGACGGCATGCCCGGCGTGCGGATCGAGTACCGCACGTCCGACAACACGCGCCGCATGATGGCCTTCCACCTCGAGCGGCTGCGCGAGGTGCTGGAGACGATGGGCGCGCGCGAGATCGTCCTCAACCACGAGCTGCGCGGCTCCGGCTGGCACCTGATGGGCACCACCGTGATGGGCGAGGACCCGGCCAGCTCGGTCGTCGACCCGCACGGCCGCACGCACGACGTGGCCAACCTCTACGTGTTCGACGCGAGCGTCTTCCCGACGTCCTCGGGCGTGAACCCGACCGCCACGCTGACCGCGAACGCGCTGCGCTGCGCGGACGCGCTCGTCGGCGCCCGGCGCGACCAGGCGGTGCCGGCATGAGCGCCCTGACGTCCGAGCTGCGCGCCACGCTGGCGGGGCTGGCCGCGCTGCTCGTGCCGGCCGGCGAGGGCCTGCCGTCTGCCGTCGAGGTCGGCGTCGACGGCGCGCTGCTCGACGACGTGCTGCGCGCTCGCCCGGACCTCGAGGAGCCGCTCGCGGCGCTCCTGCGCGACGTCGCCGGCGAGCAGCCGGCGGCCGCGCTCGCACGACTGCGCAGCGACGAACGCGAGCGCTTCGAGCTGCTCGGCCTCGTCGTCGCCGGCGGCTACCTGATGGCCCCGCAGGTCGGCGCGGCGCTGCGCTACCCGGGCCAGGAGGCGAAGCAGGTCGATCCTCACGACGTCGTCTCGGTGATCGAGGACGGCCTGCTCGACGCCGTCATCGAGCGCGGCGAGATCTACCGCCCGACGCCGCGCTGAGCAGAGCTTTTGATCAGAACAATCGAGGAACGATAGGCACAACATGAGCACACCGTCACCCTGGGCCAGCCCGATCCCGCGCGCCGACGCGCTTGCCCGCTGGCAGGAGCAGCTGAGCGCGGGCCGTGCGATCGTCGGCGCGGGGGCGGGCATCGGCCTGTCCGCGAAGTGCGCCGAGGCGGCGGACGTCGACCTGATCGTGATCTACAACGCCGGCCGCTACCGCATGGCCGGACGCGGCTCGATGGCCGGCATGATGCCCTACGGCGACGCGAACGCCGTCGTCGTCGAGATGGCGGCCGAGGTGCTGCCGATCGTCAAGCGCACGCCCGTGCTCGCGGGCGTCTGCGCGACCGACCCGCTGCGCCACATCCCGCGCTTCCTGCGCGAGCTGAAGGCGATGGGCTTCTCGGGCGTGCAGAACTTCCCGAGCGTCTGCCTGCTCGACGGCACCACGCGCGCGAACCTCGAGGAGACGGGCATGAGCTTCGAGCTGGAGGTCGCGATGGTCGCCGAGGCGCGCAGCCTCGATCTGCTGACCGTCGCCTACGTGCGCACCGAGGACGAGGCGGCCGCGATGGCGAATGCGGGCGTCGACGCGCTCGTGGCGCACATGGGCCTGACGACCGCCGGCACGATCGGCGCGAAGACCGCGATGACGCTCGACGACGCGGTCGCGCGCACGCAGGAGCTGCGCGACGCCGGCGTCGCCGCCCGCTCCGACGTGCTCGTGCTGTGCCACGGCGGCCCGGTCGCGACGCCCGACGACGCCGCCTACCTGCTCGCCAACACCGACGGCGTGCACGGCTTCCTCGGTGCCTCCAGCATGGAGCGCCTGCCGGCCGAGACGGCGCTCACCGAGACGATGCGCGCCTTCAAGGCGATTACGACCGACACGGCGGCGGGCGTCGGCTCCGCGCCGGCGACCGTCTGAGGAGCGGCGACGATGCGCATCTTCACCAAGGCGGAGGCGACCGGGCCCGCGCCCGACGGCGACCTCGAGCACTTCACCGGCCACGTCACGCACCTGCGGCTGCACGCGCCAGAGGGCGAGCACCCGTCGAACGTCAGCGTCGTGCGCTTCGACCCCGGCGTGCGCGGCTCGTGGCACACGCACAGCGGCGGCCAGGCCGTGCACGTGCTGGAGGGCGAGGGCCTGATCCAGCTGCGCGGCGAGGAGCCGGTCGTCCTGCGCGAGGGCGACACCGCCTGCGTCGAGGCGGGCGAGGAGCACTGGCACGGCGCCGCCGACGGCGGGCCGATGGCGCACATGGCGATCTCGTGGGGCGGCATCGCGTGGCTGGAGAAGCCGGAGGCGTCGTGACCGGCGCGCCGCCCGCCGACGGCGTCCTGCGCACGCTGGAGGCGATCGCCGACCCGGCGCACACCGCGCTGGCGATCGTCGACATGTGCAACGACTTCGTCCACCCGGACGGCAAGACGGCGCAGCGTGCCGGCCGGGAGGTCGAGCACGCGCTCGCCGTGATCCCGCGCATGCAGGAGCTGCTGGCGGCGGCGCGCGCCGCCGGCGTGCTCGTCGTGCACTGCCAGCACACGACGCTGCCCGACGGCCGCAGCGCCTCCGGCCCATGGCTGGAGGCGCGCTCGCGCGCGACCTGGTCGGTGCCCGACATCGGCGTCGAGGGGACGTGGGGCCAGCAGATCCTCGACGAGCTGGCCCCGGTCGCGAGCGACGTGATCGTCAAGAAGCACCGCTACGGCGGCTTCCAGGGCACGAACCTCGACCTCGTGCTGCGCAGCACGGGGCGGCGCACGCTCGTCTGCTGCGGCGTCTCGACGAACGTCTGCGTCGAGACGACCGCGCGCGAGGCGTTCGCGCGCGACTACTACGTCGTGATCCCGGGCGACGCGTGCGCGTCCTGGGACATGGCGCTGCACGAGGCGTCGCTCGCGACCGCGCGGCACCGCTACGCGACCGTCTGCGCGACGGACGAGCTCACCGGGCTGTGGAGCCCGGCGCAGGCCACTTCGACCACGACGCAAGGGAGGCAGCTCGCGTGATCGCCGAGCTTCGCATGTACACGCCCGCACCGGGCAAGGACGAGGCGCTGATGCGCCAGCTGCGCGACACGAGCCTCGGGCTGTTCGAGCGGCACGGCATCACCGCGCACGGGCCGTGGTTCCGCGAGCTGAAGAAGGGCCGGCAGGTCGTCTACGTGCTCGAGTTCGCGGACGAGCAGGACCGCGCGACGCGCTGGGGGGCGTTCCTGTCGGACCCCGACTGGAAGGACGCGCAGGCGGCGAACGAGGCCGACGGCCCGCTGATCGCCGCCGGCGAGACGCTGGAGCTCGTGCGCTGAGCGGGCCGCGGCCGCGTCGCCCGCTCCCGGCAGCTTGGCATACGATTGTATACTGCGTCATGCCGATGTCCCACGAGACCGCGAAGACGGAGCCGATGACGCCGACGACGACCCCCACCACCGCCCTGTCCGCTCGCGCCCGCGCGGGGGCCTGAGCGTGCGCCTCCTCGTCACCGGCGGGACGCTCGTCACGGGCGCCGGCACGCTCGACGCCGACGTGCTGTGCGAGGACGGCCGCATCGCCGCGATCCTCGAGCGCGGCGCCGCGGTCCCCGCCGACGAGCGCCTGGACGCCGCCGGCCTGCTCGTCTTCCCCGGCTTCATCGACCCGCACGTCCACTCGCGCGATCCCGGCATCACGAGCAAGGAGGACTTCGCGCACAGCACCGCCGGCGCGCTCGCGGGCGGGCTGACGACGCTGTTCGAGATGCCGAACGCGGTGCCGCCGGTCACGACCGCGGAGATCTTCGAGCAGCGCGCGCGCGAGCACGCGCAGGTCGCTTCCGTCGACTTCGGCCTGTGGGGCCAGGCGATCGGCGCCGAGAACCTCGACGACCTCGGCGGTCTCGTCGCGGCCGGCGCGGTCGGCGTGAAGCTGTTCTGGGGCTACGCGCTCGACCGCGCGACGAAGCGGCTCGTCTACACCTACGCGGACGGCTCCGGCGACGACGTGATCCTGCCGCCGGACGTCGGCGGCGTGTACGAGATCATCCAGCGCGTCGGCGCGGCCGGCGGCCTCTTCTCCGCCCACTGCGAGGAGAACAACGTCGTCAAGGCAGCCGAGGCGGCGCTTCCGCACGGGATCGTCTCCTACGCCGACCTGCTGGCCGCGCGCCCGGCCAGCGCCGAGGTCGCGGCCGTCGGCGTCGCGGGCGAGTTCGCGCGCGTGCACGACTGCCGCTTCCACGTCGTGCACGTCTCCGCCCGTCGCACCGTCGAGCTGATCCGTACGCTGCGCGAGGCCGGGACGGACATCACCGGCGAGGCGTGCGTGCACTACCTCGTGCTGACCGACGCCGACGCCGCGGCCGACCGCGTCGGGCCGGCGATGAAGGTCTACCCGCCCGTTCGCACGGCCGACGACCAGGCCGCGTTGTGGGACGGCATCGCCGACGGCGTGCTGACGATCGTCGCCTCCGACCACGCGCCGCACGCGCCGGAGGAGAAGGACAAGCCGCTCGGCGAGCAGCCGGCCGGGATCCACGGCGTCGAGACGCTCGTGCCGCTCGTGCTCGACCGCATGCACCGCGGGCAGCTGACGCCGCCGCAGGTCGCCTCGCTGCTGGCCGAGCGCGCCGCGCGCACGTTCCGCGTGGACGATCGCAAGGGCTTCCTGCGCGTCGGCAACGACGCCGACCTCACGCTCGTCGACCCCGAGCGCGCGTGGACGATCGACGCCGCCAGGCTGCACACGAAGCACCGCATCTCGGTCTTCGACGGGTGGAGCGGGCACGGTGCGGCCGTCGCCTCGGTCATCCGCGGCGAGCCGGCGATGCGCAACGGCGAGCCGGTCGGCGCGCCGCGTGGGCGGCTCGTGCGCGCCGTGCCCGCGCCGCGGCCATGACCGGCGTGCTCGACCGCACGCTCGACGCGCTGCTCGAGCGCCCGCCGCTGCTGACGGCCGACGCGCTCCCGCCGCAGACGCTGCGGCGCGGCGAGCGGCTCGTCGCCGACACGATCGCGGTCGCGCTCGCGGGCGCGCGCCTGCCGCAGTACGAGGCGCTGCTGGCGGCGCGCACCGAACCGGCCGGCGATCGCGCGCCGAACGTGATCGCGCCGGGCCGCCGCTGGGCGCCGGCGCCGCTCGCGGCCTTCCTCAACGGCACGGCCGCGGTCGCGCTCGAGCTCGACGAGAGCCTCGTCGGCGGTGGCCATCCGGGCGCGCACGTCGTGCCGGCCGCGCTCGCCGAGGCGCAGCGGCTCGGCCGCTCCGGCGAGCAGCTGGTGGCCGCCGCGCTGAGCGGCTACGAGGTCGCCGGGCGCCTCTACCGCGCGCAGCGGATGCGCCACCCGCTGCACCCGCACGGCCTGCTCGGCGGGATCGGCGCGGCCGTCGCGGTCGCGCAGCTGCGCGGGGCCGACGCCGCCGCCGCCGCGCGCGCCGCCGCGACGCTGCCGCTCGTGCCGAGCTGGGAGGCGTGCTTCGAGGGCGCCGGCGCGCGCAACGCCTGGACCGGCGCCGCGGCGCTGCTCGCCGTGCTGGCCTGCGACCTCGCCGAGGCGGGACTGCACGGCGCGAGCGCCGCGCCGGGAGAGCTGCTGGCGGCGATCGCGGAGCCGGCGGATCTCGCGGCGCTCGCCGCGCCGCTCGACCCCGCCGCGCCGCTCGTGACGCAGAGCCAGACGCGCGTCCACGCCGCGGCCGGCCCGCTGCACACGGCGATCGAGGCGGCGCGCGAGCTGCGTCCGCACGTCGCCGGGCGCGACGTCGAGGCGGTCGTCGTCGAGACGGTGGAGCGCAACCGCAAGTTCGACCGGCTGCCGCACAACTGCCTCGCGGCGCGCTTCTCGCTGCCGCACGCGGTCGCCGCCGCGCTGACGGCGGACGCGCTGACGCCGGCCGCCTTCGGCCTCCAGCCGGACGCGCTCGCGCTCGCCGAGCGGGTCGAGGTCGTCGTCGCGCCCGACCTCGAGGCGCGCTGGCCCGCGCGCACCGCCGCGCGCGTGACGCTGCACGTGGACGGCGCGAGCCATGTCGCGAGCTGCGACGTGCCGCGCGGGCACCCCGAGCGCCCGCTGGACGAGGCCGCCTTCGCGCAGCGGCTCGCAGCGCTGGCCGGCGCCGAGGGCGCGGCCGCGCTCGACGCGCTCGCGAGCCGCCCCGACGTCGCCGACCTGCTCGGGGGGCTGCGATGAGCCGCGCGCCCGAGCTCGTCGCGATCGGCAGCGGCGGCACGATCTCCGCCGTCGCCGACGCGCAGCGGCGCTCCGGCGACGGCCTCGGCGTCGCCGACATCGCCGGTCGCGCCGGGGAGCTGCCGCACGGCGCGCGGGTGCGCCCGGTCGACGTGCGGCGCATCCCCGGCCGTGCGATGGGCCCGGCCGCGATGCACGAGATCGCGCAGGCGATCGCCCGCGAGGTCGCGGCCGGCTGCGACGGCGCGATCGTCACGCACGGCACCGACACCGTCGAGGAGACGGCTTACGCGCTCGCGCTGATGCTCGACGTGCCCGTCCCGGTCGTGCTCACGGCCGCGATGCGGCTGCCGGAGGATCCCGGCGCGGACGGCCCGGCGAACGTGCGCGGCGCGATCGTCGCCGCCTGCGACCCGCGCGTCGCCGCGCTCGGGCCGGTGCTCGCGATCCAGGACGAGCTGCACCTCGCGCGCTGGGTCACGAAGGCGCACACCTCGCGCGTCGCCGCCTTCGCCTCGCCCGAGAGCGGGCCGGTCGGCGCGCTCGTGGAGGATCGCGTCGAGCTGCTGCCCTGCACGCGTCCGGATGACTTCCTCGGGATGCCCGAGCGACTCGACGGACCGCGCGTGGAGCTGATCGCGATCGCCGCCGGGATGGACGGGCTGCTGGTCGACGCGGCCGCCGAGCAGGCCGCCGGGATCGTCGTCGCCGGCAGCGGCGGCGGCCACACGCCGCCGCCGGTCGCCGCGGCGATCGGCCGCGCGATCGAGCGCGGCGTGCCGGTCGTGATCGCGAGCCGCTGCGCGGCCGGGCCGACACTCGAGCGCACCTACGGCGGCGAGGGCGGGGAGATCCACCTGCGCTCGCTCGGCGCGCTGTTCGCCGGCCGCATCCCGCCGCTGAAGGCGCGCCTGCGGCTGCAGGTCGCGCTCGCGCTCGGGCGCCGCGCCGCGGAGGTCTTCCCGGCATGACCGCCGCGCTCCAGGACGCGGCGGGCGTGCGGCTGCTCGGCGAGCAGGCCGTCGCTCGCCACCTGCCGCCGGCGGCGGCGATCGCGTGCGTGCGCGAGGCGTTCGCGCTGCTGCGCGACGGCGCGATCGAGAACCCCGTGCGGCTGCGCCAGCAGGTCGGCCCGGCGGGCACGAACACGATGTGGGCGGCGGCGCCGTCGCGCGGCGCGCTCGGCGTCAAGCTCTACCCGATCGTGCGCGACGACGTGACGCGCGGCAGCGCCTTCACGTTCCTGCTGCACACGCTGCCCGAGGGACGCCTGCGGGCGGTGCTCGCGGCCGATCTGCTCGGCCGCCGCCGCACCGGCGCCGCGAGCGCCGTCGCGGCCGAGCTGCTCGCGAAGCCCGGCAGCCGCACACTCGCGCTGATCGGCGCCGGCGGGCAGGCGCGCCACCAGGCGGAGGCGCTCGCGCAGGTGCTGGAGCTGGAGCGCGTGCTGATCGCGAGCCGCGGCGCCGCGCGGCGCGACGCGCTCGCCGCCGAGCTGGACGCGGCGCTCGACGCCGACGTGCGCGCGACGGAGGCCGAGGAGGCCGTGCGCGGCGCGGACGTCGTCGTCACGATCACCGGCGCGCAGGAGCCCGTGCTGCGGGGCGAGTGGCTCGCCCCGGGCACGCTCGTGATCGCCGCCGGCAGCAACGCCGCGGCCAAGCGCGAGCTGGATCGCGCGGCGGTCGAGCGCTGCGACAGGATCGTCGTGGACGACCTCGCCGTCGCGCGGCTGGAGTGCGGCGACCTGCTCGCGAACGGGATCGGCTTCGAGCGCGTCGAGGCGCTGCCCGTGCTGCTCGCCGAGGGCGCGCCGGCGCGCGACCCGCAGCACGTCGTGCTGTTCGAGTCGCACGGGCTGGCGGCGCAGGACCTGCTGTGCGCGCTGCACGTCGTCGAGGCCGTCGAGCGCGAGGAGCGATCGGCGTGAGCCCGCTGTCAGAGGCGGTCGACGTGCTCGTCGTCGGCAGCGGCAACGCCGGCATGAGCGCTGCGCTGTCGGCCGCCGAGGCCGGCGCGCGCGTCCTCGTGATCGAGAAGGGCGCGCCGGACGAGGCGGGCGGCAACACCTGGTACACGGCGGGCGCGTTCCGCGTCGTCCACGACGGCCTCGACGGGCTGCGGCCGCTGCTCGCCGACCCGGGCGACCCGCGGCTCGACGGGACCGTGCTCGAGCCCTACGGCGCCGAGGACTTCCACCGCGACCTCGAGCGCCTGACCGAGGGTCGCGCCGACCGCGCGCTCGCGCAGGCGCTCGTCGCGGAGTCGCTCGAGGGGATCCGCTGGCTGCGCGCCCACGGCGTCCCGTTCGAGCTGATGTACCACCGCCAGGCGTACGCGACCGAGACCGGCCACCGCTTCTGGGGCGGCCTCGCGCTCGGCGTCGAGGGCGGCGGCAAGGCGCTCGTCGCGCGCGAGCTCGACGCGGTCCGCCGGCTCGGCGTCGCGGTCGTCCACGGCGCCGCGCTCGCGCGCCTCATGCGCGATGCGGACGGCGCCGTCGCCGGCGTCGAGCTCACCGACGGCCGCCGCGTCGCGGCGGGCGCCGTCGTGCTCGCGTGCGGCGGCTTCCAGGCCGACGCGGGGATGCGCGCCGAGCACCTCGGCGAGGCGTGGCGCGCCGCGCACGTGCGCGGGACGCCGCACAACGCCGGCGACGGGCTGCGCGCGGCGCTGGCGATCGGCGCCGCGCGCGCCGGCGACTGGGGCGGCTGCCATTCGGTCGCCTGGGACGTCGCCTCCTCGCCCGACGGCGGCGACCTCGAGCTGACGAACCGCTTCACGAAGCAGTCGTATCCGCTCGGCATCGTCGTCAACCGCGACGGCGCGCGCTTCCTCGACGAGGGCGCCGACTTCCGCAACTACACCTACGCGCGCCTCGGCGCCGCGATCATCAGACAGCCGGGCGCGCGCGCCTTCCAGCTGTTCGACGCGAAGACGACGCCGCTGCTGCGCGTCGAGGAGTACGAGGTGCCCGGCATCGAGAAGCACGTCGCGCAGGACCTCGACGCGCTCGCGCGCGCCGCCGGCATCCACCCCGACGGGCTCGTCGGCACGGTCGCGGCGTTCAACGCCGCCGTGCAGGACGGTCCCTTCGACCCGACGACGCGCGACGGCAAGGGCACGGTCGGAATCGAGCCGCCGAAGTCGAACTGGGCGCAGCCGCTCGACGCCCCGCCGTACGTCGCGGTGACGGTCACCTGCGGGATCACGTTCACGTTCGGCGGCCTGCGGATCGATCCCCACGGCCGCGTGCTCGACGAGCACGGCGCGCCGCTTGCCGGCCTGTACGCCGCGGGCGAGATCGCCGGCGGCCTGTTCGCGCACAACTATCCGGGCGGCAGCGGGCTGACCGCGGGGACCGTGTTCGGTCGCCGCGCCGGGCGCGCGGCTGCCACGTTCGACCGCGCGCCGCGAGCCGCTTCGGGCGCCGAGAAGGGAGCGGCCGCATGAGCGAGACGCAGACCCAGCCCCTCGACGGGATCCTCGTCGCCGACTTCACGCAGGTGATGCTCGGCCCGTGCGCCACGCAGCTGCTCGGCGACCACGGCGCCGACGTCGTGAAGGTCGAGCGCGCCGGCGCCGGCGACCTCTCGCGCGCGACGCTGCCGTCGGATCCCGACGGCGCGCAGAACCCGATCTACTGCAGCCTCAACCGCAACAAGCGCTCGATCGCGCTCGACCTGCGCGACGAGCGCGACCGCGCGGTCGCGCACGAGCTGGTGCGCCGCTGCGACGTCGTCGTCAGCAACTTCCGGCCTGGCGTGATGGAGCGGCTCGGGCTCGGCTGGGAGGACGTGCAGGCGCTCAACCCGCGTGCGATCTACGCGCTCGGCACCGGCTACGGGACAGAGGGCCCGTACGCGCGCAAGGGCGGACAGGACATGCTCGCGCAGGCGATGAGCGGCGTGATGGAGCGGCGCGCCGACGACAGCCTGCCGCCGCAGATCTTCGCCACCACGCTCGCCGACTACAGCGCGGGCATGCACCTGTTCCAGGCGATCCTGCTCGCGCTGATGGCGCGCGAGCGCACGGGCCGCGGCCAGCGCGTCGAGGTCTCCCTCTACGACGCGATGCTGTCGATGCAGATGCAGGAGGCGACGCACGAGCTGATGCGCGACGCGCCGCTCAACTGGGCCGCGATGCCGCACACCGGCGCGTTCCCGACGACCGACGGCGCGCTCGTGCTCGTCGGCGCCTTCCGCGCGAACCCGGTCGCCGACATCTGCGCGGCGATCGGGATCGAGGACCTCTCGCAGCAGGCGCGCTTCGCGACGTTCGACGCGCTCGTGGAGCACACGGCTGCGTTCCGCGCCGAGCTGGCGGCCGTCTTCGCGACGAACACCACCGCGCACTGGATCGAGCGGCTGGAGGCGGCCGACCTGCTGTGCGCGCCGGTGCGCTCGCTGAGCGAGGCGCTCGACGACGAGCAGACGGCGGTCAACGGCATGGTGCTCGAGATCGAGCGCCCGGACGGCCCGCCGCTGCGCACGGTCGCCTCGCCGCTGCACCTGTCCGACACGCCGGCGCAGGTGCGGCTCGCGCCGCCGGCACTCGGCGAGCACACCGACGAGCTGCTGGCGGAGCTGGGCTTCGCGGTGGAGCGCACGTGAGCGTCGAGCTCGTCGTCGAGGGGCACGTCGCCCGCGTCACGATCGACCGCCCCGAGGTGCGCAATGCGCTCGACCGCGCGCACCACGCGCTGCTCGAGGACGCATGGGCGCGGATCGAGGCCGATCCAGACGTGCGCGTGGCGGTCTTGACCGGCGCCGGAGAGACCGCCTTCTGCGCCGGCGCCGACATGAAGGCGGGCGACCCCGAGGGCGTCGAGTACCTCGCGCTCGAGCGGCCGCACGGCTTCGGCGGGATCTCGCTGCGCACGTCGCTGCTCGTGCCGGTGGTCGCGCGCGTGAACGGCCACGCGCTTGGCGGCGGCTTCGAGATGGTGCTCGGCTGCGACCTCGCGGTGGCGGCGGAGGAGGCGACGTTCGGGCTGCCGGAGGCGCTCGTCGGGCGCGTGGCGCTGGACGGCGGCGTGCCGCTGCTGGCGGCCGCGCTCGGTCCCAAGCGCGCCCGCGAGCTGCTGCTGACCGGTCGCCGCGTGGACGCCGGGGAGGCGCTCGCGCTCGGGCTCGTGAACCGCGTCGTGCCGCGCGCGCAGCTCGACGCGGCGGTCGACGAGCTGGTCGAGCGGCTGCTGGCCGCCGCGCCGCTCTCGCAGCAGGCGGTCAAGGACCTGCTGCAGCGCGGCACCGGGCTCGACGCGCGCGCTGCGGCGGCGCTCGCGCCGGCTTCGCTGCTGCGCGCGCTCGGCTCGGAGGACGGGGCCGAGGGTCCGCGCGCGTTCCGGGCGCGGCGCAAGCCGGAGTGGAACGCGCGATGATGCCGGCCGTCATGCGCACATCGGTATACGAGCGGCTCAAGCAGGACATCGTCGGCGGCACGATGGCGCCCGGCCACGCGCTCGTCGAGGCGCAGCTGGCGGAGGCCTACGGCGTCAGCCGCACGCCCGTGCGCGAGGCGCTCCACCGCCTGCAGCAGGACGGCATCATCGAGCGCGGCGAGCGCGGCCTGGAGGTCGTGGCGCCGAGCGCGGAGCAGATCCTCGAGATCTACGAGGTGCGCGTCGTGCTGGAGGCCGCGGCCTGCGAGGCGGCCGCGCGGCGGCGCACCGAGGTGGACCTCGCGCGCCTGCACGGCGTGCTGGAGGCGTCGCCGAAGGCCAAGGGCGCGACGGCGGAGGCGCTGACGCTCGCCAACAACCAGTTCCACGAGGCGGTCTGGCAGGCGTCGCACAACGGCACGCTGATCGACCTGCTCGAGCGCCTGCACGTGCACCTGCGCCGCTACCCGTCGACCACGCTCACGTACCCGGGCCGCTGGAGCGAGGCGCTCGGGGAGCACGCGGAGCTGGTGGCGGCGATCGACGCGCGCGACGCGCGCAAGGCCGCACGCATCGGCCGCGAGCACATGACGAAGGCGCGCGACGTGCGCCTGCGCATGTGGCGCGACCAGCAGGGCGCCGACGGCGCCGGCCTGACCTAGGGGATCCCGGCGGACGCCTCGCGGCGCCGCCGGCCGACCTGCCCGGACATTGGTATACAACAGGATGCAACGAGAGGACGAAAGACGATGAGACTGGCGCGATTCGGCGAGGCGGGCAGCGAGCGCCCCGCGGCCTTCGACGCGAACGGCGTCTTGCGTGACGTGAGCGGCGTCGTCGAGGACTACGACGCGCGCTTCTTCGCCGGCGACGGGCTCGCGCGCGTCGCGGCCGCCCTGCAGGACGCCGCGGCGCTGCCGGCGGTCGACCCGGCCGCGGTCCGCGTCGGCGCCCCGATCGCGCGGCCGCCGAAGATCGTCTGCATCGGGCTCAACTACGCCGACCACGCGTCGGAGGCCGGCTTCACGGTCCCGGACGAGCCGATGATCTTCCTGAAGGCGCCGAACTCGCTCGTCGGCCCCTACGACGACGTGCGCATCCCGCGCGGCGGTGAGCGCGTCGACTGGGAGGTCGAGCTGGCGGTCGTGATCGGCCGCGAGGCGCGCTACCTGCCCGACGAGGCGGCCGCGCTCGACGTGATCGCCGGCTACGCCGTGGTGGACGACCTGTCCGAGCGGGCGTTCCAGCTCGAGCGCGGCGGCGAGTGGACGAAGGGCAAGTCGTGTGAGACGTTCAACCCGCTCGGTCCGTGGCTCGTGACCCCCGACGAGGTGGCCGACCCGCAGGCGCTCGACATGTGGCTGACCGTCAACGGCGAGGAGATGCAGCGCAGCAGCACGTCGAACATGGTGTTCGGCGTGGCGCACCTGGTCTGGTACCTGAGCCAGTTCATGGTGCTCGAGCCGGGCGACCTGATCGACACCGGCACGCCGGGCGGCGTCGGCAACCTGCAGAAGCCGCCGCGCTTCCTGTCGGCCGGCGACGTGATCGAGCTCGGCGTCGGCGAGCTCGGCGCGCAGCGATCGACGGTCGTGGCGGCCGATGGCTGAGACGGGCGCCCACGCCGCGCTGTCGCTGACGGGCGGCGCGCTGCGCTTCGGCGCCGGCGTGCTCGAGCGGCTCGGCGACGAGCTGCTCGAGCTCGGCGCCCGCCGCCCCGTCGTGATCGCCGACGCCGCCGTCGAGCGCGTCGGCACGGCGCAGCGCGCGCTCGCGTCGCTCGTGCTCGCCGGGCTGCCGGACGTGCTGCTGCTCGCGCCGGAGGGCGAGCCGACCGACGCCGGCATCGAGCGGCTGGCGGCGCAGGCCGGTGAGGCCGACGCGGTCGTCGCGCTCGGCGGCGGCGCCGCGATCGACGCGGCCAAGGGCGTCGCGCTGCTGCTGGGCGCCGGCGGCGAGCTGCTCGACTACGTCAACCCGCCGTTCGGGGCGGGGCGCGCGCCCGCGCGCCCGCCGGTCCCGCTCGTCGCGGTGCCGACGACGGCCGGCTCGGGCTCGGAGGTCAGCCCGATCGCCGTGCTCGACCTCGTCGCGCAGGGCGTCAAGACGGGCATCAGCCACGCGCGGCTGCGGCCGGCGCTGGCGCTCGCGGACCCGACCACCACCGTGTCGCTGCCGCCGGGAGCCACGGCGGCGGCGGGGCTCGACGCGCTCTCGCACGCGCTCGAGTCGCTGACGGCGCGCCGCTTCGACGTCGATCCGGGCGACGGCCCGGCGGCGCGCCGCGGCGCCTACTCGGGCGCGAGCCCGTACTCCGACGCGCTGTGCGAGCGCGCGCTGCCGCTGATCGCCGGCGCGCTGCCGCGCGCGGTGCGCGACGGCGGGGATCTCGGCGCGCGCACGGACCTGATGCTCGGAGCGACGCTCGCCGGCCTGGGCGCCGCCGTCGCCGGCGCGCAGCTCGCGCACGCGCTCGCCTACGCGCTCGCGAGCACAGGCGAGGGCGTCCCGCACGGGCTCGCGGTCGCGGCGGTGCTGCCGTCGACGCTGCGCTTCAGCTTCGCGGCCGACCCCGCTGCGCACCTGCGCGCGGCCGCGGCGCTGGAGCAGGCCGCCGGCGCGGCGGCGCAGGACGCGCTCGCCGACGCGGAGCGGCTGCCGGCGGCGGTCGCCGCGCTGTCGCGCGCGGTCGGCGTCGAGCCAGGGTTGGCGCCGCTGGGGCTGGGCGCCGTCGACCTGCCGGCGCTCGCCGAGCAGGCGGCGCGCCAGGAGCGCCTCGTCGCGGGCTCGCCGCTGCCGGCGGGGCGCGAGCAGCTGGAGCGTCTGCTCGGCGACGCGCTCGGACCAATATGATACGATAACAATATGGCCGAAAGCAATAACAATTCTGTCACGCACGTCGTCCTCTTCCGCCCACGCGCGGGGCAGCACGACGCGCTGACGCCGCTCGTCGCGCGCTTCCCGGCGCTGCGCGAGCAGATCGCCGGGATCGAGCACGCCGCCGCCGGCCCGGCGCTGGCGAGCGAGGCCGCGCGCGGCTACACGCACGCGCTCGTGATGCGCTTCGCCGACACCGCGGCGCTGCAGGCCTACGAGTCGCATCCGGAGCACGAGGCGCTCGTCGGCGAGCTGCGCGAGCTCGTCGAGCAGTTCCTCGTGCTCGATGTCCCCACCACGCAGGAGGCCCTCCGATGAGCAGCTCGACCGTGACGGAGGCTCGACGCCTCGGACACTTCATCGACGGCGAGCAGCACGCCGCCGCCGGCGCCGTCTTCGAGCGCCACAGCCCCGCGACCGGCGAGCTGGTCGCCGCCGTTGCCGCAGGCACCGCAGCCGACGTCGACGCGGCCGTCGCCGCCGCGCGCGCCGCCTTCGACCACGGCCCCTGGCCGCGCACGACCGCGCCCGAGCGCGCGAAGGTGCTGCGCCGCTTCGCCGCGCTGATCGAGCAGCACGGCGAGGAGCTGGCCGCGCTCGACAGCGAGGAGGTCGGCAAGCCGCTGCGCCTCGCGCGCGGCGACATCGCCGGCGCCGTGGCGAACACGGAGTACGCGGCCTCGCTCGCGCACACGCTGCACGGCGAGTCGTGGACCGACTACGACGCCGACGTCGTCGCCTACACGCTGCACGCGCCGGCCGGCGTCGCCGCGCTCGTGATCCCGTGGAACTTCCCCGCGCTGATCGTCGCGCAGAAGCTGCCGTTCGCGCTGGCGGCCGGCTGCGCCGCCGTCGTCAAGCCGTCGGAGTTCACCTCCAGCTCGGCGCTGCGGCTGGCCGAGCTGGCGACCGAGGCGGGCGTGCCCGCCGGCGCCGTCAACGTCGTCACCGGCGTCGGCGCCGACGTCGGTGCGCCGCTGTCCGCGCACCCCGACGTCGACGTCGTCTCCTTCACCGGCTCGACCGTCACCGGCCGCGCCGTCGCCGAGGCGGCCGGACGCAACCTCAAGCGCGTGAGCCTCGAGCTCGGCGGCAAGGGCGCCAACGTCGTGTTCGCCGACGCGGACCTCGACGAGGTCGCCGACGCGGTCGTCTTCGCCGCCTTCTTCAACCAGGGCGAGTGCTGCGTCGCCGGCACGCGCCTGATCGTCGAGCGCAGCGCGCAGGACGCGCTGCTGGAGCGCGTGCTCGAGCGCGGCCGCCGCGTCGTCGTCGGCGACCCGCGCGAGGACGCGACCGACGTCGGCCCGCTGATCCACGCCGGCCACCTCGACAAGGTGGAGGGCTACATGCAGGAGGCCAAGCGCGCCGGCGCCGAGGCGCTGCTCGGCGGCGGGCGCGCGAGCGTCGCCGGCTGCGAGCGCGGCCACTTCGTCGAGCCGACGATCTTCGGCGGCGTCGACCCCGCCTCGGCGCTGTTCCAGGAGGAGGTCTTCGGGCCGGTCCTCGCGGTCACGCCGTTCGACGACGCCGAGGAGGCCGCCGCACTCGCGAACGGCACCGCCTACGGGCTCGCCAACTCGCTGTGGACGTCGGACGTCGCGACCGCCCACCGCGTCGCGAAGCAGATCCGCTCCGGCACGGTGTGGGTCAACACGACGATCGACGGCACCTCCGCGATCGCCTTCGGCGGCACGAAGGCGAGCGGCTTCGGCCGCGAGGTCGGCCGCGAGGGGCTGCTCGAGTTCACCGAGCTGAAGTCGGTGCAGGTGCGCACGGCGCGCCGCGGGCTGGCGCTCACGCAAGACGCTCCCGCGCCCTCCGCGGCGTAAGGGCACCGCACGATGCACGTCGCCGTCTGCATCAAGCAGGTCCCCGACACGTGGGCGCGCCAGTCGCTGCGCGCCGACGACGGCACGCTCGACCGCGCCGCGGTCGCGTCCGTCCTCAACGAGCTCGACGAGTACGCCGTCGAGGCCGCCCTACAGCTCGCCGAGGCCGCCGGGGGCACCGTCACCGCGCTCACGATGGGGCCCGAGAGCGCCGCCGACGTGCTGCGCGCCGCGCTCGCGCAGGGCGCCGACGCGGCCGTCCACGTGTGCGACCCGGCGCTGCACGGCTCCGACGCGCTCGCCACCTCGCTCGTGCTCGCGCGTGCGCTCGAGCGCGCCGGCGCCGACCTCGTCGTGTGCGGCGCGGAGTCGGCCGACGCGCGCATGGGCCTGCTCCCGGCGATGCTCGCCGAGCGGCTCGGCTACGCGCAGCTGACGCTCGCCGACGCGCTCGCGGTGCGCGACGGGATCGTGCACGGCGAGCGCACGCTCGAGGGCGCGCGCGAGACGCTCGAGGCGCCGCTGCCGGCGGTCGTGTCGGTCGTCGAGCACGCCAACGAGCCGCGCAACCCGTCGCTGAAGGCGATGATCGCCGCCAAGCGAAAGGCGATCGAGACGCTCACCTGCGCCGAGCTCGGGATCGAGCCCGCGCGCGTCGGGCTCGCCGGCGCCGCCACCGCGGTGCGCGACGCGCGCCCGCGCCCGGCCCGCCAGGCCGGCCGCCGCCTCGTGGGCGGCGCCGAGCTGGCCGCCGAGATCGCCGACTTCCTCGCGACGCGAGCGACCTCCTAGGAGCCTGCCATGTCACGCGACGTCCTCGTCCTCGCCGGCCACGACGCCGGCGTCCCGCGCGCCACGACGCTGCAGCTGCTGACGCTCGCGCGCCGCTGGGGCCGCCCGGTCGCCGTCCATCTCGGCCCCGGCGCCGAGCTCGCCCGCGAGGCGGTCGCCGCGCACGGCGCCGCCGAGCTGCTCGTGCTCGACGACGCGCGCGCCGAGCGCCATCCCGTCGTCCCCGCCGTCGACGCGCTCGCGCACGCCGCCGCCGGCCGCGAGCTGGCCGCCGTGCTGCTGCCGGCGGGCGGGGAGGGGCGCGAGATCGCCGGCCGGCTGGCCGTCAGGCTCGACGCCGGCGTGCTGACCGACGTGACGCCCGGGGAGCGGCCCGAGGAGGCCGAGCAGGCCGTGCTGGCCGGCGGGACGCTCGTGCGCGCCGCCGTCGTGCGCGGCGTCCCGATCCTCGCGCTCGCGGCCAACGCGGTCGCGGCCGAGCCGCTCGCCGCGCCGGCCGAGACGATCGTCGCGCCGCTCGGGCTGGAGCTGGGCGAGGCGGCCTGCCGCACGACCGTCACGGCTCGCACGCCCGCGCCGCAGGGCGGGCGCCCGTCGCTCGCCGAGGCGCGCGCGGTCGTCGCCGGCGGGCTCGGGCTCGGCAGCGCGGAGGGCTTCGCGCTGGCGGAGCGGCTTGCCGATCGGCTCGGCGCCGCCGTCGGCGCATCGCGCGCCGCGGCCGACGCGCTCTACTGCGAGCGCGCGCTGCAGATCGGGCAGACGGGCAAGGTGGTCGCGCCGGAGCTGTACGTCGCGCTCGGGATCTCCGGCGCAATCCAGCACGTCGCGGGTATGCAGGGTGCAGGCACGATCGTCGCGATCAATCGCGACCCGGAGGCGCCGCTGCTCGAGCTGGCCGACCTCGCGGTCGTCGCAGACGCGTTCGAGGTCGTGCCGGCGCTGATCGAAGAACTGGAGCGGAGGTAGCAACGATGCAGGACGAGACGATCGGATTCGTCGGCCTCGGCGTGATGGGCGGCGGCATGGCCGCCAACCTCGCGAAGGCCGGCTACAAGGTGGTCGGCGTCGATCCGTCGCCGGCTGCGCAGGCGGCGGCCGCCGAGCACGGCATCGAGCTGGCGCAGACGCCGCGCGACGCGGCCGCCGCCGCGACGCGGACCGTCGTGAGCGTGGTGCGCACCGAGGCGCAGACGCGCGCCGTGCTGCTCGGGCCCGACGGCGTCGCCGCCGCGGCCCGCGAGCAGCTCGACGTGATCGTCATGAGCACGCTCGACCCGACGGCCATGCGCCAGCTCGCTGCCGAGCTGAAGCAGCACGGCATCGTCGCGACGGATGCGACGCTCAGCGGTGGCAGCACGGGCGCCGCGGCCGGGACGCTGACGATCATGGCGGCCGGCGAGAGAGCGCACGTCGAGCGCCTGTGGCCGGTGTTCGACGCGATGGCGACCAGCATCTTCCACGTCGGCACCGAGATCGGGACGGCGCAGGCGGCGAAGCTCGCCGTGCAGCTGTCGTTCGGCGTCAGCATGCTCGGCGCGTTCGAGGCGCTCAGCCTCGCGTCCGCCTACGGCGTCGACGAGGACCAGCTGATGGAGATCCTCTCGCGCAGCGTCGGCGACAGCTGGGTCACGCGCAACTGGCAGCGCGTGCGCGGCTGGTGGGAGCACTACGTGCCGGGCGAGGACCTCGACATCCTGCTCAAGGACATGCGCGCGATGCTGCGCGAGGCGGACGAGCGCGTCGTCGGGCTGCCGGTCACGGCGCTCAGCTTCCAGCGCATGCGCCACGCGTGGGCCGAGGCGCCGAACGGCGCGGAGGGCTAGCACCGTGCCGGCGGCGGTCGCGGACGACGGCACCTGGCTGCACGCCGAGGAGACGGGCGCGGGCACGCCGATCCTGTTCGTGCACGAGTTCGCCGGCGACCTGCGCAGCTGGGAGCCGCAGCTGCGCTGGTTCGGCCTGCGCTACCGCTGCGTGGCGTACAACGCGCGCGGCTACCCGCCCTCGGCGATCCCGGAGGACGAGGCGGCCTACAGCCAGGTGCACGCGGTCGGCGACGCGATCGCCGTGCTCGACGCGCTCGGGATCGAGCGCGCGCACGTCGTCGGCCTGTCGATGGGCGGCTTCTGCGCGCTGCACCTGGCGCTCGAGCACCCCGAGCGGCTGCGTTCGATCGTCGTCGCCGGCTGCGGCTACGGCGCGCGCCCCGACCAGCGCGAGGGCTTTGCGGCCGAGGCCGAGGCGACCGCGCGCGCGTTCCGCGAGGACCCGGTCGCGGCGGCGCATCGCTACGCCGCGGGGCCGACGCGGGTCCAGCTGCGCGACCGCAACCCGCGCGCGTACGCGGAGCTGGTCGCGCAGCTCGAGCAGCACTCGGGGCTCGGCTCGGCGCTCACGATGCTCGGCGTCCAGCGCCGCCGCCCCTCGCTCTACGAGCTGGCGCCGCGCCTGGCCGAGGTGACGGTGCCGGCGCTGCTCGTGACCGGCGACGAGGACGACGGCTGCATCGAGCCGACGCTGATGCTCAAGCGCACGATGCCGTCGGCGGGGCTCGTCGTGCTGCCGCGCACCGGGCACACGTGCAACCTCGAGGATCCCGTCGCGTTCAACGCGGCGGTGCAGGACTTCCTGACGACCGTCGACGGGGGGCGCTGGAGCGCGCGCAACCCGGAGTCGCGCTCGCGCGGCCTGATCGGGATGGCCGACCCGGCGGCGGAGCTCAGACCGTGATCGCCCCCGCGACGCCGCGGTTGTGCGGCGAGCGACGCACGGTCGCGACCGCGTCGGCGATCGCCTTGCCGGCGGCGGCGGCCTGCTCGACGCCGGCGGCCGCGCCGGCGTTGAGGCGGATCGCGCGGCCATGACCGGGGTGGACGAAGAACGAGCCGCCGGGCGCCGCGAGGAAGCCGCGCTGCGCGGTCTCGGCGAGCACGCCCGCCGAGTCGCAGTCGGCCGGGAGGCGCACCCACACGTGCAGGCCGTCGTCGCCGGGCGACGCGCCACCGCCGAGCGGCGCGAGCCCCTCGTCGATCGCGCGCGCCGCGGCCTCGCGGCGCTCCGCGTAGGCGGTGCGGGCGCGGTCGAGCGCGGCGTCGAGCTCGGGGTCGGCGAGCGCGCGCGCGAGCACGCGCTGCGTGAAGCGGCTCGTCCAGCCGTCGGCGAACGACTTCTCCTCGGCGAGCATCGAGCGCAGCGGATCGCGTGCGGTCGCGATCGCGAGGCGCAGGTCGGGCGCGACCGACTTCGAGAACGAGCGGATGTAGAGCACGCGCTCGGCGAGGCGGTCGTCCGACAGCAGCGAGCCGGGGCGCGCACTGGCGATCTCGGCGAGCGGGTCGTCCTCGACGACCAGCGCCTGCGGGTGACGTGCGAGCACGTCGGCGAGCTGCGCACGGCGGGCCGGCGTCCAGGACGCGCCCGTCGGGCTGTGCGCGCGCGGCGTCATCACGACCATCAGCGCGCCGGCGGCGAGTGCTGCGTCGAGGCTCTCCGGCCGCGCGCCGTGCGCGTCCACCTCGACGCCGACGAGGCGGCAGCCGCCGCGCTCGAAGGTGTCCATCGCCGTCTGATAGCCGGGCTCCTCGATCGCCACGAGCAGCTCGCCCTCGCGCTGATGGCCGCGGGCGACCTGCATCGCGAGCGTCAGGAACTGCTGCGCCGAGCTGCCGACGACGACGTCGCGCGCTTCGACCTGGATCCCGTCGCTGCGCAGGCGCGGCAGCAGCTGCGCGAGCAGCGTCGGGTCGGCGTCGGCATGGGTCGGGTACTGCAGGTCCGCGGCGGTCGTCGCGCCGGCGACGGCGGCCCACGCGCGCTGCAGCACGGCGAGCGGCATCAGCTGCGGGTCGGGCGTGCCGCGCGTGAGGTCGAGCGCGGCGGCATGGGCCGCGCGCAGCTGCAGCTCGGTGTTGACGAGCGCGCGCCGGCGCCAGGCGATCGCGGGCATGCGCCGCACCGGTGCTGCCGGCGCGCCGTTCGCGTGCCCGCCGCCGTTGCCGTCGGCGGCCGCGGCGGGCGCCGGCTGGGCCGGGCCGACGAAGGTGCCGCGGCCGACCTCGCCGCGGATCAGGTTCTTGTCGCGCAGGAGGTTGTAGGCGGCGACGATCGTCGTCCCGCTCACCTCCAGCTGCGCGGACAGCTCGCGCACCGTCGGCAGGCGCTGCGCCGCTCTCAGGTCGCCGTTCGCGATCGCCTCCTCGACGAGCGCGGCGATGCGCGCGTAGCGCGGCGCTCCGTCGCCCGGATCATGTGCTGCTCGGCGCGCCGCCTCCCAGACCGGAGCATTGGACATGGCGTCCATTGTACCGCTTGTTGCGGCGTCGTACGCTGGGTGAATCCCCTTTGGGCGTGAACATACGTAGAATGTTTCGCAATATGTTCTGCTCTGATCTGATCTCCCCCTGATGGCGACGGTCGTCCTCCTCGGAACGCTCGACACGAAGGGCGTCGAGTACGGCTTCCTGCGCGAGCGACTGGTTGCCCGCGGTCTCCACGTGCTCGTCGTCGACGCCGGCACGCAAGGCGAGCCGCGGATCCCCGCCGACGTGACGCGCGCCGAGGTGGCCGCGGCCGCCGGCGCCGACCTCGCCGAGCTGGCGCGCGCCGGCGAGCGCGGTGCGGCCGTCGAGGCGGCCGCGCGCGGCGCCCGCGAGGTGCTGCTGCGGCTGCACGCGCAGGGCCGCCTCGACGGCGTGCTCGCGCTCGGCGGCTCGGGCGGCTCGGCGATCGCCGGCGCGGCGATGCAGGCGCTGCCGATCGGCGTCCCGAAGCTGCTCGTCTCGACGATGGCCTCCGGCGACACGCGCGCCTACGTCGGCACGGCCGACGTGACGCTGATGCACTCGGTCGTCGACGTCGCCGGGCTCAACCGCCTGTCGCGGCGGATCCTCGGCAACGCCGCGGCGGCGATCGCCGGGATGGTCGAGCCGCAGGCGCAGGCCGGCGACGCCGAGGCGGAGCTGCGCCCGCTCGTCGCGGCGACGATGTTCGGCGTCACGACCCCCGCCGTGACGGCCGCGCGCGCTCGCCTCGAGCAGCACGGCTACGAGGTGCTCGTGTTCCACGCCAACGGCGTGGGCGGCGCGACGATGGAGTCGCTCGTGCGCTCCGGCTACGTCAAGGGCGTGCTCGACCTCACCACGACCGAGCTGGCCGACGAGCTCGTCGGCGGGATCGCCTCCGCCGGCCCGCACCGGCTCGAGGCCGCGGGCGAGGCCGGCATCCCGCAGGTCGTCGCGCCCGGCGCGCTCGACGTCGCCAACTTCGGCGCGCCCGAGACGGTTCCCGCACGCTACGCCGGGCGCCTGCTGTACGGCCACAGCGCCACCGCCACGCTCATGCGCACGAGCGCCGAGGAGTGCGCGCAGCTCGGCGCGACGCTCGGGGCGAAGCTGCGCGCGGGCCGCGGGCCGCGCTCGCTGCACCTGCCGCTGCGCGGCCTCTCCGCGCTCGACGCCGACGGCGGGCCGTTCCACGACCCCGACGCCGACGCCGCGCTGTTCGCGGCGCTGCGCGCAGCCTGCGCCGGCGACGGGATCGCCCTGCACGAGGCGGACCTCGCGATCAACGACCCCGCGTTCGGCGAGGCGATGGCCGACGACCTCCACGCGCTGCTGCGGGAGGCCGGCCGATGACGCTCGTCGAACAGCTCGCGGCGGCCGTCCACGAGGCCGCCGCCGCGCCCCTGCCCGAGGCGGTGCGGCGGGAGGCCGAGCGCTCGCTGCTGAACGTGCTCGGAACGGCCGTGGGGGCGAGCGCGCACCCGCTCGTCGACCGCCTGCTGGCCGTCGCGGCGGTGACCGGCGGGCCGGCGGTCGCGCCGGTGCCGGGCCGCCGCGAGCGGGCCGACGCCTTCTACGCCGCGCTCGCCACCGGCGCGGCCGCGCACGTCGACGACTTCGACGACACCCACCTCGCGACCGTCATCCACCCGGGCGCCTCGAGCCTCGGCGCGGCGCTCGCGGTCGGCGCGTGGCAGGGGCGCAGCGGGGCCGAGCTGCTGAGCGCGTTCGCGCTCGCCTGCGAGGTGCAGCTGCGCGCCGGCGTCGCGATCTCGCCCGCCCACTACGACGAGGGCTGGCACATCACCGGCACGTGCGGCGTGCTCGGCGCCGCGGCGGCGGCGTCGCTGCTGCTCGGGCAGGAGCCGGCGGCGTCCGCGGCGGCGCTCGCCTTCGCCGCGCACCAGACGATCGGCCAGCGCGAGGGCTTCGGCACGCACGCGAAGGCCTTCCACGCCGGCAAGGCGGCCGCCAACGGCATGCTGTCGGCGCTGCTCGTGCCGTCGCGGCCGGTGCCGCTCGACGGCGTGCTGGAGCCGCCCGGCGGGTTCATGGGCGCGCTTGCGCGCACGAGCGACCCGGGCCTGCTGCTGGACGGCTTCGGCACGCGCTGGGAGCTGCTGCGCAACACCTACAAGCCGTACCCGTGCGGCATCGTCGCGCACCCGGGCATCGACGCCGCCGTCGAGCTGGCGCCGCAGCTGGCGGCCGCCGGGGGCGCGGACGCGGTCGAGCGGGTCGAGTACGCCTGCCACCCGCTCGTGCCGGAGCTGATGGGCCGGCGCGATCCGGGCGACCACCTGCAGGCGCGCTTCTCGGCGATGCACGGCGTCGCCGTGGGCCTGCTCGACGGCCGCGCCGGGATTCCGGAGTTCGGCGACGAGCGCGCCGTCGACCCGCAGGTCGCGCGCGTGCGGGAGCGCACCGCGTTCGCCGTGCGCGAGGACTTCGCGCGCGACGAGGCGGCCGTCGAGGTCGCGCTCGCCGACGGGACGCGCGTGCGCGCGCACGTCGCGCACGCGCGCGGCAGCGAGGCGCGCCCCCTGTCCGACGACGAGCTGCACGCGAAGGTGCGCGAGCTCGCCGCGCCGGTGCTGGCCGACGCGGGCGCCGCGCTGATCGCGGCCGTCGGCGGGCTGGTCGCCGCGCCGACGCTCGACGCGCTCGCCACTGCCGTCATGCCGCAGCCGGCGGAGGTGACGGCATGAGCCCCGGGACGCGGGCCGACGCGCGGCTGGCGGCGTTCGCGGCGTCGCAGGAGCGGCCGCCGGCCGCCGTGCTGGCGGCGGCCGAGCGGGCGCTGGAGGCGGTGCGCGCTCGCGCCGCGGACGGTGCGCCGGCGGCGGCCGCCTGGGAGGAGGCGATGCGCCCGCTGCTGGCGGACGGCGGGCTCGCCGCCTCGCCGGCGTGGGCCGCCTACCGGACGGCGCTCGCGGCCGAGCTGGACGGCACGGATGCGACCGCGCTCGCGGACCCGACGCCGACGATCGTCGCCGCCGCCGCGCTGGCGGTCGCGGGCGACGCCGGCGAGGCGGCGGTCGCGGCCGCAGTGGCGACCGGCTGGGAGCTGGCGCTGCGCGTCGGGGCGGTCGCGGCCGACGAGCAGCGCGAGCGCGGCTGGAGCCCGCCGCTGGTCAACGGCGCGCTCGGCGCGGCGGTCGCCGCCGGGCGCCTGCTCGGCTGCTCGCCGCAGCAGCTCGCGCACGCGCTCGGGCTGGCGGCGACGCAGGCGGCCGGGCTGCAGCGGCCGCTCGGCGCGGGCCGTGCGTCGGTGGCCGGCAAGACGGCGGCGAACGGCGTCGAGGCGGCGCTGCTGGCGCGCGCCGGGGTAACGGCCGCGCCGGAGGCGATCGCCGGCCGGCGCGGGCTGCTCGCGCTGACGGCTCCGCATGCCGCGAGCGGGCCGTTGACGGACGCCCTCGGCGAGCGCTGGTACGTCGAGGCACGAGCTTGATCATTGTACTGATAATGCTATGGTATTGATCTTGAGTACGCCAGCGCATCTCGTTCATAGCCGAGATGCGCTTGACGGAGGAGTGGAGAGCTGATGTCTGCTGCTGGAAGGATCAGCCCGTGAGCGCCGATCCGGTCGCCACGGGCGCCGACGACGCGGGCGCGCTCGCGGCGCCGGCAGCGGTCGCCGAGCGACCCGGAGACTCCGGGCCGGCGATCGACTGCTCGGACGTGTCGGTCCTGTTCGGGGAGTTCTGTGCGCTCGACGGCGTCGCGGCGAGCTTCGACGCGGGTGCGATCCACGCGATCGTGGGTCAGAACGGGGCCGGCAAGACGACCTTCTCGCGCGTCCTGTCCGGCTTGATCGTGCCCGACACGGGCAGCGTGCGCGTGCACGGGCACGAGCTGCGCGGCGAGGGCGTCGGCGAGGCGCGCGCGCTCGGCGTCGAGCTCGTGCACCAGCACTTCGCGCTGCCGCCGAGCTTCACCGTCGCGGAGGCGCTCGAGCTGTTCCAGACCGACCGCCGGCGCTCGCCGTTCTACCGCCGCCGCGAGCTGGAGTCGGGCTGGTCCGAGCCGCTTGCCGCGCTCGGCATCACGCTCGATCCCGGCGCGCGCATCCGCGACCTGCCGGTCGAGGCGCTGCAGTCGCTCGAGATCGCGCGCGCGCTCGTCTCCGACGCGAAGGTCCTGATCCTCGACGAGCCGACCGCGGTGCTCTCGCCGCCGGCGGCCGACGCGCTGTTCGAGCGGCTGCGCCGCCTGCGCGACGAGGGCGTCACGATCCTGCTCGTCCTGCACAAGCTGCGCGAGGTGAGCGCCGCCGCCGACACGGTGACGGTGCTGCGCGGCGGCAAGGTCGTGCTGCCGCGCCGGCCGCTCGAGGGCGTCTCGCACGACGAGCTGAGCAACCTGATCGTCGGCAGCACGGGCGCCGAGGCGCCGCTCGCTCCGGCGCTCGAGGAGACGCCCGCCGAGGTCGCCTCGGGCGCCCACACGCTCGTCGTGCGCGGGCTCACGACCGACGCCGCCGAGGGCGACGTCGCGCTCGACGACGTCTCGCTGACCGTGCGCGCCGGCGAGATCATCGGCGTCGCCGGCGTCGAGGGCAACGGCCAGCGCCCGCTGGTGGCCGCGATCGCCGGGATGCTGCAGGGCAAGAGCGGCACGATCGAGCTGGACGGGCGCGACGTGACCGGCTGCTCGGCGCTCGAGCGCCGGACGCTCGGCGTGCGCGCCGTCCCGTTCGACCGCAACGTCGAGGGCGTCAGCTCGACGAGCGCGATCTGGGAGAACGTCGCGATCCTGACGGCGCTCAAGCAGGGTCGCTTCTGGATCAACCCGCGCCGCCTGCGGGCCGAGTGCGCGGCTGAGATCGACCGCTGGCAGGTCAGCTACCGCGACGTGAGCGAGCCGGTCGGCAGCCTCTCCGGCGGCAACGTGCAGCGGGTGATCCTCGCGCGCGAGCTGACCGACGGGATCCGCGTGCTGCTCGCCGCCCAGCCGACGCGCGGGCTCGACGTCGGCGCGACGCGCTTCGTCCGCGAGAACCTGCGCGCGCTCGCGCAGCAGCAGGCCGGCGTGCTGCTCGTCTCATCCGACCTCGAGGAGCTGTTCGAGCTGTCCGACCGCCTGCTCGTCTTCTACGGCGGCCGCGTCGTCGCGGAGCTGAGCCCGCCCTACGACCTCGCGACCGTCGGCGTCGCAATGACCGGAGGTGGGAAGTGATCTCCAGGGACACCGTGCTGCGCGCCGCGCGCTCGGCCCTCGTCGTGCTCGCTGCCTTCGCGATCGCCGGCGTGATCTACCAGATCACCGGCTACTCGCTCGGGCAGGTCTTCTCGGGCACGTGGGAGGGAGCCGTGAGCGCCCCCGGGGCGCTCGACTCGAGCCTGCGCTGGGCCGTGCCGCTGCTGCTGATCGCGCTCGGCGTGACGATCGCCTTCCGCGCCGGCTTCTTCAACGTCGGCGCGCAGGGCCAGCTGTACGCGGGCGCGATCGCGGCGCTGCTCGTCGGCGTCTGGGTCAAGGGCCTGCCGACGCCGATCGGGATCGTGCTCGTCGTGCTCGCCGGCTGCATCGGCGGGGCGATCTGGTCGCTCGTCCCCGGCGTGCTGCGCGCCTACCTGCAGGCCGACGAGGTGATCACGACGCTGATGATGAACTTCATCGCTCTGCTGCTGCTGCAGTGGGTCGCCTCCGGTCCGCTGAAGGACCCGGCGGGCAGCGGGCAGGCCGACCAGACGCGCTCGGTCGCCGACCACCTGCGCCTGTCCGACGCGACCGGCATCTCGCTGCGCATCGTGCTGCTGGCGGCGGTCGCGACGGTCGCCGTCGGCGTGCTGCTGAACCGCACGCAGTTCGGCCTGCGCGTGCGGGTCGCCGGCCGCAACCCGACGATGGCGCGGTGGCAGGGCGTCGACGCGCGCCACCTCGCGGTGCAGGCGTTCATGCTCTCCGGCCTGCTCGCCGGGCTCGCCGGTGCGATCGAGCTGCTCGGCCCCGGCGGCCAGCTGACGTACGGCTTCTCGCCCGACGTCGGCTTCATCGGGATCGTCATCGCGCTCGTCGGCGGTCTGCGGATCGGCGGCGTCGTGATCGCCGCGCTGTTCTTCGGCGGCCTGCACGCGGCGATCCTCTACCTGCCGATCGTGACCAACCTGCCCAGCTCCGCGCTCGACCTGCTGAACGGGCTCGTGGCGCTGCTGATCACGATCAGCGCGGTCCCGGCGATCTGGCATCGCCGCCGCCGCCGCGCGGCGGAGTCCTCCGCCCTGAACACCGACGTCCCCCGAGTGGAAGTGAGCGCCGCGCCATGATCGACTTCCTGAACATCGGCATCCAGGCGGCGATCCCGATCATGCTCGTGACGATGGGCGGCGTGATCGCGTATCGCGCCGGCATCCTGCACCTCGGCCTCGAGGGGCTGATGCTGATCGGCGCGTTCGCGGCCGTCGCGGTGACGATCAGAACCGGCTCGGTGGCGCTCGGCGTGGTGGCCGCGATGCTCGTCAACGCGGTCGTCAGCCTGCTCTTCTGGATCCTCGTGGACGTCCTCAGAGCGGACCTCTACATCGCCGGGCTGGGGCTGTCGCTGACGGGCGTGGGCCTGACCTCGTTTCTGCTCGAGGCGATCTTCAAGACGCAGGGCGCGGTGCACGCGCAGTCCGGCCTGCCGAGTGTCGTCGGCGGCAACCGCCACGGCCTGCTGGGGCTGTTCGCCGGTCTGTCCGTGCTGGCCTGGGCGACTCCGGTGCTGGTGTTCGGGACATGGCTCGTGCTGCGGCGTACGCGGCTCGGGCTGCGCGTGAGCGCGGTCGGCGAGTACCCGTTCGCCGCGCGCAGCGCCGGCGTCAACGTCGGCGCGGTGCGCTGCGGCGCGCTCGTCGCGGCGGGCATCTTCTGCGCCCTCGGCGGGGCGGAGCTCGCGCTCGCGGCGATCAACAGCTTCGGCGAGGACATGGCCCAGGGCCGTGGCTACCTGGCGGTGACGGCTGTGCTGTTCGGTGCGGGCCACCCGCTCGGCGCGGCTGTCGCGGCGCTCTTCTTCGGGCTCGCGGACGCGGTCGGGATCGAGTCGCAGCTCAGCACTCACCACATCCTCCCGGTGCAGTTCATCTTGATGGTGCCCTACGTGCTGACGATCGTCGCGATCTCGATCAGCTCGGCGATCCGCTCGCGCCGCGGCGCTCCGGCAGTGTTCGCGGAGCTGCGCGAATCATAGTAACAATAGCGGAATATTCTGCATAAATTGCTTGACACTGTCCTGCACGAGCCATACGATATACAACGGTATACAGAACGAATCGGCGGAGCGCAGACCCACTTCGCGGGCGCGTTCCGCCGGGGAGCGAGAGGTGTTCGATGGAGAGTCACGACGGTCGCGCGGGCGACGCTGAAAAGCACCCGCTCACGCGGCGCACCTTCATCACGAAGGGGTCGATCGCAGCGGGCGGGGCGAGCCTGACGCTGTCTGCGCTGCTCGCGGCATGCGGGTCGAGCAGCAGCGGCAGCGGCACGACCGCAGCCAAGACAGGAGGCGGAGGCGGAGGCTCGCTGGGCGCGGGCAAGTCGCTCGCGGTCGTGAGCGCGCAGAAGGCCGGCGATCACGGTCCGGTCGACGACCTCGTCGCGGGCATGAACAGATCCGGGCAGGCCTTCGGGATCAAGACCCGCTTCATCGAGGCGACCGACCCGTCGAGCTACACCACGACGCTGACGAACCTGTGCGAGGCGAAGACCTCGATCGTGTCGGTCATCTTCCCCGACTTCGTCGACTCCGTGAAGGCCGTCGCGCCGAGATTCCCCGACACGAAGTTCATCTTCCTCTACGCAGACCCCTACAGACCGACGATCCCGAACGTCCACACCGTCGGCTACGGGACCAACCAGGCCGCGTACCTCGCCGGCGTGCTGATCGCGAGAGTCACGCAGAAGGACACCGTCGGCTTCATCACGGGGCTGGCGATCCCGGAGCTGAACTCCGACTACCACGCGTTCGTGGACGGCGTCCACTCGGTAAACCCGCAGCTCAACGTCAAGGGCGTTGCGGCCGGATCGTGGGAGGACCCCGCGAAGGGCCGCCTGGTCGCGACCGCGATGATCGGGCAGGGCGTGGACTCGATCCTCGCCCTCGCGGGCGGCACGTCGGCCGGCGTGATGCAGGCGGCGCAGCAGCAGGGCGCCCACCTGATCTACGACACGACGCCGCCGACACCCGGCACGCCCGGCGAGCCGAGCGTGATGGGCACCGCCGTCTTCCACTACGGGCTGTCGCTCTACGAGAACGTCCAGAAGGCGCTCCAGCCCGGCTGGACCGGCGGGCACACGATCGAGGGCGTCAAGGAGAACGTCGCCGGTCTCGAGATCTCGCCGCACTTCCTGAAGATCGGCGACCCGGCCGTGGTCAAGCGCATCAAGGCCGCCGTGCCGCTGCTCGACAGAACGAGAGCGGGCATCGCCAGCGGCCAGATCGTGGTCGCGCACAACACGGCGTCGTTCTAGCCGACGACGACGACGCACGGCCGGCCCCCTTTGGCGGAGGGGCCGGCCGTTCACGTCCTGCCAACCGCGAGAGGGAGGAGGCCCCTCAGATGTCGAATGCACTGACCGAGAGCGCACTGCTGGAGCCGCACCGGGGTCCCGCGCTGCAGCTCCCGAACCGCGTCGCGATGGCGCCGATGACGCGCGGCCGCGCGGACGACGAGACCGGCGTTCCGCACCCCGCGGCGCCCGTCTACTACGCGCAGCGCGCGAGCGCCGGACTGATCGTCGGCGAGGGCACGTGGCCGTGCGAGCTGGGCAAGAACGGGCCGGGCCAGCCGGGCCTGGAGAGCGACGCGCAGGTCGAGGGCTGGCGGCGCGTCACGACCGCCGTGCACGCCGCCGGCGGGCGCATCTTCGCGCAGCTGTGGCACGGCGGCCGCGTCAGCCACCCGCTCACGCTGCCCGGCGGCGAGCTGCCGCTCGCGCCCTCCGCGGTGCGGATGGCCGGCAAGATCTTCAACCGCGACGGCTGGACCGACACCGTCGCGCCGCAGGCGATGACGGTCGCGCAGATCGAGAACGCGATCGAGGCGTTCGCCGCCGCTGCGCGCAACGCGCTGCGCGCCGGCTTCGACGGCGTCGAGCTGCACGGCGCCAACGGCTACCTGATCCAGGAGTTCCTGGCCGACAACACGAACCTTCGCAGCGACCGCTACGGCGGCTCCCTGACGCGTCGCCTGCGCTTCCCGGTCGAGGTCGTCGACGCGGTCGTGGACGTCGTCGGCGCCGACCGCGTCGGCCTGCGCCTGTCGCCCGGCAACGCCGAGAACGACCTCGTCGAGGAGGATCCGGCGACCACCTACCGCGCGCTCGTCGAGACGCTCGACACGCGCGGCCTCGCCTACCTGCACCTCGTGCACGCCGGCGCGTACCCGACGTTCGAGGACCTGCGCCCGCGCTGGTCGGGCACGCTCGTGGCGAACGTCAACGCGGGTGCGCCCGCGATGGCGCGCGAGGACGGCGAGCGGCTGCTGGCGAACGGGCTCGCCGACGTGGTCGCGTTCGGCCGCCTGTTCCTGGCGAATCCCGACCTGCCGCTGCGCTTCGCGACCGGCGCCGAGCTTGCGGACGCCGACAAGGACAGCTATTACGGGGCGATGCCGGACGGCTACGTCGACTACCCCGCCGCCGACCCGGACCTGGAGGCGCTGCGCGTCCAGCTCGTCGGCGACGCCGAGTGCGCGGCCTGCGCGTGAGCGGATGACGCTGACGATCCGCGACGCGCGCCTGCTCGACCGCGACGAGCTCGTCGACGTCGTCCTGGCGGACGGCGCGATCCGCTCGATCGGCGCGGCCGGCGCGGCCGGCGCGGCCGCCGCGCAGGCCGCGGGCGAAACGCTCGAGGCCGGCGGCGGGCTGCTGACGCCGTCGTTCGTCGAGCCGCACTTCCACGCCGACAAGGCCTTCACGTTCCCGCGCGTGGGCGCGCTCGAGGATCCCTCGATCGACGCGATCGTCGAGCGCTGCACGCGCATCAAGTCGCAGTACACGCACGAGGACGTCGTCGCGCGCGCGAGCAGAGCGCTCGAGCTGGCGGTCGGCCACGGCGTCGGCGCCGTGCGCGTGCAGGTGGACGTCGACCACGTGAGCGGGTTCGTCGGGCTCGACGCGCTCGTGGAGGTGCGCGAGCGCTTCGCGGAGCTGCTCGACATCCAGCTCGTCGCCTTCCCGCAGTACTCGATCCTCGAGGACGGGGGTCACGGCGAGCAGCTGCTGCGCGAGGCGCTGCGGCGCGGCGCGGACGTGCTCGGCGGCGCGCCGGACGTGGAGGCGACGGCGGCCGATCGCGCACGCCACATCGAGCGGCTGTTCGCGATCGCCGGCGAGCTCGACGCCGACCTCGACGTGCACTGCGACTTCAGCGACGACCCGCGCCAGCGCGACCTCGGCGCGGTCGCGCGCGCGACGCTGGCGACGGGGCGCGTCGGGCGCGTGACGGCGGTGCACTGCTGCGCGCTCGAGGCGCTGCCCGACGTCGTCGCTGCGGAGGACATCGACGCGGTCCGGCGCGCCGGCGTGCAGGTCTGCATCTGCCCGGTCGGCAACATGCAGCTCGTCGGCGACGCCGAGCGCATGCCGCGCGGCCGCGGCACCGCGCGCGTGCGCGAGCTGCTCGCGGCGGGCGTCAACGTCGCCGCCGGCAGCGACAACCTGCACGACATGTGGTTCCGCTTCGGGCGCATGGACCCGCTCGACACGGCGCTGATGGCGTGCCTGGCGGCGCGCATGCGCACCGACGCCGAGGTGCGCGAGGCGTTCGAGCTGGTGACCGCGCGCGCCGCGCGCTTCATGTCGGCGCCCGGCGGCGTCGTGCGCGAGGGCGCGCCGGCCGACCTCGTGCTGTTCTCGGTGCAGACGCTCGACGACGTGCTGCGCCGCGCGCCGGGACGGCGCACGACGATCAAGCGCGGGCGCGTCGTCGGCGGCGCCGAGTCGCGCACCTGGGTCGCGCGCTGAGGATGGGCGAGCTGGACGAGCGCGCGGACGCGGTCCGCGTCCGCAAGACGATCACGGAGGCCGACGTGCTGCTGTTCGCTGCGGTGACCGGCGACCAGGCCGCGATCCACCTCGACGACGTGCACGCGCGCGGCACCCCGTACGGCGAGCGCGTGGCGCACGGCGCGCTCGTGCTCGGGCTGATGTCGGGCGCTGCGACGCGCTACGTCGAGCGCCACGGCATCGACGCCGTCTCCTACGGCTACGACCGCCTGCGCTTCACGGCGCCGGTGCGGATCGGCGACACGGTCGAGGTCGTCTACGCGCGCGTGCGCGAGCGGGAGCGCGACGGCGGCGCCCGCCAGCTCGTCGCACGGGCGGAGGCGCGCAACCAGCGCGGCGAGCTGGTCGCGGTCGCCGAGCACCTGCTGCACCTGTGGCCGGCGCAGGAGGCCGCATGAGCGGGCTCTGCGGCCAGCCGGTCGCGGTCGTCGGGGCTGGCCAGATCGTCGAGTTCGCGCACCTGCCCGCCTACCGCGCGCTCGGGATCCCGGTCGCGGGCGTCTGGGCGCGCGACGCCGCGCGCGCTGCCGCGCTCGCGGCGCAGGCGCCCGGCGCGCGCGCCTACGCGAGCCTCGACGAGCTGCTGGCGGACTCGCGCGTGCGCATCGTCGACGTCGCGGTGACGGCTGCCGCGCAGCCGGAGATCGCGCTGCGCGCGCTGCGAGCCGGCAAGCACCTGCTGTGCCAGAAGCCGTTCGCGACCTCGCTCGAACCGGCACGCGAGATCGTCGCGGAGGCCGCGGCGCGCGGGCTGCGCGTGGCGGTCAACCAGAACATGCGCTGGGAGCCGACGATCGAGCAGGTCAAGGCGCGGATCGAGGACGGGCGGCTCGGGCGACCGGTCGCGGCGTTCGTGGAGGTCAACGTGCCCGGCGGCTGGCCGCCGCCGGAGCACTGGCTCGCGCGCGAGCCGCGGATGCTCGGCCTCTACGAGGCGGTCCACACGCTCGACGCTGCGCGCTTCCTGTTCGGCGAGCCGGCGCGCGTGACGGCGCGGGCGATCGCCGACCCGCGCCAGCAGGTCGCCGGCGACAGCTGGGTCGCGGCCTGGCTCGAGTGGGACGACGGCCCGTTCATGACCTTCTCGGAGCGGTGGGCGAACGCCGCCGGCGACGTCGTCGCGACGGTCCGCGTGGAGGGGACGCGCGGCGCGGTGCGCGGACGGATGGGGAACTTCGACGACTACCCCAACCCGGTGCCCCACGTCGTCGAGGCGATCGACTATGCGGACGGTCGCTGGCAGGTCGTCGAGGCGGAGCGCTCGTGGATCCCGGAGGGCTTCCGCGGGCCGGTCGCCGAGCTGATCCACGCGATCGAGGAGGGGCGCGAGCCGTCCGTCAGCGGCGCCGACAACCTCCGTACGCTCGCGCTCGTCGAGGCCGTCTACCGCTCCTCGGAGACGCTTCGCACGGTCGCGCCCGCGTGAGCGGGCGCTCCTGCGCGGCGCTCACGAGCCCGGCACGACGGCGAAGCGCGTGCGCGCGCGGTCCCGCGCCTCATCGCACCGGAACCTGTAGTCTGCGGGACACCGGGGGCAGGGGGAGCGATCTTTGGGGGGTTGCAGTCCGGTCGGTGCCGACGCGCTCGAATCTGAGCGGGCGCTGGTCCTCTGCTCGCGTGAGGAGGAGACCAGATGGCCTCGCACAGAGAGCCCTGTCGAAAGGACCGGAAATGCCCGAACGTGGCCCGCCAGTCGCCGTCGCGCGGCACCCTGGGCGCCGGACGCGCGGTCTGATCGCGCTCGTCGCCGCACTGCTGCTCGCCCTCGCGGGCGTCAGCGCGAGCGCCGGGGCGGCGACCGTCGCCCAGCAGCTCGGCTCGCTGCCGACGATCCAGCCGTTCAACGGCGAAACGACCTCGACGTCCCAATTCGAATCCAGGTGGTCCGCCTTCCACTTCGCGGTCGCAAAGGGCAGAGACTCGAGCCCCGGCTGGAGCGCCGTCTGGGCCTATCCGAACGTCAACGGCGCCTTCTACAACGCCGCCACGTACACGGCCGCCTACGGCGGCGCGGCCGCCGCGGTCACGATGGCCGCAAGCCCCGAAGCGATCTCGCGCAACTTCTCGCTGTGGGTCGACGCGAGAGACGAAGCCGGCGGCGCGAAGTCGGGCTACGAGCTGCGCTTCGCCTTCACGGCCGAAGCGACGTTCACGGTCACGCTCGCCAAGTGGGTCGCGGGCGTCCAGACGGTCCTCGCCTCGAGAGAAGGCGTCTCGTTCAACGAAGGCAACGCGCTCGCGCTCGTCGACGAAGGCGGCACGGTGTCGGCCTGGACGAACACCGGTACGGGCTTCGCACAGCTGCTGAGCGCCAGCGACGCGGCCTTCAACAGCGGCAGCGTCGGCCTCAGCGCGTCGGGCAACATGGCGAAGCTGACCGCCTTCAAGGCGGGCCAGATCGCCCCGGCCGCGCCGTCGCTGACGAGAACGAATCCGGTCTCTCCGGCTGAAAACAGCGAACCGTTCATCATCGGCACCGCGACGAGCGGGACGACGGTCAAGCTCTACACGAACGCCACGTGCAGCGGCTCGCCGGTCGTGAGCGGCACGGCCGCCGCGCTCGCGTCGCCGGGCTTGCAGGTGAGCGTCGCGGCCAACACGACGACGAGCTTCTACGCGACGGCGAGTGACAACCTCGGCACCGTCTCGGAATGCTCGGCGGCGATCTCCTACACGGAGAGGAATGCCGCCGGTATCGCCGGGGCGCTCACGAGACTGCCGCTGATCGACGCCTTCGCGACGGCCGAAAGCCCGGTCTCGAACGGCGGCAGGTGGTCGAAGCTGTCGTGGGCGAGCTATGCGGGCCGCGTGGCCGGCAGCGGCACGACGGGCGGATGGGGCCCGTCGGAAGCGTTCCCGACCGTCAACGGCGCCTACTGGAACCCGGCGAGCTTCGCCGACGCGGGCGAAGGCGTCGCGGTCGCCGCGACGCTGTCGGTCAGCCCGTCGTCGAGCGAACGGTTCTTCTCGCTGTGGCTCGACATGTCCGAACCGGGCAGCGCGCAGAGCGGCTACGAGCTGACGTTCACGAACGTCGACGGCATAAACAGATACAACGTGACGCTGTCGAAGTGGGTGTCGGGCACGAGGACGGTGCTCGCGACCGCGTCGAGCTACACGCTCGCGCCCCAGAGCTCGTTCGCGCTCGTCGACCTAGGCGCGACCGTCTCAGCATGGGTCGAAGCTGGCTCGGGCTACAGCCAGCTGCTGACCGCGAACGACACGACCTACTCGAGAGGCTACGCGGGCATCGAAGGGGCCGGGAACATAACCCGCGTCCGCAACTTCAGAGCGGGCGCGCTGCCGAGCGAAACGAGGGAAATGCTCGCGGGCCTGTCGGTCGTCGAAGCGTTCGCGACCCCGGAGAACCCGCTGTCGGGCGGCGGCAGGTGGACGAAGCTGTCGTGGGCGACCTACACCGGGCAGGTGGCGGGCAGCGGCACGTCGGGCGGATGGGGGCCGTGGGAAGCGTTCCCGGTCGTCCACGGGGCCTACTGGAATCCCGCGACCTACAGAGACGAAGGCAGCGGCGCGGCCGTCGCGGCCACGCTCTCGGTCAGCCCCGAAATCAGCGAACGATGGTTCTCGCTGTGGCTGGACATGCCCGAACCGGCGCTCTCGCAGAACGGCTACGAACTGCGCTTCACCCAGACCGCGGCCGCGAACACGTACAACGTGACGCTGTCGAAGTGGGTGGCGGGGATCAGGACCGTGCTCGTGACCGCGTCGAACCAGGCGTTCGCGCTGCAGAGCTCGTTCGCGCTCGTCGACAAGGGCGGGACGGTCTCCGTATGGACCGAAGCCGGTTCCGGCTTCACGCAGCTGCTGAGTGCGGGCGATGCGACGTACAGCAGCGGCTACGCGGGAATCGAAGGAGCCGGGAACATAACCCGGATCCGCAACTTCAGAGCGGGCTGAGGCCCGAAAGAGAGGACGGACGAGATGCCTGAACGCGGACCACCTGCCACTGCCACCCGCCGGACCGGCCGGCTGACACGCGGCCTGCTCGTGCTGGCGGCGGGACTGTCGATTGCCCTCACCGGAGGAGCGCTCGCCGCCACTGCCCAGGCGGCCACCGTCGCGCAGCAGCTCGAATCGCTGCCGACGATCCAGCCGTTCAACGGCGAAGCGACCTCGAGATCCCAGTTCGAAACCAGGTGGTCCGCCTTCAGCTTCGCGTTCGAAAGGCTGAAGGGCAGCGACACGACCAGAGGCTGGAGGTCCGGGCGCGCCTACCCGACCATCCAGGGCGCCTACTACAACGCCGCCACGTACACGGCCGCCACCGGCGGCGCGGCCGCCGTCGCCACGATGAACAGGGGACCGATCAGCAGCTCGCGCAACTTCTCGCTGTGGCTCGACGCGCCCACACCGGGGACGACGCAGAGCGGCTACGAGCTGCGCTTCACGTTCGCCGGCGAAGAAGAAGAAGAACAGATCTACAACGTGACGCTGTCGAAGTGGGTCTCGGGCAGCCAGACGACGCTCGAAACAAGAAGCAACGTCGGCTTCGTCGAAGGCAACAGGCTCGCGATCGTCGACCAGGGCGCCACGGTGTCCGCCTGGACGAACACCGGCACCGGCTTCACCCAGCTGATGAGCGTCAGCGACGCGTCGTACAACAGCGGCAGCGTCGGCCTCAGCGCCCAAGACCTCGAAACGGCGCTGACGACCTTCAAGGCCGGTCAGCTGGCCCCGGCGGCGCCGACGCTGACGAGAACGAACCCGGCGTCGCCGTCCGACAACCCCTCGCCGTTCATCATCGGGACCGCGACGAGCGGGACGACGGTGAAGCTCTACACGAACGCGACGTGCACCGGTTCGCCCGTCGTGACCGGCACGGCCGCCGCGCTCGCCTCACCGGGCCTGCAGGTGACCGTCGCCGAAGAAACGACGACGAGCTTCTACGCGACCGCGTCGGACAGCCTCGGCAACACCTCCGAATGCTCGACGGCGATCTCCTACACGGACGATCCCACGATCGGGATCGTCGAAGGGCTCGGCAGACTGACGACGCTCGACACGTTCGGCACGGCGGAATCCCCGCTGTCCGACGGCGGTAGGTTCTCGAAGCTCTCGTGGGCGAGCAACACGGGCCTCGTGGCGGGCAGCGGCACGTCGGGCGGATGGGCGCCGTCCACCGGGTACCCGGTCGTCTCCGGCGCCTACTGGAATCCGGCGAGCTTCAGCGACGCGGGCAGGGGCGTCGCGGTCGCTGCGACGCTGTCGGCGAGCGCCGAACTCGCCAACCGCTGGTTCTCGCTGTGGTGCGACATGTCCGAACCGGGCAGCGCGCAGAGCGGCTACGAACTGCGCTTCACCTACTCCGGCGTGGAAGAAGAAGAAGACCTCTACACCGTCACGTTGACGAAGTGGGTGTCGGGCACGAGGACGGTGCTGGCGACGGCGAGAAGCTACGTGCTCGCGAGGGAAAGCTCGTTCGCGCTCGTCGACAAGGGCGGGAGGGTCTACGCCTGGACCGACACGGGCAGCGGCTACAGAGTGCTGCTGAGAGCGAGCGACACGGCGTTCAGCAGAGGCAACGTCGGGATCGAAGGCGCGGGCAACATAACGCGCGTGCGCTCGTTCAGAGCAGGCGCGATGTAGACGAAGTGCCGGACGGCGGGGAACGCTCCAACGCGTTCCCCGCCGTTCACGGCGTGAGGCTCAAGAGGCGATCGTGAAGTCGATCGTGGCGACAGCCGATGCGCCTCCGAGCACCGCGAGGCGCAACCGGTAGCGTCCCGGCGCGAGCGTGCGGCCGTGGAGCTTGCCGCGGAACGCATAGGCGTTGGTCCCGGCGTCGCCCGCGAGGCTCACCGTGCCGCGGCTCTGGTAGAGGCCGCACCGCGGCTTGGTGCGATTGGCCTTGGTGGCCTTGACGCAGCGTGCCGCCACGCGCCGGCCGGAGGCGACCTGCGAGAACTCGAGCCGCACGCTTGCCGCGCGGTTGAGCCTGAAGCGGAACGTCGTGCCGATCGGCAGCCGCGGCCCACGGTGGACGGCGCGCGTGCGCCAGCGCGAGCTGGCCTGGTGGAGGCCCGACACGGTCGCGGCAGTCGCGCCGGGAGCGGGGGCAGGAGCGGGACTCGGCCCTGGGAGCGGCCCGGGGCCTGGGCTGGGACCGGGGCTTGGTCCCGGGCTGGGACCGGGGCCCGGGCCGCCTTCGGGTGCGGGCGCGGCGCACGGATCCGCGCCCGCAGCGAGGGCCGGGTCCGGTTCGACCGCGACCGTCGCCGACGCGCTCGTCGCGTTTCCGGCCGCGTCGGTGCCGGTGACCGTCACCGTCCGCTCGCCCGGCGAGCTGTAGCAGTGCGCGACCGTCACACCCGAGCCGGAGCCGCCGTCGCCGAAGTCCCATCGGCTCGCCACCGACGACCACGCGTCGAACGGGTCGACCGACATCGACACCGGTTGGCCGACGATGCCTCGCGCCGGCACCGTCACGTCGTTCAGCAGCGGGGCGATCGGGTCGAACACCGCCGAGTGCAGCTGCGATCCGTAGGACCACGCCGCCGTGACGTAGCCCTGCGGGTCGGCCGCGACTCTCATCGGCTCTATCACGCCGCTGGTGTCCCCGATGTCGACCGGCGCGCTCCAGTCGCCCCCGGCCTCACGACGCGCTGCCTGCGCGACGTTGGAGGCGGGGCTGTGGAACGACTTCCAGATCGCGGTCACGTCGCCCTGCGGATCGGTCGCGACCTGGGGAATCGCGCCGATCCAGTTCGCGTCGTCGCGGGCCGACAGGTCGACCGCAGCGCTCCACGGCCCGCCGAGCGCGCTCGTGCTGGCGTGCACGATCCGGCCGACGTCGTCGTGCGTCTCCCAGACGGCGGTCGCGGTGCCCTGCGGGTCGATCGCCACGTCCGGCTGGTAGGCGGTCCCGTCCGACAGGTCGACGGCCGCACCCCAGCCGATCCCGGCCGTCTGCCGCGCCGCCTGCACGACCGGTCCGTCGGCGTCCGTCGGGTAGGTCTGCCACGCGGCGACCGCGTCGCCCTGCCCGTCGACCGCGACCTGCGGGTAGAGCGCCTGGCGATCGCCGGCGGAGAGGTCGACCGGTGCGCTCCACACGCCGCCGGCCGGCAGGGTGCTCGACTGGATGATCGCGACCGTGTCTTCGGGCACCGGCCGCCAGCTCCAGATCGCGGTCACGTCGCCCTGCGGATCGACCGCCAGCTGGGGCCCGGCGACGCTGCCGCTGTCGGTCAGGTCGACCGGCGCGCCCCAGGCGCCGCCCTGCGGGCGGGTGCGGGTCCGCAGCACGACGGCATCTTCGGTTTCCTCTCCCCACATCACCGTCGCGTCGCCCTGCGCGTCGACGACGACGCGGGGTTCGTACGTGAGCGCGATCCCGTCCGTGTCCGACAGCGCGACCGGCGTGCTCCAGGAGCCGCCGGCCGTGCGCGTCGCGGCCATCACGATCTGCTTCGTCACCGAGCTCGACGGATGGGTGACGCTGGACCAGACCGCGACGGCGTCGCCGTCGGCTCCCACGGCCACGCGCGGGTTCCAGCCACCTTCCTCGCCGGGGACCGAGAACGTGACGGGCGCGCTCCACGCGCCGCCGAGCGGCCGCGTCGCCGCCTGCGTGACGCGCCAGGGGACCCCGTACGACGTCCACACGGCGACGGCGTCGCCCTGCGCGTCGAGCGCCATGTCCTGGCTGTCGACTTCGACGCTGCCCGGCGGTGTGCTCGTCGGCGCCAGCCAGCCCGCCGCCCGTGAGCCGCCGGCGGCGACCGAGAGGGCGCCGACGGCGAGGGCGAGCACGACGACTGGGCGACGCCTCCCAAACACCACAATCGAGCACGGTCGCATGGCGTCAGCGCCGGCTCAAGCGGGAACCGCGCCTATGTGCGCATGCAGACATCAGTTGACATCGACGAGGACCGTCCAGCACACTGGTCTTTGGGGAATAAGGCAGCGGGCCCCGAACGGGCCCGCGCACTTTGGCGTTCGATTACGGGGGATGGCTTCGTGCCAGAAGAAACAGGCGGGACTCAAGACAGATGGTGGATGTCGCGGCGGGCGTTCCTGAGGTCCGGCGCGGCCGCAGGTGCCGCGACGGTCGTGCTCGGCGGCGTGGCGACGCAGGGCGCGGGAGCGGCTCCGGCAAGCGACGTGGACGCGATGGTGCTGCAGGTCGCAGCCGCCGCCGCCGTGTTCCCGATCAGGTTCGACACGCGCGAGAGCCAGTCGGCGAGCGCGCGGTTGACCGCCGCGCGGGTCGCAGGCGCGCGTGCGCGCGCGTCGGCCGCTCGCGTGGCGCAGGTCGAACGCGGAGCGCAGGCGCTGATCGATCGCAAGCTCGGCGGCGTCCCGACGAACACGCTGCTCGCGCAGTTGAGCGTCCTCGCCGATCAGAGCAGCCCGTCCGAGCTCGCCGATCTGAAGGCGCTGGTCGCCGCAGCGGGCGCGACGCTGGCCGATCGCGTCGACCCGGAGGGCGACCTCCAGGCGAGTCTGTGGCTGCGCGGGTTGGCAATCATGCATGAACGCGGCGACACGCCGGTTGTGGGGGGCTGATTCATGGGCACGATGGATTCTGGGGTTCACGAGCTGCTGGCCCGGGCGGGCCAGCGCATCCTCGAGCTGTTCGGTCATGACGAGAACATCACGGGCGTTGGCGTCGGTCGCCGCTGCCGTGGCGGGAAGATGACCGACGAGCCGGTCGTGACGGTGATGGTGAGGAAGAAGCGCCGTCCGGCGCTCGTCTCACGCCGTCGGATGATCCCGGCCGCGATCAGCGTCGACGGCGCCCTCTGTTCGACGGACGTCATCCAGGCGCAGGCCGTGCTGATGAACGCGAACGGCGAAAGAGGCGACCTGCCCGAAAGGTACCGGCCGCTGCTGTTCGGCTGCGGCGTCTCGAACCACGCGGACGAAAGACCGGACGCCGGCACGCTCGGCGCGTTCGTCAGAGACAACACCGACGGGACGACGGGCATATTGTCGGCGAACCACGTGATCGCCGACAACAACAGGGCGCCGAGAGAAGATCCGATCTACCAGCCGGGGAAGCTCGACTGGAGGAGAGAAGACGAAGCGGGGACGACCACGATCGGAAGACTGAAGCGCTGGGTCAGAATAACCGGTGGCGCGACGGCGGTCGACGCGGCGATAGCCCAGGTCGAATCCACCGTCAGAATCCAGAGAGCGTACAGGGGCGTCGAACTCGAACCGCCTTCGGAAACACGCCCGGCGGTCGGCATGATCGTGGCGGGCGACGGCTTCGGCAACGTCTGGCTCACGACCATGAGCACGACGCTCAGAGAACTCAACGTCTCGCTGCTTCCCGCGGAAGCCAGAGTCGAAGCGTCGGCGCCCACGTCGATGTCGAAGCTGGAGAAGGTCGGGCGCTCGACGGCATACACCGCCGCCCGCGTGCTCGCCACCGGTCAGTCGATCAGGGTGGAAGTGCCCGGCGTCGGCGCCGTGGAATACACCAACCTCATACTGTCGCAGTGGTTGGGGTGGAACGGCGACTCCGGTTCGATGGTCATAAGAAAGGGCGGGCCGGAAACTCCGGTCGACGAACGCGAGAGAGAATCGATCGAACGGATCAGGGCGCTGATCAGAGAAAGGTTCGAAACCTGCCCGATCCTGTCGGCCATGCAGTTCGCGTTTGAAGTTCCGATAACCGAACAGGCGAGACTGTCGGACGAAGTGCGGGACAACTTCCTGGTCCAGAGCGATACCGGGCGTCTCCTGATCACGCTGTGCTACCTCAACACGGCTCTCGTGAACAGACGGCTGGAAAGAAGACAGAGCGCCGAAAATCAGGCGTACACCAGATCGCTCTATGAACACTACGTGCCGGTCATCTCGGAAGTGATGGCCAACCCTGAATCGACGACCAGGATCAGCAGAGAAGACGGGGAAAACTACTTCACCCTGCTCGGTGCCCTCAGAGAAGGCGGAGTGCTGCTCGCCGAAGAGAAGGCCGCCGCCGAAGCCCTGGGCAGAAGGTGGGAAGGAACCGTCCTCGGGATGAACCGGAGACAGCTCCAGGAATTCATGAACACGTCGGAATCCGTCTCGTCGGTTCGCACCACCTCGCTGGAAATGAGATCGCTGACGCAGCACGGCACGGCGAGAGTGCTGGGTGCCTTTTGAATGACGCAACGGTGGAGGAGGCGGGATCGGTCGCGTTCGATCCCGCCGCCTTCGCGGAGCACGTCTCCGAGCGGATCCGCTCGCTGACGCGAACCCTGGGGCCGGAGCTCGAAGCGGTCGTCGCCGGACTCGTCGATCGTCCCGGCAAGCGGCTGCGCTCGCAGCTCGTCGCGCACTGCGCGTCGCTCGGCGACGCGCGTCTGGACGAGGTGGTGCGGGCCGGAGCGGTCGTCGAGCTGCTGCAGGTCGCCTCGCTGCTGCACGACGACGTCGTCGACCAGGCGGAGACGCGCCGCTTCGCGCCGGCGGCGCACGTCGCCCACGGCGTCGAGGCGGCGCTGCTCGGCGGCGTCGCGTGCTTCGCGCTGGCCGGGCAGGAGGCGGCCGAGCTCGGCGCCGTCGCGAACGCCGTCACGAGCCGCGCGGTCGCGGACCTCTCGCGCGGCGAGATGCTCGACGTCGAGCGCGCGTTCGACGTCGAGCTGAGCGCGGAGGACTACCTCGCCGTCGTCGACGGCAAGACCGCGCCGCTGTTCCGCCTCAGCTGCGAGCTCGGGGCCGTGCTCGGCGGCTGCGAGCCGGACGTCCGGGACGCGGTCGCGGCGTACGGCGCCGACCTCGGCGTCGCGTTCCAGGTGCTCGACGACTGCCTCGACATCGAGGCCGCGGGCACGGGCAAGCCGGCGGGCCGCGACATGGCGCTGGGACTGTTCGGCGCGCCGGTCCTGTGCGCGCTGCAGCCCGCCGACGACCGCGAGCTGGCGGGCCTGCTGCTGTCCTCGGACTTCGGCGCCGATGACATGCGCCGCGTCGGCGAGCTGGTCGAGCGCCACGGCGGCATCGCCACGGCGCGCGCGCTGGCGGCCGAGCGGCTCGACCGCGCGCTCGACGCGCTGGAGGCGGCCCCGTCCGGCCCGAGCCGGGATCGGCTCGCGCAGCTGGCGCAGCAGCTGCGCGGAGCGCCGGCGTGAGCCGGCCCCGTCCGTTCACGGCGTCGGCCGACCCGCCGGTGCTCGACGTCGCCGTCGTCGGCGGCGGCCCGGCCGGCTGCTCCGCCGCGATCCGGCTGGCGTCCGAGGGCTTGGACGTCGCGCTCGTCCACGACGGGTCGAGGACGCACTCCGACTACGACGTGCTGCTGACGTCGGTCTCCGCGCAGGCGCTGCGCGACACGCCCGCGCTCGAGCTCGCCGTCCACCAGGCGATCGAGTCGATCCGCCTGCGCCTGCCGGGGCGCCCGCTGCGCACGATCGACGACGTGGGCGCGTTCAGCCTCCGCCGCGGCGTCTTGAACGACGCGCTGTTCTTCGCCGCGATGTCGCTGGGCGTGCGCTTCCGCGCTGACGCGGCAACCGCAATCGAGCGCGCCGAGTGGGGCTTCGAGATCCACTCGGCCGAAAGACGGGTCCCGCTGTGTGCGCGCCATCTGATCCTCGCGGCCGGCGGGGGAGGGCTCGGCGCCTCCGCTGCGGAGGACGGCGCGCGGCGGGCCGTCGCCGTCGCGGCCCGCTGCGCCGGCGAGCCCTCACCCGGCGACACCGGCATGGAGATGGTCTTCGTCCCGCCCGACCCGACCGCGCTGCGGTCGCCCGCGCTCAGCGTGTGGGCGGTGCCCGGCCCGGCGGAGGGCACGTTCACGGTGCGCGTCGCCGCCAGCAACCACGACGGCGAGGACCACGACGCGCTGCTCGCGCGCGGCATCGACGCGCTGCGGACGGAGGCGCCCGGCATCGGCGCGCTCACGCCGGTCGGCAGCCTCGCGGCCGGCGTCCTCGACACCGGCTACGCGCGGCAGCGGCTCGAGGTCGCCGACGGCCTGCTCGTCGGCGACGCGGCCGGGCTCGTCAACCCGTTCACCGGCGAGGGCCTCAGCTATGCGCTGGAGAGCGGGGCGCTGGCCGCCGCCGCGGTGCTGGCGCATCGCGACGACCCGGCGGCCGCGCAGACCGCCTACGTGCGCAAGCTCGACTTCCTGTTCGCCGGCAGCGTCGAGGCGTCGCGTCGCGCCCTCCGCCGCGACCATCTCGCGTGGCGCTTCCTGTCCGACGCGGCGGAGAGCGACCATCCGTTCATCGCCAAGGGACGCCGGGCGATCCTCCTGCCCGAGGGCCTGCAGGGGATCACGGACACGCTGATCGCGGCGCTCGACCCGCAGCTGCAGGCGCTCGCGGGGCCGTTCCTCGTCGCGTGCGACGAGGTGATGGTCTCGACGATCCGCGACGACTGGCCGTTCCTGGCGCGGATGGCGGTCACCGGCGTCGGGACGGACGAGCGGCTGCGGCCGGCACTGCTGATGCTCGCCGCGATGCTCGCCTCCGGTGGAGAGCTGGACCTGCGGCTGGCGACGCTCGGCGGCGGCCTCGAGCTCGCGATGATGGGAGCGCTGGCGTTCCTCGGCGCCGCACCCGACGTGCGCGAGCAGCGCGGCCTCGACTGGGCGCAGGTCAGCGTCGTCGTCGGCGGCGACTTCCTGCTCGGGCAGGCGGCGCGCCTGATCGCGAGGTTCGGCCCCGAGGTGTCGTGGAGCTTCGCCGAGTGGCTCGCCGACCTCGCCGTGCTGCGGGCGCAGCGCCTCGCCGGGCGTCCCGACGTGCCGGCCGACGCGACGAGCGCCGCGCTCTACGAGTTCCCGGCGCGGCTGGGCGCCGAGCTCGCCGGCGCCGATCCGGAGACGGTCGAGACATTGCGGGACTTCGGCTCGGAGTGCGGGCGCGCCTTCCTGCACGTCGACGAGGTGCTCGCGCTCACCGGCCGCCGCACGCGGCTCGACACGACGCTCGACTTCATGGGCGAGAACCGGCTCGCGACCGACGGCCTCGCGTCAGGTGACGCCGCGCAAGCGGCCGAAAAGGTCACGGCCGCTCGCACGGCGACCGCGGAGGCCGAGCGACGGGGGAGAGCGGGGGTCGTGCAGCTGTCGGAGTCGCCGGGGCGAGAGCTGCTGGAGGCGTTCCTCGCAGGCGTCTGCCGCCCCGCAGAGGTGTGACGGCGGCGGCCGGCCACGTCAGCTCTACGACTCGGCGAGCAGCCGATCGGTCGCGAGCTGCAGCACCTGGGCGCGGCTCCTGCCCGGGTGCTCGGCGGCGATGAAGGGGCTGCCGACGAACAGCGAGAAGGCGAGGATGGCGCGGGCCTCGGCGTCGTCCGCGTCGGCGCAGATGGGGCCGAACAGCGAGCGCAGGTAGTCCATGCGCCGGTTGTCGACGCGCCGCAGGCGCGCCGCGACCGCCTCGTCGCGCCGCGACCAGTCGCGCAGCGCCAGCTCCACGGGCAGCAGGCCGGGGAACGTGGCGGCGAGCTCGAACAGGTGCTGGAGCTTGGCGCGCGGGTCGCCGGGTTCGCCCTCGACCTCGGCGATGACGTCGCCGACCACGCGCTGCTCCCAGTGGTCGAGCAGCTCCTTCAACAGGGCCGCGCGGTCGTCGAAGTGCCAGTAGAAGCCGCCCTTGGAGACCCCCAGGCGGGCTGCCAGCGCCTCGACGCGGATGCTCTCCGGCCCACCGCTCGCGAGCGCCTGCAGCGCCGCTTCGACCCATGCGCTGCGGGGAGTCCGGACCTTCGCCACGGACACATCTATACGGCACCGTATTGACAGATGCAAATGGCGCGCCTAAGGTCCATACGACAGCGTATGGATGGAGGGCCCAGATGAAGCTCCCGAACTCCGAGCACGAGCGCCGCCCCTGGCGCATCCACGAGCTCGTCCCCGACTTCACGCTCGAGGACGTCTGGGCGCTGCCGATGCGCGGCGGCCCCGACGACTTCCAGGGCGTGCTCGAGCTGGCCGGCTCGTTCGACCCCTCCAAGGCGGAGTCCGCCCCGACCCGCTTCCTCTGGAACCTGCGCGATCGCCTCGGCGTGTGGTTCGACCTCGGCGAGGTCTTGGCCCCGGTCGAGGGGAAGGAGCCGGGCGAGCTGCCGATCCCCGGCAGCACCGAGACCTCCCTGCGCGACCGCGTCCCAGCCGACCTGTGCGGCACCGCGGCGGGCTTCGCCTTCGGCTCGCTCCCCTTCGTCCCGCTCTACCGCACCGACCGCGAGGCCGCCGCCGAGCTCTCGAACAAGACCGTCCACGGCGTCGCCCATCTCGGCTGGGTCGACCTCGGCGACGGCCGCTACGAGGGCCGGATGGCCGTCTACGTCAAGCCGCGCGGCACGTTCGGCAGGGCCTACATGGCGCTGATCAAGCCGTTCCGGTACTGGATCGTGTACCCCGCGCTGATGCGGCAGATGGAGCGGACGTGGGACGCGCGCAGCAGGGGCGCGGCGTCGGCGAGGTAGCTCAGCGCTCGCCGGATCCGCGCAGCCACGCGGTCTGCCACTCCGGCGTGGCGTCGTCGCCGCCGCCGACGAGCCCGATCGCGGCGAGCCGGGCGACCATCGCGCCGCGCGAGCGCACGCCGAGCTTGGCGAAGATGCGGCGGACGTGGGTGTCGACGGTCCAGCTGCTGATCTCCAGCACGGTCGCGATCGTCTTGTTCGTGTAGCCCCTGGCGATCATGCGCCCGATCTCGCGCTCGCGCGAGGACAGCGCCGGCGCGTCAGCCTCGGGCGCGCGCTCGACTTGGCGCATGAGCGTGTAGCGCACGCCGTCGATCTCGCCCTGGAAGACGATCTCGGCGACGGTGCCGGCTGGGCCCGCGGCAGGGTCGACCTCGCGCACGAGCTCGCGCAGCGCACGGCCCACAAGCCCCGGCTCGTGGGCGATCTTGCGTTCGGTCGCGCCTCCCAAGGCGAGTCCCCTTCGCGTTGCAGTTTCCATTCCGCGCTGCGAGCCCGTCAATCAACCAGATCGACGCACCAAAAGCTAGGTCCCGTATTCGCGTCACCGCGAACGTGCGATTGCCGAGGCCGGGGGCCGGGCGTAGCTTGGCGATCGGTCCCGGAACGCGACGACTCGCTGGAGGTAAGGCCGTGACGCGGAATGGAGAGCTCGTGCACGAGATGGAGGACGAGGCCTTCTTCGAGGGCGAGGACTTCCTCGAGGGCGAGGACGAGAGCGAGGGCTTCATAGGAGGGCTCGCGAGCGCGCTCGGCGGCCTGCTCGGCGAGGGCGAGGAGGAGCACGAGCACGAGGGCTACTTCGAGGGCGAGGACTTCCTCGAGGGGGAGGACGAGGGCTTCTTCGAGGGCGAGGACGAGGGCTTCTTCGAGGGTGAGGACTTCCTCGAGGGCGAGTGGGAGGACGAGGGCGAGGCGTTCCTCGGCGGCCTCAAGAAGCTGCTCAAGCGCGCCGCCCCGATCCTCAAGCAGGTCGCGAAGATGGCGGCGCCGATCGTCGGCACCGCGATCGGCGGCCCGCTCGGCGGCAAGCTCGCCTCGCAGGCCGCCGGCCTGCTCGGCGAGGGCGAGCTGGAGGGCTACTTCGAGGGCGAGGACTTCCTCGAGGGCGAGGACGAGGGCGAGTTCGAGCTGCACGAGTACATGACGACGCTCTCGCACCCCGCGACGGAGGCCGAGGCGCACGCCGAGCTGATGGCGGCGATCGCCTCCGGCGCCAGCACCGAGGCGGAGGCCGAGGCGATGATCGGCGCCGCCACGATCGGCGCGCTGTCGGCGCGCGAGCGGCGCGAGCTGCGGCGCGTGCTCGCCCACATGGTGCGCGGCTCGGCGATCCTGACGCGGCTGCTGCGGCGCCGGCGCATCACGCGCCCGGCCGTGCGGGCCGTGCCGCTGATCGTCCACCAGACGGCCAAGACGCTCTCGCGCCAGGCGGCCGCCGGGCGGCCGATCACGCGTCAGCAGGCCGCACGCGTGATGGCGCGCCACACGCAGCGGGTGCTGTCCAGCCCGCGCCTCACGGCGGGAGCGATCCAGCGCAACGCGAGCGTCGCGCGCCGCGTCCCGGTGGCGCGGCAGGCGATCGCGCCGAGCGCGCGGCCGGCGCATCCGCAGCTGGCCGCGGTGCGGCCCGCGGTCGCGCGGCGGATCGTCGCGCAGCCGGCCCACGGGCGCCCCGCGGCGCATCCGGCACACGCCCGCCCGGCCGCCCGCGCCCACCGGCGCTACTAGCCGACGGCCCACGACGATCCGGACGGAGGAAGCGATGGCGACGTACGGACTGGAAGCGAGCCGCGAGGGGCTGCTGGGGCTCGGCGAGGGCGAGGGCGCCTCCCCACTGTGGCGCGCCGCCTATCCGCACGGCGAGAGCGAGCTGGAGGCCGAGACGGAGGCCTTCTTCGGGAACCTGGCGGAGTTCGCGGTCGGCGGCGGCGGCGGGCGCGCCGGACTGGCGGGCGTCGGGCGCGCGGCGGCGCAGGCGGCGCTGTCGCGCAGCGCGACGGCGGGCGTGCCGCTCGGCGCGCTCGCGATCACGCTGAACACCCCCGCCTACATCGACGGCGAGGCCGAGCTGGAGGCGCAGCTCGGGATCGCGTCGCCGTCGGCGGCGATGCTGATGGAGCACTTCGGCCACGCCGCGACGCTCGCCGAGTCCGAGGCGGAGGCGGAGGCGTTCCTGCTGCCGCTGCTGCCGCTGGCCGCCAAGTTCGTGCTGCCCAAGCTCGCGAGCTTCGCGGCCAAGAAGGCGCTGCCGTTCGTGATGAGAAGAGTGATGCCGCGCCTGACGCGCGGCTCGCTGCAGGTCGCGCGCCAGCTGCGCCAGGACCCGGGCACGCGACCGCTGGTGCGCACGATGCCGACGATCGCGCGCCGCACCGTCGCCGACGTCGCGCGCCAGGTCGAGCGCGGCCGGCCGGTCCCGCCCGAGCTGGCGGCGCGCTACCTGGCGCGCGAGACGCAGCGGGTGCTCGCCGACCCCGACCAGTGCGTGCGCGCCTACCGGCGCTCGCGCGCGCTCGACCGCCGCTACCACCGCGTCAGCCGCGAGTACGAGGTCTGAGACCGGCATGAGCGCGCTCGCCAGACCGAACGCCCGTCGCCGCCGCGGCGCGCCGCCGGCGCGCCGTCGCCCGCCGCGCGCGGGCGCCGCGCCCGTGCCGCGCCCGTTTCCGGTGCTCGATCCGTGGCTGTGGTCGCAGGCGGGCAACTCGACGCGCCACGCGGCGGCGCTGCGGCCGTTCTCGCGCAGCGAGTTCGGCAGCGACGCGGCGGCGCCGAGCGAGGGCCACCTGCAGGCCGCCAACCAGATGATCGGCGGGCTGCGGGCCGAGCTGCTGCGCGTCAACGGCGGCGTGCGCGCGGCCGCCGCGCAGGCGCGCAGACAGCCGACGCGCGAGCACGTCGAGCGGCTGCTCGTGCTCAAGGAGCGCGCGCATCAGTGGGTGCGCGGGATCGAGCAGGTGTGGGACTTCTACCTCGAGCTGTTCGGACAGCGCCAGAGCCGCTACGGCGAGATGCTGCTGGCGGCTGACCGCATCGGCCTCGACTGCTACGCCGCCGCCTTCCGCGGCGTCGGCGCGCACAAGTCGATCCCCGCGCCGCCGCCCTTCTGTTACATGCGCACCGGCTTCTCGCCGGCGACCTACCGCCGCGGGCTGCCGCTCGCGCGGATCGGGCGCCTGCCGAACCCGTTCCCGCTCGTCGAGCTGCCGTTTCACCGCATGGTCAACCCGTGGACGCTCGGCGCGATCCTGCACGAGGTCAGCCACAACCTGCAGAACGACCTCGGGCTCGACAAGCTGCTGCCGCGCGCGATCGCGCAGCGCCTGCAGGCCGCCGGCCTCGGCGGCGAGGTCGCCGCGACGTGGGCGCGCTGGAACCGCGAGACGTTCGCCGACCTCAGCGGCCTGCTGCTGGGCGGCCCCGCGATCGTCGCCTCGCTGATGGACGTCGTCGGCCGCTCGCCGCGCGCGACGATGCACTTCAGCCCGCGCGCGCCGCACCCGACGCCCTATCTGCGCACGCTCATCAGCGTCGAGCTGCTGCGGCGGATGGGCTTCGCCGAGCAGGCGCAGCGCTTCGAGCGCGCGTGGAAGCGGCTGTACCCGGACGCCGCGGGCGGCAGCATCCCGCGCGCGATGCGGGCGAGCTTCGCGCAGGCGAACCCGCTCGTCGTCGAGACGATCTGCTTCACGCCGTACGAGACGCTCGGCGGTCGCACGCTCGCGCAGGTCTACCGCTTCGAGCCCAAGGACCAGCTGATGATCGAGGAGGCCGCGGCGCGGCTCGCCGCCGGCACCGATCCGGGCGTCGTGCCGGCGCGCTTCCTGATCGGCGCGGCGCGCGTCGCGCTCGACCGGCGCTTCGCGCGGCCGGGCCGCGTCGCGCGCAACTTCTACGCCGAGCTGGTGCGGCGATGAGCGCGACGCTGCCGCTGGAGACCCTCGTGCGGGCGGCCGACGAGCTCGTGCACGAGACCGCCGCGCTGCGCGCGACCGTGTGCGAGGACGCGCCGGTGGGCGACCGCCCGATCCACGTCGAGACGCTCGGCGAGGACGCCGCGACGCTGCACGACGCCGCCTGCGACCTGCGGGCCGCGCTGCCCGACGTCGAGGCCGCCGGCGAGCGCTTCCTCGACGCCGACGCATGCCTGCACGAGCTCGACGCGCGCGAGCGGATGCGCGCGCTCGACGAGGTGCTGCTGCCGCGCGGCGGCGCGTGGCACCCGTGGATCGCCGTCATGCGCGACGAGCTGCGCCGCTGCCGGCTGGCCGTGCGGTGCGTCGCGAACGCCCTGATCCGCGCCTGGCACGACATCCACAGGAGGAGCCGATGAGCGACCTGCGAGTCACCGTCCATGCCGGCAACGACGTGGTGCCGCCGTACGTCGACGTCGGGCTCCCCGTCGTCGTGGCGCGCAGAGCGCTGCAGCCGGAAGAGTCGACATTGACGTTCGTCGACGCCGACGGCGAAGAGCGGACGGTGGCGCTCGAGGGCTGGCGCGTGAAGCAGTCCAGACAGACGGAAGCCGGCCATCCGAGCCGCTTCGCGCTCGTCGCGCCCGAGCGCTTCGGCCACCGGCTCGCGGCCGGCAGACAGGCGACGCTGCGGCTCGCGGTCGAGGGCGGCTCGACGCACGTCGGCGCCGCGCTCGTGATCGGCGACGACCTCCCGCCCGCCGACGCGGCGCTGCTCGCCGAGGCGCGCAACGCCGCCAGCGCGGTCGACCTCTACGCCGCCTACCCGATCCTCACCTCGCCCGGCCCCGACGGCGGCGCGAGCGCGGGCGGCGCGAGCGCCGGCGGCGACGCGCGCGCGGTCGTGCAGCGCGAGTGGCGCAACGTGCTCGGCCGCGTTCCGCGCGACGGCGACGTCGCCGGCCTGCTGGCGGCGCTCGACCGGCGCTTCGTGCAGCAGGAGGCGGACGGCGTCGAAGCGTGGGTCTTCACGCCCGGCTCCTACGTCGGCCAGAACGACGTCGGCGCGGGCGTCACCGGCGCGCAGGCGAGCCTCGCGGCGCTCGCGCAGCGCGTGAGCGAGGAGATCGCGCCGTACGTCGCCGAAGCGGTCCCGTTGCGCCGGCGCCTCGACAACCCGGAGGAGGTCGACATCGCGCGCGCGGGGTTCACCGCCAGCTGGCGCGCGTTCGTCGCCTCGCTCGGCGACGAGGGCGGCCTGCCGGCGGCGCGCTCGAGCGTACTGCTGCGCCAGGCGCGCGAGCAGCTCCTGCGCTTCGGCGTCGAGCTCGGCACGGTCGACGACGGTGCGCTCCCGCCGAGCGGCGGCACCGAGCTGGAGGCGATCCGCCGCATCCCGATCTCGCGCGCGTACGTGCTCACGCGCGACGACGAGGAGCGCTTGACGAACTTCATGATCGTGCGCGACCGCGTCGCGTCCGTCGCCTACGCCTTCTACGAGGTGATCGGCCCGGACGCGGCGACGCCCGACTACGGGATGGTCTTCACTTGGCTGCAGCGCGACCTCGACGTGCTGCCGGAGCTGGTGGCCGACGTGCGCTGGGCGCTCGACTCGGTCGACTTCGGGCTCGAGCAGCAGGAGGTGCTGGCGCTGACGCCCGGCGACCCGAGCTCGATGACGCTCGCGGGCGTCCTGCAGTGGGCCGAGGACATCTCGGACGAGGGCCGCGGTCTGCTGCAGGACGCGGGAGTGCGCGGCGCCGCGATGCTCGCGGAGCGTGCGCAGGCGCTGCACCGCGAGCTCACGACGCTGCACCGCGCGATTGCGGCGCGACGCGGCGGGGGCGTCTCGGCGGCGCGGCTGTCGATGTCGCGCATTCGCGTGCCGGTCGGGCTGCTCGGCGACGCCGTCGTGCGGGTGCGCGACCAGGCGGGACAGATCGCCGAGGAGGCCGCGGGAGCGACGCTGGGCGCGTCGGGGAGCTGAGCATGAGCGATCAGAGCGGAGGAAGGCACCATGGCTAGCGAGCGTGAGTACCAGCAACGGCTCGGCCAGTTCGCCGCGCTGATGCGAACCGTCGCCGACAGACTCGGCAGCGGCGTGATCGCGGATCCGACCCAGGCCGACGAGCTGGTCGGCGAGGTCGAGCAGCAGCTGGCGGCGTGGGAGGCCGCGGACGCGGCGGTCCCGCCGCCGGCCGACCTCGGGATCGCACAGCTCGCGGGCGTCGGGCCCGACGCGGCGCGCGACCTCGGCGACGCGCGCATGCCGCAGGGCGTCAGACCGTACGACGACCAGGTCTCGGCCGAGCGGATCATCTCCGTCGGCGACCTGTACTACATCTACCAGCACGAGCGGATCGGGGTCTTCCGCGTCGTGCAGAAGCTGCAGGAGCTGTTCCGCGCCGGCGCGGTGCGGCTGTCCTCCGGCGAGGGCGCGTTCGGGCTCTACCAGTTCGACCGCCGCGAGGTGCTGCGCTACACGCGCAGAGACCGCCACGCCGGCTACCGGCGCGCGTTCGGCTACGGCCGCGCGCCCGTCCCGCCGGGTTCGCGGCCGAACAGCGAGTTCAACACGCTGTTCTCGCAGTTCGTCAACCAGGTGACGCTGTTCTGGCGCGACAAGCGCATCTCCGACGTGATCCGCGAGCGCGCCAACGATCCGGCGTTCGGGTCGATCGCGGTCGTGCGGCGCGCCGGCCTGGACCTGCGCAACAACCTCAAGTTCATGTCGTTCGGCAACATCAACGTGCTGCGCGTCGAGGTCATGCAGGTGCTCGAGGAGGCGTTCCGGATCCTCGACGCCGAGGACGTCAAGGACCTGTTCGGCGCCGCCAGCGCGTGGGACGTCGTGGAGGAGGTGCTCGTGCGCTACTTCAACGAGCGGCTCGTCACCTCGCCGCGCCAGCGGATGGCCGTCACCGGCCGCGACATGCTGCGGTGGCTGGCGCAGCCGTTCATCCTGCAGTCCCAGCGCGGCCAGTTCGAAACGCTGCTGCGCGACATCGCCGAGCCGGCGGAGGAGTGGCTCACGAGCGCGCAGGCGCTCGGCCTCAGCGTGCGCACCGGCAGCGACCGCGTGCTGCCGTGGGATCCGGGCCGGCGCACGCTGTCGACGGCGCCGCCGTCGCGCAACGGGCGACCGGCGCGCCAGCCGGTGCCGACGCCGTAGCCGCGCGCCGATGTCGCACGGAGGCGGCGGCAGCGACGCGGCACTGCGCGCGGCCGCGCGGCTGCGCCCGGCGCAGCTCGCCGAGCTGGAGCAGCTCGTCGCGATCCCGAGCGTCAGCGGCGAGCCACGCCACCGCGCCGACCGGCGGCGCGCGGCCGGCTGGCTGCTCGCGCGGCTGCGCGCGCTGGGGCTGCGGGCGCGCACGCTCGGCCCGCCCGGCGCGCCGCTCGTCTACGGGGAGTGGCCGGCGCCGCGCGGCGCGCCGACGCTGCTGCTCTACGGCCACTACGACGTCGTCGCGCCGTCGCCGCTGTCGGCCTGGCACAGCCCGCCGTTTGAGCCGGTCGTGCGCGACGGGCACCTCTACGGCCGCGGCAGCTCGGACGACAAGGGGCCGATCCTCTGCCAGCTGACGGCGCTGCGCGCCTGGGCGCAGGCGCGCGGGCGCCCGCCCGTCGGCGTGCGCTGCCTGTTCGAGGGCGAGGAGGAGAGCGGCAGCGGCACGCTGCTGGAGCTGCTGCGCTCCCCGCCGCCGTGGCTGGCGGCCGACGCGGTGCTCGTGTGCGACACGCGCATGCTCGGCCCCGGGCGCCCGACGCTGATCGAGGGCCTGCGCGGCGACCTCGCGGCCGAGCTGGTCGTGACGTGCGCGCCGCGCGACCTGCACTCGGGCGCGTTCGGCGGCGCGGTGCGCAATCCCGCGCAGCTGCTGTGCGAGCTGGTCGCAGGGCTGCACGACGCGCACGGGCGGATTGCGATCCCCGGCTTCTACGCGCGTGTGCGCCCCGCGCGGGCGCGCCCGGGCGCCGGCAGCCCGAGCGACCGCGCGCTGCTCGCGCAGGCGGGCGTGCAGACCGGCTGGGGCGAGCGCGGCTACTCGGCCTACGAGCGCACGACGCTGCGGCCGTCGCTCGACGTCAGCGGGCTCGTGGCCGGGCACACGGGCCGCGGCGTCAAGTCGATCGTGCCGGCGCAGGCGCGCGCGAAGCTGTCGCTGCGGCTCGTGCCGGATCAGCGGCCGGACGAGGTCGCGCGCCTGCTGCGCCGCCACCTGCAGGCGCAGGCGCCGGCCGGTACGCGCGTCGAGCTGATCCTCGGAAAGCGCGCGCCGCCGTACGCCGGCGACGCCGGTGACTGGGCCTCGCGCGCGGCCGCGCGTGCGCTGCGCGCCAGCTTCGGCCGCGACCCGATCGTGCTGCGCTCGGGGGGCTCGATCCCCGTCGTGGGGGCGTTCGCGCGTGCGTTGCGCGCCCCGGTCGTGCTGATGGGCTTCGCCTCGCCCGACGACGGGATGCACGCCGCCGACGAGCGCTTCTCGCTCGACTCGCTGGCGCGCGGGACGGCCGCCTGCGTGCGGCTGCTCGGCGAGCTGGCCGGCGGTGGGAGCCGCATGACAGCGCCACGAGCTGTGCATCGCATCGATCGCGGTCGCATCATGAACTCGACGTGATCGCTGCGACCGCGGCCGGGACGCCCTCCGCAGCCGTCGGATACCGCGGCGACCAGCCCAGCTCGCGCTTGATGCGCGCGTTGCTGGAGCGCGCCGAGCGGGTCACGGCGGCGACCGGCTCGCGGCCGGCCGCGAGGCGCACGAGCGCGACGGGGACGTGGCGCGGGCGCCCGATCCCGAGCGCCGTCGCGACGGTCGCGGCGAACTCGCTCAGGCGGATCGGTGCGTCGTCGACGACGTGATACGTCGACCCGGCGGGCGCGGACTCGGCCGCGTCGCAGAGGGCGCGCGCGACATCGGCGACGTGGACGACGTCCCACCAGTTCCCGCCGCGGCCGACGACGGCGAAGCGGCCCGGCAGGCGCAGCCGGCGCACGAGCTCGTGCGCGAACCAGCCGCCGGGTCCGTAGACGTGCGAGGGGCGCACGACGACGCCCGGCAGGCCGGACGCGCGCAGCAGCCGCTCGCCCTCCTGCTTCGAGCGGCCGTAGGCGGTCTCGACCGGGAGCGCCGTCTGCTCGTCGAGCAGCTCCCCGCGCGCGTCGCCGGTGACGACGGTGGAGGCGAAGACGACCTTCGGTGCGCCGGCGGCCGCGCAGGCCTCCAGCAGCCGTGCGGTGCCGGCGACGTTGACCGCCGCGATGCGGGCCGGGTCGCGCTGCGTCGCGATCTCGGCGGCGAGGTGCAGGACGCAGTCGGGCCGTGCCGCGGCGAGCGCGGCGCTCAGCGCCGCCGGATCGCCGTCGGCGAGGTCGCAGTGCAGCTCCTCGCAGCCGCCGGGCGCCGAGCCGGGGCGCCGCACGAGCGCCGTCACGGCATGGCCCCGCGCGTGCAGCTCCGCACAGGCGAACCCGCCGAGGAAGCCGCTCGCTCCGGTCACCAGCACGCGCACGCACGCGAGGCTACCGGCGGCGACCTGCGCCAGACGCCGCACCGCGCGGCATTCCGCCGCCGTGCGGGCGCCGCGTCACACGGCGGCGACGCCGTAGTCCGCAAGGCCGGCGGCGAGGCGGTCGTAGGCGCGCGCGGCTTGGGGCCGCATGCTCGCGGCGAGCTGCGCGGGGTCCTCGCCGGCCAGCAGGCCGGCGAACGTGGCGCGGAAGATCGCGATCAGCGTCCACGCCAGCGTGCGCGCGACGACCTCCGGCACGAGGTCGCCGTCGTCGGCGCCGGTCGCCGCGGCGACGGCGGCGGCGAGCGCGTCGGCCTCGCGCGCCCAGCCCGCCGCGAGCCGCTCCTGCAGCGCGGGGCTGTCGCGCACGATGCGCGGGACGACGAGGCTGTCCTCCGTCTCGCCGGCGGCGACGACGTCGAGCATCGCCTCCGAGTTGGCGCGGAAGACGTCGAGCAGCGAGGTCCCGGGCGGTCGTTGGGCGATCGCCGCCTGCAGCTGCGCCAGCCCCGTCTCGCCGCCGGCGAAGACGAGGTCCTCCTTGGTGGCGAAGTGGTTGAAGACCGTCTTCTCGGAGACGTCGGCGGCGACGGCGATCTCGGCGACCGTGACGGCGTCGAAGCCGCGCTGCGCGAACAGGCGGCGCGCGGTGGTGGCGATCGCGTCGCGCGTGGCGCGCTTCTTGCGCTCGCGCAGACCTTGAGGGGCGCCTCCTGACATGAAGTATAGCACTATAGCGGCAGTAGAATTACAGTCACTGTAGTGTTATCGTGCCGCGCCATGAACTCCACTCCACCACCCGCCATCGAGGTCGACGGCCTCGTCAAGACCTACGGCGACGCCGAGGCGGTCCGCGGCGTCTCGTTCACCGTCGCCCGCGGCGAGATCTTCGGCTTCCTCGGCCCCAACGGCGCCGGCAAGAGCACGACGATCAACATGCTGTGCACGCTCGCGCGACCCACCTCGGGCAGCGCCCGCGTGAGCGGCTTCGACGTCGCCACCGAGCGCGACGACGTCCGCCGCCACATCGGCCTCGTCTTCCAGGACCAGACGCTCGACGGCTACCTGACCGCCGCGCAGAACCTGCGCATGCACGCCGAGCTGTACGGCATCGACGCCGGCGTCGTGCCGGCGCGGATGCGCCAGATGCTCGAGATGGTCGACTTGTGGGACCGCCGCGACAGCACGGTCATGACCTTCTCCGGTGGCATGAGACGGCGTTTGGAGATCGCGCGCGGCCTGATGCACTCGCCGCGCGTGCTGTTCCTCGACGAGCCGACGATCGGCCTCGACCCGCAGACCCGCAGCTCGATCTGGCGCTACATCCGCGCGCTGCAGGAGGCCGAGGGCACGACGATCTTCATGACGACGCACTACATGGACGAGGCCGAGCTCTGCGACCGCATCGCGATCATGGACCGCGGCGAGATCGTCGTGCTCGACACGCCGGCGGCGCTGAAGGCGCGCGTCGGGGCCGACCGCCTCGACGACGTCTTCATGCACTTCACGGGCGCGGCGATCCGCGACGCCGAGACCGCGTCGGTGAGCGATCTCAGCCGGGCCATGGTGCGCGTGATGTCGGGGGCCAGACGATGAGCGCCACGGTCATGGAGGTCGTCGCCGTCCGCGTGCCGGAGCGCTCGTGGCGCTCGGAGGCGCGCGCGATGCGGATCGTCTGGCGGCGCGACCTGATCCGCTTCGGCAGCGACCGCATGCGGATCGCGACGATGCTGGTCCAGCCGCTGCTGTTCCTGTTCGTGCTCGGCGCCGGCCTGCAGACGCTCGCGGCCGCCTCCACCGACGGCGTCGACCTCAAGACGTTCATCTTCCCCGGCGTCATCTGCATGGCGCTCGTCTTCAGCGCGATGTTCAACGCGATCTCGCTGGTGATGGACCGCGAGTTCGGCTTCCTGCGCGAGATGATGGTCGCGCCCGTGCGGCGCTCCTCGATCGTCGTCGGCAAGTGCCTCGGAGGCGCGACGGTCGCGTCGCTCCAGGGCCTGATCCTGCTGGCCCTCGCCGGCTTCGTCGACGTGCCGTACGACCCGCTGCTGCTGCTCGGCCTGTTCGGCCTGCAGCTCCTGATCGCCTTCACCGTCACCGCCTTCGGCGTGCTGGTGGCCGTCCGCGTCAAGCAGATCCAGACGTTCACGACCGTGATGCAGATGCTCGTGATGCCGCTGTTCTTCCTCTCCGGCGCGCTGTACCCGGTCGCGGGCCTGCCGACCTGGCTGCAGGTGCTCACCCGCCTCAACCCGCTGACCTACGCCGTCGACGAGATGCGGCGGCTGGTGTTCGCCCACCTCGACGTCTCCGCGGCCGCCCAGCAGCGGCTCGCCCCCGGCGTCACCTGGTTCGGCTGGCGCGTGCCGACGCTGCTCGAGGTCGGGATCGTGCTGGCGCTGGGCCTGGCGATGATGGCGGTGGCGATCCGGCAGTTCGCGCGGACGGAGTGACGGCCCGCCGTCTTCGCTTGAGGCCGGCCCCGACCGGGTAGCGCTGGGGGCACCCAAGCTGAGGAGATTCCCATGGACGACGGCACGACCGACACGGCAAAAGGCCGGCTCAAGCGAGCAGCCGGCGATCTGACCGGCAACGACGACCTGCGCCGCGAGGGCAAGGTCGACGAGGCCGCCGGGACCGTGAAGGAGAAGGTCGGCAACGCGGCCGACAAGGTCAAGGACGCGCTGCACGGCGACGACGACCACGACGCAGAGGGGGAGCACTGAATCATGCTCTGGCTGATCCTCGGAATCGTCCTGCTGGTGATCGCGATCGCCGGCGGCGTGATCATCCATCCGATCCTGTTCGTGCTCGCGCTCGTCGCACTGGGGATGTTCTTCTTCGGTGGTCGGGGCCGCACTGTCTGAGGCGGCTGCGCTGGCGCTCACGTTCGACGACGGTCCCGATCCGCGCTGGACGCCGCGCGTGCTCGACACGCGCTTGCCGCGTGTCGAGCACGCGCGACGTTCTTCCCGATCGCGTCGCGGGCGGCGCGTCACCCGGGCCTGATCGCGCGGATGCTGGCGGACGGGCATGTCGTCGGCTGCGATCAGACGGTCGCGCTGATCCCCCTGGTGGCGGCCGTCGCCGCCGAGCGCGGACTGCGGCTGGCGGCGCTCGGCGAGGCGCACTGGATCGAGGCCGCGGCGTGAGCGCGCCGCGTGTAGGCGAGCACATGCGTCTTCCCGGTCCGCACCGGGTAGTGCTCTGCGCATGAGCTCCTTGAGGCCAGGCAAGCAGACCGCCGCCGCCGGCAACGGCAGACGCGAGCGCCCGCAGGGGATGGTGCCCGGCCGCACGCGCCGGCGCACGAAGGTCGAGCGCGGCTTCATGCGGCTGATCGCCACCGGCGGCATCGTCGGCATCGCCGTCGTGCTCGGCGCCGTCCTCGTCGGTCAGGACGTGGCCGGCTGGATCGTCGGCCTCGTCGTCGGCCTGGCGTCGGTGATCCTGGCCGCGCTGCTGTGGTCCTCGCGCCAGCTCTAGGCTAGAGCTCGTCGACGAGATCCGTCGGCGCCAGCACGAAGACCTCGCACAGGAGGTCGGGGTGCTGCTGGTTACCGCTCATGAAGCCGATCACGCGTCGGCCCCTTGCCGTAGAAGTCCTTCAGCAGCGCGACGATCCCGTCGGAGACCGCGGTCAGGACCTCTCCCCGGCCGACTTGACTGGCGACGGGGTCCGCGGGATAGACGTCATCGCTCACAGCGTCGAGGGTAGCGCTACGCTCGCAGTGGTAGACCGGCCCCTGCGGTCGGCGTCCGCCGGGCCCTCCTACCTTCAGCCTGCGCGTGCGATCGCCTCGATCGAGGGTGAGCAAGGCAGGTGGACGATGGTCCCGACCGACCCGCTCGACGGCGACGCGCTGCTCGACGCGGTGAGCACCTCGATGAGCACGCTGCACGAGCGCTACTACGGCCGCGCGCCGGCCAGCACCAAGAGCCGGATGATGGGCGAGGACCTGCTCGCCTGCGTGCTCGGCGGCGTTTACACCGACATCGAGAAGACGCTGATCGAGCTGCAGCGGAGCGCGATCGTGCAGGAGACCCGCAGCGCGTTCCAGGCCGCGATGCAGGACAGATTCATCGCCGAGGTCGAGCGGCTCAGCGGCCGGCGCGTGCTGGCGTTCATCTCCAACCATCACGTCGGGCCGGACCTCGAGGTCGAGCTGTTCGTGCTCGCGGTGCCCGCATGAGCTACTGTCTTTTCAGGAGGGCACCCGCGACGGGGTGCGGTCGTTCGCGACGATTGCGCAGCGTCACCTGACTTCCGAGCTTCGCTCACGTTCTCAGCGACTCGAGGAGCCCGAGGTGTCTCAGCTCGACGTCTCTCCGCAGGATCCACCTCCGCCGTTCACCTACGGCTTCGACGTCGACGTCCGGGTCGAGCGCAGACACGTCGTCGTGGTCCCGCGCGGCGAGCTCGACATCGGCACGCTCGGGCGGCTCGAGGCCGAGCTCGCGCGGGTGTCCGCACGCGCGCAGGCCGTCGTGCTCGACCTGCGGCAGCTGACCTTCATGGACTCGACCGGCCTGCAGCTGCTCCTGCGCATGGATCTCGCAGCGCGCCGGCGCGGGGGCTCCTTCTCGATCGTCGAGGCCGACGGCCCGGTTGCGCGCCTGCTGACGATCACCGGGCTGCGCGACCGCTTCCACCACACCGGGCCGGAACCGGGCGTCTGTCCTTGACCCGCGCGGCCGGCAGCGACAGCGCGTGCGTCGTGCGCAACAACGTCACGTTGGCGGGCGTCGAGACGGGGCGCCCGATGCTGTTCGCGCACGGCTTCGGCTGCGATCAGAGCATGTGGCGCCTCGTCGCGCCGGCGTTCGCGCAGACGCACCGGATCGTCCTGTTCGACCACGTCGGCGCGGGCGGGTCGGATCGCTCCGCCTACGACTTCGAGCGCTACGGATCGCTCGATGCGTATGCGGAGGACGTGCTGGAGCTGTGCCGCGCACTGGCGCTGGAGGACGTCGTGCTCGTCGGGCACTCGGTCAGCGCGATGATCGGGACGCTGGCCGTGCGGGAGGAGCCCGACCGCTTCCGCGCGCTCGTGATGGTCAGCCCGTCGCCGCGCTACGTCGACGACGACGGCTACGTCGGCGGGTTCAGCGCCGCTGACATCGACGAGCTGCTGGAGTCGCTCGCCAGCAACTACCTCGGCTGGTCGAGCCAGCTGGCGCCGGTGATCATGGGCAACCCCGACCGTCCCGAGCTGGGGGACGAACTGACGAACAGCTTCTGCCGCACCGACCCGGACATCGCGCAGCAGTTCGCGCGCGTCACGTTCCGCTCCGACACGCGCGCCGAGCTCGCCGACGTGCGCGTGCCGACGCTCGTGCTGCAGTGCGCGCAGGACGCGATCGCCCCGCGCGCGGTCGGCGAGTTCGTCCACCGCGCGGTCCCCGGCAGCAGCTACGCGCTGCTCGACGCCACCGGCCACTGCCCGAACCTGAGCGCGCCGCGGGAGACGATCGCCGCGATCGCCGCGTTCCTCGCCGGACGCGGATGAGCAGCGGGCGTAGCGAGGCGCCGGCGCCGCTCGACCCCGCGCTCGAGGCGTCGGCCGAGGAGCTGTACGAGGACGCGCCGTGCGGCTACCTCTCCACGCTCCCCGACGGCAGGATCGTCAAGGTCAACCGCACGTTCCTCGACTGGACCGGCTACGCGCGCGAGGAGCTGCTCGGCGGGCGGCGGCTCGTTGACCTGCTGACGGCCGGCGGGCGCATCTACCACGAGACGCACTACGCCCCGCTGCTCGCGCTGCAGGGCGCGGCCAACGAGATCGCGCTCGAGCTGCGCCGGGCCGACGGGACGCGGCTGCCGGTGCTGCTCACCTCGCTGCTCAAGCGCGACGCGGATCGGCAGCCGCTGCTGATCCGCACCACCGTCTTCAGCGCCGTCGACCGCCGCGCCTACGAGCACGAGCTGCTGCTCGCGCGCGACCGCGAGCGCGACGTCGCGCACGTGCTGCAGCGCAGCCTGCTCGCCTCCGAGCCGCTGCGCGATCCGCGCATCCGCGTCGGCGCGCACTACCGGCCGGCCGTCGACACGCTCGAGGTCGGCGGCGACTGGCATGACGCGTTCCCGGCGGGGGAGGGGCGCGTCGGCGTGGTCGTCGGCGACGTCGTCGGGCGCGGCATCGAGGCGGCGTCGGCGATGGGGCAGCTGCGCAGCGCGACGCGCGCGCTCGCGGGCGCCGGCCTCGGCGGCCCGGCGCAGCTGCTGGAACGGCTCGACCGCTTCGCCGCCGGCGTCCCGCTCGCGTTGATGGCGACGCTCGCCTACGCGGAGATCGAGCTCGACGGCGGCGCCGTGCGCTACGCCTGCGCCGGCCATCCGCCGCCGCTGCTGCTGCAGTCCGGCGCCGAGCCGGTCGTGCTGTGGGACGGTCGCTCGCTGCCGCTCGGCGTCGACCCCGAGGCGGGCCGTCCGCCGGATGGCCGCCTCACGCTCGCGTCCGGCGGGCGCCTGCTGCTCTACACCGACGGGCTCGTCGAGCGGCACGACGAGCCGCTGGACCGCGGCCTGGAGCGGCTCGCCGCCGCGGTGGGCGCCCTTCGCTCCCGCGACCCGCAGGCGCTGGTCGACGAGCTGGTCGAGACGCTGCCGCAGGACGACACGCCGCACGACGACATCTGTGCGCTGTGCGCCGAGCTGCGCTCCGGCGGCGCAGCCTAGACGCGGCGCGGCTCAGGCGCCCGCGGTGGCCGCGCGCTTCTCGCACAGGCCGTCGAGCAGCTCGTCGAACGACGCCGCGAACTTCTCCACGCCTTCGCGCTCGAGCGTCGCGGTGACGTCGTCGTAGTCGACGCCCGCCAGCGCCAGCGCCGCGAGCACGTCGCGCGCCTCGTCGATGTCGAGCTCGAGCCGTGCCGCCGGCCGGCCGTGGTCCTGGTAGGCGCGGATCGTCTCCTCCGGCATCGTGTCGACCGTCTCCGGGCCGATCAGCTGCTCGACGTAGCGTGTGTCGGGATAGGCCGGGTCCTTGACCGACGTCGAGGCCCACAGCAGGCGCTGAGGGGCGGCGCCCTGCTCGGCGAGCAGCAGCCAGCGAGCGCTCGCGAACGCCTCTTGGTAGTGCTGGTAGGCGAGACGCGCGTTGGCGATCGCGAGTCTGCCCTTGAGCTCGTCGTGACCGCCGACCCTTGCCAGGCGGCGGTCCGTCTCGCTGTCGATGCGCGAGACGAAGAAGCTCGCGACCGACGCGACCGGGCGGGGGTCGCCGCCGGCGGCGACGAGCCGCTCGAGCCCGCGCACGTACGCCTCGACGACCTGCCGGTAGCGATCGAGCGAGAAGACGAGCGTGACGTTGATCGAGAGGCCCTCCGCGATCGCGTCCTCGATCGCCGCGAGCCCCGGCTCGGTCGCCGGGATCTTGACGAGCAGGTTGGGCCGGTCGACCTCGGCGTGCAGCCGCCGCACCTGCTCGAGCGTGGCGTCCGCGTCGTAGGCGAGGCCCGGGTCGACCTCCAGCGAGACGTAGCCGTCCTGTCCGGAGCCGTCGTCCCAGACCTGGCGGAAGAGGTCGCACGCGTCGCGCACGTCGCGGGTCGCGAGTGCCCAGAAGACCTCTTTCGGGTCGTCGACGTCGTCGAGCTCGCGCAGCTGCTCGTCGTAGGCGTCGCCCTCGGCGATCGCCTTCGCGAAGATCGTCGGGTTGCTCGTCGCGCCGACGACGCCGGCGTCGTCGGCAATCAGCGCCGCGAGGCGGCCGTCGTGGATCGAGCTGCGTGAGAGGTTGTCGATCCAGACGCTCTGTCCGAGCGCCGAGAGGCGGTGCAGTGGAGTCGGCATGTGCGTCCTTTCATCGACTTCAAGCCCTACCCGCAGCCGCCGCGCCCAAGCCGGTCCCGGTCATCCGGTCGGGCGGGTACGCCGCTCGCGGTCCGGGTATCGCCCTCCCGTGACGCGAGTCGTGATCGTCGGCGCCGGGCACAACGGACTCGTCGCGGCGATCCACCTCGCCGCGCACGGCCTCGATGTGACGGTGCTCGAGCACGCGCCGCATCCGGGCGGCGCTTCGTCGTCGACGGCGGCGACGCTGCCCGGCTTCGTGCACGACCACTGCGCGGCGTTCGTGCCGATGACGGCGGCTTCGCCCGCGATGCTGGAGCTGGAGCTGGAGCGCGACGGCGTGGAGTGGATCGACCCGCCGACGGTGCTGGCGCACCCGTTCGAGGACGGCAGCGCGATCGCGCTGCAGCGCGACGTGGCCGCGACCGTCGACTCGCTCGGCCCCGCCGGCGCCGGCTGGGAGGCGGCGATGCGGCGGATGCTGCCGCTGGCGACGCCGCTCGTGGAGAGCGTGCTGTCGCCGCTGCCGCCCGTGGGGCCGGGGCTGCGGCTCGGCGGGGCGCTGCGCGGCGACCTGGTCGAGTGGACGCCTCGGCTGCTGGGCTCGGTCGAGGCGCTCGGGCTCGACCTGTTCGACGGCGACCGCCGCGCGACCGCGTGGCTGTCCGGCTCGGCCCAGCACTCCGGGCTGCCTCCCTCCACGACGGTCAGCGGCGCGTTCGGCTTCCTGCTGCAGCTGCTGGGGCACAGCCACGGCTGGCCGTTCCCGCGCGGCGGGATGGGCGAGCTGGCCGCCGCGCTCGTGCGCCGCGCCGAGCGCGAGGGTGCCACGATCCGCTGCTCGGCGACGGTCGCCGGCGTGTGCGTGCGACGTGGCCACGTGAGCGGCGTGCGGCTCGCTTCCGGGGAGGAGGTCCCCGCCGACGCGGTCGTCTCGACCGTCAGCGCCGGCGTGCTGGCGCGCCTGCTGCCGGCCGGCGCGCTGCCCGGCAGATTGCAGCGTCGCCTGGCGCACTGGCGCTACGGGACCGGCGCGTTCAAGCTCGACTACGCGCTCGCAGGTCCGGTCCCCTGGACGGCATCCGAGCCGCGCAGCGCGGCGGTCGTGCACGTCGCGGGCGGGCTCGACGAGCTGACCGCCGCCGCGCAGGCCGCGCACCGCGGCCAGGTCCCCGCCAGACCGGCGCTGGTGGTCGGCCAGCAGTCGCTGCTCGACCGCTCGCGGGCGCCCGAGGGGCAGCACACGCTCTACGTCTACGCGCACGTGCCGAGTCGCTACCAGGCAGGCGACGAGCAGGTGGCCGAGCTGATCGAGGACCAGCTGGAGCGCTTCGCGCCGGGCTTCCGCGCGCTCGTGCTCGCGCGCGCGGCGCGCTCGCCGGCGCAGTCTGAGCGCGAGAACCCGAGCCTCGTCGGCGGCGACCTCGGCGGCGGCTCCTACGAGCTCGACCAGCAGCTCGTGTTCCGGCCGTCGCCGCTGCTGGCGCGCTACCGCGCGCCGCTGCGCGGGCTGTACGTCGCCGGCGCCTCGACGCATCCCGGCGGCGCGGTGCACGGCATGAGCGGCCGCGGTGCCGCGCGCGCGCTGCTGCGCGATCGGCGCCTGCGTCCCTGGCGGTGACGGATCGCTACGCGGCACCGGCGGGTCTGCTGCTGGCCGTCACGCTGCCCTCGGCCTCCGCGCCGCGCGACGGCAGCGGACCCGTCGGCATCGGCTCGGTCCCCTCGGCGAGCGCCTTGAGGCGCCGCAGCGACTCGGCGTTGCGCAGGCGCACGAGCGGGTCGGTGAAGCGGTTGAACAGCAGGCGGCTGCGCGCGTCGGCGGCGTGCTCGTCCATCGCGACGTGCGCGCCGCGGCCTTCCGGCGTCATCTGCAGCGTCACGTGGGCGCGCGAGATCGGGCGCAGCTTGACGAGCAGCCGCAGCAGGCGCGGCCGCTCGCATTCCTCCACGCAGGAGTGGTCCTTCAGCACGAACGGCCCGAAGCCGACCGCGTGGTCGAACGCCGTCCCGGGCGCCGGCCAGTCCGGGTCCGCGCGGCGGATCTTGCGCGAGCCGACGACCCAGCGCGCGAACGAGCGCGGGTCGGCGAGCACGCCGAAGACGGTCTCTGGGGACGCGTCGACGTGGATCTCGTTGTGCGCCACGGCACCCGGTGTGCCCGCTCGCGACGCGCTGCAACCGATCGTTCGCGCGCTGCGCCGAAGCGATGACCTCGGCCCGCCGCCGTCGTTTGCCCCCGCGCGAAGTCGGGGAGCCGATACAGGTCACATAACGCAAGCGATCGAGAAACCGAGGAATCGAACCGATGCCGACGACGAACGACAAGATCGTCCAATACCTGCACGAGGCCGAGGCGATGGAGCTCGGGCTCGTGCGCACGCTGCAGGCGCACGTCGCGATGACGCCCGCCGGCCCGTACCGCACCCAGCTCGACAGACATCTGCGCGAGACGCGCGGCCACGCCGACAGGATCGCCCGCCGGCTGCGCGAGCTCGACCACGGTCCGAGCTTCCTCAGCGCCGGCGTCGGTGTCGCCGAGCGAGCCGTCGGCCAGCTGGTCGCGCTCGGCAAGGCGCCGCTCGACATCGTCGCCCGCGGCGGCAGCCCCGAGGAGAAGCTGCTCAAGAACGCGAAGGACGAGTGTGCGAGCGAGGCGCTCGAGATCGCCACCTACGACGCGCTCGAGCAGCTCGCGCGCCAGGCGGACGACACCGCCACCGCGAGACTCGCCGCCGCCAACCGCGCCGACGAGGAGCGCATGCTCGCTGCGCTGCGCGAGCAGCTTCCGCAGCTGACGGCCGCCGTCGTCGGCGCCGAGGTGCACGGGGACTCGAGCTACGACCCCGCCACCACGGGCGCCGGGCAGGCGATCCGCAAGACCCAGCGCGCCGCCGGCGAGCTCGCGCAGGACGCGGTCCACGGCGCGCGCAGCGCCACCGGCACGCTCAGCGACACGCAGCAGCGCGAGGAGCGCCGCTCGCCGCTGTCCAGATACGACGAGCTGACCGTCGACGAGGTCACCGACCAGCTGGACGACCTCACGCCGGCCCAGCTGCGCCACGTCGCCACGTACGAGCGCGCCCACAAGCGCCGTCGTGGCGTGCTCGACGCGGTCGAGCAGCACCAGGTCGCCGTCGGCTAGCGTCACCACGCCGATGCCTGGACGGAACGCAGGCTTCGACCGCGGGCACACGGGTACCCATCCCGGCATGCCCGCGGTCGAGACGCGCGTGCAGGACATCCCGCCGTTCGCCGGCCACTCGCCGCAGCAGGAGCGGCCGCTGGGCTGGTATGCGCTGCTGATCTCGCTCTACGCGAGCGCGCTGGGCGCCTTCGCGACGTGGTTTCGCCGCTCGGGCCGCACGCTGCCCGAGCGCGTCGACCCGCGCGACCTCGCACTGCTCGCGGTCGCCGCGCACAAGGGCTCGCGCCTGCTCGGCAAGGCGCGCGTCGCGAGCGCCGTGCGCGCGCCCTTCACCCGCTTCCAGGCCGACGGCGGCCCCGGCGAGGTGGAGGAGGCGGCCCGCGGCCACGGTCTGCGCCGCGTGATCGGCGAGCTGCTCGTGTGCCCCCACTGCCTCAGCATGTGGCTCGCGACGCTGCTCACCGCGGGCCTGCTCGTCGCGCCGCGGGCCACGCGCTGGGCCACCTCGCTGCTCGCCGTCGTCTTCGCCTCCGACGTCTTGCAGATCGCCTACCGCAAGGCCGAGGACACGCTGTGACGCGTGGATGAGCGGCGCGACGCGCCGACCGCGGCCTACGCCGCGATCGTCGAGGTAGGCGAAGCCGCGCCCGCGTCTGCGGCGGGCGATCCCCGGCCCGGAGCAGTCGACACGGCGGGTGCGCGGCACGGAGACCGAGCCGGGCGCCTTCAGCGCAGCGCCGGGAGCACGTGCTCGCGGTAGACGCGGATCGCGGCGAGCGGGTCGCTGCCGGAGTTGTTGGCGAGCACGACCGTGTCGGCGCCGAGGTCGATCACCTGCCGGATCCGCTCGACGTGGACGGCGGGGTCGTGGGAGACGATCATCGCTTCGCGCAACTGCTCGTCGCTGGTCTGCCGCTCGCCCTCGGCGTACATCGCGGCGGGGTCATGCCAGTCGTCGGTGTAGAACTCCGGCGGCTGGGAGCCCTTCCAGACGCGGGCGCCCTCCAGTGCGGTGGCGTCGTCAAGCGCCCACGAGAACGCCGTCTGCAGCACGATCTCGCCCGGCTCGTTGCCAGCGTCGGAGGCGGCGGCGCGATAGGCGTCGATCACGCCCGGCGCCCGCTCGGGGTCGGCGAGCGTCCACAGCCCATCGCCCCATCTGCCCGCCACCGCGGCCGCATGCGGGCCGAACGCGGAGACGTAGATCGGCGGACGCCGCACGGGACGGCTGTGCAGGTAGGCGTCGTCGGTCGAGAAGTGTCTGCCGCGGACGCTGACGCGCTGGCCGGCGAACAGGCGGTGGATGATCGACAGCGCCTCGTCGAGCCGCTCGATCTGCTCGCCGACCGGCGGCCACGGCGCGCCGAGCGGGGACTCGTTGAGCGACTCGCCCGAGCCGATGCCGAGGAACGGGCGGCCGGGGAACATCAGCTCCAGCGTCGCCCACGCCTGCGCGATCAGGACCGGATGATGGCGCGGGCCGGGCGGCGTGACCGCGGTGCCGAGCGGCAGCCCCGTCGCATGGCCGACGGCGCCGAGCCACACCCACGCGTGGCCGGACTCGCCCGGCTCCCACCACGGCTGCAGATGGTCGCTGCACGCGATCCCGTCGAACCCCGCCTGCTCGGCCGCGACCGCGTGCGCCAGCAGCGCGTCGGGCGGGAACTGCTCGTGCGAGGCGCAGTAGAAGAAGCGCGTGGCGGCCATGCCGTGGCGGTTCCCGCCGCGCGCGGACGCCAAACGACGATCGCGTCCGCCCGGCGCGATTCGCTTCGGGGTCATGCGCAGACGACGCTCCTTGGGCCGGCCGTTCGGATGGCTGTGGGCTGCCTACGCGGTCAGCACCTACGGCACCGGCTTCGGCTTCGGGGCGATGTCGATCATCGCGATCCGCGTCCTGCACGCCGGGCCGGGGCAGGTGTCGCTGCTCGCCTCGGTCGGGCTCGCGGCGGGCGCGCTGCTGGCGATCCCGCTCGGCCCGTGGGTCGAGTTCCGCCGCAAGCGGCCGGTGATGATCGCGATGGACGTCGTCCGCTTCGGCGCGCAGCTCACGATCCCGATCGCCTACCTGCTCGGCTGGCTCACGTTCGCGCAGCTCCTGCTCGTCACGATCGTCGTGGCCGGCGCCAAGATCGCCTTCCAGGCCGCCGGCGGCGCGCACCTCAAGGCGCTGGTGGAGCCGGAGGACCTGCTCGTCGCCAACGCGCGCTTCGAGTCCACCACGTGGAGCTCGCTCGTCGTCGGGCCGCCGCTCGGCGGCGCCGCGATCGGCTTCTTCGGCGCGACGATCAGCGTGACCGCCGACGCGATCAGCTATCTCCTGTCGGCGTTCGCGATCCGCATGATCGGCGGCGAGGAGCCGTGCCCGCCGCAGCCCGACGCGCCGCGAACCCGCTTCAGGGACCTGCCCGACGGCTGGCGCTACATCCTCGCTCACCCGGGCCTGCGCGGCCCGTTCTTCAACCGGCTGATGGTCGGCAGCTTGATCCTCTGCACCGAGCCGCTGCTGGCGGTGCTGATGCTCGACGACCTGCACTTCCAGCCGTGGCAGTACGGGCTGGCGTTCGCCGCGCCCTGCGTCGGCGGCCTCGTCGGCTCGCGGCTGTCGCGGCGGGCGGTCGCGCGCTTCGGCCAGCGCACGGTGATGCTGACGTTCGGGTGGCTCTCGGTCGGCTGGCCGATCGGGCTCGCCTTCATCCCGGCGGGGACGGCCGGGCTGCTGCTGGTGATCGGCCTGCAGCTCGGCCTCGTCACGAGCCTGGGCGTCTTCAACCCGGTCGTCGCGACCTACCGGCTCGAGCAGATCTCGCCCGAGCGGATCGCGCGCACGCTGTCGGCGTGGTCGGTCAGCACCAGCGCCACGACCGCGGCGATGACGGCGCTGTGGGGCGTGCTGGCGGAGCTGGTCGGGCTGCGGCCCGCGATCGCCGCCGCCGGCATCCTCGCGCTCCCCGCTCCGCTGCTGCTGCCGCGCGGGCGCACTGCCAAGGTCGCGAGCGAGGATGCGACGGTGAGCGCCGCGGCGCCGGCGGCCTGAGCTGCCGGGCCGTCACCCGCCGGCGGGCAGCCGCGCTGCGTGGCGCGTGGCCTCGGTGCGGTTGCGGACGCCGAGCTTGCGGTAGATCGCGGTCGCGTGCTTCTTGACGCTGTCGCGTCCGAGGTGCAGCTCGCGGGCGATCTCCGGGTTCGTCGCGCCCGTGACCAGCAGCGCGAGCACGTCGCGCTCGCGTGCGGTGAGCGCCGCCGCCTCCGTCGCCGGCAGCGCGGCCGCGGACACGGGCGCCGCCTCGTCGAACGCGGCGGCGCGCACGGTCTCGAGGATCGCGGTGGCCGTCGACCCGGGCGCGACGAAGCCGGCCGCCCCCAGCCGGCCGAGCGGTGCGACCGGCTCGCGTGCGCAGCGCGACGCGAGCACGAAGCGCACCGGCTCGTGCGCCGTGCGCAGGGGGTCGAGCAGCTCGGCGACGAACGGGCCGGCGTTCGAGACGTCGACGACCGCGACCCGCGGCCCGTGGCGGCGGCTGAGCGCGACCGCCCGCTCGAGCGTGCCCGCGAGCAGGCAGCGCCGCACCCACGCCTGGCGCTGGAGCAGCAGCCCGAGCCCGAGCCGCGACGGCTCGTGCGCGTCGAGCACGAGCACCTCGACCGGCTCCTGCGGTGCTGCGGCGTTCCCCATGTGGGTACTCATGGAGAAAAAGTCTACTAAGTCGATCCAGAATATGTAGATTGCCCGCCTCGCATCGAGCGGCGAGCCCGCTCGCGGTCGCACCGCTCATCCATCGATCTCGAACGCGCCTGTACGTCGCAGCAGGAGGACCAGCCTTGTCCCGCACCACACCCATCAAGCTCGCCCTGCTGGCGGGAGCGAGCGCCCTCTCCCTGGCCCTCGCCGCGTGCGGCGGGGCCACCAGCACCGCGTCGTCGTCCTCCGGCGGCACACCCGTGAGAGGGGGGACGATCGTCTACGGCGCGGACCGCGAGCCGACCTGCCTCGACCCGCACAACCTCGGCGACATGCCGCAGACCTACGTCTCGCGCCAGTACCTCGACTCGCTCGTCTCCGAGCTGCCGGACGGTCGCGCGGTGCCGTGGCTCGCGACCTCGTGGACGATCACGCCCGACGGCAGGCACTACACGTTCAAGCTCAAGCAGGGCGTCAGATTCACCGACGGGACGCCGTTCGACGCCGCGGCCGTGCAGGCCAACATCAAGCAGATCCTCGACCCGGCGACGCAGTCGAGCACGGACCTGATCTACCTCAAGCCGTACTACGCGTCGACCGACGTGATCGACGCGCACACCGTGCGCATCAACCTCAAGCGGCCCTACTCGCCGTTCCTCGACGTGCTCGCGCAGGCGTTCCTCGGCATCGAGTCGCCGAAGGCGATGGCGCGCGGGCTCAGAGTCAACTGCCAGTCGCCGGTCGGCACCGGCCCGTTCGCGATCAAGCGCTGGGTCCACGGCCAGGAGGTCGACCTCGTGCGCAACCCGGACTACGATTCGGCGCCGGCGAACGCCAAGCACCAGGGCCCGTCCTACCTCGACGGGATCACCTGGAAGTTCCTGAAGGACAACTCGGTGCGCTACTCCGCCGTCACCGGCGGCGAGGCCAGCATCATCTTCAACATCCCGCCCGAGGACGAGGCGGCGGCCAGAGCCAACCCGAGCCTGCAGGTGCTGCGCTTCGTCCACTCCGGCAACCCGAACAACTTCACCCTCAACACGAGCCACGCGCCGTTCGACGACGCGCGCGTGCGCCAGGCGCTGCTGTACGGCTCCAACGCGGGCGCCGCCGTCAGAAGCGCATACCTCGGCGTCTTCCCGTACGCGGCCGGGCCGCTCAGCTCGGGCACGCCCGACTACTCGCCGGCGTACGAGAACGCCTTCCCGTACGACGTCAAGAAGGCCAACGCGCTGCTCGACGCGGCCGGCTGGACCGGTCGCGACGCCGCCGGCTACCGCACGAAGGACGGCAGAGAGCTGTCGGCGCGCTTCGTCTACTCGTCCGATCCGGGCGACACGCCGCCGGCCGACCAGACGCTCTACCAGGACATCCAGGCGGCCGAGAAGCAGATCGGCTTCCACGTGATCCTGACCCCGCAGCCGCAGCTCACCTTCTACGCCACGTTCCAGAACCCGAAGGCGTACGAGGCGGTCAACTCCTACTGGAACAGCCCGACGCCGGCCGTGCTCTACATCGTCTTCTCGACCGAGTCGCTGAGAACGGGCGGCTTCAACAACAGCGCGATCGTGTCGGATCCGCAGCTCGACGCGATCCTGCTGAGAGCGGCGGCGACGACCGACCGCGCCGAGCAGAAGACGCTCTACGACCAGGCGCAGGCGATCGCCTCCAGCAGCGCCTGGCAGCTGCGGCTCTACCCGATCCAGACGCGCCTCGCGATCAGCTCCAAGCTGAAGGACGTGTGGGTCGAGCCGTCCGAGGGCGAGCCGGTCCTGCAGGACGCGTGGGAGCAGAGATGAGCGCCGCGGCCATCACGGTGCTGCGGCGGCTCGCGGCGGCGGCGGGCGTCCTGCTCGCCGCCGCGACGGTGGTGTTCTTCCTCGAGCAGCTGATGCCGGGGAACCCCGCCGTCGCGATCCTCGGCGGCGCGGGCGCGCACCCGAGCAACGCGCAGATCGCCGCCGTCGACCACCAGTACGGCTTCGACCGGCCGCTGCTCGCGCAGTACTTCAGCTACCTCGGCCACCTGCTGCGCGGCGACCTGGGCACGTCCTATGGGCTGCACCAGCGCGTGACGCAGGTGATCGGCGACCAGCTCGGCCCGACGCTCGTCCTGACGAGCACGGCGCTCGTGCTGGCGTGGGTCGTCGCGGTCGCCTCGACGCTGCTGAGCGCCGGGCGCGGGCGCACCCGCCAGGCGATCGGATCCGGCATCGAGGTCGTGCTCGCCGGGCTGCCGCAGTACTGGCTCGGGCTCGTGCTGCTGGTCGTCTTCGCGATCCAGCTGCGGTGGGTCCCGGTCGTCGGCGGCACGTCGGTGCAGGGGCTCGTGCTGCCGGCGCTGACACTCGCGCTGCCGCTCGCCGGCTTCCTCGGGCAGGTCACGCGCGACGAGTTCGGCAGTGCGCTGGAGCAGCCGTTCGCGGTCTCCGCGCGGGCGCGCGGGATGGGCGAGCGCGAGGTGCGCCGGCGCCACGCCCTGCGCCACGCCGCGCTGCCCGGCATCACGCTGTCGGGCTGGGCGATCGGCGCGCTGTTGAGCGGCTCGGTGATCGTCGAGGTGATCTACTCGCGGCCGGGCGTCGGCCAGCTGCTCGTCGGCGCCGTCAACAACCAGGACCTGCCGGTCGTGGTGGGCGTGACGCTGCTGGTGGCGCTCGTCTACGTCGTCGCGAACCTGCTGGTCGACATCCTCTACCGCGTCGCCGATCCGCGGCTGCGCGCGCCGGCGCGGAGCTGATCGCGATGTCGGCGATCGACCAGACGCTCGCGCGCGGCCCGCTGCTGCCGGTCGCGAGCACGCGGCGGCGGCGTGCGCGCAGCGTGCGCCCGACCGTCGCGCTGTCGGCCCTGTTCGCCGCGTTCGTCGCGCTCGCGGCGCTCGCGCCGGGGCTCGTGACGAGCCAGGGGCCGCTGACCGTGCACCTGAGCGAGGGCTTCCAGGCGCCCTCGCTGCACCACCTGTTCGGCACCGACCAGTCGGGCCGCGACGTCTACGCGCGCGTCGTCTACGGCACGCGCGAGTCGGTCCTGATCGGGCTGGGGGCGACCGCGGTGGGCCTCGGCGTCGCGGCGCTGCTCGGCGTCGTCGCCGGGCTCGGCGGGCGCGTCGCCGACGGCGCGATCAACCGCCTGCTGGAGGTGCTGTTCGCCTTCCCGGGCCTGCTGCTCGCGCTGCTGTTCGTGGCGATCTTCGGACCGGGCCCCGGCACCGAGATCGTCGCCGTCGGGCTCGCCAACGCGCCCGGCTACGCGCGCATGATCCGCGGCCAGGTGCTGGCCGTGAAGGGCTCCGGCTACGTCGAGGCCTCACGCGTGCTCGGCCATTCGAGGGCGCGCACGATCCGCCGCACGATCCTGCCCAACGCGGCGCGCCCGCTCGTCGTGCTGGCGACGCTCGGCGTCGGCCAGGCGATCGTGTGGGCCTCCGCGCTGAGCTTCCTCGGCCTCGGCGTCAAGCCGCCCGCGCCGGAGTGGGGCGCGATGCTCGACGCCGGCCGCGACTACCTCCAGACGGCCTGGTGGCTGACCGTCTTCCCCGGCCTCGCGATCGTGGCGTTCACGCTCGCCTCGACCTCGCTCGGCCGCTTCTTCCAACAACGCCTCGAAGGAAAGCTGGAGCGATGAGCACGAACGACGAACGACTGCTGGACGTGGCGGGCCTGCGGGTCGGCTTCGGCGAGCGCACAGCCGCGCACGAGGTCGTGCGCGGGATCTCCTTCTCGCTGCAGGCGGGCGAGTGCCTGGCGATCGTCGGCGAGTCCGGCTCGGGCAAGAGCGTCACCGCGCGCACGCTCGTCGGCCTCGCAGGCGCGCGCTCGCACGTCGCCGCCGAGCGGATCGAGCTCGACGGGCAGTCGCTGCTCGGGCTGCGCGACCGCGAGTGGCGCGCGCTGCGCGGCGTGCGCGTCGGCTTCGTGCTGCAGGACGCGCTCGTCTCGCTCGACCCGCTGCGCCGCGTCGGCAGCGAGATCGCCGAGCCGCTGCGGCTGCACGGCTGGGGCGACCGCGCCGCGCGCCGCGAGAAGGTGGTCGAGCTGCTGCGCGAGGTCGGCGTGCCCGAGCCGGAGGTGCGCGCGCGCCAGCTCCCGCACGAGCTGTCCGGCGGCCTGCGCCAGCGCGCGCTGATCGCCTCGGCGATCGCGCTCGACCCGCAGCTGCTGATCGCCGACGAGCCGACGACCGCGCTCGACGTGACCGTGCAGGCGCAGATCCTCGGCCTGCTGGAGGCGACCAAGCAGCGCGGCCGCGGGCTGATCGTCATCAGCCACGACCTCGCCGTCGTTGCGCGCCTCGCCGACCGCGTCGCGGTCATGAACGCGGGCGAGATCGTCGAGCAGGGCCCGACCGCGCAGGTGCTCGGCGACCCGCAGCACGCCTACACGCGCGCGCTGCTCGACGCGGTGCCGTCGGCCCATTCGAAGGGCACGCGGCTGGCGCCCGGCGGCGCCGCGGGCGCGTACGTGCGCGACGGTGCGCAGGGCGCGGAGGCGCCTGCCCGCATCGCCGGCGCGCCGCCGATCGTGCGCGCCGAGGGGCTCGTCAAGCGCTACCGCGGCCCCGACGGCGTCGCCCGCACGGTCGTCGACGACGTCTCGCTGGAGATCTTCGCGGGCGAGACGCTCGGCGTCGTCGGCGAGTCGGGCTCGGGCAAGACGACGACGGCGCGGCTGGTGCTCGCGCTCGCCGACCCCGACGCGGGCGAGGTGCGGCTCGACGGCGAGCCGTGGAGCGCGCTGCGCGAGCGCGACCGGCGGCTGCGCCGGCGCCGCATCGCCGTCGTCTACCAGGACCCGCTCAGCTCGTTCGACCCGCGCTGGAGCGTCGGGCGGATCGTCGAGGACGCGCTCGACGCCGGCGAGCACGCAAGCGCCGCCGCGCGGCGCGCGCGCGTGCTGGAGCTGCTCGGCCACGTCGGCCTCGACGAGGGGCAGCTCGACCGCCGCCCGCTGCAGCTGTCCGGCGGCCAGCGCCAGCGCGTCGCGATCGCGCGCGCGCTCGCCTCGCGCCCGGAGCTGATCGTCTGCGACGAGCCGGTCTCCGCGCTCGACGTCTCGATCCAGGCGCAGGTGCTCGACCTGCTCGCCGACCTGCAGGCCGAGCTGGGCGTCGCCTACCTGTTCATCTCGCACGACCTCGGCGTGATCCACCACGTCAGCGATCGCGTGCTGGTCATGAAGGACGGGCGCGTCGTCGAGAGCGGCAGCGCCGCCGACGTCTTCGAGCGCCCCCAGTCGGACTACACACGGCAGCTCTTGGCCGCGCTGCCCACCCTCGACCGCGCCGACGAGCGCAAGGCGGTAGCCGCATGAGCACCACCACTCCGACCGCGATCGACGTCCTCACCGTCGCGGGCCATGCGACCCACGACGACGACGAGTGGCTGCGCGTCGCGCAGCGCGTCGCCGAGCAGCTCGCCGCCGACGTGCTCGAGCGCGACCGCGCCGGCGAGCCGCCGCACGCGCCCGCGGCGCTGCTGCGCGACGCCGGCCTGCTGCGGCTGATCATCCCGACGCAGCGCGGCGGTCACGGGCAGCCGTTTCGCACCGCGCTTGCGGTCGTGCGCCAGCTCGCGCAGGTCGACTCGGGCGTCGCGCGCGTGCTCGCCTACCACCTCAACTTCTCCGGGCGGCTCGCCGGCGGGCTCGCCGACCCGACCGCCTACGAGGACTTCCAGCGGCGCGTCGCCGAGCACGAGTGGCTCGTCGGCTCGACCGGGTCGCCGCAGGACGACGAGCTGACGCTGACGCCCGCCGACGGCGGCGGCTGGCTCATCAACGGCGTCAAGTCGTTCGCGACCGCGGCCGTCGTCGCCGACCGCATCGTCGGCTTCGCGCTCGCGCCGGACGACTCCGGGCACCGCTGGCTGTTCGAGCTCGACGCGACGCGGCCCGAGCTGACGTTCCTCGACGACTGGGACATCCTCGGCCAGCGCCAGTCGGGCAGCAACGGGCTGGAGCTGCGCGACTACCGGCTCGCGCCCGAGGACCTGCTCGGCGACATCGGCTCCGACGAGGACCCGGACAAGCCGGCGCACCGCACGATCGACGTCCTCTCCTTCCAGCTCGTCTTCATCCACCTCTACCTCGGGATCTCCGAGGGCGCGCTGCTGTCGGCGCGCGAGTACACGCGCACGCGCACGCGGCCGTGGATCCACAGCGGCGTCGACGACGCGACGCAGGACCCGGCGATCCTGCGCATCTACGGCGAGCTGGTCGCCAGAGTGCAGGCGCTGCGTGCGCTCGCCGACCGCGCGCAGGAGGCGGTCGCGGCGCTCTACGAGCGCGGCGAGGAGCTGACCGCCCGCGAGCGCGCCGAGGCCGCGACGCTCGGCGCCGCCGCGAAGGTGGTCGCGACGCAGACGGTGCTGGAGGTCACGAGCCGCGTGTTCGAGGCGACCGGCGCGCGCTCGGCCAAGCGCAGCGTCGGGCTCGACCTCTACTGGCGCAACGCCCGCACCGACACGCTGCACTCGCCGGTCGCGTACAAGATCGACGAGGTCGGCCGCTTCTTCCTCAACGACACGCTGCCGACGCCGTCGGCCTACCGGTGAGCGCCGTGAGCCGCCTGCGCCTCAACGCCTTCGCGATGAACTGCGTGTCGCACATCCACCACGGCCAGTGGGTGCGCCCGGACACGCGCCAGCTCGAGTACGCGTCGCTCGACCCGTGGGTCGAGCTCGCGCGGCTGCTCGAGCGCGGCAGGTTCGACGCGCTGTTCCTGGCCGACGTCGTCGGCACCTACGACAGCTTCCGCGGCAGCCGCGACACGGCCGTCGTGGAGGGGCTGCAGATTCCCGTCAACGACCCGTCGCTGCTGATCCCCGCGCTCGCCTACGCGACGACGGACCTCGGCTTCGCCTTCACGCAGTCGATCCTGCAGGAGCAGCCGTTCAACTTCGCGCGGCGGCTCTCGACGCTGGACCACATCAGCGGCGGGCGCGTCGGCTGGAACGTCGTCACCTCCTATCTGGAGACGGCTGGGCGCAACCTCGGCTTCGGCGGGCTGCCGCCGCACGACGAGCGCTACGAGCGCGCCGACGAGTACCTCGAAGTGGTCTACAAGCTGCTGGAGGGCAGCTGGGAGGACGACGCGGTGCTGCGCGACGTCGAGCGGCGCGTTTACGCCGACCCGGCGAAGGTCCACGAGATCGACCACGTCGGTCGGTACTACGACGTCGTCGGGCCGCACCTGTCCGAGCCCTCGCCGCAGCGCACGCCGGTGCTGTTCCAGGCCGGCTCCTCCGAGCGCGGGCGCGCGTTTGCCGCCCGCCACGCCGAGGCGATCTTCATCGCGGGGCGCAACCCGGCGGGCGCGCGGGCGCAGATCGAGGACGTGCGCGCTCGCGCCGCGCAGATCGGCCGCGACCCCGGCGACATCCTCTTCTACCAAGGGCTCAGCGCGATCGTCGGCGGGACCGAGGAGGAGGCGCGGCGCAAGGCGGCCGAGATCGACGCGTACGCGAGTGAGGACGGCTACGGCGCGCACATGGCCGGCAACCTCGGCATCGACCTCAGTGCGCTCGACTTCGACGCGCCGATCGGCGAGCTGCAGACGAACGGCTCGCAGGGCCTGCTGCAGGGGCTGATCGAGGCGGCGCCGGACAAGACCTGGCGCTTCGGCGACCTGATGCGCTTCGTCGTCGACCTGCGCGTGGTGGGGACGCCCGAGCAGGTCGCCGACCAGCTCCAGACGTGGGTCGACGCCGGCGTGAACGGGCTCAACCTGATGTACCACACGACCCCGGGGTCGTTCGCGGACTTCGTCGACGGCGTCGTGCCCGTCTTGCAGGAGCGCGGCCTCGTGCAGCGCGAGTACGCGCCCGGGACGCTGCGCGAGAAGCTGCGCGGCGACGGCGCGGGGGCGCGGCTCAACGAGCGCCACCCGGCGGCGGGCCACCGGCGGGCGCGCGCGGCGGCGGTGGCGCGATGAGTCGCCAGATCCTCGTCAACGCGTTCGACATGAACACGCCGACGCACCTCGTCTCCGGGACGTGGCGCGACCCGTCCAGCCGCGCCGCCGACTACAAGACGCTGCGCTACTGGACCGAGCTGGCGCAGCTCTTGGAGCGCGGCCTGTTCGACGGCCTCTTCATCGCCGACGTGCTCGGCGTCTACGACGTCTACGGCGGCACGCCCGACGCGGCATTGCGCGGCGCCGTGCAGGTACCCGTCAACGACCCGCTGCTGCTCGTCCCGGCGATGGCGCACGTGACCGAGCACCTCGGCTTCGGCGTCACCGTCTCGACCGGCTTCGAGCATCCGTACCCGTTCGCGCGCCGCATCTCGACGCTCGACCACCTGACGGAGGGACGCATCGGCTGGAACATCGTCACCGGCTACCTGAACAGCGGCGCGCGCAACATCGGGCTCGACGCGCAGGTCGCGCACGACACGCGCTACGACCACGCCGACGAGTACCTCGACGTGCTCTACAAGCTGTGGGAGGCCTCGTGGGAGGACGACGCGGTCGTGCGCGACGTCGACCGCGGCGTCTACGTCGACCCGGCCAAGGTCCACCCGATCGAGCACGAGGGCAGATGGTTCAGAGTCCCCGGCATCCACCTGAGCGAGCCGTCGCCGCAGCGCACGCCGCTGCTCTACCAGGCGGGCGCGTCGAGACGGGGGAAGGAGTTCGCCGCCGCGCACGCGGAGGCGGTGTTCCTCGGCGCGCCGACGAACGCGATCCTCGAGGCGCAGGTCGCCGGCCTGCGCGCGCAGGCGGTCGCGGCGGGGCGCGACGCCTACGACATCAAGGTCTTCAGCGGCTACACGGTGATCGTCGCGGAGACGGAGCGCGAGGCGCGCGCCAAGCACGAGCGCTACCGCGCGCTGGTGGACCCGGAGGGTGCGCTGACGCTGTGGTCGGGCTGGCTCGGCTTCGACCTCTCGCCCTACGACCTCGACGACCCGCTGGAGCTGGTGCCCAACGACGCGATCCAGTCGACCGCGGAGACGTACGGCGGCGGCGACTGGCGCGTCGGCGACCTCGTCGACCGGCTCAGCTTCGGCGCCGGCGGGCCGGTCGCGGTCGGAACGCCGGCGCAGGTCGCCGACCAGATCCAGGCGTGGCTGGCCGACAGCGACGCCGACGGGCTCAACCTCAGCCACGTCGTCACGCCGGCCTCCTACGCCGACTTCGCCGAGCTGGTCGTGCCCGAGCTGCAGCGGCGCGGCGTCTACAAGACCGCCTACGAGCCGGGGACGCTGCGCGGGAAGCTGTTCGGCCGCGGACCGCGGCTGCCCGCGACGCACCGCGGCGCGAGCTTCCGCCGCAGTGGCGTGGGGGCGGCCGCGTGAGCGTCGCCGAGCGCCGGGCCCATCGCATCGCCTCCGACGCGGAGGCGCTGGAGGTCGCGGCGGCGCAGGCGGCCGCGCTCGCCGAAGGCGCGGCCGAGCGCGACGCGCAGCGGCGGCTGCCGCACGCCGAGCTGGAGGCGCTGTCGGCCAGCGGGCTGCTCGCGATCACGGTGCCGGCCGGGCACGGCGGCGCCGAGGTGTCGGCGCGCACGCTCGCGCAGGTCGTGCGGCTGCTCGCCGCGGGCGACCCGAGCGTTGCGCAGATCCCGCAGAGCCACTTCGTCTACCTCAACGTCGTCAAGGCGCAGGGGACGCCCGCCCAGCAGGCGTTCTTCTTCGGCGAGGTGCTCGCCGGCAGGCGGCTCGGCAACGCGCAGTCGGAGGCGCGGACGAAGCACGTGCAGGACATCCGCACGCGGCTGACCCGCGATGACGGCGGCTACCGGCTCGACGGCGTCAAGCAGTACGCGACCGGGGCGCTGTTCGCGCACTGGATCCCGGTGCTCGCGAAGGGCGACGACGACGAGCTGCTGGTCGCGATGGTGGAGGCCGGCGCGCCCGGCGTCGAGGTCGTCGACGACTGGGACGGGCTCGGCCAGCGCACGACCGCCAGCGGGACCGTGCGGCTCGACGGCGTCGCGGTCGCCGCCGAGCGCGTCTTCCCCCATCACCTCACGTTCAAAGGACCGCAGTTGCACGGCGCGCAGGCGCAGCTGCTGCACGCCGCGATCGACGTCGGAATCGCCGACGCGGCGCTCGCCGAGGCGGTGACGTTCGTGCAGACGAAGAGCCGCCCGTGGTTCGAGGCCGGCGTCGAGCGCGCGGCGGACGACCCGCTGCTGGCGCAGCGCTTCGGCGAGCTGGCGCTCGCGCAGCGCGCAGCCGGGGCGCTGCTCGACGTGGCCGCCGACGCGGTCGACGCGGCGCTGGCGCACACGACCGACGACACGACCGCCGGCGCCTCGATCGCCGTCGCGACGGCGAAGGTCGCCGCCGACCGCGCGGCGATCGAGCTGACGAACGCGCTGTTCGAGGTCTCCGGCACGCGTTCCGCGCTTGCTTCGCTGGGGCTCGACCGCCACTGGCGCAACGCGCGCACGCACACGCTGCACGACCCGGTGCGCTGGAAGCTCCAGCACGTCGGGCGCTACGTCCTCAACGGCACCCCGCCGCCCCGCCACGGGCTGCTGTGAGCGGGAAGGAGACGCGATGACGCTCACCTTCCACTGGTTCCTGCCGACCTACGGCGACAGCCGCCACATCGTCGGCGGCGGGCACGGGCTGCGCGCCGGCACGGCGTCGGGCGCGCGCGCGGCGACGCTCGGCTACCTCGGCCAGATCGCGCGCTCGGCCGAGCAGCTCGGCTTCGCCGGCGCGCTCACGCCGACCGGCGCGTGGTGCGAGGACGCCTGGCTGACGACGGCGATGCTCGTCGAGCAGACCGAGCGGCTGAAGTTCCTCGTCGCCTTCCGCCCGGGGCTCGTCTCGCCGACGCTCGCCGCGCAGATGGCCGCGACCTACCAGCGCCACAGCGGCGGGCGGCTGCTGCTCAACGTCGTCGTCGGCGGCGAGCCGCACGAGCAGCGCGCCTACGGCGACTTCCTCGACAAGGACGCCCGCTACGCGCGCGCCGACGAGTTCCTGACGATCACGAGCGCGCTCTGGCGCGGGGAGACCGTGAGCTTCGACGGCGAACACGAGGGCGTCGAGGGCGCGCAGCTCGGCGCGCTGCCCGACCCCGTGCCGCCGATCTATCTCGGCGGCTCGTCGGCCGCGGCCGGGCCGGTCGCCGTGCGCCACGCCGACGTGTATCTGACGTGGGGCGAGCCGCCCGCGCAGGTGGCGGAGAAGCTCGCCTGGATCCGCGAGCTGGGAGCGGCGGCCGGTCGCACGCCGCGCTTCGGCATCCGCCTGCACACGATCGCGCGCGACAGCTCCGAGCAGGCGTGGGCGGAGGCGCAGCGGCTGCTCGACGGGCTCGACCCGGCGCTGATCCGCGACGTCCAGGCGGGGCTCGCGCGCAGCGAGTCGGTCGGGCAGAAACGGATGCTCGCGCTGCACGGCGGCAGCACCGCCGACCTCGAGATCCACCCGAACCTGTGGGCCGGCGTCGGGCTCGTGCGCGGCGGCGCCGGGACCGCGCTCGTCGGCAGCCACACCGAGGTCGCCGACCTGATCGGACAGTACGCCGCGCTCGGGATCGACGAGTTCATCCTCTCCGGCCATCCCCACCTGGAGGAGGCCTACTGGTTCGCCGAGGGCGTGCTGCCGGTCCTGCGTGAGCGTGGGCTGTGGCGCCACCCGTTCGGCAAGGACGAGGTCCCGGCCGGCACCGGCGTCCCGTTCGCGCCGACGGCCGCACCCGCGCCGGCGGCGAGCTGAGCGGCGCCGCGGCTCACGCCGCGGCGGGCAGGGCCGCCGCGGCGAGGACATTGAAGCCCTGCGCTCGCAGCGCGCCGGCCAGCGCCGCGTCGGTGCCGTCGAGGCGCAGCGCGTGGACGCCCGCGCGCCGCAGCAGCCCGGCGGCGACGGAGGGGTCCAGCGGGCGCTCGCGCCCGCAGCCCGGCAGCGTCGTCGGGGCCGGCTGCGCGTACAGCAGCACGCCGGCGCCTGCGGCGACGATCGCCGCCAGCGCACCCTCCAGCCGGCGGCGGCAGTCGCACAGCAGCGAGCCGAGCACGTCGCCGAAGAGGCAGCTCGCGTGCGCGTGCACGAGCGGCCGCGCCTGCGCGCCGGGCTCGCCGTGCACGAGCGCCAGCAGCACGCCGCCGCCTTCCACGGGCGCGTGCGCGATCGCCTCGAACGCGCCGGCGCGCGTCGGCAGCGCACAGGCGACCGACCGCTCGCTCGTGCGCGCCGCCTGCAACCGGTCGCGCAGCTCGCTCGTGCGCGCGACGGGGAGCCGGCCGAGCGCGGCGTGGTGCCGGATGCGCGCGAGCGCGACGGGCGCGCCGCCGCGGTCGACGACCGCGCACAGCGTCGCCGCGCGGGCCCGGCCGGCGTGTCCTGCCAGCTCGATCGCCGCGGCGGCCGCGCCGGCGCCCCGCAGCAGGTCGTCGGCGCCGATGCGGACGGGATGGACGTGCCCCGGGCTCGTCACGTCGCCCGCGCCCGAGTCCGCCGCTGCCGCAACGCGCATCGTGCGGGCGCGGTCGGTGTTCGACCAGCCGCCGACGATGCCGTGCGCCGCGTCGATCGGAGTCGTGAAGGCGAGCTCGGCCGGCACGCTCGCGAGCGGGCGGCCGGCGGACAGCGACAGCCGCCGCGCGATCGCGTCGTCGAGCGCGAGCACGACCGGTCCGCGCGCGAGGCCCGAGACCTCCTCCAGCGCGGCGGCGTCGATGCGATCGGCGGGGGTGGCGACGAAGGCGACGCGCTCGTCGTCGTCGCCGACGAGCACCGCGCCTCCGAGCGCGAAGCGGTCGAGGCTCTGCTCCAGCGCGCTCATGCGGCCGCCAGCGACGCGTAGGCGCCGCGGTAGTAGAGCAGCGGATCGTGCGCCTGCGCGCCGTGCGCCGCCTCGAGCACGCGCCCGATCACGATCTCGTGATCGCCGCCCGGCAGGATCTCGTGGACGGTGCAGTCGAGCGTCGCCAGCGCGTCGTGCAGGTGCGGGCTCCCGCTCGTGCCGTGGCGATGCGCGAGCGCCTCCCACGCCTCGCCCGCGCCGGGGCGCGCGAACGCCGTCGAGACGTCGCGGTGGTGGGCGGCGAGCACGTTGATCGCGAACGCGCCGTGCGCGCGCACGGCCGCCAGCGTGCGGCTGCCGCGGTCGAAGCAGACGAGCACGAGCGGGGGGTCGAGCGACAGCGACGCGACCGCGTTGGCCGTCGTCCCGACCGGGTCCCCGTCCGCCGTGCGCGAGGCGATCACGGCGACGCCGGTCGCGAAGTGCCCGATCGCCGCGCGCAGGTCGTCCGCTGTCGTTGCGCCCATGGGCGCAAACATAACAAAATGGATCGACTTAGTCGAAAAGACTCAGCGGCGCGTCCAGGCGCCCGGCGAGGCCAGCAGCTCCTCGACGTTCTCGGGCAGCGCGTCGTGCGCGATGTCGGCGACCGTGATCTGCTCGAGCACGTCGCGCACGCCGGCCCGCACGGCGACCCACGTCTCGCGCAGCCGCGCGGCCGCGCCGACGTAGTCGACCTGCTCTGGGGCGACCCCGGCGACGGCGCCGAGCGGCCCGTCGATCGCGCGGATCACGTCGGCGACGGTGATCTGCTCGGCCGGCTTGGCGAGCGCGCTGCCGCCGTCGCGCCCGCGATGGCTCTCCACCAGCCCGGCGCGGCGCAGGTCCTGGAGGATGTTCTGCAGGAACTGGAGCGGTATGCCCTGGACCTCGGCGACGTGCTCGGCCTTGACCGAGGTGCCCTCGGGCGCGGCTGCGAGCTCGGTCATCGCGCGCATGGCGTAGTCGACCTTGGCCGAGATCCGCATCGCCGCGGATTCTCTCGCGTTTGGTCGGGATCGACAAACCGGTGCCGCACCGCAGCCCCGGTCGGCGCGTCAGTCGACGGCGCCCACGTACGGCTCGCGCGCCGAGTGGCCGGCGGGATCGTTGACGAAGCCGCCCGGCGGGACCGGGACCGGGCCGTCGAGCAGCGGGTCGCCCGTCTCGCGCATCCACGCGTCGAGGCGCGCCTCCAGCTCGGCCAGCAGCGCGGCGGAGCGCTCGTCGCCGGCGAGGTTGCGCATCTCGCCCGGGTCGGCGAGCAGGTCGTACAGCTCGACCCGCGGGCGCGGCTGCTCGCCCCAGCCGGCGGCCACGAGCAGCTCCTTGGAGGGCGAGTCGTCGACGTTGGGCAGCACCGGCAGCAGCCGCTCGCCGAAGTGGCGGATCAGCTTGTGGCGGTGCGTGCGGATCGCGCGCTGCGGGTCGTAGGCGGCGTGGTAGGTCAGCTCGGCGAACAGCTCGTCGCGCACCTCGGAGACCTCGCGCCGCGCGAGCGGCAGCAGCGACGTGCCGCTGAGCTCGCCCGGCAGCGGCGCGCCGGCCAGCTCGCACAGCGTCGGGTAGATGTCGACCTGCGAGACGAGCGCGTCGGTGACGTGCCCGCCGAGGAAGCCGCCGGGCCCGCGCATGATCAGCATCACGCCGAGGCCGCGATCGGTCAGCGTCGCCTTCGCGCCCGGGAACGGCAGGCCGTGGTCGGTTGTCAGCACGATCAGCGTGTCGTCTGCCAGGCCCTGTTCGTCGAGCGCCTGCAGGACGGCGCCGACGCCGTGGTCGAGCGAGCGGGCGCTGGCCTTGAAGGCCGCCATGTCGGCGCGCGTCTCGGGCGTGTCGGGCAGGTGCGCGGGCGGGGCGCCGTAGAGCGCGTCGCGCACCGAGCTGGGCTCGAAGAACTCGCGGTGCGTCTCGAAGAAGCCGATCGACAGGAAGAACGGCTGCGGCGGCCGGCTCCTGATCAGCTGCTGCGCCGCGGGGGCGATCGAGTGGACCTTCGTGGAGCCGATGTCGACGACGTGGTCGTAGCCGAGCACGCCGGGATCCTCCGAGACGTGCTGCTCGCCGATCAGCGCCGACCAGTAGCCGGCCGCGCGCAGTGGGTGGACGATGTGGCGCCCGTAGTCGTTCAGCCTCCAGCCGCGGTGCGCCAGCCCGGTCATGCCGTTGACGTGCGCCCACTGCCCGGTCAGCAGGCAGGCGCGGCTGCCCGAGCAGCTGGGCGCGGCGCAGAACGCCTGGCGGAACAGCAGCCCCTGGTCGGCCAGGCGCTGGATGTTCGGCGTCTGGATCTGATGGCCATACGGCTGTACATAGCGCCCGGTGTCGTGCGAATGCAGGTAGACGATGTTGGGAACTGTCTTTGTCATCAATCTCTACTTATATAGTCGACAATCGCAATCATGACCGCGCCGCCCAGCATCTCGTATCTCGTCTGCGCCACGCCGCGCAGCGGCAGCACGCTGCTGTGCGAGATGCTGCGCGCGACCGGCGTCGCCGGCGCGCCGCTCGAGCACTTCGAGCTCCTGCGGCAGTCCGGCCAGCCGCGCCAGCCGCGCGAGTACTTCGACGGCGTCGCCGAGGACGGCGTGCTCGAGCTGCTCGCGCCGCTGCAGCCGGATCGCCCGAGCGACGAGCCGCCCGCCGCGTGGCGCGAGCGGATCCTGCGCGAGGGGACGACCGCCAACGGCGTCTGGGGCGGCAAGCTGATGTGGGGCCACGTCGAGGATCTGCTGAGCCGCGCGCGCGAGCTCGACGGCCTCGCCGGCGCGGATCTCGCGACCGTGCTGCAGGCGCTGCTCGGAGATGTGCGGCTCGTGTTCGTCACCCGAGTCGACAAGGTCGCACAAGCCGTCTCGCTGTGGCGCGCCGTCCAGACGCAGCGCTGGAGCGCGGCCGCCGGTGCGCCGCGCAGGCCGCACGACGCGCAGTACTCGTTCGCCGCGATCGACCACCTCGTCGCCCAGCTCGAGGCGCACGACGCGGCCTGGCGCGGCTGGTTCGCGCAGCACGCCGCGAGCCCTCCGCTGGAGCTGTCCTACGAGCAGGTCGGCGCCGACCCGCGCGCGGCGGTGCAGCAGGTGCTGCGCTTCGCCGGGCTGCCCGCCGCCGCGATCGCCGACCCGCCGCTGCGCCCGCAGCGCGACGACCGCTCGCAGCAGTGGGCGGCGCGCTACGCGAGCGAGAAGCGCGAGGTCCCCGCCTGACCGCTCGCAGCGCGAGCCAGTCGGCCGCGGCGGCGTGGACGCGCAGCCGTGGTCTGTAACACGCACGGCCGAGCACGCGTTCTGACGCGCGCCGCCCGCGACTTTCACCCCATCCACCACTTCCTGCTGTAGACCGCCGGCCGCGCCGCACCTAACGTCGGCGACGGTCAGCGACAGCCTCCATCAGCGCACCTCCCGATCTGCCGGAGCTCCAACTCCGGCCGGGGCGACGGCCCCGCGAAAGGGGGTGATACTGATGGAGATACTTGTGCTCACCATCGCAGTGCTGCTCGTACTCGACCACGTGTTGAGACGTTGAGCACTGCGAGGTCCCGGCGGCGTAACGTGCGCTGCCGGGACCGCTTATCAAAGAGCGAGCCCCGGAGTCGTCACTCCGGGGCTCTGACTGCCATGGGGTGATGCCATGGAGGCACTCGTGCTGACCATCGCGGCCGATCCAGCTTACCGCCGCCTCCCCACGCGTACCACCCCAAAGGACTGGTACCCGACGGCCGGCTGCCGTCCCGGGCTGCCGGCGGACGTCGCGCGATTGGAGCGGCGGAATGCGGGTTATCTCTCCGATCGCGTCGCTCGGCAGCGCGTCCGGGGCGACGGTGTCGCGAGGAGATGGTGTTCGACCGATGGACCCGGAGGTTTTGCGATGAGCGATTCGGTGCAGCTCGGCACGATCGAGACGCGGATCCCGGCGCGGCTCGACCGCCTGCCGTGGTCGCGCTTCCACTGGCTCGTGGTGATCGGTCTGGGCACGGTCTGGATCCTCGACGGGCTCGAGGTGACGATCGTCGGCACGATCGGCAGTCGCCTGACCGAGCCGGGCAGCGGCATCTCGCTCAACGCCAGCACGATCGGCACGGCGGCCGCGTTCTACGTCGCCGGCGCCTGCCTCGGCGCGCTCTTCTTCGGCCAGCTGACCGATCGCTTCGGCCGCAAGAAGCTGTTCCTGATCACGCTCGGCGTGTACCTCCTGGCGACTGGTGCGACGGCGTTCTCGTTCGCGCCCTGGTACTTCTTCGCGGCGCGTTTCTTCACCGGCGCTGGGATCGGCGGCGAGTACGCGGCAATTAATTCAGCGATCGACGAGCTGATCCCGGCGCGCGTGCGCGGGCGCGTCGACCTGATCATCAACGGCAGCTTCTGGCTGGGCGCGGCGATCGGCTCGGTGGCGGCGGTCCTGCTGCTCAACAAGAGCCTGTTCGCGGCCGACGTCGGCTGGCGGCTCGCGTTCGGCATCGGCGTCGTGCTCGGCGTCGCGATCCTGTTCGTGCGCCGCAACGTGCCCGAGAGCCCGCGCTGGCTGTTCATCCACGGGCGCGAGGAGGAGGCCGAGCGGATCGTCGGCGAGATCGAGCAGCGGATCGAGCAGGAGACCGGGCAGACGCTGCCCGAGCCCGCCGAGGCGATCGTCGTCCGCCAACGGCGCACGATCCCGTTCCGCCGCATCGCGCAGACGGCCTTCCGCGACTATCCGCAGCGCACCGCCCTCGGGCTGGCGCTGTTCGTCGGACAGGCGTTCCTCTACAACGCGGTCGTCTTCGACCTCGGCACGCTGATCGGCAGATACTTCGGCGTCGCCTCCGGCGACGTGCCCTACTGGTACGTCGTCTTCGCGGTCGGCAACCTGCTCGGGCCGCTGACGCTGGGCCGGCTGTTCGACACGGTCGGGCGCAAGCCGATGATCTCCGTCTGCTACCTCGGCTCGGCGGCGATGCTCGTGCTGACGGCGGTCCTGTTCCAGGGCGGGACGCTGGCGATCGTCTCGTTCATGGCGCTGATCGGCGTGACCTTCTTCATCGCCTCCGCCGGCGCGAGCAGCGCGTACCTCACCGTCAGCGAGATCTTCCCGATGGAGACGCGCGCGCTCGCGATCGCGTTCTTCTACGCGGTCGGCACGGCCGCCGGCGGGATCGCCGGCCCGATCCTGTTCGGGCGCTTCATCAACTCGGGCAGCGTCGACCAGGTCGCGCTCGGCTTCTACATCGGCGCCGCGGTGATGGCGATCGGCGGCATCGCCGAGCTGCTGTTCGGCGTGCGCGCCGAGCGCAAGCCGCTGGAGCAGATCGCCAGACCGCTGACGGCCACGCAATGAACGACGGTCGCCGAGGTGCCCGCCGACCCGGCGCCGCCCGAGCAGCCGGCCGAGACCCCGCCGGCGCCGGAGGTGCCCGATCCCGAGCCGCCCGTCGAGCCCGAGCCCGGCGAGCCGGACGTGCCCTCGCCTGATCCGAGCCAACCCGAGATCCCCGAGGGCTGAGCGACGAGCATGTCGCCATGAAGTGGCGCTATGCTGTGGCGATGGCTGCCGAGACCGCGACGATTCGCGTGACGCGCGAGACCCGTGACCTGCTCGCCGAGCAGGCGCAGGAGCGTGGGGTGTCGCTGTCGTCGATGCTGACCGAGTTGGCGCGCGACGTGGCGCGGGAGGCGGTGTTCCGCTCCGAGCGCGAGGCGGCGCGCGCGGACGCGTCGAACCGTGACGCCTTGCGCGAGGAGCGCGAGTGGGAGTCGGCGCTCGGCGATGGCGTCGCCTGAGCCGCGCCGCGGCGAGCTCTGGCTCGTCTCGCTCGGCGCCGCCCGCAAGGGCGAACCCGGGAAGAACCGTCCGGCGATCGTGATCTCGGTCGACGAGATCAACGCGGGCGTCGAGTATGAGCTGTTCGTGGTCGTGCCGGTGTCCAGCTCCCGGGCTCCGTCGCCGCTGCGACCGCGGATCTCGCCAGAGGAGGGCATCGACGGCGAGAGCGCGGCGATCTGCCGCGGCGTGCGCGCGGTGTCGCGCACGCGGCTGCTGCGGCCGATCGGGCGGCTGCGGCCGGAGACGATGCACGAGGTCGAGCAGGCGCTCGCGATGATCCTCGGGCTCGACGGACGGCGCTTGCTCTGAGCTAGGCTGCCGCCCATGCGGCTTGGCGTGGTCGTGGTCGTCGCGGTGATGGTCATGTTCGCCGGACTCGTCGCGGCGCCGGGCGCGCCGGGCAACGCCAAGCCGTGCCGGCGCGGCACGGTGGCGGCGAAGGTGGGCGGGCACGCGACGTGCGTCGCGAAGCGGCTCGCGCTGCCCGCGCCGGCGAAGACGGCTCCCGGGCTCGCGCAGCTGCAGGGTGCGCTGGCGCTCACGCAGGCCGGCTTCGCGGGGCGCTCAGGCGCGCACGCCCTGTCGCTCTCCCGCCGCGTCGGTCATTCGTGGACGACCGCCCGCTCGCGTCTGCTCGGCGCGATGTCGGCGACGCTGAGACGGATCGCGAAGCCGCTGAGACGGCCGGCGCTGGTGGCGGGCGCGGCCAGCGACAGCTGCCAGGTGATCGACATCGTCAGCCAGGGTGGGACATTCGACGTCGAGGGTCAGCCGACCGCCTTCGGCGGCAGCTACACGACCGACGGCGTCAGCGTCTCGATGGGCGTCACCGCCGGCGGCGGCATGCAGATCGGGATGCAGACGACCGTCAAGGGCGACACGTACACGATGAAGTACGAGTCGGGCGAGAGCGACTGCACGAAGCACGCGCTGCCGCCGTGCCCGCAGGCAGACGGCAGCCTCGACGCGTACGGGACGAAGGGCAAGGTCGGCTTCTCGATGACCGTCGCGCGCGGCGGCAAGGTGCTCACCAAGCGCTCCTACGCCAAGACGATCACCGTCGAGACGAAGGGCCAGGTCGCCGACGACGCGAAGCTCGACTCCGTCGACGTCACCTACCGCGAGACGACGGTCGTCGAGCACGACGGGCTGCGCTACACGAGCTACGGCACGCGGCTGACGCGGATCGACATGCGCAGCGGCACGTACGGCCCCGGCGAGTCGACGTCGTTCGGCTCCGCGACGCAGGACGGGGAGATCGCGAACACCACCGGCATGGAGGCCGACGCCAGCGACTTCGCGGCGTTCGTGAACAAGACGATGGGCGAGTACCGCTCCCGCGAGAAGGCCTGGCAGAGCCCCGGCACGTGCGCGAGACTCGAGCTCGACCCGGCGAGAGACACGCTCACCGTGCACGCCGGCGACACCGGCACGTTCAACGCGCAGGTGCTCGCTGCGAACGGCGGCGGCACGGCGAGCAAGGCGCGCTGGACGCTCAGCGCCCAGCAGAACGGGACCTTCTCGCCGACGAGCACGCAGGAGCGCGAGCCGAGCTTCTCCTACACCGTCGCGAGCCAGCCGAGCGGTCAGACGCTGAGCGTCGCCGTGCGCGCCACCTCGACCGCGGGCGTCGCGCAGGACACCTGGTCGCAGAGAATCGAGGGCCTCAACACGATCACGGGCACGTTCACCGGCCATGCCACCGACCTCGGCGTGATCTACGACTGGACGGGCTCGGCGACGTTCACGCGCGTCGACCTCGGCACACCCGCCGCAGGACCCGGCGGGGTCTTCCAGCTCACCGCGGGCCAGGCGACGGTCACGGTCTCCGGAGCGGAGACCGGCAGCGGCTGCTCGCAGAGAGGTGTCAGCACGATCGGGCTGTTCGGACAGGCCCCCTGGACCGTGACGGGCACCGACGCGCCGTTCTCCTACCAGATCATCGTGCCGTTCCTGGCGACCCCGCTGCAGGCGACCAACTTCGCCTGCAGCGATGCGACCCAGAACGGCACGGCCGCCGGCCTGGGCAGCATGCCCACCACCGCGCTCCAGAGCGGCGACATCGCCGGCGGTGCCAACCCCACCGGCCTCGTCAAGACGACGGGCGACCTGTACGCCTACTCCGGCAGCGCGAGCGCCACCGGCCCCAGCGCCGGCCAGACCGAGAGCTGGACCTGGTCGTTCACTGGCCAGAGATAGTCCCGGCCGCGTGGGATACCACGCATATGTGGGAATATCTCGTGAGTGGTACGATCTGGTCATGAGCCACGCAGAGCGTCAGGTCGTCGTCGGTGATCGGGGTCGGGTCGTGCTGCCCTCGGAAGTGCGTGCTGCGCTTGGGCTCAGGGCGGGGAGCCGGATGCTGCTGAGCACCGAGCGGGATGGCTCGCTGCGGCTGCGTCCGTATCGGTCGGTCGCCGACCACGGCCGCGGGATGCTCGCCGGGCTCGCGCCTGCCGGTGAGTCGATGGTCGACGAGCTGCTTGCGGAGCGCCGTCGCGAAGCAGCACGCGAGGATCGCGAGTAGGTGTCCTCCGCAGTGCTGGATGCGTCGGCCCTGCTGGCGTATCTGCGTGACGAGCCGGGCGCCGATGCCGTCGCGGACGCAATCGCCGGCGGTGCGTCGATCTCGACGGTGAACCTCGGCGAGGTCTTCAGCCACGTGGCCGATCGCGGCGCCGACGCCGCTGACGTGGCGCGGGAGATGACGGATCGCGGGCTGCTCGACGGAGCCATCGCGGTCGAGCAGTTCACGAGCGCCGACGCCGTCGAGGTCGGACGCCTGCGGCCGCTGACGCGCGAGCACGGGCTGTCGCTCGGCGACCGTGCGTGCCTCGCGCTCGCACGGCGCCTCGCGCTGCCGGCGGTGACGGCGGACACGGCCTGGTCGAAGCTCGACCTCGAGCTCGATCTGCGCCAGATCCGTTAGCGCGGCGCTCGTGCGAGGCTGTGACAGGTGAAGGTCGCGTTCGCCACCTGCTCCGCGCTGCCGGGCGGCGCCGCCGACGACCAGCACGCAGCACGGCTGCTGGGGGCCGACTTCCGCGCGTGGGACGACGACGGCGTCGACTGGGACGCCTACGACCGCGTCGTCCTGCGCTCGACGTGGGACTACACCGGCCGCCTCGACGCCTTCCTCGCGTGGTGCCGGGCCGTCGGGCCGCGGCGGCTGCGCAACCCGCCGGCGCTCGTCGCCTTCAACGCCGACAAGCGCTACCTGGCCGCGCTGTCGGCGCCGTCGGTGCCGACGACCTTCGTCGCGCCCGGCGACGCTCTCCCGGCGCTCGACGGCGAGGTCGTCGTGAAGCCCGGCGTGTCGGCCGGCGCGCGCGACACGGGGCGCTTCGGCCCGACCACCCATGACGCCGCGCTGGCGCTGGTCGAGCGGATCCGCGCGAGCGGCCGCGTCGCGCTCGTCCAGCCGTACATGCCGCAGGTCGACGAGCGGGGGGAGACCGCGCTCGTGTTCGTCGGTGGCGAGCTGTCGCATGTCCTGCACAAGCGCCCGGTGCTGCGCGGCGAGGGCGTCGCGCCGGCGACCGGCGGACCGCTCGGGGTCGCCGAGGCGATGCTGGAGCACGACATCGTCGTCCCCGGCACCGCCGACGCCGTCCGGCGGGCGTTCGCGAGCCGGGTCCACGCGGAGGTCGCCGCGCGCTTCGGCCAGCCGCTCTACGCCCGCGTGGACCTGGTCGCCGATCGCGACGGCGCGCCGCTGCTGCTGGAGCTGGAGGCGATCGAGCCGGCGCTCTACCTCGCCGGTGCGCCCGGGGCGTCCGAGCGCTTCGCCGCAGCCGTCCGCGCCTTGTAGCCGGGCCGCCGCGTCACAGACGGCCGTTGCGCAGCAGCACGCGGACCCAGCGGTAGGAGGTGCGCGTCAGCCGGCCGCCGCTGTCGTACGCGCGCACGCCGATCCGGTAGAGGCCGGGGCGCAGCTCGAAGCTGCGCGTCACGCGGCGGCTCACCGACGCGGCGACGGCCGGCTGGGTAGCGACGTTCGACAGCGCCGTGACCCTGCGCAGCGGGCCGGGGTAGTGCGCATGGGGGTTGAGCTTGGGGCAGATCGTGCCGTTGGTGGCCTTCGTCGCCCGGTACACCTGGACCTCCACCGCTCCGGGCTTGGCGAGCAGCAGGCGCAGGCCGATCGGCGCCTTGCCGTCGCGCCCGAGCCGGACGCAGCGGGCGGCGAGCGTGAAGCGCTCGATCGCCTGGCGGACGGCCGGCGCAGGGGTGGGCGGGGCCGGCGGCGTCGGCCTGACCGGCGCGGTGACGCTCACCGTGTGCGCGATCCGCGCGGCCGGCGAGCCGGCGCAGGACGCCGTCTCGCCGGTGAAGACGAGCGCGGCGGAGCAGCCCTCGTCGTCGGTGACGGTCAGCGTGGCGGTGTAGTCGCCGGGCTGCGCGTAGACGTGTCTGACGGTGGGCTGCGCGCTGGTCGCCGTCTGCCCGTCGCCGAAGTCCCAGGCGTAGCTGGCGATCGTGCCGTCGGGATCGCTCGCGGCGGACGCGTCGAGCGTCGCGGTCTGACCGTCCGCGCTCGTGGTGAACGCGGCTGTGGGCGCGCGGTCCGGCGTGATCGCGAGACCGATCGGCGCCTGCGCGACCGACACCGGGGCGCCGGCGACGCCGGTCGCGAGATCGAGCGTGCGGATGCTGTCGGTGCCGACGTCGGTCACCCAGGCGGTGGTGCCGTCGGGCGTGATCGCGATGGTCTCCGGCAGCGTGCCGATCTGGATCGGCGTGCCGGGGGTGTTCGTCGCGGTGTCGATCGGGACGATGCTGCTGGTGCCGGAGGGACTGACGTATGCGGTCTTGCCGTCGGGCGCGACGGCGACGCCGTAGGTCCCGGCGCCGACGGGGATCGCCGTGACGGCGTTCGTCGCCGTGTCGATCGCGTCGGCGCTGGTGCTCGCGGGGTCGGCCACGTAGATCGTCGCGCCGTTCGGAGTGATCGCCAGCGTGTACGGCTCGACGCCGACGGGGATCGTGGCGACGACGGCGTCGGTCGCGGTGTCGATCGCGCTCACGTCGCCGGTCCCGAGGTCGGCGACGTACACGCGCGAGCCGTCGGGCGAGATCGCGATGCCGTGCGGGGCCGCGCCGACGGCGATCGGTGCGCGCGCGGTGTTCGTGGCCGTGTCGATCGGCGTCACGGTGTTGTCGTCGAAGTCGGCGACGTAGGCCGTCGCCCCGTCCGGTCTGATGCCGATCGTGCGCGGATTCGCCCCGACCGGGATCGGCGTGCCGGGCGTGTTCGTCGCGGTGTCGATCGGGATCACGGCGTTCGTGGTGTCATCGCTGACGTAGGCGGTTGCGCCGTCGGGCGTGATCGCCACGCCCCAGAGATCGCCGCCGAGCGGGATCGGCGTGCCGAACGTGGCGCCGAGGGCGTCGAACGGCAGGAGGCTGTCTCCGAGGTGGCTCGCCACGTAGGCGCCCCGCGGGCCGGCGGCATCCGCGGAGGGCGCCAGGCAGAGGGTCACGGCAAGGGTCGTCAGCAGGGCCGGAAGGGCCAGTCGTCGTTCGCGCATGCGAGCGCTATCGGCGCGGCGCCCGCCGGCCTCGACCGCGGCAACGGGCGTTGCGGTCAGCGGCCGGAGAGCCGGTCGGCGGCGCGGGCGAGCGGGCTCGTGCGGGCGGTGCCGGAGACGGCCTCGTGGCGGTCGGCGGCGCGGTAGAGGGCGTAGACGAGGTTGGCGCCGAGCCAGCGCAGCGGCTCGGGCTCCCAGCGGCGCGCTCTGTGCCCGACCCAGGGGAGCCGCGTCAGGTCTGTCTCCTCGCCGAGCACCAGGTCGCGCAGCGTGCGCCCGGCGAGGTTGGAGGCGGCGACGCCGGTGCCGACGTAGCCGCCGGCGTCGCCGAGACCGCTCGCGCGGTCGAGTCGCACGGCCGGCTGCCAGTCGCGTGCGACGCCGAGCACGCCGCACCAGGCGTGGTCGATCGCGACGCCGGCCGTCGCGGGGAACAGCTCGTGCAGCATTCGCACGAGGCTGTCGGCCGTGCGCCGCTGCGTGCGGCCGTCGCGGTCGGTGCGCGAGCCGTAGCGATAGGGGACGCCGCGCCCGCCCAGCGCGATCCGCCCGTCGGCTGTGCGCTGCGCGTAGCAGTAGGCGTGCGCGTTGTCGCCGAGCAGCTCCTGTCCTTCCCAGCCGATCTGCGCCCACACGGCATCCGGCAGCGGCGCGGTCACGACCATCGCCGAGTTGAGCGGCAGCAGCGCGCGGCGCCGGCGGCGCAGTCCAGGCGTGAAGCCCTCCAGGCAGCACAGCACGACTGGCGCGCGGACCGTGCCGCACGCGCTCACGGCGGCGGCGCGCCCGTCGGTGCCGGCAGGGCGCAGCTCGTGCACGGCCGTCGACTCGCAGATCCGCGCGCCGTGGCGCTCCGCCGCCGCGGCCAGCCCGCGGACGAGCTGCGCCGGCTGCACGCGCACGCCGCGCGGCGTCCACGCGGCGGCGCTCGCGCCGGCGATGCGCAGGCGCGCGGCGAGCGCATCGGGGTCCAGCTCGTGCAGGTCCTCGGCCCCGAGTGCGCGCTCGCGCGCGAGCGCCGCGCGCAGGCGCATGGCCTGCGCCGGCCCGCGCGCGACGCGCAGGTGGCCGCCGGCGTGCCAGTCGCAGTCGATCCGCTCGCGCGCGCAGACGGCCTCGACGTCGGCGACGCTGTCGTGCAGGGCGCGCGCGATCGCCGGATCGGCGGCGGCGTCGTGCGGGCCGAGCGCCGGCAGCAGCTGGCCGCCGTTGCGGCCCGACGCGCCGTAGCCGGCGTGCTCGCGCTCGAGCACGACGACGTCCAGCCCAGGCCGCGCGCGCTTGAGGTGGTAGGCCGTCCACAGGCCGGTGAAGCCGGCGCCGACGATGCAGACGTCGGCTTCGCGGTCGCCGTCGAGCGGCTGCCGGCGCACGGGCGCCGGCAGCGCGGCCTGCCAGAAGGACACGTCCCCGTTGCGACATGGGGGCACGCCGCCAGTATGCCGTGCGCGCGGCGCCGCCCATCCGACGGCAAAAGAGAATAGGTCTTGTTATCTGTAGGATCCCCGCCATGCGCCCCCGCCGCCCGCCCCGCACCCGCCGTGCGGTCGCGCCCGCCGCGGCGCTCGCGGCCGTCGCGCTCGCGCTCGGGCTCGCCGCATGCGGCGGCTCCGGCGCCGGACCGCGCAGCTCGACCGGCGCCGCGGACGCCCCGCTCCAAGCGTCGGTCGCTCCGCTGAAGGTCGTCGCGACGACGACGCAGCTCGGCGACGTCGTGCGCGCGGTCGGCGGCCGGGCCGCCGACGTGACGCAGATCCTGCGCCCCAACAGCGACCCGCACGAGTACGAGCCGCGCCCCGGCGACGTGGAGGCGAGCGCCGGCGCGAAGATCGTCTTCGAGAGCGGCGACGGGCTCGATCGCTGGATGGCGAAGATCCTCGCCGACGCCGGCGGCCACCCGGCCGTCGTCACGCTCGCCGACTCCAACGTCGACCGCGTCGCCGGCGAGACGAGCGGCCCCGAGGCGTCGCGCTACGACCCGCACTGGTGGCACGACCCGCGCAACGTCGAGGCCGCGATCCCCGCGATCCGCGACGCGCTCGCGCGCGCGAACCCCGCCGCGCGCACGACCTATGCCGCCAACGCCGCCGCCTACCTGCGGCAGGTGCGGCTGCTCGATGCCGGCATCGCGCGCTGCTTCGCGAGCGTCCCGCCCGCCCAGCGCAAGCTCGTGACCGACCACGACGCCTTCGGCTACTTCGCCAAGCGCTACGGCATCGTCGTCGTCGGCGCCGTGATCCCCTCCCAGACGACCGACGCGCAGCCGTCGGCGGGCGACGTCGCGCAGCTCGTCGACACGATCCGGCGCGAGCACGTCAAGGCCGTCTTCCCCGAGACGTCCGTCAACGCGAAGCTCGCGCAGGCGATCGCGGGGGAGACGGGCGCCTCCGCCGGCTACCGCCTCTACGGCGACACGCTCGGTCCGCACGGCTCGCGCGGCGCGACCTATCTCGCGATGGAGCAGGCCAACGCCGACGCGATGGTCCGCGGCTTCACCGGCGGCGCGCACGGCTGCGCGATCGCCGGCCTCGCCGGGTCCTAGCGCGACGCCGCGGCCGGTCAGCCGGCCGTCCGGTGCAGCTCCAGCATCCCCGGCGACCGCGCGCCCAGCTGGAAGCCCGCTTCCTCGATCGCCTGCACCTGCTCGGGCGCGGCTTCGGCGTCGCCGAGCATCCGGTAGTCGGGTTCGGGCATGAAGACCTCCGTCACGTGGTTGCGCTGGATCGCGTCGAGCAGCGTCTGCATCTCGTCGCGCGTCACGACCGCGTTCATGAACTCGTACGGCGTCACGTTGTCGAGGCCCATCTCGTAGGCGAGGCGGAAGCTCAGCGGCAGCAGGATCGCCACCTTCTGACCGCGCGTCACGTGCGGGCGGATGAACGCCTCGGCGAGCGGCCGGTAGCCCGGCGGCGGCTCTCTCTGCGTGAGGCGCGCGAGCGTCTGGCCCGGCGGCGGGAGCTGCTTGACGGTGCAGATCGCGAGCGCCAGCGCGTACAGCACGAGCAGCTCCGCGATCGTCGGCGCGCGCCAGCGGCGGGCGGCGAGCGCACGCATGCACACGATCGTCAGCAGGGCGAGCGCGAACGCCCACGTCGAGAAGATCGAATAGAGCTTTATTTCGTCGGAGCGCCCGACGTAATAGGCGCCGGCGACGAGGCCGAAGACGCCGGCCCACGCAAGCATGCTCGTGAGCAGCACGTCGTCGTCCGGCTTCGACGCGAGCCGCACGGCGGCGACCGCGATCGCCGCCGCGAACGTCGCGTAGAAGACGAAGTGCAGGCCGAGGTTCGGCATCGGCAACGCGAACCAGCCGAGGTCGACGAAGATCCGCGGCCACTCGAGCAGCACGCCCACACTCGGCAGCCCTCCCGCCCGCACGAGCGTGAAGAGCGAGACGATCGCGATCCCTCCGAGCAGCCCGCCTGCGACCTCGCAGGCGAACCTCCCCAGCTCCCGCCGGGAGCGCGGCGGGCGCGCGCACAGCAGCGCCACGACGCTCGCCGCCAACGCGGCGACGCCGAAGTCGAGGTCGTTGACGGCGACGATCGCGGCGACCAGGAACAGGCTCCACGCGCGCCGCGGCCGCGCGCCCCCGACGTGGCGCGCGGTCAGCCATGCCATCAGGTAGGCGCCGCCGTAGCGCATCGGCCACATCGCGGGCAGGATCATCGAGTTGCCGACGTCGCTGAGCGCGAGGAACGGCACGAACAGTGCGAGTGCGTACAGCGAGCTGTGCGTCAGGCGCCGCAGGACGGCGTAGACGGCGAGCACCGCGAGGATGCTCAGCAGCGTGAGGAAGAGCGTGAAGACGAACGTCGTCTCGCCGAAGGCCGCCATCACGAGCGCCGATGGATACGGCAGCAGCTTCGCGTAGATCGGGTGGTAGTCGAGCAGCGGCGTGCGCCCGTCGAGCACGGCGAAGACGTCGTTGAGCGTCCAGTTCATGATGCCCGCGTCCTCGACGAGCCGGTCGGTGTCTATCGCCTCTATCAGCCATGTGGTGGCGAACGCGACCGCGACCGCGCCGCACGCGATGCGCATCGGCGAGCGCTCGACGGCGGCGCGGGCGATCGCGCTGCGCAGCCGCCCCCAGCGCGGCGCGATCGCCGCCGCCAGGGCGATCGCTCCCGCCACCGCCAGCATCCCGACGCCGAAGACGGGCGAGACTTCGCCGCCGGAAGGGACGACGTCGTTCTGCCCGAGGAACTGGAGGACCACGAACGCGAGCACGCCCGCCTGGCTCGCGACGACGAGTGCGCGGATCGCGAGCGGGCGCAGCCGCGGCGGCCGCCGCGCGCCCGCGAGCACGAGGCAGGCGTACAGCAGCGGCGCGACGAGCGCGATCAGGTAGCGCCCGTGCTTGACCGGTTCGGGCCTGCCGTGCGCCTCCCACCAGCCCGGGGGCCACAGCGCGTCGGAGCTTCGCTGCGCGAGCAGGTGGCCGAGCGGTGGGCCGAGCACCACGATCGCCGCGAGCGTCGCGAGCGCGCAGGGGACGAGCGCGAGCCACGCGATCTCGGCCGGCGTGAGCGCACGGGCGCGCGGCGCCTTCGCGTCGGCGCGCTGCCGTGCGGCGTCGTCCACCACGCCGACCCCCCCGGCGCCGGCTCGCTCGAACTCGAACAACCGGACTCCCCCGTCCGATAGATCGTGAAGACGGTGCGGTTTTGCACCGTGCGAGAGGAGATTACAGCGGCGCAGACGTCGGCGGGGCGCTCGGCGCGAAGCCGCGCAGCAGCGCTCGCATCGCCACGTCCCAGCGGCGCTCGACGGCGGCCGCCGAGCCGCCGAGGCGTCTCGCGCTCTCTGCCGCCGCGAGCCCGTGGACGAGCGCCACGCAGGCGTGGGCGACGTCGGTCGGGTCGCCCTGCAGGCGCCCGGCGGCGATCGCGCGGCGCACCGCCGCGACGATCCGCTCGCGCACGGCGGCCCCGGCGGCCGCCTCCTCGGGCGCCGGGTCGAAGCTCGCGAACGGGCGCGAGAACATCACCGCCGCGAGCGCCGGGCGCTCGAGGATGAAGCCGCGGTAGCGCTGCGCGAGCGCGAGCAGGTCCGCGAGCGGGTCGTCGCCCGGCGCGAGCTGGGACAGCGCGGCGGCGAGCTGCTCGAAGCCGGCGAAGAAGATCGCCCGCACGACGCCGGCCTTGTCGCCGAACAGCTCGTAGACGGCGGGCGGCGAGGTGCCGGCCTCGGCCGCCAGCCGGCGCGCGGTCAGCGCGGCGACGCCGTCGCGCGCGACGAGCCGCAGGGCGGCCGCGAGCACCTGCTCGCCGAGCTCGGGGGTGCGCTGCTTGGGCTTCGGCACGGCGGCGATGGTAGCGGCTGCGGGGCTCAAGTGGAACATCGTTTCGGAACGTTGTTCTAGGATTGCTGGCATGAGCCCACTCACCTCCTACGACCTGGCCGGCGGGATCGCGACGATCGCGATGGACGACGGCAAGGCGAACGCCCTGTCCGCCGCGATGCTGGCGGAGCTGTCCAGCGCCTTCGAGCGCGCCGAGGCCGACGGCGCGATCGTCCTCCTGACGGGCCGCGAGCGCACCTTCTCCGGCGGCTTCGACCTGCGCTGCGAGCCGGCCGGCTGGCCCGAGATGGTCGGCGCCGGCGCGCGGCTGGCCGAGCGGATCCTGTCGTTCCCGCACCCCGTCGTGGCGGCCTGCAACGGCAACGCGATCGCGATGGCGGGCTTCCTGCTGCTCGCCGCCGACGTGCGGATCGGCGCCGCCGGCGACTTCAAGCTCGGCCTCAACGAGGTCGCGATCGGCCTCGCCGTCCCGTATTTCGGCGTCGCGCTCGCGCACCACCGCCTCGCGCGCCCCTACGCCGACCGCTGCCTCGTGACCGGCGCGCTGCTGGGCCCGCAGGAGGCCCGGGCCGCGGGCTTCCTCGACCGCGTCGTCGCCCCCGAGCGGCTGCACGAAGAGGCGCTCGACGCCGCCCGCGCGCTCGCCGCGGTCGACCGCGCAGCGCATGCGGCGACGAAGCTGCGCGTGCGCGAGCGCGCGCTCGCCGGCGTGCGCGGCGGAATCGAGCGGATCGCCGCCGGCGCGACCGGCGAGTGGTGAGCCCGCAAACCCGCGAATCGCGGTTACGCCGGGTCGCATCCCCGCTTGAGCGGGGATGCGCGTCGCGCTGCGCATCTTGTCGCTTGCACGCTAGCCCACCGGAGGGTAGGTTTTTGGAGAACTAACTTAATGTCAATCGGGGGTCGCGGCGTGGTAACCAGACGGGCCAAGCGGAGAGGGCACAAACGCGCGCCCGTGAGCGCCGCGGTGCTCGCGCTGGTGATCGAGCAGCCCAGCCACGGCTACGAGGTCTGGCAGCGCTTCGAAGCGCGCTTCGGCGGCCTCTTCGAGGTCGGCTCCTCGCGCATCTACCAGGCCGTCGACTCGCTGCTCGCCGACGGTCTGATCGAGGTCCTGCCGGGTGCGCGGGACGGCAGCAGACGCCAGCCGCGCCCGCGCTACCGCGCGACCGCCGACGGCGCGCGCGCCCACCGCGCATGGCTCGCGGAGGAGCTGCACGGCGACCCCGCGCGGCTCGAGCTCAACCGCCGCCTGCTGGCGACCGCCGCCGACGACGCCGCGACGCTGCGCGACCTCGTCGACCGCTACGAGCAGGCGTGCCTGGACGAGATGGCTGCGCTGCGCACCGCCGCGCAGCCGGCGGCCGCTGCGCCCGGCGGCGACGCCGCGACCGTGCGCGACCGCCTGCTGGCGGAGGAGCGGCGCCTCGTGCTCGACGCCCGGATCAAGTGGATCCTGTTCGCGCGCCGCCAGCTGCAGACGGCGGCGCCGCATCGCTCCGCGGCGGAGCCCTCATGACGCTGCTCGCGCTCGCACACGCGACGAAGCGCTTCACGAGCGGGCAGCGCGAGAAGGTCGCGCTCGACGACGCCTCGCTGGAGGTGGACGCCGGCGAGTGCGTCGCCGTCTACGGGCTGCGGCGCTCGGGCCGCACGACGCTGCTGCGCGTCGCCGCCGGCATCCTGCCGCTCGACGAGGGCGAGCTGCGCTTCGGCGGGCGGCCCCTGCCGGAGCGCGCCGCCGGCGTGCTGGGCGTCGAGATCGGCTGGTGCAATCCGCAGTTCGACGCCGCCCACGGCGGCACCGTCGCCGACCACGTCGCGGTCGGGCTGCTCGCGCGCGGCGCCGGGCGCTCGCGCGCCCGCGAGCGGGCCGCCGCGGCGCTGGAGCGCACCGGCGCGAGCGCCTGTGCCGGCTACGACCCGCGCGAGCTGCACGCCGACGAGCTGGTGCGCGCCGGCATCGCGCGGGCGCTCGTGACGCGCCCGCGGCTGCTGCTGCTCGACGAGCCGACGAACGGCGTCGACGTGCTGGAGCGCGACGGGATCCTCGCACTGCTGCGTTCGCTCGCCGACGCCGGCGCGGGGGTGCTGATGACCGTCGGCGAGCCGGTCGCCGGCGCCGACCGCGTGCTCACGCTCGACGGCGGCCGCCTGCGCGGCCACGCCGTCCCCGAGCAGGCGCCGGTCGTCCCGCTGCGCCCACGGCACGTGGAGCCCGTCGCGTGAGCGGGCTCGAGCTGCGCGACGTCGTCAAGCACTACGCGAGCGGGGAGGAGACCGTGCGCGCCGTCGACGGCGTGTCGCTCGCGGTCGCGCCCGGCGAGGTCGTCGCGCTCTACGGCCCGAGCGGCTCGGGCAAGACGACGCTGCTGCTGCTGGCCGCCGGCCTGCTCGCGCCCGACCGCGGGACGGTCAGCTTCGACGGCCGCGACCTCGGCGCGCTGTCCGGCGCCGAGGCGGCCACCTACCAGCGCCGCGACGTCGGCTTCGTCTCGCAGTCGTTCGACCTGCTGCCCGGCGTGCCGGCGGTCGACAACGCGGCCGTCAAGCTGCTCGCCGACCGCGTGCCGCTCGCCGCGGCGCGGCGCGAGGTGCGGCCGTGGCTCGAGCACGTCGGGCTCGGCCACCGCGTCCACCACCTGCCCGCGCACCTGTCCGGCGGCGAGCGCCAGCGCGTCGCGATCGCGCGGGCGCTCGCGAACGGGCCGCGGCTCGTGCTCGCCGACGAGCCGACGGGCAACCTCGACACGCGCCGCGGCGGCGAGGTGCTCGCGCTGCTGCTGCGCGTGAGCCGTGAGCAGGGCGCCGGTGTCGTGCTCGTCACGCACGACCCGCACGCGGCCGAGGTCGCCGATCGCGTGCTGACGCTGCGCGACGGGCAGCTCGTGCCCTACGCGCCCGAGCAGCCGGCCCGCATCGGCGCGATCGCGCTCGCGCGGGGGAGCTGACGCGGTGCGCGTCCAGACGCTCCTCTACTTCTACGGCCGCCGCCTGCGCACGCATCCGATCCAGGAGCTGCTGGCCGGCCTCGGGATCGCGATCGGCGTGGCGCTCGCGTTCGCCGTGCTCGTCGCCAACGGCTCCGTCGCCGGCTCGGCGAACGAGATCCTGCGCGCGGTCGTCGGCCGGGCGGACCTGCAGCTGCAGGCGCGCGACGCGCACGGCTTCGACGCGCACGTGCTCGACGCGGCGCTGCGCGTGCCCGGCGTCAGACAGGCGGCGCCGCTGCTGGAGCAGCGGGCCGTGCTGCGCGGCCCGAACGGGCGCGAGGTGGCGGTCAACCTCGGCAGCCTCGATCCGCGGCTCGCGGCGCTGTCGGGACGGCTCGCGGGCAACTTCGTGACCGGCGGCTTTCGCTTCCTCGACGGCGTGCTGCTGTCGACCGAGACGGCGCAGGCGCTCGGCGTGCCGGATCCGGCCGACCAGGCGATCCTGACGCCGCTGCCGCCGGTGCGGATGGCGCTGCGCGGGATCGCCCGGCCGCAGCCGGTCGCCGCCGTCCTCGGCGGCGAGACGATCGGCCCCGTCGCGCAGGCGCGCATCGCGATGCTGCCGCTGAAGCGCCTGCAGGCGCTGTCCGGGATGCGCGGGCGGCTCACGCGCGTGCTGATCGAGACGGCGCCCGGGCAGCAGGCGCGGGCGCGCGCCGGCCTCGCCGCGCTGGCCCGGCGCGAGCACATCGACCTCGCGCCCACGACCGCCGACGCCACGCTGCTGCAGCAGGCGCTCGGCCCGAGCGACCAGGCGACGGGCTTCTTCGCCGCCGTCAGCGCGCTGCTCGGCTTCCTGCTCGCGTTCAACGCGATGCTGCTGACGGCGCCCGAGCGCCGGCGGATGCTCGCCGAGCTGCGCATCCAGGGCTTCAAGCCGCGCCAGCTCGTCGGCCTGCTGCTGTTCCAGGCGCTCGCGCTCGGCCTCGTCGCCTCGTTCGCCGGGCTGCTCGTCGGCAGCGTGCTGTCGCACGGCCTGTTCCACGAAACGCCGGACTACCTCGCGCCCGCGTTCACGCTCGGGACGAGCACCGTCGTCGGGACCTGGCCGATCGCGCTCGCGCTCGGCGGCGGGACGCTCGCCTGCTGCCTGGCGGCCGCGCCGCCGCTGCTCGACCTGCGCCGCGGGCGCGCGGTCGACGCGGTCTTCCACGCCGGCGGCGCGCCCGGCCAGGCGCTCGAGCCGCGCACGCGCCGGCGGCTGTTCGCCGGCGCGCTCGCGCTGCTGGCGCTCGCGACCGCGGTGCTGCTGGCGGCGCCGTCGGCCGCGCTGCTCGCCTGCGGGCTGCTGGCGCTCGCGACGGTGCTCGCGATCCCCACGACGTTCGCCTGGGTCGTGCACCTCGCCGAAGCGCTGACGGCGCGCTTCGACCGCCTCAACATGCTGTCGGTCGCGCTGCTCGCGCTGCGCGCGACGACCGTGCGCTCGCTCGCGCTGGCGGCGACCGGCGCGGTCGCGGTCTTCGGCAGCGTCTCGATCGGCGGCGCGCGCCACGACCTGCTCAACGGGATCGGCCGCTACGCCGACGACTACGTCGCGACGGCCGACCTGTGGGTCGTCAACCCGCTCGACAACCAGGCGACGAGCGACGTCGCGCGCCCGGGCCTCGCCGCGCAGGTGGCGGCGGTGCCGGGCGTGGGCGCGGTGCGCAACTACCAGGGCGGCTTCCTCGACCTCGGCGGGCGGCGCGTGTGGGTGATCGCGCGCTCGGCCGGGGACCGCACGCTCGTGCCGCCCAGCCAGCTCGTGCACGGGCGCTTCGCGGTCGCCAACGCGCGCCTGCGCGCGGGCGGCTGGGTCGTGCTGTCGGACCAGCTCGCGCAGGCCCGGCACGTCGGCGTCGGCGATTCGCTGGCGATCCCGACGCCGACCGGGAGCGTGCGGCTGCGCGTCGCGGCGACGACGACGAACCTCGGTTGGAGCCCGGGCGCGATGATCCTGGGCGCGGCCGACTATCGCCGCGCGTGGGGGACTGCGACGCCGACCGCGCTGGAGGTGGACGTGGCGCCCGGAGCGAACGCGGCCGCGGTGCAGCGCGGCGTCGAGCGGGTCGCCCGAAGTGCCGGCGGAGCGGGCCTGCGCGTGCAGACGGCGGCCTCGCGCGCCGCCGGGATCGACGCCTCCGCGAGCCAGGGCCTGGCCCGCCTCGGGCAGATCTCCACGCTGCTGCTGTTCGCCGCCGTGCTGGCGATGGCGGCGGCGATGGGCGCGGCGATCTGGCAGCGGCGCGCGTCGCTCGCGGCGCTGCGGATCCAGAGCTTCAGCCCGCCGCAGCTGTGGCGCGTGCTGCTGCTGGAGACCGCCGTCGTGCTCGGCGCCGGCTGCATCACCGGCGGGCTCGTCGGCGTCTACGGCCAGGTCGTGATCGATCGCTACCTGAGCGTCGTGACGGGCTTTCCCGTCGCCGTCGCGCTGGCCGGCTGGACGACCGTCCAGATCGTCGCGCTCGTCGTGCTCGCGGCGCTCGCGGTCGTGGCGGTCCCGGGCTGGTTCGCCGCGCGCGTGCCGCCACAGCTCGGTCTTCAGGATCGTTGATGCACAAAAACTAGGGTCGTAGCGCTCGCATTTGTGTCCGAACAACTGACTCCAGAAAATTGACTGACGCACTATCGCTGTATGCCTCGGCAGGTCCCGGGTCGTCGCGTGCGAGCGCCGACCACCGTCGCGCTCGTGCGGGCGAACGCGCGTTTCTGGCCGGCGGTCCTCCCCGACGTCCGACGTGAGCTGCGCCGCTGGGATCTGCACGCGCAGGCGATCCCGAGCGATGCGCTGCGTGCGCAGGCGCTCGCGAAGCTGCGGGACGAGCGCTTCAACACCGAGGTCGCCGCGACGCTCGCGACGCTCGTCGCGCCCGTGCGGCGCCGCCACGCAGTCGAGGCGATCGTCGCGCTCGAGGTGATGTACGACTACCTCGACGGGCTGACCGAGCAGCCGGTCGCGGAGCCGCTCGCCTGCGGGCGCCAGCTCTACTCCGCGTTCGCGGACGCGCTCGCGCCCACCGGCCCGTTCGCCGACCACTGGCGCCACCGTCGCGAGCGCGACGACGGCGGCTACCTCGCCGCGCTTGCGGCCGCCTTGCGCCACGGCCTGTGGGCGCTGCCCGCCGCGCCCGTCGTCGCGCCCGTCGCGTGCACGGTCCTGGCGCGCTGCGGCGAGGCGCAGACGCGCACGCACGCCGCCGCCCGCTTCGGTCCGGAGCAGCTGCGCGCGTGGGCGGCCGCGCAGCCGGAGGCCGGCGCGCTGCGGTGGCCGGAGGTCGCCGCCGGCGCGGCCGCCTCGGTGCTCGCGGCGCACGCGCTGATCGCGCTCGCGGGCGACCCGGCGACGACGGCCGCGGACGCCGAGCGGGTCGCCGCCGCATACCTGACGACGTGTGCGCTGACGACGCTGCTCGACAGCCTGATCGACGCCGAGGCGGACGCCGCGGGCGGCGGGCACGCCTACCTCGCGTACTACCGCGACGACGACGAGGCGGCCGAGCGGCTCGGCGCGCTCGCGCGCGCGGCGGTCGCGGCGGTGCGCGAGCTCCCGCGCGCACCGCATCACCTGATGACCGTCGGCGGCGCAGTCGCCTACTACCTCTCGGCCCCCGGTGCCGCCGGCGAGCGCGCGCGCCGCCTGACCGCGCCGATGGCGGCCGAGCTGCAGCCCGTGCTGGCGCCGTCGCTCGCGATCTTCGCCGCCTGGCGCGGCGCGAAGCGGTGGCGCGGGCGGGCCGGCGGGGAGCAGCGCAGAGCACGTGAGCAGGCTGCTGCTCTCGTTCCCCTCCTAGGCTGATCACCCAACGCGGATCGGTAGAGCGGACCGCCACATCTGCGGTGACCTACGGAGGCATGGAATCCCCTCTTCCGGGGACGATGGATGCCATGCAAACCGCCTCCCAGATGTTCGTCCCCTCCGCCCTCTTCGCCAGCTCCGGCAGCGGCCCGGCTCGCACCGCCGCCGCCCCCCGCGCAGCGGCCCGTTCGCTCGGCCACCAGCTCGAGCGCGACAGGCTCGAGCAGCGCGCCGCGCGCGTGCGCAAGGTGATCCACGCGCTGCGCGAGCGCGCCGCCGCGCGCGACACGGTCGGCGGCGCTCCGCGCCCCCTGCGCGCCGCGATCGACGACTTCGGCCGCGAGCTGGCCGAGCTCGAACGGCGCCTGCGCCACCACGCCCCCGCCGGCGGCCCCGGCCGCTGAGCGCCTGCGCCGCGCTCAGCCGACGCCCGCGAGCTTGCGCAGCAGCAGCTCGAACTGTCTGCGCTCGGTCGCGTCGAGCGTGCCGAACAGCTCGTCGCCGATCCGCTTGGCGAGCGCCCGCCCGCGTCTCAGCGCCGCCTCGCCCTCGAGCGTCAGGTGGATCGCGCGCTTGCGCCGGTCCTGCGGCAGGATCCGCCGCTCGGCCAGTCCGCGCTGCTCGAGCGCGTCGAGCGTGGCGACGAGCGTCGAGGCGTCGATCTCCGCCGCGGCGGCGAGATCGTGCTGGGTGAGGCCGGGGCGGGTGGCGACGATCGTCAGCGCGGCGAACTCGCGCGGGTGCAGGCCCTCCTCGGCGAGCGCCTCGGCGAAGCGCATGCGCGAGCGGCCGGCGACCCAGTTGAGCAGGAAGCCGGAGTACTGCGTGAGCGGTCCGGGGGGCTTCTCGCCGTCGATCATGGTCATGGGCACGACGAATTCTACGTGTCGCCATTCGTTTGTGATACAAACGACTTTATGACCTCCCTCACTCGCTGGGTCCTCGCCCACCGCAAACTCGTCGTCGCCTTCTGGATCGTCGTCACGCTCGTCGGGATCGCCACCGCCGGCCCCGCGTCGAGAGCCATGAACCAGAAGTTCTCCGTGCCCGGCCGCGAGGGCTGGGAGGCGAACGTGCAGATCCAGCGCCTGTACAGAGGCACCGGCGGCAACGCCGCGCCGCTCGTGCCCGTCGTGGAGCTGCCGGCGGGCAGAACGGTGCGGACGGCGGCCGTGCGCGCCGAGCTGCTCGGGGTGGAGGACAAGCTGAGAGCGGCGCTGCCGGGTGCGCGCATCGCCGGCTACGGCTCGACGGGCGACACGGCGTTCGTCTCCAGAGACGGCCGCACCGCGTTCGCGATCGCCTTCCCGCGCCCCGACCCGAACCAGCCGTTCGGCGACAACCCGAGAGCGGCGAGAGCGGCGCGCGCCGCGCTCGCGGGCGTGACGGTCGGCGGGGCGCCGGTCCACCTCACCGGCTACGACGCGCTCAACGCGCAGAGCGGCGACTCGAACGGGCCGGGCGTGCTGCTCGAGGCGCTGCTCGGCGGCCTCGGCGCGCTCGTCGTGCTCGGCTTCGTGTTCGGCTCGCTGCTCGCGTTCGTGCCGATCCTGATGGCGATCCCGGCGATCATGACGTCGTTCCTGGCGGTCTACGGACTGACGCGGATCACCGGCGTCTCGCCGATCGTGCAGTTCCTGATCGCCCTGGTCGGCCTCGGCGTGGCGATCGACTTCTCGCTGCTGATCTCGATGCGCTGGCGCGAGGAGCGCGCCCACGGGCGCGTCGGCGACGAGGCGATCGTGCGCGCGATGGAGACGGCCGGCAGAGCGGTGCTGTTCTCCGGCACGACGGTCGCGATCGGCCTGTTCGCGCTGGTGGCGTTGCCGCTGCCGTTCCTGCGCTCGGTCGGCTACGGCGGGCTGCTGATCCCGGTGATGAGCGTCGCGGTCGCGCTGACGCTGCTGCCGGTCGTGCTGCACTCGGCCGGCAGACGGCTCGACTGGCCGCACATCCGCACCGACGACGAGGCCTCGCGCTTCTGGACGCGCTGGGCGAGAGGCGTCGTCAAGCACCGTGCGCTCGCGGCCGCTGCGGCGCTGCTGGTCCTCGGCGCGCTCGTGGCCGCCGCGATCTCGATGCATCCCGGCCTGTCCGACCTCAACACGCTCGCGAAGGCCGGCGACGCGAAGGTCGGGCTCGGCGCGATCGAGCGCTCGGGCATCGGCGCCGGCGCGCTCGTGCCGAACGAGGTGCTCGTCAGAGGCACGTCGCCGGAGGGCGTCGCGAGAGCGTTGGCGGGCGTCGACGGGATCTCCGGGGCGACCGCGCCGGCCGGCCCGTCGTGGCGCCGGAGCGGCAGCGCGATCGTGCTCGCGTTCCCGATCCAGGACGGCTCGACGGGGGCGTGGAGCGGCGTGGTCGACGACGTGCGGACGGTCGCCCACGAGCAGGGCGGGACGGCCCGCGTCGGCGGCCAGCCGTCCCAGAACAAGGACTTCATCGACGCCGTCTACGGCAACTTTCCGCTGATGCTCGCGCTCGTCGGGATCGTCACCTTCCTGCTGCTCGCGCGGGCGTTCCGCTCGGTGCTGCTGCCGCTCAAGGCGGTCGTCCTCAACGTGCTGAGCGTCGCCGCCGCGTGGGGCGTGCTCGTGCTCGTGTGGCAGGAGGGCCACGGCTCGCAGGCGATCTGGGGGATCCCCGCCTCCGGCTCGATTGTCTCGTGGATCCCGCTGATGGTCTTCGCCTTCCTGTTCGGCCTGTCGATGGACTACGAGGTCTTCATCCTCTCGCGCATGCGCGAGGAGTACGACAACACGGGCGACACGAACGAGGCCGTCGTGCGCGGCATCGGCCGCACCGGCCGGCTCGTCACGAGCGCGGCGCTGATCCTGTTCCTCGCGTTCATGTCGCTCGCCTCCAGCCCCGGCACGCAGGTCAAGGTGCTCGCGACCGGTCTCGCCGCCGGCATCCTGCTCGACGCGACGATCATCCGCGCCCTGCTCGTCCCCGCCGCCGTCTCGCTGTTCGGCAACGCGAACTGGTGGCTGCCCGACTGGTTCGCCCGCCTCCTGCGCGTCCAGCCCTCCCACGCGCGCCGCGCGCCGGCGGGCGCGACGCCGGTGACCGAGGTGGAGTAGCTCAGCCGGCGCTTGCCTGGTGGTCGTCAGCTGCCCGCGAGGAGCTGACGGAGATGGCGCTCGGCTGCGCGCCCGAGGTCGGAGGGTCCCTCGCCCCCGGCCACGTAGCGCGGCGGCGCCTCGCGGGTCTGCGCGAGACGGCGACGTGCCTGGTCGAGATGCGCCTCGATGCAGAACGCCACCCAGTCGCCGGCATCGCATCGCTGGCCGTAGGCGCTGCCGTGGGCGTGCTGCAGCTGTTCGTAGTACGCCTGCGTGTGCTCGTCGAGGTACTGCTCGATGGAGCTGAACCCGGGATTGAGCAGGCCGTCGCGTGCGAGCACGAGTGACTGCACGATTCGCGAGATGCGTCCGTTCCCGTCCTTGAACGGGTGGACTGAGACGACGTGCAGGTGGGCCATCGCCGCGCGCACGACCACATGCGCATCGCGATCGCCGTGGTCGAGCCACTCGACGATCTCGTGCATGAGCTGCGGGACCTGATCTGCCGGGGGCGCTTGATAGACGACGCGCCCGGCGCCGTCGATCACTCCGACCGGCGAGGTGCGCCACAAGCCTGGATCCTTGTCGCGCTGGAACGAGCAGGCGTCGTGGTGCAGGTCGAGCAGCACTCGGTCGAACCAGCGGAAGCTCGGATCTGACGACAAGATGTCGACGTGCTCTATCGCCCGCGCGTAGTTCTCGACCGCGAGCTGCGCAGGCTGGTCGGGATCGGGCGCGACCTCGCCTGCCAGCAGCGCGAGCGCTTCCGAGGGAGCGACGCGAAAGCCTTCGATGGAGGTTGACGCGGCGACGGCGGTCGCCCGCGCCACCCTGCTCATGGCTGACCGTCGTGAGGGGGTGAGCGCGGCTAACGCCGCCGCGAGCTGTGCGTGAAGCGCGTCGAGCGCCGTCAGTTTGCGCTGGGTCGCCGAAGGCAAGGAGGGGGTCGCGAACAGCATCGAGCGAAGTAAGACTGCTGGGGCGGCAATCGTCTACCGCATACGCATGTTCCCCGGATTGTTCCGAACACCGATACACTGCGCCGAATGGCCGAGCAGCCTTCGACCCAGCCGCTGGCGCGCGAGTCGGTCCCGGACCAGGTGTTCGGGCGGCTGTGCGAGGCGATCCTCGGGGGGCGGTATGCGCCGGGGGAGCGGCTGCCGACGCAGCGGGCGCTGGCGGCCGACCTGGGCGTCAACGTCGCGACGGTCCGCGAGGCGGTCAAGCGGCTCGAGCAGCTGCGGCTGGTCGAGGTGCGCCACGGCGACGCGATGCGCGTGCGCGACTGGCGCCAGTCCGGCGGGCTCGACGCGCTCGCGCTGCTGACGAGCGTCGACGCCGGCGTGGTGCGCTCGCTGTTCGAGTCGCGCCGGCTGCTGCTGAGCGAGGCCGCGCGCCTTGCCGCGCAGCGCGCGAACGCCGCGCAGGCCGACGAGATCGCCGAGCTGGCGGGCGCCGTCGCGGTCGCCGGCGACGACCACGGCGCGCTGCTGGCCGACTGGCACTTCATGGCCGCCGTCGTCGCGGCGACCGGCAACATCGTCTTCCAGCTGATCATGAACTCGGTGCGCGAGCTGTACCTGCCGCGCATCGGAGCGTTCGGCGGGATCGTCGCCCACCGCGACGAGTGGGCGCCCACCTACCTGCGCGCCGCCGGGGCGATCCGCACGGGCGACGGCGACGCGGCCGCCGCGGCCGTCGCCGAGCTGGCGCTCGCGCAGGAGCGGGCGATGATGGGGGAGCCGGCGTGAGCCGCGCGACGCCCGACCTCGGCCGCGAGGGACTCGACCGCTTCGTCGACGCGGCGCCGCAGCCGGCGCGCTCGAGCCTGCGCCTGCTGGTCGCGCTCGAGCGCCGTCCGCGCGGCCGGCGCCTGCTCGGCCGCGCGCACACGATCGACCAGCTCGCGAACGGGCTCCTCGCGATGGGCCACTACGAGGATCCCGCCAACGCGCTCCCCCTCGGCTGGGACGCCGACGCGGTCGCCGCCCGCGGCCGCGCGCTGCGCCGCGAGGAAGGCCGGCCGTGAGCCGTCGCCGCGAGTCGCGGGTGATCGAGGCGGACGTCTGTGTCGTCGGCGCCGGGGCCGGCGGCGCCGTCGCGGCCGCCGAGCTGGCCGAGGGCGGCATGGACGTCGTCGTGCTGGAGCAGGGGCCCCACCACGACGCCGACCGCTTCAGCGCCCGCCCGCTCGACATGCTCGCGCGGCTCTACCGCGACGGCGGGCAGACGACGACGCTCGGCACTCCGCCGATCTTGCTGCCGCTCGGGCGCGGGCTCGGCGGTACGACGCTCGTCAACTCGGGCACGTGCTTCCGCACGCCGGCCGCGGTGCTGGAGCGCTGGCAGCGAGAGTTCGGCCTGGAGGCGCTGACCGAGGACGCGCTCGACCCCTGCTTCGCACGCGTCGAAGGCGCCCTCTCGATCGCCGAGGTCACGCCCGAGCTGGCTGGCCGGAATGCCGCCGTCGCCCGCCGCGGGGCGGAGGCGCTCGGCTGGTCGTACGGCTACCTGCGCCGCAACGCGAGAGGCTGCGTCGGCTCGGGCGTGTGCGCGTTCGGCTGTCCGACCTCGGCCAAGCAGCACGTCGGCATCACGTACGTGCCGCGCGCCGAGGCGGCCGAGGCGCAGGTGATCGCGGGCGCCGACGTGCGCCACGTGCTGGTCGAGCGCGGCGCTGCGCGTGGGGTGGAGGCGCGGCTGGTCGGTGCGGGCGGCGGTCGGCTTCAGGTGCGCGCGCCTCGCGTGATCGTCGCGTGCGGCACGATCCACACGCCGCTGCTGCTCGCCCGCAGCGGCCTCGGCCGCGCGTCGGGCCAGCTCGGCCGCAACCTCGCGCTGCACCCGGCGACGGGCGCGTTCGCGCTGATGGACGAGGTCGTCGACATGGCGAGGGGCGTGCCGCAGAGCTTCTACGTCGACGAGTTCGCGAGCGAGGGGATCATGTTCGAGGGCGTCGCCGGTCCGCCGTCGTACGTCGCGATGTCGCTGCCGCTCAGCGGCAAGCGCCATGCGGCCGCGATGGCCAGCTACCGCAACCTCGCGATGTTCGGCCTGATGGTCAGCGACAGATCGCGCGGCTCCGTGCGCGCGCTCGCCGGCCGGCCGGTGATCCGCTACGAGCTGGTCGAGGAGGACGTCGCGCGCTTCCGCACGGGCCTGCGGCGGATGGAGGAGCTGTTCCGCGCGGCCGGCGCGCGCGAGGTGTACCTGGGGCTGCCGGGCGGCGTCACGCCCGAGCGCGCGCGGGCGCGCGACCTCAAGCTGATGGCCTTTCACCCGCTCGGCACCGCCCGCGCAGACGCACGTCCCGGGCACGGCGTCGTCGACGGCGACCTGCGGCTGCACGGCGTGCAGGGCGTTCACGTCGCCGACGGCTCCGTCGTGCCGAGCTCGCTCGGCGTCAACCCGCAGCTCACGATCATGGCGCTCGCCACGCGGCTCGCCTTCGGGCTGCTCGGCCGCGAGGTGCCGCACACCCACGAGGAGATCCCATGTCCTTCCTGATCGACCCCGCCCTGCTCTACGCCGGCGGTCGCACCTACGCGGCGACGACGCCGGCCCAGGAGCGCACGCTCAGCAACGACCTGCGCGTGGGCGCGCAGACGATGGCCTTCTTCTACGCCGTCAGCGTCGGCCTGTATCTCGACCAGGAGTGGACGAAGCCGATCTGGCGCCCCGTCCGCGCGAAGTCCGGTCGCGACTGGATGCTCAACTCCGGCGTCACGAGATTCGACGCCGCCAAGGCCGGCCCCCGCACCCACAAGCTCGCCGCCGCGATCTTCGCGACCTACCCGCTGTGGCTGTGGCTGGGGATGCGCGGCAGCAAGAAGCCGGCGCGCCCCTGAGCGCGCTGCGGCAATTGACACAGAGGCGGCGCACCGATCGGCATCGCGGCCTAACGTCGGCGTGTGCCTGGGACCCTCGTCTCCCTGTTGATCGCACTCGCGGCTGTGTTGCCGGGGTTCGTGACGGTCGAGCTCACGCAGCGGCAGCGGGCTGTGCAGAGCGGCGGAGACGCGCAGAGCGTCGTGTTGCGAGCCCTGTTCTACGCATTGCTGATCCATCTCGCGTGGAGCTGGTGGACCTGGGACCTCGTCCGGAATCTGCTGGGTGGTGACTCGGACGCCTCCGTGCTGCCTGTCGTCGAGTGGGCGGTCGTCGTGCTCGTGCTCTCGCCGATTGCGGTCGGGCTTCCGCTGAACCATGTGCTCCGTGCGGCCGAGAGCAACGGGACGCTCTCTTGGTGGCACTACGCGCTCGGGGGCCGCGACGCGCGCGACGCATGGGATGTCGTCTTCCAGCGGGCGGCCGTAGGCGGAGCCTGGGTCCTCGTCCACCTCAAGGGCGACCAGCCCGACGCACCTCGGATCGTGCTCGGGAAGTACGGGAAGGGGTCGGCCGCCGGTCAGAGCCCGGCTGAGCATGATCTGTACCTCGAGGAGCTGTGGGCGGCCGATTCCATCGGCCGGCCGGTCGAGAAGCTCGATCCGCCCCGCGGCATGTGGGCAGCAAAGGAGGAGATCGCCGAGCTCTACGTGCTCGATGGAGATCCCACCGACGACGCGGTACGCTCAGGGTGATGAGCGAGCATCGCATCATTCGCGAAGGCGCCCTGCAACCGGCCAAGAATCCGTCGGCCAGGCCTCCGGGCCCGATGGGCTCCCAGCCGATCAATCCGATCACGGGGCGACCGCTGCCGCCGTCGGGTTCGGCTGGCTCCGGTTCCGTCGCCAGACCGCACGGCTGAGCGACGCACGCCGCCAGCGTCCTCGCCTGCCGGACCGCACGATCTTTGCGCGTGCAACTACTATGTAGGGCGTGCTGCGCATCTCCGTCCTCGACCAGTCGCCGATCTCGCATGGCGCGACCGGCGTGGACGCGCTGCGCAACTCGCTCGACCTCGCGCGGCTGGCGGACGCGCTCGGGTACCACCGCTACTGGGTCGCCGAGCACCACGGCGGGCCGATGCTCGCGTCGCCGAGTCCCGAGGTGCTGATCGGGCCGATCGCGCTCGCGACGCGCGCGATCCGCGTCGGCAGCGGCGGCGTGATGCTGCCGCACTACAGCCCGCTCAAGGTGGCCGAGTCGTTCAGCATGCTCGCCGGGCTCGCGCCCGGTCGCATCGACCTCGGCATCGGCCGCGCGCCGGGCACCGACCAGCGCACGATGCTCGCGCTGCAGCGCGACCGCCGCACGCCCGCGCCCGACGACTTCCCGCAGCAGCTCGCCGAGCTGCTCGCCTACCTCGACGGTGAGCTGCCCGCCGGGCATCCGTTCGCCGGCCTCGCCCGCGTGCTTCCCGGCCGGCCCGAGCGGCCCGAGCCGTGGCTGCTCGGCTCCTCGGCGCAGAGCGGGCTGTGGGCGGCCGAGCTGGGGCTGCCGTACGCCTTCGCGGACTTCATCAACGCGCTCGGGGCGCCGTTCGCGCAGGACTACCGCCAGCGCTTCCAGGCCTCGATGCGGCTGGAGAACCCGACCGTCGCCGTCGCGGTGTGGGCGATCGCCGCCGACACCGACGAGGAGGCGCTGCGGCTGGGCGCCAGCGCGAAGATGTCGTTCACGCTGCTGCGGCGCGGGCAGCTCGTGCCGGTCCCGCCGGTCGAGACGGCGATCGCCTTCCTCGAGCGCGAGGGGATCCCGCTCGACAAGGCCGGCCACGGCCGCCGCACGATCCTCGGCACGCCCGACAGAGTCCGCGCCGAGATCGAGCAGGTCGCCCGCGACTACGGCGCCGAGGAGGCGATCGTCGTCACGATCACACACGACCACGCCGCCCGCCGCCGCTCCTACGAGCTGATCGCGGAAGCGTTCGGGTTGGCGCAGACGGCCGCGGCGGCCGCCACGGCGGATCCGCGACCACTGCGGATCTGACCCCGCTATGCGAGGCCGGATCCGCAATGGTCCGGAGCGACGGGCGCAACCGGCGCACGCGCGGGAATCGGACCTCACTATGTGTGAGTGATCGCACACTGTTGGCCGGGTGGATCCGAGAGGGTCGGCTGGTCGTGTAGCCAGCCGCGCCGGCCTGACGCCGGCCGGACGACCTGAGGAGAGCGCCTCGTGCAGACCGTCATGCTCCGCCTCGACGCACTGATCCGCCGGCGCCGCGGGGTCTTCCTCGGCGTCTGGGCGCTGATCGTGCTCGCCGCGCTGCCGTTCGCGGCGCGCCAGTCCGACCATCTCACCGGCGGCGGGTTCGACGTCCCCGGATCGCAGTCGGTCGCCGTGCAGCAGGCGGTCGAGCGCGACTTCGCGCACGCGCAGGGCACGACGCTCGCGGCCGTGCTCGTGCCGCACGCCGGCGCGACGGTCGCGCAACTGCGCGCCGCGCTCGCGCGCGTCGGCGGCGCCGCCGCGCAGGTCGACCAGGTCGCGCTCGCGCCCGCGGCTCGCGCGCAGGCGCTCGGTCAGCTCGCGCACGACGGCCCGCGCACGCTCGTCGTCCCGCTCGCCACGCGCGTGAGCGACAGCCAGGCGATCGACGTCGCGATCCACCTGCGCAAGCAGCTCGGGATCTCCGACCAGCCGGCGGCGGGGCGGGCGGGATCCGTGTCATTCCACCTCGTCGGCCAGGGCGCGCTGTGGGCGGGCATGCAGGACCTGTCGAAGAAGGACCTCGCGAAGGCCGAGTCGATCGGCTTCCCGATCGTGCTGCTGATCCTGCTCGCCGTCTTCGGCTCGCTCGTGGCGGCGTTGATGCCGGTCGCGCTGGGGTTCGTCGCGGTGCTGGTGACCGGCGCGCTGATCTACGGCCTGTCGCTCGTGACCGGCATGAGCGTGTTCGTCACGAACATGGCGTCGATGATCGGGATCGGCGTCGCAGTCGACTACTCGCTGTTCGTGCTGGCGCGCTACCGCGAGGAGATCGCCGCCGGCCGCGGTCCCGACGACGCGCGCGCGATCGCGCTCGCGACCTCCGGCGTCGCCGTCACCTTCTCCGGCCTGACGGTGATCGTCTCGCTCGCGGGCCTGTTCATCGTCGACACGATGTCGGTGCGCTCGATGGCGCTCGGCGCGATCCTCGTCGTCGCCGTCTCGGTGCTGGCCGCCACGACGCTGCTGCCGGCGCTGATCAGCCTCGCCGGCCGGCGCGCGTGGGAGCCGGGGCGGGTCGTCGGGCCGGTGACCGGCGCGCTCGCGAGCGGGGTGCGGCGGGTGCTGGGGCGCCGGCGCTCCGCCGACGCGGCGCCCGGCCAGTTCTGGGCCCGCTGGACCGGCGCGATCATGCGCCGCCCGGTGATCGCCGCGGTCGGCGCGGCGGCCGTGCTGCTCGCGCTCGCGATCCCCGCGCTGCAGCTCGAGATGCGCAACGGCGCGCTGCAGCAGTTCCCGAAGGACCACGAGACGCGCGTCGGCTTCGACGCGGCCGCGAAGGTGGTCGGCGCCGGCGCGACGAGTCCGATCGAGGTCGTCGCGCCGCGGAGCGAGCTGGCGCAGGTGCAGCGCACGGTCGGACGCGACCCCGAGATCGTCCGCCTCGTGCCGCCGCTGACCTCGCGCGACGGCCAGACCGTGCTCGTGCGCGGGATCCCCCTCCACGACGGCGAGTCGGCGCCGTCGCGCGACCTCGTGCAGCGGCTGCGCGACGAGCTGCCCCCGCAGGCGCTGGTCGGCGGCTCGCCGTCGTTCGGCAAGGACTTCGCCGACCGCATCGGCAGCAGCATGGGGCTGATCGCGCTGTTCGTGCTCGCGCTCTCCTACGTCGTCCTGCTGCTGTTGCTGCGCAGTGTGGTGCTGCCGCTCAAGGCGGTGCTGATGAACCTGCTGAGCGTGGGTGCCGCCTACGGGGTGCTGGTGGCGGTCTTCCAGCTCGGCTGGATCGACGGCTTCCTCGGCTTCCACTCCAACGGCTACATCGACGCGCTCACGCCGCCGCTCGTGCTGGCGATCGTGTTCGGTCTGTCGATGGACTACGAGGTGTTCCTGCTGAGCCGCATCCGCGAGCGCTGGTCGGTCACCGGCGACTCGCGCACGGCGGTCGCCGAGGGTCTGCAGGCGAGCGCGAAGACGATCACGAGCGCGGCGCTGATCATGAGCAGCGTGTTCGCCGTCTTCTTCCTCACCGGCGTGCCCTCGATCCAGCAGCTGGGCGTCGGCTGCGCGGTCGCGATCGCGCTCGACGCGACGCTCGTCCGCCTCGTGCTCGTGCCCGCCGCGATGGAGCTGCTCGGCGACTGGAACTGGTGGCTCCCGCGCCCGCTCGCGCGCCTGCTGCCGGACGTCGCGATCGAGCGGGCGCCGGCGGCGGCGCTGGGGGCGGAGCCCGAGCCGGAACCCGTCGCGGTCGGGTGATTCCAAATCTGATCCAAGGGTGTCCAGAGATTTGGATATGATCCAAGAACTTGGACATTCTTGGAAAGGATTTGGATGTACGTTGCCCCGCCACCTGCGATGGCGCTGTTCGAGACGACCGACGTCGCACGCGTGTTCGCGGAGCGCGAGCGCCCGCCGGCTGGCTATCCGCACTGGGACAAGGTCCGCCACCTCGATCCGCCGCCCGGCCTGACGCCGGAGGAGTGGTGGGTGGCGATCAAGCTCGGCCGATCGACACGGCCGCTGCCGCTGCGCGACCCAGCCGGGGAGTCATTCTCCTACGGGCTCTCCGACGAGATCCTGCGGCTCCTGCACTTCGTCGACCAGCGCTGTGCCGGTGAGGTCGCGATGGACGAGGTCGTCACCGACGACGCGCAGGCGCGCGGTCGCTACCTCGTCAACTCGCTGATGGAGGAGGCGATCCGCTCCAGCCAGCTCGAGGGGGCGACAACCTCGCGACAGATCGCGAAGGAGCTGCTGCGCAGCGGCCGGCAGCCGAACGACCGCAGCGAGCGGATGATCCTCAACAACTATCGCGCGCTGAACTTCGTGCGCGAGCAGGTCGGCGAGCGGCTGACGCCCACGCTGGTGCTCGAGCTGCACCGCATCCTCACCGACGGGACGCTCGACGACCCCGACGCGGCCGGTCGGCTCCAACGGCCGGGCGATGAGCGCGTGGTCGTCGTCGACGCCGACAGCGGCGACGTGTTGCATGAGCCGCCGCCGGCGAAGCAGCTCCCGGAGCGCCTGCTGGCCCTGTGCGACTTCGCGAACGAGCCCGACGACGGCGAGCGCTTCATCCATCCGGTCGTGCGCGCAATCCTCTTGCACTTCTGGCTCGCCTACGACCATCCGTTCGCCGACGGCAACGGACGCACGGCTCGCGCGCTCTTCTACTGGTACATGCGGATGCGCGGGTACTGGCTCGTCGAGTACCTGTCGATCTCGCGGATCTTGCGCGATGCGCCGGGGAGATACGCGCGTGCGTTCCTGTATGTCGAGACCGACGAGGGCGACACCACCTACTTCCTGCTCCATCAACTTGGTGTGATTGAGCGCGCGGTGCACGAGTTCCACGAGTACCTGCAGCGCAAGATCCGTGAGGTGCGGGACGTTGAGTCGCTGATCGCGGGCGACGCCCGCTTCAACCGGCGCCAGCTCGCGCTGCTGAGCGATGCGCTGCGGCATCCCGATGGCGTCTACACGTTCGGCGCCCACGCCGCTGAGCATCGTGTGACGCACGAGACCGCGCGCACCGACTTGGCGGCGCTGACGGATCGTGGGCTGCTCGAGAGGACCCGCCGCGGGCAGGGCTATCGGTTCCTCGTTCCGAGAGATCTCGCCAAGCGCCTGCGGGGCGCGTAGGCTCCCCGCAGGGGAGCACGAGTGGCGGGACGCGAGACACCGGCGACGCGGGCCGCGCAGGCGGCGGGGATCGAGCACCGCGTGCACGAGTACGTGCACGACCCGGCGGCGGCGTCGTATGCGCTGGAGGCGGCGGAGGCGTTGGGGATCGCGCCGGAGCGGGTCTTCAAGACGCTCGTCGTGGCGGCGGACGGGGGCGCGGACGGGCTGACGGTCTGCATCGTGCCCGCGGCCGCGACGCTCGACCTCAAGGCGGTCGGCAAGCGCGCGGCGATGGCGCCGACCGAGCGCGCCGAGCGCGTGACCGGCTACGTCGCCGGCGGGATCAGCCCGCTCGGGCAGCGGCGTGCGCTGCCGGCGCTCGTCGACGACGGCGCCCTCACGCACGACACGGTGTTCGTCAGCGCCGGCCGGCGCGGGCTGGAGCTGGAGCTGGCACCGCAGGACCTCGTCGCGCTCACGCGCGCGCAGGTACGGCGCCTTCGCCGCGCCTGAAATTGGTAGGCTCGCGCGGTCGGCCGGGGCCGGGGGAGGCGCCGGCGGCGAGCGACGCGATCGCGATCAAGGGGGAAGGATCCGGTGAGACGGGCAACCGCATGGGGGCTGCTGGTGCTGAGCTTGGCGCTGCTCGCGGCCGGCTGCGGCAGCGACGCGGCGAAGAGGCGCCAGCAGCAGGAGGCGGCGCAGGCCCGTGCTCACGCGGCGCTGGTGGCGCGGCAGGTCTCCGCCGGCCGCGGCGTCTTCGACAGGCACTGCGCGTCCTGTCACACGATCGAGGGCCACGTCGCGCACCCGAGCTTCGTCGAGTCGCCGATCCCGAATCTCGACGAAGTGAAGCCGAGAGCGGAATACGTCAACGACCGCGTCAACCAGGGCGGCTTCGACATGCCCACGCTCAGCGGCGAACTCAGACCCGCGCAGATCGCCGAGGTCGTCGCGTACGTGGCCAGCGTCAGCGGCGGCAGAGTCCATGACACGAGCGGCAGCGAAGCGAGCGCGCTGGCGCTGGGTCAGCAGGTCTTCGCCGCCAACTGCATGCGCTGCCACACGCTCGCGGGGCATCCGGCCACGAACAGGCCGCCGGCGTCGTTCCCCGGCACCGACTTCGAGAAGGTCAAGCCGAGCCAGCAGATGGTGATCGACCGCGTGACGAGAGGGATAAACGAAGAGATGCCCTCGTTCCGCCGCAGGCTCACCGCGGCGCAGATCCACGCCGTCGCCGTCTACGTGACCGCGACGGCGGGCAGATGACGCGCCGTCGCGGGCGCGGGCGCCGGCGCCGGCGCGGCTGAAGCCGTCACGCGCGCCTCGGCGTAGAAGGCCCAGCCGTCGCCGCCGGCGGCCTTCGCGTCGTACATCGCGAGGTCGGCGGCGGCCAGGACGCTCGCCGGCACCGTCGCCTCGCAGTCCGCGAAGGCGATCACGCCGATGCTGATCGTCACGCCGCGGGCGTCGGCCGTCAGCGCCTCGGCGCGCACGGTCTCGACGAGGCTGCGGGCGACGGCGGCAGCGCCGGCGCGGTCCACCCGCGGCAGCAGCACGGCGAACTCGTCGCCGCCGAGGCGGGCGACGACGTCGGTCGCGCGCAGGCGCTCGCGCAGCACGCTCGCGACGCGCGCCAGCAGGCGGTCGCCGGCGGCGTGGCCGAAGGTGTCGTTGACGGGCTTGAAGCAGTCGAGGTCGAGCACGAGCGCGGCGCCCTCGGGGCCGTAGCGGCGCACGTGCGCGAGGTGCCGCGCGAGGTCCTGCTCGAAGCGGCGGCGGTTGGGGAGCCCGGTGAGCGCGTCGTGGTCGGCGAGGTGGCGCAGCTCGCTCGTGGTGGCCAGCAGCGAACGCAGGTCGCGCCGCGTGCGAGCGGCGCGACGGCGCAGCGCAAGCAGTGCCAGCAGGCTCGCGGCGAGGGCGATCAGCAGGAAGACGTTGACGATGCTCACGGCCTGGATGATCGGCCGCCGTGCAGCGGACTTGACTCCGCCGCACGGCTGCACGGCCATCGCTCTATATTAGGGAGAGTCTGACGCGTCTTTCGCTGCTGCCCTGCACGAACACTTCGCCGGAGCCGGAGAAGATGCCGGCTTCGGGACAGGCGGTGCCGGTGACCGGGATCGCCAGCGTCGAGTCGGGCGTGAGCGAGGTGATGTTGCCGCCCGCTTCGCGTGTCGCGTCGCCTGCGGCCGGGAATCTTTCCGAGGACCTCGCTAGGCAGACGATGCCGAGTCCCGGTTCGATCTGGAAGGCCGCGCCGATCAGGTAGTGACGCACGCCGGTTATCCTCGGTAGCGTCCCCGTGAAGCTCTGGTACTTGACGTGCCAGGGCAACGATTCTCTTAGGATCGTTGCCTGGCCTTCGCTGCAGCCGGCGTTGTTAACCGACGCTCTGGTGATGTAGCCGACTAGCGCTTCTCTCACCTTCGCGACGGTGGCTGAGTGAAAGCTGCCTTCGAGCGTGACGGGGCAGCTTATGGGGAAGTTGCCGCCCGCTTCGGAGAACGTCAAGCTCGTCCATATTATTCTGAAGCTCTGGCTGCTGTAGCTGAGCCGGTTGGCGGAAGCGGAGCCGGCGGCGAGCGCCAGGCTGGAGGCTGCCGCGAGCGCCACGCACGCGGCTCTGGTGCGATTTCGCATGACGATGCTGTCCTTTGACTCGGTCGCGAGCGGGTGCCCGCGAGGGCTGGGAAGGCATGGCAGTGCCGGCGTGGTCCCCGGCGCCGATCCCCCTTTCTTCTCCGCCGGCCGGTGGTCTCGGAAGGCATGGTAACACTCTAGACACTGGTATATGGAGTGTTAATGCACAACTTTCTAGCAAAGCATTGGACAGCGTGGCCAACGAGCGTGCCCCTTGCATCGGGAGCCGCTGCTGTTTACCGTTAAGAGGTGTGGCGACGAACCGCTAAGAGGACGCTGATTGCTGCGGTGGTGCTCGCCGTGCTGCCGGCCGCCGCGCTCGCCCAGCCGCCCGACGGCCGCCGCTACGAGCTCGTCTCGCCCAGCGACAAGCTCGGCAACGACGTGATCGCCGAGAGCTCGCGCACGCGCGCCGCCGCGGGCGAGGCGCCGGGGCTGCCGATGGCGGCGACGTTCGCGTCGCTCGGGGGCTTCGCCGACGTGCAGGGCATGGGCGTCTCGACCGAGTACCTCGCCCAGCGCACCGGCGCGCCCGGCACGAGCGGCTGGAGCACCCACGCGATCACGCCGCCGCAGGCGCCGATGTCGCTGTTCGCCGCGGCGCAGGGGCTCGACCCGCTCTACGAGGGCGACCTGTCGGACGACCTCGTGCGCGGCGTCTTCCGCGCCTGGTCGCCGCTCACCGGCGCGCCGAACGTGCAGGGCGTCGCCAACCTCTACCTGCGCACGGACCTGCGCCAGCCGGGCGCCGGCGCCTGGACGCTGCTGAGCGACGCGTCAGCCCCGCTGGCGCCGATCGACTCCGGCGCGCAGCGCCCCTACCTGGCCGGCGCCTCGAGCGACTTCCGCCACGTGATCTTCGAGTCGCGCCTCGCGCTCACGCCGGACGCCGCGCCCGGCAACACGATGCTCTACAAGGCCGACGACGGCGTCGTGCGGCTGCTCGCGCCCGGCCCGGCGTGTCCCGGCGGGGGCGCCCCGGCGGCCCCCTGCTCCGTCGCGGGCGTGGGCGCGACGGGGCTGCGGCTCACCGCGCGCGCGATCTCGGCTGACGGCGCGCGCGTCGTCTACGCGTCGCCCGTCACCTCGCGCGGGGCCGTCTCCGCGAGCCCCCCGAGCGCCCTCTACCAGCTCGACGACCACGGCACGCCCGATCCGTCCGACGACGTCACGCTGCAGGTCGACGCGTCCGAGAAGTCCCCGCCCGACGCGCCCCAGGCCGCCCGCTTCCAGACCGCGAGCACGGACGGCGGGCGCGTCTTCTTCACGAGCGGCGCCCAGCTCACCGACACGGCCGGCAGCGGCCTCTACCTGTGGCAGCGCACGCCACCGGCCGGGCAGGGGCACCTGACGCTGATCGGCGGCGACTCCCAGGCGGCGGTGCTCGGGGCCTCCGGCGACGGTCACCGCGTGTACTTCGCCGCGCCCGGCCAGCTGATCCCCGGCGGCCCCGCGGTCGGCGAGGACGGGCTGTACCTGTGGCAGGACGCGGACGGGACGCCGGGCGGGACGCTGTCGTTCGTCGGAGGGATCGACACGGGCGACGCCGGCGCCAACGACGACACGCTGTATCCCTGGAACCAGAACCCCGACGTCGCGCGCGTGACGCCGGACGGGCGCGAGCTGCTGTTCGAGGTCTCCGACGGCAGCGGCCTCGCGCCGCAGGCCGACCACGGGAGATGCGCGGACAGAAACCCCGACAACAGCAGTAACGGCAGGTGCTCGGAGCTGTACCTGTACCGCGCGGACCGCTCGGCGCCGCTCGCGCCGGATGTCGTGTGCGTCTCGTGCGACCCGGCCGGCGGGCCGGCGACCGCGAGCGCGTTCGTCAACGCGCACGCGGGCTCGGGCGCTTCGCAGGTGACCTGGCACCTCAGCCGGGCGCTCAGCGACGACGGGCAGCGCGTGTTCTTCAGCACCGCTCAGCCGCTCGTGCGGGAAGACGTCAACGGCCGCGTCGACGCCTACGAGTACGACGTGGCGAGCGGCACCGTGCAGCTGATCTCGAGCGGTCGCGACGGCGAGGACTCGTGGTTCCTGGACGCGAGCGCGAGCGGCGACGACGTCTTCTTCACGACGCGCGAGCAGCTCGCTGGCTGGGACACCGACCAGTCCTACGACCTCTACGACGCGCGTGTCGGCGGCGGCTTCCCCGAACCGTCGCCGCCAGCGGCGGGGTGCGCGGGCGACGCGTGCCATGGCGTGCCGGTGGCGCCGCCGCCGCTCGTCGCGCTGGCGAGCCCGGGCTATGCGGGGGTCGGGAACTGGCCGGCGCCGAAGCCGAAGCCCAAGGCCAAGCCGAAGCCGGCGAGAAGAAAGGCCGCGCCGCGCTGCAAGCGCGGGACGGTCCTGCGCAGAGTCCACGGCAAGCAGCGCTGCGTGAAGGTCCCGAAGAAGAAGCCCAAGCGGAGACGCAGGTGAGGCGGGCCGTCGCGCTCCTGGTGGTCGCGCTCGCCACCGCCGCCGCGCTGCCGGCCGCGGCCGGCGCCGACTCGCCCGCCGCCTGGCGCCTCGACGTGCTCGCCAACACGACCGCCGCGCCCGGCGCGACGCTGACGTTCTACGTGCAGGCGGCGAACACCGGCGACACCGCGGCGAGCGGCACGAGCGACCCGCTCGTCGTCAGCGGCACGCTGCCGAGTGGCCTGACGGCGCTCGGAGGGTCGGGCGGCAACTGGGACTGCTCGGCGACCGTCCCCGGCTCCCAGGCGTTCAGTTGCAGCGACGCGGTCGACACGGTCGGCGCGCAGGGCTTCACGACGCTGACGCTGCAGGCGAGCGTCGGCTCCGGCGCCGTGCTCGGCTCGACGCTCACGAGCAGCTTCGCGGTCACCGGCGGCGGGGCGGTGGACGGCGCGGCGGCGAGCACGGTCGACCCGGTGCGCGTGCAGGCGGCGCCGCCCGGCTTCGGCGTGGCCGCGTTCGACGGGACGGTCAGCGCCGACGCGGCCGGCACGCCCTACACGCAGGCCGGCGGGCATCCCTACTCGGCGACCGTCTCGATCGACTTCGACACGCTGAACGACCCGGCGCCGCTGCGCGGCGACCTGTGGCCGGTCGAGCCGGTCAAGGACGTGCTCGCCGACCTGCCGCCGGGCCTCGTCGGCAACCCGACCGCGGCGGCGCAGTGCACGGCCGCCGAGCTCGCGAGCGGGGGCGTGCTTGCGAGAACGCTGTGCCCGCCGGACTCCCAGGTCGGCACGGCGCTCGTGCGGCTCAACGGGCACACGGCGCGCGACGTGCTCGGCCCGCTGCCCGTCTACAACCTCGTGCCGCCGCCGGGCGTGCCGGCGCGCTTCGGCTTCAACGTCGCGGGGACGATCGTCACGCTCGACGGCGAGCTGCGCAGCGGCGGCGACTACGGCCTGTCGGTGCGCGCGCGCGACGTCCCCCAGGGGCTGGCGATCGCGGGGACGACGCTGACGTTCTGGGGCACGCCGGCCGATCCCGCGCACACCCCGCAGCGCGCCTGCCAGGGCCAGCTCGCGCCGTGGGCGGGCGGGCCGACGTGCCCGAGCGGCGACGCGGCCCAGGCGTTCCTGCGCAACCCGACGTCGTGCACGGCGCCGGGCGTGGGGCTGACGGTGGGGGTGCAGATCGACTCGTGGGTGCGGCCGGGGGTGTGGTCGCCGGCGTCGTTCGTCAGCCACGTGCCGCTGGGCTATCCGTTCCCGCCGGCGGACTGGGGCGCGCAGCAGGGGACGACCGGCTGCGACGCGGTCCCGTTCGACCCGGGGCTGTCGGTTGCGCCCGACTCGAGCACCGCGGGCGCGCCGTCCGGCTACGCGTTCGAGCTGACGCTGCCGCAGAGCAGCGCGCCGGGGCCGGTGGGGGAGAGCGACCTGCGGCAGGCCGTGGTCGCGCTGCCGGCGGGCGTGCGGGTGAACCCGAGCGCGGCCGACGGGCTGCAGGGCTGCTCGCCCGAGCAGGTGGACCTGAGGTCGGCGGACGACCCGTCGTGCCCGGACGGCTCGCGCGTGGGCTCGCTGACGGTGACGACGCCGCTGCTGCCTGAGCCGCTGACGGGATCGGTGTACCTCGCCTCGCCGAACGCGAACCCGTTCGGGACGCTGCTGGCGGTGTACCTGGTGGCGAAGGGGCCGGGGCTGATCGTGAAGCTGGCCGGGCGGGTCGAGTCCGATCCGCTGAGCGGGCAGGTGACGGCGACCTTCGACGACGTGCCGCAGCTGCCGTTCTCGTCGGTGAGATTGGCGTTCGACGGGGGTGCGCGGGCGGTGCTGGTGAACCCGCCGTGGTGCGGGACGTATGCGGCGTCGGCGGTGCTGACGTCGTGGAGCGGGGCGGTGCGCAGCGTGTCGGCTCCGTTCAGCATCGGCTCCGGCTTCGCCGGCCCGGGGTCCGCGTGCCCGGTGGATGGGGCCCGGCCGTTCGCGCCGGGCTTCAGCGCGGGGGTGGAGAGCAACGGGGCGGGCAGAAGCTCCCCGTTCCACGTGCGGCTGACGCGTGGGGACGCCGACGAGGAGCTGGGCGGGCTGACGGTGCGGCTGCCGCAGGGGTTGCTTGGGCATCTGGCGGACGTGGTGCTGTGCTCGCCGGTCGACGCCGCCCGCGGGACGTGCCCGTCGGGGTCGTTGATCGGCAGCGTCGTGGCGGGAGCCGGGGCCGGGCCGCTGCCGTTCTACTTGAGCGGCGGGCGTGTGTACGTGACGGGCCCGTACGGCGGTGCGCCGTTCGGACTGTCCGTGGTGGTGCCCGCGGTGGCCGGCCCGTTCGACCTCGGAACCGTCGTCGTGCGCGCAGCGGTGTTCGTCGACCGCACCACCGCCGCGTTGCGCGTCGTGACGGATCCGCTGCCGCGCGAGCTCGACGGGATCCCGCTGCAACTGCGCGACGTGCGCGTCGCGGTGGACCGGCCCGGCTTCATGCTGAACCCGACGAGCTGCGCGGCGAAGATCGTGCGGGCGGTCGTGACGTCCGTGCCGGGGCGCGTGGTTGGGATCTCGGAGCGCTTCGCGGCAGCGGAGTGCCGCGAGCTGCCGTTCCACCCACGGCTGAGGTTGTACGTGGGCGCTCGAGGCCACACGCACGTCGGCGACTCCGTGCCGCTGACGGCGGTCCTGACGCAGGCCCCAGGCGAAGCGGGCATCAGCCGCGTGAGCGTGACGCTGCCGTCCTACCTGAGCGCCCGGCTGCCGGTCGTGGAAGCGGCGTGCACGCAGGCGCAATTCGATCTGGGCCACTGCGAGCAGGCGCGGACTGGGAGCGCGGTCGCGACGAGCCCGCTGCTGCGCGATCCGCTCCAGGGCGGGATCTACCTCGTGAGAAGATCCGGCCAGCCGCTGCCGAACATCGTGATCGCGCTGCGCGGGCAGGTGGCCGTGGACCTCGTCGGCCGCGTCTCGATCCCCGGCGGCACGCATCTCGCGGCGACGTTCGCTGCTGTCCCCGATGTGCCGATCAGACGCGTGGTGCTTCGGTTCGTTGGGAGCGGTCCCCACGGCGTGGTCGGGGCCGGCGGTTCGCTGTGCACGCGGGCCGTGCGCGCCGCTAGGGCAACGGTCGCCTTGACGGCGCAGAACGCGCGGACGTCGAACACCGCCGAGCCGTCTGCGATCCGCGGTTGTCCTGCAGCGCGCTGACGCGCACCAGCGCGCGCCTGCCCGACCCGACGCGTCCAACCGAATCAGCCTCACGCTGCGACACAAGCACGCCTGACCGCGACGGCATGCTCGAACGCCCTCTCCCAGCAACCTACGTTTCGTCTGAGCGTCTGCCTGCTTCCCCATCTCGCGGCACGCTTGGCGAGCTTGCGCCGTACGCGATCGCTGCGGACCAGCGCGTCGAGTGCGCCAAACCAGCCGTCGTCGGGGACGAGACGGCCGCCCTCCCGCTCGCCGAGTCCGGCGTATGGACCTATCGGCGACGCGAGCCAGGGCACGCCCGCGGCCGCGTACTCCTTGAGCTTGATGTTCGAACGCGAGTGATTTATCGCGATCTCCGGCGAGAGCGGCGCGATGCCGATGTCGAACGACGTGACGCGCTGCAGCAACTGTGCGAGCGGAACCCACGGCTCATGCACGTAGCGGTCGCCCTGGAGGCCGAGCCCGATGCCGATGGCTGCGACGTTCACATGGGGGTGGCCGTCGAGCAGACGGGCGAGCGCGCCTGCGATCGGGATGCGGTCGACGTCGAGCCGGTGCTCGGCTGCTGCGACCCATCCGACTGTGACATCGGCGCGCCGTGCGCGCGCAGGCAAGAAGGCCTCGACCACGTAGTTCTCAATCACCAGCACGTCGGGAGCCCCGCCCTTGCGGAATACGTCGGCGAGTGCCGGACTCGGCGTCGTGACGAGGTCTACCGACTGGAACAGCCGCCTCCGCGCGGCCAGGCGGCTCGCGCCCCTCAGTCCGCCCACGTGTGAGTGGGCGAGCGTGCCTGGGGGCGCGCTCGTCACGTCGTCGTCATCATCCCACACCACGGTCGCGCCCACGGCCTTCGCCGCACGCGCCAGTTCGACGGCTCCACCGTCGCATACGCGATGAATGTGCAGCAGCTCGCACCATTGCAGCACCGCGTGCCATTCGTCCCGCTTATCCAGCCTGAGCTCGCAAATCTCGTGACCGCGCTCCGCCAACGCCAGCATCGGCGCCATCGAGCGGTATGCGGCGTTTGCGGTTCTGCCGTCAGGCAGGAACGCGATGCGCATGGTCCCCCTTCTGCTCCCGTAGGTCTTGGTGGAGGCCGCCTCAACCCGCGGTGGGCCTCCACCGCATAGTTACACCTATATTAGCCTGATCGTGATCCTTGTGCTGCTGCCTTGGACGCTGACTGCGCCCGTTCCCTTGAAGCCGCTTTCGGATGGGCAGAGGAAGCCGCCGATGCCGGTAGATCTGAACAGGGGAATGCGTATAGTTTCATCGGCAATGAGTCCGGTTGCAGCTCCTCCTGATTCGACGAGGACTTCGCCTGCGGCGCTCGTACCCGCATCCTTGTATAGGCATTTGGTGCCAAGTCCCCCGTTCTCTTCGACGGCGTATGCAATACCGCGGAGTAAGAGGCGTACGGCGGTTATTCTGGGTAGTGTGCCGGAAAATCCCTCGTAGGTGACGTGCCATGGGAGGGTTTCCTGTAGGACGGTGAACCTACCGCCAGTGCAAGAGCCGAAGGTTGCTCTGTTCACGTGTCCGACTAGTGCACCGATGACCTTTGCCATAGTGGCAGAGTGGAAGCTGCCTTCGAGCGTGAGCGGGCAGATTATGGTGTTTTCGGTTGAGCCGGTGCCTTCGCCAAAGAAGCTGAGCGCCGTCCACGTGATTCTGAAGGTTCTGCTGCTAACGCTGAGTCTGTTGGCATTTGCAGAGGTAACGGCGAGTGCAAAGATGAGTGTGGCCGTAAGACTGCTGACGGTGATTTTGGTGCCGGTGCGCATGCGCGTGCTCGTTTCAAGATGATTATTAGCGTGATGAGTGCGCCTTTGTCAGGCGATTGACAAGCGTGTATTAGACCGGAGGCCGCCTAGGTGTAGGCGGCCTCCGGGTAAAGCAGCTGAGCCGACTCGTCTATATTAGCCTGATGGTGATCCTTGTAGAGCTACCTTGGACGGTGACCGAGGCGCTGCCCTGGAACCCGCCTTCCGACGGGCAGAGGAAGCCGCCGATTCCGCCCGACCTGAACAGTGGGAGCCGTATTCTTTCGTCGGCTCTGAGTGCGGTTGCAGCCCCTCCTGATTCGACGAGGACTTCGCCTGCGGCGCTAGTGCCGTTTTCCTTGTATAGGCACGTCGTGCCGAGGCCACCGTTTGCTTCGAGAACGAAGGCAGTGTTGCGAAGTAAGAGTCGAACCGCGGTTATTCTGGGTAGTGTGCCGGAGAATCCCTCGTAAGTCACGTGCCACGGGAGGGTTTCCTGTAGGATGGTTGCCCTGCCGCCGGTGCAGCTTGTCCCCACGACCGTCGCTCTGGTTACGTGACCAATTAGCGCGCCGATTACCTTAGCGAGGGTGCTGGAATGGAAGCTTCCCTCGAGTGTGACGGGGCAGATTATAGTGTTTTCGGTGGATCCTGTGCCTTCGCCGAAGAAGGTCAGAGCAGTCCAGACGAGTCTGAAGTTCTGGCTACTGACGCTGAGATGGTTGGCACTTGCGGAATTAACGGCAAACGCCATGAGAAGCGTCGCCGCGAGTCCGGCAAGCGCGAGCTTGCTACGAGTGTGCATAGAGCATTGCTTCCTTTTGTGTCGGGTCGCAGCGCGGTCGAGCGCGGCGATCTATTGTGAGAGCGGTTGCCTCTGCGATCCGCGGAGCAACCGAACGACAAAGTAGAGGACCCCCTTTCCCCGGCATTCGCTTGGGCCTCACGGCCCCGCGTTGTGGCCTGTTGGTGAGTGCCCAGGCCGCAGGACGAAGCATAGGGAACGCCGCGTCGCCAGTCAATGCACCAGGGAGAGGCGTATTGTGGTACGGTCGCGTTTGCTGGTACAGCCAGAAACAGGTTGGACGAGAAACAGGAAAGAGGAGAGACAGGTGCTCGTATCGTGGTGGCGTGCGCGGAAGCGCTGGGCCGTTCCCCTCGGTGGTGTGATGGTCGCGCTGTGTCTGACGGCGGGTCCCGCCACGGCTGGCAGCTTGCCGGACGGTCGGGCGTGGGAGTTGGTTTCGCCGCCCGACAAGCTCGGGATAGACGTGATCGCGGAGAGTTCCCGCACCCATGCCGCGGCCGGCGAAGCGCCCGGACTGCCGAGTGCCGTCGCCTTCACCGCGATCGGTGGGTTCGCGGACGTACAGGGCATCGGGATCGGAACCGAATACGTCGCCGAGCGGGAGGGGATGCGTGGGACGAGCGGATGGACGTCGCACGGCATCACGCCGGCCCAAGACCCGCTGCCGTATAACGCGATCACGTCCGGCGCGGAACCTGCGTACCAAGGCGAGATGTCACCAGATCTCACGCAAGGGGTCTTCAAGTCGTGGTCACCACTGACTGATGCGCCGAACGTGGCCCACGTCCCAAATCTTTATGTCCGCGATGACTTGCGGACTCCGGGGGCGGGCGTTTTCCGGCTGCTGACAGACGCGCCGTCATTGTTGGCGCCAGCAAGTCAGCTCATCGACTACCGCGTGTTCACCGTGGGAACGTCGAGCAACTTCCAGCACGTCTTGTTCGAGACCAAGGAGAATCTCACGGCCGACGCGAGAGGCACGAACGTGAAGCTGTACAAGACGGATGGTGCGACGACACGTTTGCTCGCGGGCGTTGGGTGCCCTGGCGCGAACGGCACCAGAGCACAGGCGCCTTGCTCATCGTCTGGGCTCGGCCTGTTCGGCTCCCACTATGCCTCGCGCGTGATTTCAAACGATGGCAGCCGAGTGGCGTTCACCGCTCCGGTCTCGGCCATCGGCAACATCCAGGATACTTCAGGAGCGGCGAGCAAGCTGTTCCAACTCGACGATCGCGGTACCACGACGACAGCAGACGATGCGGGCATTCAGATCAACGCCTCCGAGGCCACGAGTCCTCAAGCATCTCAGGCAGCGACGTACCAGACTTCCAGTACTGACGGCGCGCGCGTGTTCTTCACGAGCAACGAGGCGCTGACAGACGCCGAACCTTCTGGCGGCGGGCTCTACATGTGGGCGCGTCAAGCTCAGAACGAGGTGCAGTCTGTGACGGTCGACGCAACGGGCGGAACGTTCACACTGGCCGCCCACGCCCAGCCATCTGTCGGCTCGGGGACGCTCGCAAGCGGTTCGACGGAAGTCTCAGATGTGACGGGATCGTTCTCCGTCGGGCAGACGATCACGGCGCCGGACATCCCAGCTGGCACGACGATCGTTGGAGCGCCCAACAGCACGACCCTCACGCTGTCCGCTCCCGCCACGGCAGATGGCAGCGAGCAACTGAGAGCGAGCGTTGACGCCACGACGACGGCGCTTGCATACAACGCGACCGCTGCTCAGGTGCAGAGCGCGCTCGAGGCACTGAGCATCGTTGGGCGCGGTAATGTTTCGGTGACCGGTGGCCCAGCCGCTGGCACTCCCTACAGAATGACGTTTATTGGTGCGCTCGCTGGCGTCGATGTCATGGGGATGACGGGCGACGCCAGCGCGCTTACCGGCGGTGCGGAGAGTGTTAACGTGTCCACGGTGACGCTGGTGCACAATCTCACCCGAATCGCGGCCGGGTCGATCGTTGACGTGTTGGGTGCCTCGGAGGACGGGCATCGGGTCTACTTCGCGTCCGCGGGCGATCAGCTCGTTCAGGGCGCACCAGCCGTAACGGAACGTGCCATCTATCTCTGGCAGGATGCCGACGGCGCTCCAGGAGGGACTTTGTCGTTTGTGGGTGGTGTTGCTGGCACTGACATTACGGCCAACGCCGATGCGGCTCAGTGGAATACAGGTCCGAAGCTCTCGCGGGTCTCACCGGACGGGCGGTTCATGATCTTTACGGTGTCCGACGGAAGCGCGCTGGCACCCGGGTACGGGCCGAGCGGCTGTCCGGTCGGCAACCCGAATCTGACAAACACCGGCTGTTCGCAGATCTATCTGTACCAGACAGACGGATCGTCGCCCACAGTGCCTGACCTCGTGTGTGTCTCCTGCGGGCCATCGGGGGGGCCGTTCACGACATCCGCGTGGGTCAACATCCGCAGAAACGCGAGCGCCATGGCCTTCTCGACGCATCTGAGTCATGCGCTGTCGGACGACGGACGCTACGTGTTCTTCAGCACAGGGGACGCGCTCGTCCCGGAGGATACGAACGGCAAGTACGACGCGTACGTGTACGATGTCGCGACGGGGCAGGCTCACCTGCTTTCGAGCGGCACGGACACGTCCGACTCGTACTTCATGGACGCCAGTGCCGACGGCAGCAATGCGTACTTCCTGACGCGGCAGCAGCTCGTCGGTTGGGACACGGACAACGCGTACGACCTCTACGACGCGCGTGTGAACGGCGGCTTCCCCGAGCCGCCGACGCCGGCACCTAAGTGCGTCGGTGACGCCTGTCAGGGTGCACCGCCCGCGCCGCCAGCGATCACAGTGCTGGGCAGTTCGACGTTCCGGGGCGCGGGCGATGCGACCGCGAAATTGAGAGCGCGACCCAAGGTCGCAAGATGCCGCCGCGGGCAGGTCAAGCGCAAGGTTAAGGGCAGAACGCGCTGCGTGAGAGTCACGAGAAAGAAGAAGAGGGCCAAGGTCGCGCGGCGCGGCACGACGAAGCGGAGGGGCAAGTGAGTCGCCTGCGAAGGAGAGGGATCAGGATGTACGCGCAGATGGCAGCGCGTCCGCGCACCGCCATGCCTGTCGGAATGTCCAGTCACGTCCGCTGGGTTGTCGCGCTGGCGGCGCTCGTCGTCGCGCTGCTGGCGTGCGGGGCGTCGTCGGCCCTCGCCGGGCCGGTGTGGCGCATCGACGCGCTGCCCGATTCCACAGTCGGCGCGGACGGCACGCTCACGTACCTGATCGAGATTCGCAACATCGGCGACGCGCCTGCCGATGGCACGGCCGAGCCGATCACGCTGACCGGGACGCTGCCTGCCGGCATGACAATCCTGAGCGGTCCGCCGGTGATGGACTGTTCAAACCTCGTGGTCGGTGCACAGACGTTTACGTGCTCGGGCAGCTTCGTCCTGCAACCGTTCATCGCAAGCCCTGGCTATTACGGCCTGCTCTCGGTCCGGGTCGCTGTCGACCCGTCAGCGACGGGCGTGCTCACAAGCAGCTTCACCATTGCCGGCGGCGACCCGTCGGACGGCGACCCGACTCTGCCGGCTGCCACCACTGTCTCAGCCGTGAGAATCGCCCGCACGCCGCAATTCGGCATCGCCGCGTTCGACGCGAGCGTTTCGGCGGACGACAGTGGCACGCCGTTCACGCAGGCTGGTGGTCACCCGTTCGAGGCGACGACCGCGATCGACTTCAACACGTACAGAAATCCGGACCCGCTGAAGAGTGACCTCACGCCCGTCGAGGCGACGAAGGACATCGAAGTCGACCTGCCGCCGGGGTTCTTCGGCGACCCGAGCGGCGTTGCGCAGTGCACGCTCGCCCAGCTTGCGGTCGCGAACGGCGCGAGCGCGCAGCCGAACTGTCCCGCATCCTCACAGGTGGGGACGACGTTCGTGCGTGCGAGCGGGGCGCACCTGCTGTATGGGCCGGTGCCGGTGTACAACATGGTCCCGCCGGTTGACGCGCCGGCGCGACTCGGCTTCAACGTGGCCGGCTCGGTCAACACGATCGACGTGACGCTCCGCAGTCCGGGCGACTACGGGCTGACAGCCGACCTCCACAACGTCCCGGAGGGGCTCGCGGTCGCCGGTGCCAGCCTGACGCTCTGGGGCGTGCCGTCCGATCCGAGTCACGATGCCGATCGCGCCTGCCCTGGGAGTCTCGCGCCGTGGGAGGGCGGGCCGATCTGCACGAGCAGCTCACCGCGTACGGCGTTCCTGCGCAATCCGACGTCGTGCACAGATGCAGGCGTGGGCCTGCCGACGAGCATGCGCATGGACTCGTGGGGGCATCCAGGCACGTTCGTGACCAGCACGGTCTACAGCCACCTGACGCCCGGCTATCCGTTTGCGCCGAGCGACTGGGGCGCGCAGCAGGGAACGACCGGCTGCGACAGAGTTCCGTTCAACCCGGCGCTCAGAACGACGCCGGACACAACGGCGTCCGGGCAGCCGTCCGGCTTTTCGTTCGACGTCACGCTCCCGCAGACCAGCGACCCGGACGTCGTCGGCCAGTCGGACCTCAGAACGGCTGTCGTGAGACTGCCGCTCGGGGTGCATCTGTCGGCCTCCGCATCTGAGGGGCTGGAGGGCTGCTCGCCGGCGCAGATCGCGCTTGACAGCACTGCTGATCCGACCTGCCCGGACGGCTCGAAGATCGGGACGGTGTCGATCAAGACTCCGGCGCTGCCCGATCCTCTTACCGGATCGGTGTACCTCGCCGGGCCGCATGACAACCCGTTCGACTCGCTCGTCGGGCTGTACCTCGTCGCGAGAGGGACCGGCGTGATCATCAAGCTGCCGGCCAGAGTCGACCTCGACCCGATCACCGGCCAGGTCACGACCACGATCGACAACGGGCCGCAGGCGCCGTTCTCGGACGTGCACATCGACTTGAACGGTGGGCCACGTGCCGCGCTCGCGCTGCCTGACGGGTGCGGGCCTTACACCACGGAGGGTACGTTCACTGGTTGGAATGGCAGCGTCGTGGCGGCGAACAGCACGTTCGACGTTTCGCAGGACGGCAACGGTGCGCCCTGCCCCGCTGGCCCGCAGTTCTCGCCCGGCTTCTCGGCTGGCACCGAGAGCTCGAAGGCTGGCAGCAGTTCGCCGCTCGACCTGCGCATCACGCGCAATGACAGCGATCAGGAACTCGGTGGGCTGAGCCTCAACATGCCCGGTGGCCTTACCGGCAAGATCGCCAACGTGGTGTTGTGCAGCAATGCCGACGCGGCTGCGGGCACGTGTCCGTCTGGCTCGAAGATCGGTGATGTGACGGTCGGCGCGGGTTCCGGGCCGAATCCGTTCTACATTACGAACGGTCGGCTCTACCTCACCGGTCCGTACAAGGGGGCTCCGTATGGCCTCTCGGTCGTCGTACCGGCCGTCGCTGGTCCGTTCAACCTCGGCAACGTGGTCGTGCGGCAGGCGATCTTCGTCGACAAGCACAACGCGTCGTTGAAAGTCGTCAGCGATCCGCTGCCGACGATCCTGCAAGGCGTGACGCTCGGCGTGCGCGACGTGCGCGTCTCGATCGACAAGCCCGGGTTCTTCCTGAACCCGACGAGCTGTGCTGAGAAGACGATCGCCGGATCGATCGGAGCGGTGACCGGGCAGAACGCGGCCGTCTCAGATCGCTATCAGGCGGCTGAGTGCGCGAGCCTTGGCTTCGCGCCGAAGATGGCGATCGCCGTCGGCGGCAAGGGCCATACGCGCCTGGGTCAGCCGACGCCGTTGACGACGCGGGTGACGATGCCGAAGGGCGACGCGAACCTCAGATTCGTGCGTGTCACCTTGCCGAACACGATCGACGCGCGTT
>CAZGJV010000001.1:0-167788 GCA_964525715.1 uncultured Conexibacter sp. | reverse complement strand
CAAGCGCGTTTACGCACGACCACATCGAGCGTTTTCGCACTAAGTGACACGTTGTTACAAACTGCCCGCACTCGGTGCTATAACGGTCCACGCTTTGCTGACCAGCTACGGACCAGCGCTTGTCTTCCTCGCCATCGGCCTGATCGTCGCCGCCGCCTTCGGCACGGCGCCGCGGCTGCTCGGCCCGCGGCGCGCGAGCGCCTCGCGCGAGTCCCAGCTGTCCCCCTACGAGTGCGGCCTGCCGTCCGAGGTGTCGAGCTCGTTCCGCTTCGGGATCAGCTTCTACCTGATCGCGATGCTGTTCATCCTGTTCGACATCGAGGTGATCTTCCTCTACCCGATCGCCGTGCAGTTGCGGGCGTTCGGGAGCTTCGCGCTCGTGGAGACGGTCGTCTTCGTCGTGCTGCTGATGGTCGCCTTCGTCTACGTCTGGCGGCGGGGAGCGCTCGAATGGAAATAGTGCGCGCGAGACTCGGCGGCGCCCCGGCCGGCGAGCCGACCGACCCGAGCGACTTCCGCGTCCGCCAGCTCCGCGCGCGCGACATGCTGCGCGGGGACATCCCCGACGAGGAGCTGGAGCAGTACGTCGAGGAGCGCGTCCTCACCACCACGCTCGACAAGGCCGTCGCGTGGGCGCGCGGCAACAGCCTCTTCCCCGCGACCTTCGGGCTCGCCTGCTGCGCGATCGAGATGATGTCGCTGCCGGGCGCCCGCCTCGACATCGCGCGCTTCGGCTTCGAGGCCTTCCGCGCCTCGCCGCGCCAGGCCGACCTGCTGATCCTGTCGGGCCGCGTGTCGATCAAGATGGCGCCGGTCGTGCGCCGCATCTACGACCAGATGCTCGAGCCGCGATGGGCGATCGCGATGGGCGCCTGCTGCTCCTCGATGGGCGTCTTCAACAACTACGCGATCGTCCCGGCCGACAAGTTCATGCCGATCGACGTGCACGTGCCCGGCTGCCCGCCGCGGCCCGAGGCGCTGATGCACGGCATCCTCAAGCTGCGCGACAGAATCCAGGGCAACGCGCCGGCCGGCTGGCGCGAGCGCTACGGCGCCGAGGGCACCGAGGAGGTGCTCGGCGAGGCGGATCTCCCCGGCGTGAACGCGGTCAACGTGTTCCAGAGCGGCGAGACGCAACGTGCCTGACGCGACCGGTCTCGAGCTGATCGCTCAGGACCTGCGCGCCGCCGACGCCGACGCCGTCCTGGGGACCGGCTTCTTCCGCGAGGAGGCGACGATCGAGGTCGCGCCCGCGTTCCTGCGCACGGCCGCGCAGGCGCTGCACGCGAAGGGCTACACGTTCATGGCGTCGTGCCACGGAGTCGACTACTACCCCGACGAGCCGCGCCTCGGCGTCCACTACCAGCTGCTCGACATGCCGAACGTCGACCGCGTCTGCCTCAAGACGCGCGTCACGGTCGAGGCGCCGAACGTGCCGTCGCTGTGCGGCATCTGGCCGGGCGCGAACCACCCCGAGCGCGAGGTCTTCGACATGCTCGGCGTCGTCTTCGACGAGCATCCGGACCTGCGCCGCATCCTCATGCCCGAGGACTACGAGGGCCACCCGCAGCGGCGCGACTTCCCGATCGGCGGCGAGCCGGTGCTGTTCACCTACAACGAGGACAAGGTCCCGGGGTGGACGCGATGACCGCGGACGCGCAGACGGGCCTCAGCGACTACCGCAGGCAGGAGGAGTCGGTCACGCTCAGCTCGCAGCCGGCGGGCGAGGGCGTCGAGCAGGAGCTGATGACGATCAACATGGGGCCGCACCACCCGTCGACGCACGGGGTGCTGCGCCTGATCCTCACGCTCGAGGGCGAGACGGTCCGCGACGTCAAGCCGATCATCGGCTACGTCCACACCGGCATCGAGAAGACCGCCGAGGACAAGGCGTACTGGAAGGCGATCCCCGTCGTCGAGCGGATGGACTACCTCTCCTACTACTTCAACGCGATGGCCTACTGCGGCGCGGTGGAGAAGCTGCTGGAGGTCGAGGTCCCCGCGCGCGCGCAGTACCTGCGCGTGATCCACCTGGAGCTCAACCGCATCATGTCCCACCTCGTGTGGCTCGGGACGAGCTGCATCGACCTCGGCGCGATCTCCGTGTGGTGGTACTGCTTCCGCGAGCGCGAGGCGGTGCTCGACCTGTTCGAGATGTCCTCCGGCCAGCGCATGCACACGCGCTACTTCCAGGTCGGCGGGGTCATCGAGGACATCCCGCGCGGCTGGGTCGAGCGGGTGCGCAGATTCACGAAGGAGATGCGCACGCGCGCCGACCAGTACGCGGCGCTGCTCGACAGAAACGAGATCGTGCTGCAGCGCCTGCGCCACACCGGCGTCGTCGACGAGGCGACGCTGCTCGGCCTCGGCGTGACCGGCCCGCTGCTGCGCGCCGCCGGCAACCCGTGGGACCTGCGCAAGGCCGCGCCGTACTCGTCCTACGACCACTTCGACTTCAAGATCCCGGTCGGCACGATCGGCGACAACTACGACCGCTACCGCGTCCGCCACGCCGAGATCTACGAGTCGTGCGCGATCATCGACCAGGCGTTGGACGGGCTGCCTGAGGGGCCGTTCATCACGACCGACCGCAAGGTCGCGCTGCCGCCGCGCCACGAGCTGGCGACCTCGATGGAGGCGCTGATCCACCACTTCAAGCTCGTCACCGAGGGCTTCCGCGTGCCGCCGGGCGAGGTCTACAACCCGATCGAGTCGCCGCGCGGCGAGCTCGGCTGCTATGTGCGCTCCGACGGCTCCTCGAAGCCGGCGCGCGTGCACATGCGCGACCCCTCGTTCGTGAACCTGCAGGCGACGGCGCCGGCGACGCGCAACTCGTACATCGCGGACCTCGTCGCGACGCTCGCGATGCTGGACCCGGTGCTGGGCGGGGTGGATCGATGACGCCGCCCGACTCCTCGATCGCCCGCTACGAGCACGGCTCGCGCATCCCGGGCTGGGACGACGCGGTCGACCTGAGCAAGGACCCGGCCGGGATCCCCGACCCGGCGCTGACGCCCGTGCCCGCAGAGCTGCGCGCGCGGATCGAGGCGTCGATGGCGAAGTACCCCGACTTCCACTCGGCCGCGATCCCCGCGCTGCACGCGGCGCAGGAGCTGCACGGCTGGTGCTCGCCGGAGGCGATCGAGCAGGTCGCGTGCGTGATGCGGCTGACGCCGGCGTACCTGACGGCGGTCGCGACCTTCTACGACATGTTCTCCACGACGCCCGTCGGGCGCCAGACGGTCTACGTCTGCACGAACATCTCGTGCTCGCTGCGCGGCGCCGACGAGCTGTACGCGGCGATGCAGGACGCGGCCGGCGACGACCCCGACTTCAACGTGCGCGCGTTCGAGTGCCTCGGCGCCTGCGACATCGCGCCGATGGCCTCGGTCAACGGCGCCTACGTCGGGCCGCTGGAGATCGCGGACGCGGCGACGATCGTCGCCCAGCTCCGCGCCGGCGACGAGGTGCTGCCGGACAAGCAGCTCCTGCGGCGCAAGGTCGCCGACCCGCGCGCGGCGAGCGGCGGCGGCGATGGCGGCGACGCGACGGCGAGCCGCCCCGCGGACGCTCCGCCCGCATCGCCCGAGGCCGAGCACAACGCGTCGGCCGCGAAGGCGCCCGACGCGGACCACTCCGACGCGGCCGACAGGCTGTTCCCCGACGAGGACTCCGACGCATGACCGAGCTGCTGCTGTTCAAGGACATCGACGAGCCCGGTCTCGCGACGATCGACGTCTACAAGAAGCGCGGCGGCTACGAGTCGCTGGAGCGCGCTTTGAGAATGCCGCGCGAGGCGGTCCTCCAGAACCTGCTCGACTCCGGCCTGCGCGGCCGCGGCGGCGCGGGCTTCGCGATGGGCAAGAAGGTCTCGTTCCTGCCGAAGGGGACGATCGACAAGTACCTCGTCTGCAACGCCGACGAGTCCGAGCCCGGCACCTTCAAGGACCGCGAGCTGATGCAGAAGTCCCCGCACATGCTCGTGGAGGGGATGATCATCGCGGCCTACGCCGCGGACGCGAACCGCTCCTTCATCTACATCCGCGGCGAGTACGAGCAGCAGGCGGAGATCCTCGAGCGCGCGATCGCGGAGGCCGAGGCGGCGGGCTACCTCGGCGAGCGCATCCTCGGCTCCGAGCACTCGCAGTCTTTGGTCCTGCACCGCGGCGCGGGCGCCTACATCTGCGGCGAGGAGACGGGCCTGCTCGACTCGCTGGAGGGCAAGCGCGGCAACCCGCGCCTGAAGCCGCCGTTCCCCGCCAACCAGGGCCTCTACCAGGGTCCGACGCTGATCAACAACGTCGAGACGCTCGCGACGGTGCCGACGATCATCGGGATGGGCGGCGAGGAGTACGCGAAGCTCGGCACCGAGACGTCGACCGGCACGAAGCTCGTGTCGGTGAGCGGCAACGTCCAGCGTCCCGGCAACTACGAGATCGAGCTGGGGATCCCCTCGCGCGAGATCATCTACGGCCTCGCCGGCGGGCCGGAGCCCGGCCGCGAGGTGAAGCTGTGGTTCCCCGGCGGCTCGTCCTCGCCCGTGCTCGAGGCGAAGGATCTCGACCTGCCCTACGACTTCGACTCGATGGCGAAGGCCGGCTCGATGCTCGGCTCCGGCGCGATCATCGTCGTGGACGACAGCGTGCGTGTGGTCGACGTCGCGCTGAAGCTCGCGAAGTTCTACAGACACGAGTCGTGCGGCAAGTGCACGCCGTGCCGCGAGGGCACGAACTGGACGGTGAAGATGCTGCAGCGCGTCGAGTCCGGCGAGGCGACGCCGATGGACCTCGACATCATCGCCTCCGTCCAGGACCAGATCATGGGCAACTGCCTGTGCGTGCTCGGCGACGCGATGGCGATGCCGGTCGCGTCGATGGTGAAGAAGTTCCGCGGCGAGTTCGAGGCGCACATCGAGGAGCGGCGTGCGGCCAACGGCCTCGGCGCTCCGCACTTCGACGCGCCGCTCGACGCCGCGCTTCATGGCGCGCCCGCGGGGGTGCACAGCTGATGCCGCGCCCCGAGGTCCGCATGGTCACGTTCTCGATCGACGGTCGCGAGGTCGAGGCGCCCGAGGGCGCGATGCTGGTCGACGGCGCGAAGTACGGCGACGTCGACATCCCCGTCTTCTGTTACGAGCCGAAGCTCGGGAACCCGGTCGGCGCGTGCCGCATGTGCCTCGTGGAGATCGAGGGCATCCCGAAGCTGCAGACCGCCTGCTCGACGCCGGTCAAGGACGGTATGGTCGTCCACACGCAGACCGACCGCGTGAGAGAGGCGCAGAACAGCGTCGTCGAGTTCCTGCTCGTCAACCACCCGCTCGACTGCCCCGTCTGCGACAAGGGCGGCGAGTGCCCGCTGCAGGACATCACGTTCGGCTGGGGCCGCGGGATCTCGCGGATGGTCGAGCCCAAGCGCCACTTCAAGAAGCCGCTGGAGCTGTCGCCGCTGATCGCGATCGACCGCGAGCGCTGCATCCTCTGCTACCGCTGCGTGCGCTTCTCGCAGGAGGTCAGCGAGGACTACCAGCTCATCCTGCACGAGCGCGGCGCGCACTCCTACGTCGGTACGTTCGACGCGCATCCGTACGTCGCGCCGTTCTCCGGAAACATCATCGAGCTGTGCCCGGTGGGCGCGCTGACCTCGCGGCCTTACCGCTTCCGCGCGCGGCCGTGGGACATCGAGGGCTCCGGCACGGTCTGCACGTTGTGTCCTGCGCAGTGCAATGTCGAGCTGACGGTGCGCGACGAGCGCGTGCTGCGCGTGCTCGGCCGCGACCACGCGGGTGTCGACGACGGTTGGCTGTGCGACAAGGGCCGCTTCGCGTACCAGTCGGTCCACAGCGAGGAGCGGATCGTCGAGCCGTTGGTGCGCGACGGCGACGCGCTGCGGCCGGCGTCGTGGGAGCGCGCTCTCTCAGCGGCTGCTTCCGCCCTGGGCAAGGCGCGCGGGTCGGTCGGCGCGGTCGTTGGTGGCGGGACGACGAACGAGGAGGGCTTCCTGCTTCAGCGCTTGCTGCGGGACGTGTTGGCATCGAGTGACGTGGACTCGCGCGCCGGCGGGCCGGTCGACCTCGGCGTGCAGCGCTCCCTGGCCGCGCCCGCGCTCCAGGCGACTGTGCCGGACCTGGAGTTCGCGCACACGGTGCTGGTGCTGGGGACCGAGCCGGTCGACGACGCTCCGATCCTCGACCTGCGGATCCGCAAGGGCGTGCGCCGGCATGGTGTGCGACTCGCGGTCGCGACGCCGCGGCCGTCGTCGCTCGACCCGAACGCGAAGCTGTGGCTGCGCTACGCGCCTGGTGCGGAGCATGCGTTCCTGGCGGCGTTGGAGGCGGCGTTGGGTGCTGCCGGCGATGTCGATCAGCTTTGCGCTGCCGCCGATGCGGACCCGAAGGCGGTCCGTGCCTTGGCCGACCTGCTCATCGAGGACGGTCAGGGCGACGTGGTGATCCTGTGGGGCGAGCGCGTGTCCGCCGAGGCGCTGCCGTCGCTTTTGAACGTCGCCGGGCGGCTCGGCCTGGCGGACCACGCGGGGGCCGGCCTGCTGGAGGTTCCCGCTTCGGCGAACGGGCGCGGTCTGCGCGAGGCGGGCGTGCTGCCGAACGCGGGTCCGGGCTACGCCGACCCTGCGACCGCCGGCCGCTCCGCAGGCGAGATCGCGGCCGCTGCGGCCGACGGCGACCTGACCGCCCTGTACCTCCTGCACACCGACCCCGCGCGCGACCTCGGCGACGCGCCGCTGTGGCGCCGCGCGCTCGCGCGCGCGTCCACCGTGATCGCGCACGCGTCGTTCCTCACCGACGAGCTGCGCAAGCACGCCACGGTCGTCTTCCCCGCCGAGTCCTACGCCGAGAAGGAAGGCACCGTCACGCACCCCGACGGCCGCCTCCAGCGCCTGCGTCCGGCGATCGGGCATCCCGGCGGCGTGCGCTCCGAGTGGTCGGTGCTCGCCGAGCTGACGACCCGATGCTCGACGAGTTCTGTGCCTCCAGGGCAGGAAACTCGTCACGCATCCCCGCTGACCGGGCCGATGGCGAGCCAGCAGCTGTTCGAGGCGGTGCCGTTCTACGCCGGGCTGACGCTCGAGGAGATCGGCGGGCGCGGGGTGCGGTGGCAGGAGCGGGCGGCGGCCGAGGCGTTCCCGGCCGGTCCGGCCGGACCGTTCGACGTCGGCGAACCGGCGGCGGCGCCGTCCCCCAACGGCGTCCTGCGCCTCGGCACGTTCCGCTCCGTCTGGGCCGCGCCCGAGGTGGAGAACGCGCCGGCGCTGAAGTTCCTCGCCCGGCACGCCACGCTGGAGGTCGCCCCCGTGGACGCCGAGCGGCTGGGGATCGAGAACGGCGACCGCATCACGGTGACCACGGACGACCGCTCCGTCGAGGCCCGCGCCGCCCTCCGCGGCAACGCCCCCGCCGGGACCGTCTTCCTCGATGCCGGCCTGCCCGAGGGCGGGGCCGGCGAGCTGACGAACGGCGCGCCGCGCACGGTGACGGTCGAGCGCGCTCGCGCCGAGGTCCCCGCATGACCACCGTCCTCGCCACCGTCGGCTACTCCGAGGCCTGGTGGATCCAGATCCTCAAGTCGCTGGTCATCTTCATCGTCGGCTTCAGCATGGTCCCGCTCGCGCTGATGATGGACCGCAAGCTGATGGGCCGCTTCCAGAACCGCTACGGCCCCAACCGCGTCGGCCCGTTCGGCGCGCTGCAGCCGATGGCGGACATCTTCAAGCTGCTCGTCAAGGAGCAGTTCCGCCCGCGCACGTCGGTCGGCTTCCTGTTCGCGATCGCTCCCGCGATCTCGATCGTGACCGCCTGCGTCGCGTTCGCGATCGTGCCGTTCGGCAACACCGTCGACATCTTCGGCACGCAGGTCGGCCTCTACGGGATCGACCCGTCGATCGGCGTGCTGTTCGCGTTCGCCTTCAGCGCGATCGCCGTCTACGGTCTGATGCTCGGCGGCTGGGCGTCGGGCTCGAAGTACAGCTTCCTCGGTGCGATGCGCTCCGCCGCGCAGCTGATCTCCTACGAGGTCTCGATGGGCCTCTCGCTCGTCGGCGTGATCATCACGTGCGGGACGCTGTCGCTGACGCAGATCGTCGCCCACCAGGACAGCGCTGGGATGTGGCTGGTGATCCCGCAGTTCGTCGGCTTCGTCGTCTTCATGGTCGCCGCGTTCGCCGAGACGAGCCGCCCGCCGTTCGACCTGCCGGAGGCCGACGCCGAGCTCGTCGCTGGCTACAACACCGAGTACGGCGGTGGCCGCTTCGCCTCCTACTACGCGGCCGAGTACTTCCACATGGTGATCGCGTCGGGCATCGCGGTGACGATGTTCTTCGGCGGCTGGCTGCTGCCGTTCGGCATCGACCCGCCGACGTGGGTCGACCCGATCGTGGTGCTCGTGAAGCTCACGCTCGTGATCGCCATCTTCGTGTGGGTGCGCGCGACGCTGCCGCGCTTGCGCTACGACCAGCTGATGTCGCTCGGCTGGAAGGTCCTGCTCCCCCTGGCCACGGCCAACGCGCTCGTGACCGCGATCGTCGTGACGGTGGCGAACTGATGAGCTCTCTGGAGATCAAGCGCTGGACCCCGCCCGGCGAGGACGTGATCGCCGTGCAGCGCGGGCCCGAGCCCGGCGGCGCCGGCGGCCTCTACCGCGCCTTCGGCGAGACGCTGCGAGGCCTGAAGACGACGTTCGGCCGGCTGGTCGAGGGGCCGATCGTCTACCAGTACCCGGAGGAGAAGATCCCCGTGTACCCGCGCTTCCGCGGGCGCCACAAGCTGCACAAGTTCGAGGACACGGGCCTGGAGAAGTGCGTCGGCTGCTCGCTGTGCGCGGCCGCCTGCCCGGCCGACTGCATCCGCGTCGTCGCCGCCGAGAACGAGCCGGACCACCGCGTCTCCGCGGGCGAGCGCTACGCGGCGGTCTACGAGATCAACATGTCGCGCTGCATCTTCTGCGGCTACTGCGAGGTCGCGTGCCCGTTCGACGCGATCACGATGGGGCACGACTTCGAGCTGTCGGACTACAACCGCGACGACCTCATCTTCACGAAGGAGATGCTGCTCGCCGAGCCGCTCGAGCGCACGCCGCTGCGGAGCGAGGACGAGTAGATGTCGGCGGTCGTCTTCTTCGTCGCGGCGATCGGCGCCATCGCGGGAGCGATCGGCGTCGTCGCGCTGCGCAACCCCTTCTACAGCGTGCTCGCTTTGGTGGGGCACCTGCTGTCGCTCGCGGCGCTGTTCCTGCTGCTGCGCGCGGAGTTCATCGCCGCCGCGCAGGTCGTCGTGTACGCCGGCGCGGTGATGGTCTTGTACCTCTTCGTCGTCTCCTACATCGGCAGCGGCGTGCGCCAGCTCACGCCTGGCGGATCGGGGCTGCGGCTGGTGGCCGGCGGCGCGGTGCTCGCGCTGTTCGTGGAGCTGGCGATCGCGGTGCTCGGCTCCGGCCTGAAGGCGATCTCGGGCGAGGGCGCTCCGTACGTCAGCGGCTTCGGCTCGCCGGCCGCGATCGGCGAAGCGCTGCTGACGAAGTTCCTCTTCCCGTTCGAGGTCGCCTCGCTGCTGCTGCTCGTGGCGGCCGTCGGCGCGGTCGTGCTCGCGCGGCGGCGCAGAGGCACGACGCTCGACGACGACGAGCGCGACCCCGCGCACTGGATCACGCCGCGCTCGCTGTTCAGCGGGACGATGGCCGAGGCCGTCGGCGCGATCCGCGACCCCGGGGCGGAGCCGGTGGCGACGCCGGCCGGGCACGACGAAGAGGGCGGTTGGTGATGGCGATCGACTGGTACCTCGTCGTCTCCGCGCTGATCTTCTGCATCGGCGCCGGCGGCGTGCTCGTGCGGCGCAACCCGCTCGTGATCCTGCTGTGCCTCGAGCTGATGCTGAACGCGGCGAACCTCGCGCTGATCGCCTTCGCGCGCATGCACGGCAACAGCGACGGCCAGATCTTCGCGCTGATCGTGATGGTCGTCGCCGCCTGCGAGGTGACGGTCGGCCTCGGCCTGATCGTCGCGATCTTCCGCCGCCGCCTTCCGATCGACGTCGACGAGCTGCGGGAGCTTCAGGGATGAGCACAACGACTTGGGCCTGGCTCGTGCTGGCGTTTCCGCTGGCCGGGGCGATCGTCAACGGCCTCGGCTACAAGAAGCTCGGCCGCGGTGGCGCGGGCGCGATCGGCACGCTCGCGATCGGCCTCGCGTTCGTCTGCGCGGTCGCCGCGCTGATCGGCCTGCAGGGCCACGCGTCGAACGACCGCGCGCTCGTCTCGTCGCTGTGGGACTACGCCGTCACGGGCGACGTGAACGCGAAGCTGTCGATCCTCGTCGACCCGCTGTCCGTCTACATGATGCTCGTGGTGACGGGCGTCTCGACGCTGATCCACCTCTACTCGGTCAGCTACATGAGAGGCGACCGCGGCTACTCGCGCTACTTCGCCTACCTCAACTTCTTCGTCTTCTCGATGCTCGTGCTGGTGCTCGGCGGCAACTTCCTGATGCTGATCGTCGGGTGGGCGTTCGTCGGCGCGGCCTCCTACCTGCTGATCTCCTTCTGGTACCGCCGCGGCACCGCCACCAAGGCCGGCATCAAGGCGTTCGTCATCAACGTCGTCGGCGACGTCGGGCTCGTGCTCGGCACGTTCTTCATCCTGCGCCACAGCGGCACGCTCGACTTCCTCGGCACGTTCAGAGCGGCCGAGGGCGGCGCGTTCGCCGGCCATCAGGGCTCGCTCACGGCCGGCTGCCTGCTGCTGCTCGTCGGAGCCTTCGCCAAGTCTGCCCAGATCCCGCTGCACACGTGGCTGCCGGACGCGATGGAGGGCCCCACACCCGTTTCCTCACTGATCCACGCCGCGACGATGGTGACGGCGGGCGTGTACTTGATCGCGCGCATGCACCCCCTGTTCGAGCGCGCGCCCGCCGCCGCCGACACGGCCGCGATCGTCGGCTGCGTGACGCTGCTCGTGGCCGGCACGATCGGGCTCGTGATGACCGACATCAAGCGCGTCATCGCCTACTCGACGATGTCGCAGATCGGCTACATGATCATGGCCGTCGGCGCCGGCGGCTACGTCGCGGGCCTGTTCCACCTGATGACGCACGCCTTCTTCAAGGCGCTGCTGTTCATGGCGGCCGGCTCGATCATCGGCGCGATGGCGGGCGGGCAGTCGCTGGAGAGAATGTCCGGCTTCCGCAGAGCGATGCCGTTCACGTTCGGCTGCTTCGTCGTCGGCGGGCTCGCGCTCTCGGGGGTGCCGCCCTTCTCCGGCTTCTTCAGCAAGGACGAGATCCTCGCGTTCGTCGGCTCGCGCGGCGGCTGGTTCGACGTGCTGTACGTCGTCGGCTACGCGGGCGCGTTCCTGACCGCCGTCTACACGTGGCGGATGATCTTCCGCGCGTTCTTCGGCGAGCCGTGCACGGAGGCGAAGGAGCTGGAGCACGGCCACCTCGCGCACGCCGAGGTGCCGACGAACCCCGCCAACGGCGAGGTCGAGGACACCGACGTCGGCTTCCCCGGCCCGGAGCACACGATCGCCGAGCGGGCGCTGCCGATGAAGGTCGCGATGACACTGCTGGCGATCGGCGCGACGTTCGCCGGCTTCGTGCAGATCCCGCACGTCGACCACGTCATCACCAACTTCCTGCAGCCGACGTTCGCCGACTCGAAGTGGGTCGACCACGAGCCGTCCAACACGCTCGTGAACTTCGGTCTCGTGATCGGCACGGTGATCGGGCTGTCGGGCATCGCGCTCGCCTACCGCGTGTGGGTGCTGAAGCCGGGATCGGCGGCCGCCTGGCAGGCGCGCCTCAAGCCGGTGTACACGCTGTTCGTCAACAAGTGGTGGTTCGACGAGGCGATCGACCTGCTCGTCGTGCGCCCGTTCGCCGCCTTCGGCAACTTCGCGCGCGGGACGTTCGAGCGCGTGTTCGTCGACGACACGCTCGTCGGCGGGACGACCGGCATCGTGCGCGCCGGCTCGGCCGCCGTGCGCGCGATCCAGACGGGCTTCCTGCGCTACTACGCCGCGCTGCTGCTGCTCGGCGGCGCCGCCGTCCTCCTCTACTTCCTGATCTCCGCGAGCTAGGTGCCGCTGCGATGACCCTCTCCATCCTGATCTGGCTTCCGCTCGTCGTCGCGATCTTCGGCGCGATCTGGGGCGCGAGCGTCGCCCCGCGCCTGGCACTGCTCGGCTCGCTCGCGACCCTCGGCGTCGCGATCTCGTTCGTCGTCCGCTACAAGACCGGCGGCGGGCTGCAGTTCGTCACCGACCGCTCGTGGATCTCGACGCTCGGGATCTCCTACTCGCTCGGCCTCGACGGCCTCAACGTCGTGCTGGTGCTGCTGACGACCGTGCTGTTCGCCGGCGCGACCCTCGCCGCGAACCTGCGCGACTGGGAGCGCTCGCCGCAGTTCTACCTGTGGCTCGGCGCCGGCGAGACGGCCGTCCTCGGCGCCTTCTGCGCGCAGGATCTGATCCTGTTCGTCGCGTTCTTCGACCTGATGCTGATCCCGTTCTACTTCCTGACGGGGATCTGGGGCGCGGGCGAGCGCACGGAGCGCGTGCGCGCGACGACGAAGCTCGTGATCTACACGCTCGTCGGCTCGCTGCTGATGCTCGTCGCGGCCGTTGCGACCGGCGTGCTCGCCTCCCAGCAGCACAACACCGGCCTGACCTTCTCGCTCGCCGCGCTCGCGAGACTGCCGCTCTCGCGCGGCTCGCAGGAGTGGGTGTTCCTCTGCTTCGCCGCCGCCTTCCTCGTCAAGATGCCGGCCTTCCCGCTGCACGGCTGGCTGCCCGACGGCTACCGCACGATGCCGCTGCCTGCCCTGTCGGTCTTCTCCGGCGTCGTCTCGAAGGTGGCCGCGTACGGGCTCCTGCGCATCGTGCTGCCGATCTTCCCGGCCGCCTCGGTGCACTTCCAGACGCTGCTGCTGCTGATCGCGCTGGCGTCGATCCTCTACGGCTCGGCGATGGCGTTCTCGACGACGAACGCCCGCCTCGTGATCGGCTTCTCGTCGGTCGCGCAGATGGGCTTCATCACGCTCGGGATCTTCGCTTTGAACCAGGACGGGGTGCAGGGGGCGCTGCTGCAGATGGTCAACCACGGTCTGGTGACGCTGCCGCTGTTCTTCATCGTCGGCCTGCTGGCCGCGCGCGCCGGCGGCAGCGAGGACCTGCGCGACATGGGCGGGATCGCCTTCCGCGCGCCGGTGCTCGCGTCGATCTTCCTGATCGTCGGGCTCGCGACGCTCGCGATGCCGGGCAGCGCCAACTTCGTCGGCGAGTTCCTGATCCTGCTCGGTGTCTTCAAGGCGAAGGTCGTGTTCGCGTTCGTCGCCTCGGTCGGCGTCGCGATGGCGTCCGTCTACGTACTGCGCGCGTTCATCCGCGCGATGCACAACCGCGTCGGCCCGAACGTCGACTCGCGCGAGGTGACGTTCGGCGACCTCGCCGTGCTCGCGCCGCTCGTGCTCGTGATCCTCGCGCTCGCGCTCTACCCGCAGTTCGGGCTGAAGCGCTCGGAGCCGGCGGCGAAGACGGCCGTCGCGGCCGTGACCACCCAGTCGGCGACCGTCGCCGACGCGAGCGTCGGGAGCACGCCGTGAGCGCCCTCGTCATCGCCGCCGCGCACGCGAAGGCGCCGCACATCGACTACGCCGGGCTCTCGCCCTTCTTCGCCCTCGGCGGCGGTGCGCTGCTGACGCTGCTGCTCGGCCTGTTCCCCGGCCGCTGGGTGAAGCACGCGACGCCGCTGCTCGCGCTCGTCGCGCTCGGCGCCGCGATCGGGCTCGGCATCTGGCAGTTCCCGCACACGAAGTCGCTCGTCGCCGGCGCGCTGATCTCCGACGACCTCACGCTCGTGCTGCTGTTCGCGTTCGCCGCCGCCGGCATCGGCGCGGTGCTGCTCGCGTGGCGCTCGCGCGCCGCGGAGGAGGCGAGCCCCGGCGAGTTCTTCAGCCTGCTGCTGTTCAGCGTTCTCGGCATGGCGATCCTCGTCGCCGCGACGAACCTCGTGACGCTGTTCCTCGGCTTCGAGCTGCTGTCGATCCCGCTGTACGTGCTGTGCGCGACCGAGCTGCGGCGCGAGCGCTCGCTCGAGTCGGGCCTCAAGTACCTGATCGTCGGCTCGGTCGGCTCGGCGACGCTCGTCTACGGGCTCGCGCTGATCTACGGCGCGACCGGCTCGACCGACTACAGCGGCATCAACGCGGCGATCACCGGCGGCGCCGGGGTCGGCGGCGACGTGCTGTTGCTCTCCGGCATCGGCCTGACGCTCGTCGGCCTCGCCTTCAAGGCCTCGGTCGCGCCGTTTCACCAGTGGACGCCGGACGTCTACGAGGGCGCGCCGACGCCTGTGACCGCGTTCATGGCGGTCGCGACGAAGGCCGCCGCGCTCGGCGTGCTGCTGCGCCTGTTCGACTCGGCGCTCGTCGGCGCGCAGAACGACTGGCAGCCGCTGCTCGCCGCGCTCGCCGCGATCACGATCATCGTCGGCAACGTCGGCGCGCTCGGCCAGACCTCGCTCAAGCGGATGCTCGCCTACTCGGGCGTCGCGCAGGCCGGCTACCTGCTCGCGGGCGTGATCGTCGCGACGCAGCTCGGCGCGAAGGCGACCGTCTTCTACCTCGTCGTCTACCTCGCGATGAACCTCGCCGCGTTCGCCGTGATCGTCGCGCGCGAGCGGGCGAGCGACTTGGCCGGAAGCGACGACCTGGCGGTCTTCGCCGGCCTCGGACGCACGCAGCCGCTGCTCGCCTGGCCGCTGACGATCGCGATGCTCGCGCTCGCCGGCGTGCCCGCCACGGCAGGCTTCATCGGCAAGGTCTACCTGATCGACGCGCTCGTCGACGGCGGCTACACGTGGCTGGCGGTGGTGCTCGTGGTCGGCTCGATGATCTCGCTCGGGTACTACCTGCGGGTCGTGGCGACGATGTGGATGCGCGACGCGCCGGACGCGCCCGCGGCGCAGGCCGCCGTCGGCGCCGGCGGCCTGCCCGTGATCGCCGGCGGCTCGCAGGAGGCCGACGCGCTGGCCGAGGCTGCCGCGGCCGGGTCGCAGCTCGAGGTCCTGCTCGTCGCGTGGATTGCGGCGCTCGCGACGGTCGTGCTCGGGATCGTGCCCCAGCCGCTGTTCGAGCTCGCCGCCCACGCCGGCCGTGCGCTGACGGGCATCTTCTAGACCGCGCTGACGCGTCCGCCGACCGCGTCGCGGGCTACGATCGCGCGGTGTCCCCCAAGCTGGCTGCGGACAGCCTCCGGCATGCCGCCGCACCGCTCGATTGGGAGACCGAGGCGGCATGGCGAGAGCGGCTCGCGCGCGATGCGCTGCCACCAACCAGACACCCGCGCAGCGCCGCATCACGGACATCCTGCTCGTGCGCGCGCAGGGCCTCGGCGCAGAGGCGTTCGCGCTCACCGGGTCGACTGCGCGCAGTCAGCGCACGGCGATCAGCGACTTGGACTACCACGTGATCGGGCCGCGCCCGTCTCGGTCGGGTCTCGCCGACGAGGTCGACATCGTCGCGACGGACGCCGGCAGATTCTGGGAGAAGCTCCGCGCCGGCGACGACTACGTCCAATGGACCCTGCGCTGCGGCTGCATCCTGTTCGACCGCACGGGGATCTTCCGCGACGGGCTGAGAGTCCTCGCGACGGAGCGCCTGTGGCCCGACCCCTCGCGCAAGCGCGCTCGGCTGCCTTCGCATCGCAAGCACGCCGAGCGCTTGATCGAGCTGGGCGACCGCGACGCCGCACACGAGCAAGTCCGCGCCGCGCTGACGTCCGCGGCCCGCGCGGTCCTGCTCGATGCGGGCGTCTTCCCCTTGTCGCGCACCGAGCTGCCGGCGCAGCTTCACGCGATCGGCCGGGTGCGGCTGGCGTCGGCGCTGCGGGCGACGATCGACGTCGACGCCCTCTCGCTCGCTCGGCTCGCGGCACAGCTCGAGGCGCTTCACGACGCCGAGCCCGCCACGATCGACATCGCGCGCTCCTCGCCTTCACGCGCTTGACGGCGGCGCCGTAAGCGCGGCCGGCCGCTGCTAGGTTCGATCGCAATGGACGAGGCGACGGGGACGGCCGTGAGCGCGACCGCGCGCGAGGGCGTGGCGGCGGTGGCCGGAGCGTCGGCTGACGGCCTGCGCAGCCGGCGCGAGCTGGTGCTGGTCGTGCTCGCGATCCTGCTCGTCTCGCTCAACCTGCGCTCGGCGCTGACGGTCGTCGGGCCGCTGATCCGCGACCTGCGCGCGGGCGACGGGCTGTCGAGCACCGCGGCCGGCCTGCTCGCCGCCGCGCCGCTGCTCGCCTTCGGGCTGATCTCGCCGCTCGGCCCGCGGCTCGCCGCGCGCTTCGGGATCGAGCGCGCGCTCGTCGGCTGCATGCTGCTGCTGACCGCGAGCCTTGCGCTGCGCCCGCTGCCGTCCGTCGTGCTGCTGTTCGCGGGCACGCTTGCCGCCGGCGCCGGGATCGCGGTCGCGAACGTGCTGATGCCGGCGTTCGTGAAGCGCCGCTTCGGCGCGCAGGCGACGTTCGTGACCGGCGTCTACTCGGTCGCGCTCGGGATCGGCGCGGCGCTGGCGGCCGGCCTCGCGGTGCCGACCGAGCGCTGGCTCGGCGGCTCGTGGCGCGCGGCGCTGGCGGTGTGGGCGGCACCGGCGCTGCTGGCGGCGATCGTCTGGCTGCCGCTGCTGCGCGAGACGCCGACGCGCGCCGCGGCGGCCGCGCGCGTGCGCGTGGACCTGTGGCGGGACCGCATCGCGTGGCGCGTGACGGCGTTCATGTCGATCCAGTCGATCCTCTTCTACTCGATGGTCGCGTGGCTGCCGGAGATCTACCGGCACGAGGGCATGAGCAAGGCGAGCGCCGGCGCGCTGCTGTCGCTCGCGCTGGTCGTCGGGATCCCGTTCGGCTTCGTCGTCGGCGCGCTCGCCGGCCGCATGCGCGACCAGCGCCCGATCGCGCTCGCCGCCGCGCTGCTCGTGATCGGCGGCTGGCTCGGCGTGCTCACGGCGCCGCGTGCTGCGCCGTCGCTGTGGGCGTCGCTGCTCGGGATCGGCTTCGGCACCGGCTTCACGCTGATCCTCGCGCTGATGGTGCTGCGCGCGCACGACGCGCCGCACGCCGCCGCGCTGTCGGGGATGACGCAGTCGGTCGGCTACACGCTCGCCGCGCTCGGGCCGATCGCCGTCGGCGCGCTGCACGACGCGAGCGGCGGCTGGACGACGCCGCTCGTCGTGCTGCTCTCGCTGTCGATCCTCAACGTCGGCATCTCGCTGGCGGCCAGCCGGCGCGGGTTCGTGCGGGGGCGCGATGTCCCGGTGGCCGCCGCGCACTGATCGCGCGGCCGCCGCGACACACTTCACGCCATGCCCGCCCGCCTCCCTGACGGCGACCCGGCTCCGGCCGACGGGGCGCTGCCCGCGAGCGCGCTCGCGGACCTCGGCGCGCGGCCGTTCGGGGTGTACGTGCACGTGCCGTTCTGCGCGACGCGCTGCGGCTACTGCGACTTCAACACGTACACGGCGTCGGAGCTGGACGGCGGCGGGCGCTCGCGTGCGGGCTACGTCGCCGCCGTGCGCGCGGAGCTGGCGCTCGCGCGGCGCGTGCTTGGCGACGCGGCTCCCGCGGCGCAGACGGTCTTCTTCGGCGGCGGTACGCCGACACTGCTGGCGCCCGGCGAGCTGGCCGAGATCCTCGGGGCGATCGACGAGGCGTTCGGACTCGCGACGGGCGCCGAGGTGACGACCGAGGCGAACCCGGAGAGCGTCGACGCCGCGTCGCTCGCGGCGCTGCGCGACGCCGGCTTCACTCGCGTCTCGCTCGGGATGCAGAGCGCCGTTCCGCACGTGCTCGCGACGCTCGACCGCACGCACACGCCGGGCCGTGCGGCCGCTGCCGCACGCGAGGCGCGGACGGCAGGCTTCGAGCACGTCAGCCTCGATCTCATCTACGGCACGCCGGGAGAGTCCGACGACGACTGGCGCGCCTCGCTCGACGCCGCGCTCGCCGCGGAGCCGGACCATGTCTCCGCGTACGCGCTGATCGTCGAGCCGGGCACGCGGCTGGCGGCGCAGGTCAAGCGCGGCCTGCTGCCCGCGCCCGACGACGACGCGCTCGCCGACCGCTACGAAGTCGCCGACGCGGCGCTGTCCGCCGCCGGCCTGGGGTGGTACGAGGTCTCCAACTGGGCGGTGTCGGCGGACGCGGCCTGTCACCACAACGTCGGCTACTGGCGCGGCGGCGACTGGTGGGGCGTGGGACCGGGAGCGCACAGCCACGTCGGCGGCGTGCGCTGGTGGAACGTCCTGCATCCCTCGGCGTACGCCGAGCGCCTGAGCGGCGGCGCCTCGCCGGCGGCCGGGCGCGAGCTGCTCGGCGCCGAGACCCGCCGCGTCGAGCGCGTGATGCTCGAGCTGCGCCTTGCCGAGGGTCTCGACGTCGCGGTGCTCGACGACGCCGGCCGCGCCGCCGCCCGGCAGGCCGCCGCCGACGGCCTCGCCACGCTTGCCGACGACCGCGTCCGCCTCACCCTCCGCGGCCGCCTGCTCGCCGACGCGGTCGTGCGAGCGCTGCTCGGCTGAGTCGGCCGTCAGCCACCCAGCAGGTACGCGACGAAGGCCGCCGGCATGGCGCGCGCGCCGTCGATCTCGTCCAGCTTGGCGCGCGTCGCCAGGATGCCGCGTCCGCCGAACATCGTGCGCATCGTCTGCGATTCGCGCGCGAGGCCGGTGTCCGTGTACTTGCCCTCAAACGCGATCGAGCCGAGCGGCTCGCCGCAGAAGTCGACTTCGGCGCCGGTGCTGGACCGGCTGTACATGACCTGCGTGAAGTCGGCATAGCGGCCGGGGTCGCCTGCGGCGATGTTGCGCACGAGCGCGAGCCCGAGTTGCTGCTCTGACAGTCGTGAGACGTCCGGCTCCGGCAGGTGGCCCGTGCGCAGGTGCGGGATGCGCGCCAGCAGGGGGTCGGTGAAGTAGACCTTCGACTGCGCCCGCAGATTCGGCAGCCATCGCTCGCCGCGCCGGTGACAGGGCCACACGAGATAGGCGTCGACGAGGTCGCGGATCCGTCGCGCCGCCGTATGGTGACTTGCGACTCCGAGCTCTTCGGCCACAGCGCTCACGTTCACCGGGCTCGTCAGGTCCTGCGCGAGCTTGCGCAGGAGTTGGAGGCTCTGGGCCGCCGACAGCCCGTCGCCCGCGAGCGCATCTCCGTGGACGACGTCCCAGAGGCCGTTCACGAAGGAAGCGTCGACGTCACCGCCCTGCAGGTGGTCGGCGACGGCACGGGGAAAGCCGCCAATGCGGCAGTGCACCTCCCACACCGAGCACAGGTCATCGAGCCACGGCAGCAGCCCGTCTGCTGCCTCCTCGCAGGCCCGGTCGAGAAAGTCGCGTGGGTGGAACGCCGGCACGTCGGGCAACCCGGAAACGCCAAGCGCTCGCACGAATGCGCGGAAGCCCATCGGCAGCAGCAGGCGGTCGGAGTCGTGCGCGTGTCCCCGCCGGTCGGCAAGCTGCTTGCGCGCCTCCTCGAGGTCGCGAGCCGACGACCCTGTCAGCACAACGCAGTCCTCGGCGAAGGCGGTGTTGTCGCGCAGCCACTTGATCGCCCGCGGCCAGTCTGGGACAGCGGTGATCTCATCGAGGAACCAGAAGCGCGGTTGATCGATCTGGCGCGTGAGCTGGTCCCGCCCGACGCGCATGAGACGGCGGAGGTCGGTCGCCGTGAGCCCGTCGCAGGAGCAGTGGAGAACACGCCGCGGCGCGACGCCGTCGGCGAGCAGGCGCTGGATCGTACGCTTGATCTCGACGCTCTTGCCGACGCGGCGCGGTCCGCGCAGGACATACAGCCCGTCGGGCGCTATGCCGCCGAGCGGGTCGGGTGCGTAGTCAAGCGGTGCGTCCCGCAGTCGCCGGAGGTCGGGATCCCGGTCGGCCCAGTCCTGCGGTTCGCGCCACCAGCGGTTCCCGGCGGTGAGCAGGCGGCCGATCTCAGCGTCGTTCATCGTGAGAAAGTATCAGTTCTCGGCATTCAAAAGCCGAAAAATCACACTTTTTCGGTAGCTTGATGCCGAAAGTCCATACTTTCTTGGTCTCGCTACACCACTGCGGCCCGCCGCCGCACCTCGTACGTGCACGCATGCGCGCCGGTGAGGATGTGGGAGACGCGGGTGACGTCGGCGTCGGGGAGGACCTCGCGCAGGAAGGCGATCTCGCTGCCGCAGGCGTGGCCGTAGCGCTCGGCGACGGCGAGGATCGCGCAGTTGTGCTCGAGGATCCGCCAGCCGGCGGCCGTGCCGCTGTCGCCCGGCTCGTCCGGCAGCCGCTCGACCTCCGCCAGGTAGCCGTCCTCGTCGAGCACGCGCGCGACCTCCGCTACGCGCGCGTCGAAGTCGAGCCCCTCGAGCCGTGTGCGCGTGCGCTCCACGCGCGCGCGTCGGCGGCGCTCGAACGCGCGTGCCACCAGGTCCGGGTCCTCGTCGCCGATGTAGTCGAGCAGCTCGACCGTCAGCTCCCCGTAGGAGCGGGGGAAGAGCGCCTCGGCGGCCGGAGCGAGGCGGTAGACGTGGCGCGGACGGCCCGGCCCCGCGCGCTCCTCGCGGTGCACGACGAGGTCCGCTGCGGCGAGGCCCTGCAGGTGCTGGCGCACCGCGCTGACGGTCACGTCGAGCTGCTCCGCGAGCTCCTCCGCGCGCGCCTCGCCCTGCTTGCGCAGGTTCACCAGCAGCTCCCGGCGGGTAGCCGGCAGCTCGGCGAGCGCCGGACCGAGGTGGCGTGCCATCATGTTTGAACAGTAACGCCTGTCTATATCTGAAAGCCGAAGCGAAAGGGCGACCGCATGGCCTATGAGCTGCCGGACCTGCCGTACGCGTATGACGCGCTCGAGCCGCACATCGACGCCGAGACGATGCGGTTCCACCACGACAAGCACCACGCGACCTACGTGAGCAGAGCCAACGAGCTGCTCGAGGGCACGGAGTGGGCCGACAAGCCGGTCGAGGAGGTCCTCAAGAACCTCGGCAGCCTCGGCGACAAGGAGGCGGGCGTCCGCAACAACGCCGGCGGCCACTACAACCACTCGCTCTTCTGGACGAGCATGTCGCCCAACGGCGGCGGCGCCCCGTCCGGCGACCTCGCCGCGGCGATCGACTCCGCGTTCGGCTCGTTCGACGAGCTGAAGGCCGCGATCAGAGCGAGAGGGCTCGCGCAGTTCGGCTCCGGCTGGTCGTGGCTCGTGCTCGACGACGGCACGCTCAAGGTCGAGGGCTCGCCCAACCAGGACAACCCGATCTCCCAGGGCAAGACGCCGCTGCTCGGCGGCGACGTGTGGGAGCACGCCTACTACCTCAAGTACCAGAACCTCCGTCCGGCCTACATCGAGGCGTGGTTCAACGTCGTCGACTGGGACGTCGTCGCGCAGCGCTTCGCTGCCGCCTCCTAAGCGCCATGGCCTACGTCATCGCCGAGCCGTGCATCGGGCAGAAGGACGCCTCGTGCGTCGAGGTCTGCCCGGTGGACTGCATCCACCCGACGCCTGACGAGGACGGCTTCGACGCCGCCAAGCAGCTGTTCATCGACCCCGAGGAGTGCATCGACTGCGACGCCTGCGTCGAGGCCTGCCCGGTCGACGCGGTCTTCCCGGAGGATCTGCTCCCCGAGCAGTGGGCGGACTACGCCCAGAGGAACGCGGAGCACTTCGCCAACGCGTGAGCGCGTGTGACGCCGTGCGCTCACGCGCGCGGCGTCACACCGGCGTGCGCTCCTCCTCCAGCATCGCGCGCAGGTGGCGCAGCGCGCTTGCGGTGCGTGACTTGACCGTTCCCAGCGGGACGCCGGTGTGCGCGGAGATCTGCCGCTGGCTGAGACCGATGTGCCAGCGCAGCCGCACGACCTCGGCCTCGCCGGGAGCGAGCCGCTGCATCAGCTGCTCGAGCGTCACGCGGTCGACGAGCTGCGCGACCGGCTCGCACACGCCGCCGAGCTCGCGCCCGCCGGCGTACGCGGACGGGTCGTACGGCTCGGGCACCCGGTGGCGCAGATGGTCGATGGCGCGCGAGCGCGCGATCGTCGCGAGCCACGTGCGCAGCGAGGCGCGCGCCGGGTCGAACGAGCGCCCCCGCTGCCACGCCTCCAGCAGCACCTGCTGGTAGACGTCCTCGGCGGCCCCGCGGTCGCGGATCGCGTCGTGCAGGAGCGCGAACGCGCCGGGTCCGTACTCGGCGTAGAGCGCTCGGACCGCGTCCGGGTCCCGCCGGCGCAGGCCGGCGGCGATGCGAAGCTCGGTGGAGGAGGGGGCGGAACGACGCATCGGCGCTCGCCCACTGTCGCACGCCGATGCTGTGCCGCAGGTATGGCTACGGTAGGAGTTTCCTGGGTACGGATGCGTTTTCGAGTGACGCGGACCCACCACTAAGCACAACTGATAATAGTGCGATGTCCGGTATAGACAGGGGAAACGGGACTGTTTACTCGGGACTGTCGGTCAGGGTGGCGCACTGCCAACCGCGCCGTCGGAAGCTGAGCGCCTACGCGCCAGGATCGCCCCGCTGGGGCCTCGCGGAAGGCGACTCCGCCGTACAGCGTACGAATCCAGAGCATCAGCGGGTGGCAGACGAGCGCCGCGCCCGCCGGCTCAGGACTGGTCGGCTGCGGCGGCAAGCTCTTGGAGCATCTCGAGCATCTTGCGGTGGTAGGCGACGCCGGCGATCAGCGAGCGCTCCGGGCCGGCCGGCCCGTCGGCCTCGCGCACAAGCGCGAGGTAGCACTCCAGCTCGGCGAGCTTCGCCTCGTGCCAGGCGCGGCGCGCCGGCTGCAGCGGCGCCGGATCGGCGCCGGCGAAGACCTTCAGCATCGTCTCGTCGCGCAGCTGGGGCGGCGCGGCGACGGGCTCGGCGATCCACGCGTGCAGCGCGTCGCGGCCGAGGTCGGTGAGCCCGTAGAGCTTGCGCCGGCGGCCGCCGGGCTCCTGGCGCACCGTCAGGTAGCCGCCGCTCGCAAGCCGTGCCGGCTCGTCGTATGCGGTCGTGTGCGGGACCTGCCAGAAGTTCTCGATCGAGTGCTCGATCGCCTGCTTGAGGTCGTAGGAGGTCGCCTCGCCGAGGTGCTCGAAGAGGGCAAGCACGGCGTAGGAGGTCTGCGTCAGACGTATCGGCTTGCGTTTCATGATGCGCCTCGTATAGTACGCCCCGAATGGTCATCCGCCCGTCGACGACGCAGGGGGTCGAGATGCAGGACGCGAACCATGGACACAGCATCATCTCCGCTGCGGCGGACTATGACGCGGTGATCGTCGGCGCCAGCCTCGCAGGCTGCGCGACCGCGATGATGCTCGGCAGAGCCGGCGCGCGCGTCGCGCTCGTCGAGAAGCAGCCGGATCCGCGCGCCTTCAAGCGCATCTGCTCGCACTTCATCCAGTCCTCGGCGGTGCCGACGATCGAGCGCGTCGGGCTGCTGGAGCCGATCCTCGCGGCCGGCGGCGTGCGCACGCACCTGCGCGCGTGGACCCGCTGGGGCTGGGTCGCCGCGTCCCCCGACCGCGTGCCGGCCGCGCTCAACCTGCGGCGCGAGAAGCTCGACCCGCTCGTGCGCGAGGCGGCGGCCGCGACGCCCGGCGTCGAGCTGCTGCTCGGCCAGTCCGTCGAGCGGCTCGTGCAGGAGGGCGGCGCCGTGCGCGGCGTCGTCGCGAGAGACCGCGCCGGCACCGAGACGGAGCTGCGCGCGCGCCTCGTGGTCGGTGCCGACGGGCGCGACTCGCGCGTCGCCGCGCTGGCCGGCGTGCCGGAGAAGCGCACGCCGCACGGGCGCTTCGCCTACGGCGGCTACTTCGAGGGACCGCCGCCGCGGTGGGGGACCGACGGCACGATCTGGATGCTGGACCCGCAGTGGGCGGCCGCCTTCCCGACCGACGACGGTCAGGTCTTCTACGCCGCGATGGGCACGAAGGACCGCCTGCCCGAGTTCAAGGCCGACCCCGAGGCGGCGCTGCGCCGCTGGGTCGCCGACATCCCGGAGGCGCCGCCGATCGCCGAGTCGGAGCTCGTGGGCGAGGTGATGGGGAAGATCGACATGGAGAACCGCCTGCGCCGGCCGACGGCTCCCGGCCTCGCGCTCGTCGGCGACGCGGCGCTCGCGATCGACCCGCTGTTCGGCGTCGGCTGCGGCTTCGCGTTCCAGACGGCCGAGTGGCTGTGCGACAGCGTGACGCCGGCGCTGCTGCGCGGGGAGCCGCTCGACGAGAGCCTCGAGCGCTACCGCCGCCGCCACCGGCGCGGCCTGCGCGGACACGCGCTGCAGATGTCCGACTCGTCGACCGGCCGGAAGCTGAACGCCGGCGAGCGGCTGATCTTCTCCGCCAGCGCGCGCGACGCGAAGCTCGCGGAGCAGTTCGACGCGCTCGGCTCGCGGCGGATCACGCCCGAGAGCGCGCTTGCGCGCACGCTTCCGCGGGCGCTCGTCGTCAACGCCCGCCACGCGCTGCGCCGCCGCTCGGCGGATCCGGCGCCGGCCGCCGGCGGGGCCCCCGCGCGCAAGCGCGAGGAGGTGGCGGCGTGACCGCCGCGGCGGCGCTCCGTCGCACGCGCGTGCGCGCCGGCGGGACACAGGCGCGCCTGCTGGAGGCCGGCCCGGAGGGAGCGGACGAGGCGGTCGTGTTCGTCCACGGCAACCCCGGCTCGTGCGACGACTGGGGCCGCCTGGTGGCGGCGGTCGGCGCGAGTGGCGTGCGCGCGGTCGCGCTCGACCTGCCGGACTTCGGCGAGACGATCGCGCCGCCGGGCTTCGTCCACGACGTGCCGACCTACGCCGGCTTCCTCGACGAGGCGCTCGGCGCGCTCGGCGTCGAGCGGGTGCACCTCGCGATCCACGACTTCGGCGGGCCGATCGGGCTCGTGTGGGCGGCGATGCACGTCGACCGCGTCGCGAGCGTGACGCTGATCGACACGGGCATCCTGCCCGGCTACAGATGGCACAGACTCGCGCGCATCTGGCGCACGCCGGTGCTCGGGGAGGTCTTCCAGGCGATCTCGCCGCCGTGGATGATCCGGCGCATGCTCCCGCGCGAGGAGCCGCGTGGGCTGCCGCGCGAGTTCCTCGACTCGATCCATTACAGCCGCCGCACGCGCCGCGCGGTGCTCGCGCTCTACCGCGCGACCGACGACCCGGGTGCCGCGGCGAGAGAGTTCGCCGAGTACATGGCGTCGCAGGACATCCCCGCGCTCGTGATCTGGGGCGAGCACGACGCGTACCTGCCGTCGCAGTACGCGGCGGCGCAGCGCGACGCCTTCCCGTCGGCCGACGTGCACGTGCTGCCGGCGAGCGGGCACTGGCCGTTCGCGGACGCGCCGGAGACGGTAGAGCGGCTGCTGGTGGAGTTCGTCGGGAAGGTGGCGGCGCCGGCCGCCGCCTGACGCGCGCGGCGGTCTACTCGCCGCGGATGTAGGCGTCCCATCTGGCGGCGGCCTCGTCGAAGACCGCCTGGTCGATCGGGCCGCCGCCGAAGTGGGTCGAGAGGATCGTCGCGAGCGTCTCGTTGCGCCGGCGCGCCTGGTCGGCGCTCGGGTTCCAGCTCGCCCACGTCTGCAGCAGCGCGGCGCCGATCGCCGGCGAGGTCCCGACCGGGACCGCGACGTAGGAGTAGTAGACGAAGAAGGTGCCGTCGACGCCGGTCGTCGGGTTCGAGCCGAGCAGGAACACGCCCTGCCACGCTCTGCCGTTGAGCGTGAAGTTGGCGGTGAAGAAGCCCGACGAGAAGCCCGCGCCGAGGAACTGGTCCGAGCCGGGGAGCTGGCCGGTGATCTGCACGTTCGTCATCTGCGCTCTGCAGCAGGTCGACAGCCACTCCGGCAGCGCGGTCGTGAGCGAGCCGGCGGCGTCGAGGAAGCCGGGCGCCTGCGGGAAGCGCGGGTCGCGCAGCAGGATGAACGTGGCCGGCGTCTGCACGTAGAAGACGACGCCGAAGGCGAACGCGCCCTCCTTCGGGTTCGAGCCCTCGATCACGCCTCTGAGGCCGTCGAAGCCCCAGCCGGGACGGTCGGGGACGAACGCGGTCGCGCTGCCGTCCTGGGCGGTGAAGGGCTTGAGCCTCACGCCGCCGCCGAGCGCGATCGGGCGCCCGCCGTTCGCGGTCTGCGCGATCTGGCGCAGCAGGGCGATCTGGTTGGCGGTGATGGCTGCGTGGGCGCGCGGACCGGCGGCGGCAGCGCCTGCCTTGCGCGCGCCCCCGCTCGCGTACGTCGCGATCCGCAGGTACGCGCCGCTGCGGTGCAGCTCGAGCACGCGGACGCCCTGCTTCGTCGCGAGCGTGGCGCGGAAGCTGCGCGCGCTCGCGCTGCGCTTGCTCACGGTGGCGCCCTGCGCACGCGCGATCGCGTCGCCCGCCGCGGCCGCCGACTGGCTCGTCTTCGCGCGCGCGTAGATGAGCTTCAGGCCGCCCTTCGCGATCGTGTAGACGTCGCCGTGCTGGCTGAGCTTGAAGCCGGCGGGCGCGTGGATCGCGAAGCCGGTCTTCGCGTCGCGCAAGGTCCGCGTGAGGGCGGGACCGTGGGCGGTGGCGGCGGCGGGCGCCAGCGTAAGCGCGAGCAGCGCGGCCACGAGCACGGCCCAGCGCGCGATGCCTGTCCGCCTTGCGTGCCTCACGACGCGCGAGCTTATCCGCGCCGCCCCTACGCCGCCAGCGGCGGCGCGGCGACCGGCAGCGCCTCGGGCAGCGGGACGACCGGCCAGGCGCGCTCGATCCGCTCGTCTCTGCCGTTGCGGCGCAGGTAGTCCTCGAACGAGGCAGCCTGCTCGGCCGCCCATGCGACCTGCCGGGCGTGGAGCGTGGGGAGGTCGAGCGCGCGCAGCTCCTCGAACGCCTGCCCGAGCCGCCAGGCGACGCGCGCGGCGGCGAGCGCATCCGCGTGCGAGGCGTGCGCCTCGTCGAGCGGCACGTTGTAGTGCGCGCAGACGGCGCCGAGGGTGCGCTTGCCCTTGCGGAAGCGGTCGACCTGCTTGTCGAGCACGAACGGGTCGACGACGAGCATCCCGGCGGCGCCGCCGACGCGGTCGGCGAGCGGCGCGATCCCGTTGCGGCGCGCTTCGCGGTCGAGGCAGGTGAGGTCGAAGCGGGCGTTGAAGGCGACGACGGGAACGCCCTGGCGCAGCTGCTCGGCGAGCGCCGCGACGATCTCCTCGATCGCCTCGCGCGGCGGCCGGCCCTCCGCCCGGGCGCGCTCGGTCGTTATCCCGTGGACGGCGGAGGCGCCCGCCGGGATCTCCACGCCGGGGTCGAGCAGCCACGCATGGAAGACCGGCGGCAGCCCATCGCCGACGACGCTCACCGCGGCCGTGACGATGCGGTCCGACTCGCTGTCGATTCCCGTCGTCTCCAGGTCAAATGCGGCGAGGCGGCGCTGGTGCCAGCTCATGCCGCGGAAGCATGAAGACGGGTCCGGACGCCTCCGCCGGACGATAATCTCCACTAAACCTATAGGAATTGCTACCTTTGATCGCCCGCTGCCACCACCGGAGGTCCCGAAGTGAGCACCCGCCCCGAGACGATCGCCCTCCACGGCGGTCAAGTCCCCGACCCGGCGACGAACGCGCGCGCCGTGCCGATCTACCAGACGACCTCGTTCGTCTTCGACGACACGAGACACGCGGCCGACCTGTTCGCGCTCGCCGTGCCGGGCAACATCTACACGCGCATCATGAACCCGACCTGGGACGTGCTCGAGCAGCGGCTCGCGGCGCTCGAGGACGGGATCGGCGCGCTCGTGACCGCCTCCGGGCAGGCGGCGGTGACCTACAGCGTGCTCAACCTCGCGCGCGCCGGCGACAACATCGTCTCCGTCTCGCAGCTCTACGGCGGCACGTACAACCTCTTCGCCCACACGCTCCCGCAGTACGGGATCGAGGTGCGCTGGGCCGACGCCGACGATCCCGGCGCGGTCGCGCAGCTGACCGACGAGCGCACGCGGCTCGTGTTCGGCGAGACGATCGGCAACCCGCGCCTCAACGTGCTCGACGTCCCGGCGTGGGCGGAGGCGGCGCACGCGCAGGGCCTGCCGCTGATCCTCGACAACACGGTGCCGACGCCGATCGGCGCGCGCGTGCTCGACCTCGGCGCCGACGTCGCGGTCCACTCGCTGACGAAGTTCATCGGCGGGCACGGCACCTCGATCGGCGGCGCGATCGTCGACTCCGGGCGCTTCGACTGGAGCGCGCACGCGGAGCGCTTCCCCGGGCTGACGCAGCCCGATCCGAGCTACCACGGGGTCGTGTGGACCGACGCGCTCGGGCCGGCGGCATACGTCGGGCGCGCGCGCACCGTGCTGCTGCGCAACACGGGCGCGGCGCTGTCGCCCTTCAACGCCTTCCTGTTCCTGCAGGGGATCGAGACGCTGCCGCTGCGGATCGAGCGCCACAGCAGCAACGCGCTCGCGATCGCGCGCTGGCTGTCCGAGCACCCGGCGGTGACGTGGGTCTACTACCCGGGGCTCGAGACCGATACGTACCACGAGGTCGCCTCGCGGGTGCTGAGAGGCGGCTATGGCGCGCTCGTCACGTTCGGGGTCGAGGGCGGCGCGGACGCGGGGCGCACGTTCATCGAGGAGCTGCAGCTGTTCAGCCACCTCGCGAACATCGGCGACGCGAAGTCGCTCGCGATCCACAACGCCTCCACGACGCACTCGCAGCTCGACGATGACGAGCTGGAGGCGGCCGGCGTCACGCAGGACACGGTGCGCCTGTCGGTCGGGATCGAGCACGTCGACGACCTGATCGCTGACCTCGACCAAGCCCTGACGGCGGCGCGCCGGCCGGTCGCCGCCTGACGGAGCCGGCGGTGCCTGCCATGGCGGCACTTGGGCTCACCGCGACGCGGCGGGCGGTCCTGTGGGATGAGGACCGCCCGCTCCGGCTCGCCTGTGGCCGCGCGCTGGCGCCGGTCGAGGTGGCGTACGAGACCTACGGCGAGCTGAGCGCCGCGCGCGACAACGTCGTCGTGCTGTGCCACGCGCTGACCGGCGACGCGCACGCGGCCGGCCACCACGGCGACCCCGGCCGGCGCGGATGGTGGGACACGCTCGTGGGGCCGGGCAGGGCGGTCGACACCGAGCGCTGGTTCGTCGTCTGCGCCAACCTGCTCGGAGGCTGCGCGGGCACGACCGGCCCCTCGTCGGTCGACCCGGCGACCGGGCGGGTGTACGGGCTGCGCTTCCCGCCGCTGGCGGTGGCGGATCTCGTGGCGGTCCAGCGGGCGCTGCTGCGCTCGCTCGGCGTCGAGCGCGTGCACGCGGCGATCGGCGGCTCGCTCGGCGGGATGCAGGTGCTGCAATGGCTGCTCGACGCGCCGGGCGAGGTGGAGCGGGCGGTGATCGTCGCCGCCAGCGCGCGCCTGAGCCCGCAGAACCTGGCGCTGTCGGCGGTGCAGCGGGCGGCGATCCTGTCCGACCCGGACTTCGCCGGCGGCGACTACGGCGAGCGCGCGCGGGCGCCCGACGCGGGGCTGGCGGTCGCGCGCAAGCTCGGCCACGTCACGTACCTGTCGGAGGCGGGGATGGCGCGCAAGTTCGCGTCCGTGCACGACGAGCGCGTCGCGCCGCCGATGGCGGACGCGCGCGCGTGGCTGGCCCCGCGCTTCGACGTCGAGCGCTACCTCGAGCACCAGGCCGACACGTTCCTCGACCGCTTCGACGCGCTCTCGTACCTGTACCTGACGCGCGTGATGGACGACTTCGACCCGTTCGCGGATCGCGCGGCGGTGCGGGAGGCGATCGCTCGCGGTCCGGCGCCCGCGGCGCTCGTGCTGAGCTTCGACTCCGACTGGCGCTTCCCGACCCCGCACTCGCGCTTCCTGGCGAGCGAGCTGCGTCGCGCGGGCGTCGCGGATGTCGTCGAGCGCGAGCTGTCGTCGCCGTGGGGGCACGACGCGTTCCTGTTGGAGGACGCGGCGTACCACGCGACGGTGGCGGCGTTCCTGGAGGGCGCGCCGATCGCGCTCGCGGAAGGGTCGCCCGCCGGCCTCGCCGCGCGCGACGGGCGGTGAGCGGAGGGGGAGGGATTCGAACCCTCGATGGACTCTCGCCCATGCCGGTTTTCAAGACCGGTGCATTCAACCGCTCTGCCACCCCTCCAGCCAAACGACGGTTCGATGCTAGTGGACCTGCGGCGGTCCGGCGCGCGGACGTGCGGGCGGCGTCGTAGCATCGGCGGGTACCGTGCACGCCGCCCGGGGAAGCTGACGTGGGCGGTGGTCGGCGTCTACGTCGGGCCGGTCGCGGCCGGACTCGTGGTGGGCGCGCAAGCGCTACGACGAGGCGAAGCTCGCGCGCTCGCATGCGCGGTATGCGGGCGAGGCGGCGGTTCACAAGCCGGCGCTGCGCTGAAGCGCTGATCGCCCCGCCCGCGCGTCGGCGCGCGCGAGCCTCTAGACTGACTCTCTCCCACCGGGAGAGGTGGCCGAGTGGCTGAAGGCACTCGCCTGCTAAGCGAGTATGGGGGTCAAACTCCATCGCGGGTTCGAATCCCGCCCTCTCCGTAGCCCGGAACGCCTGCAAACGCCGGCCTTCCGGTCACGCCGGCACACGAAGCGCCGGGCGGCTGCTGTGGCTGACGAGTCGCTGTCCGAGTTCCTCGTTGAGGGCGGCCGCGAGCGGGCTGCGCGACTGCTCGCCGATCGGACGCGGTTCGTGCTGTCCGAGGAGGACTGGGCGGCGTTCTCGGAGGCGCTGGATCGGCCGGCGCAGGCCGACCCGGCGCTGGTCGAGCCGTTCCGGCGGCCGCGTCCTGCGTAGGTGGCTCACCGGATTTCGCTCAGGCGAGGCGTCGCTGGACGCATGGCTGCGACATCGCGCCCGTGGGGCGGCGGGTGCTGGTTCGGCGCGGACGTACGTGGTCGTCGACGCCGAGCAGGAGCGTGTGGTCGGCTATCACGCTTTGACGGTCGTATCCGTGGAGCATGGGGAGGCGACGCCGCGTGCCCGCAAGGACATCCACGCGGCAGCGCGAGCCGGTCCCGAATGCGGCCCTTCAAATGTCAAGAATTTCCTTCTTGACAGGCGAGATAGTTGGTTTGTAACATGACGTCGTCTCGCTGGAGTCGCCGGGGGAGCGACCACGACGACTTCGGTGCGAGATCGGCGCCGATTGTCAGTTCAACTCAATCAAGGGGGAACGATGTCGTTCCACTTCCGCGGCAGACGCCGCGGACTTCACGCCGCGCTCACAGCGTGCGCGGTGATCGCCGGCCTGCTCGCCGGCGCAACCCAGGCCTCGGCCGCATACACGCCCTGTCCCAGATGGATAAGTGCGAGACTTCGGGTCGAATTGTGGCTAACGGTCTGGCCGGTCGCAGGGGAAGAAGCCAGAGCCAGAGGCGTGACAATGTGTCAGGCGTTCTACGGAGCGACCTCGGAAACGTCCCTCTACCTGCAGATCGCCGACTTGCTAGCCGGAGCCAAGGTACGGCTCCTGGCCCTCGCGGAATCGGAACCGGAAGAGAACCTCTACGGACGCGAAACGAGGTACCAGCGGAAGTCGGCCCAGGAATGGTACTCGTTCATTAGAAGCGGCAGAGCGCCATGGGAATTCTATCTGCCTAACGCTGGCGCCGAACGCCTGTTCAGCGTAACCAACGCAACCTTCTTCTCAAGAACGGAAACAGAAACGACGGCCGTTCCATTCCCATTGCTGTCCGCGAACAACAACTCGTTTGGCGTGTCCCATCCCAGATTCCCAGAAACGGAAGCAGAAGAAGTCGAAAGAGGGCTCGCCTCCGACTACGAAGCGCCGAAGGAGGCCTTCGAGCTCGGCTACACAGAAGGGACTGGAGGGTCATCAATCCAGAAGGTCGCTATCAGACCCTTTAGAGCCAGATATGGATTCCCAGATGTCGAAGAAATACTGGAGATCAACGAAATCCCGGCGGAATTTGAAGCCTGGGATGGAGCCGTCTCCTTCACGCCCGAATATAGAATCAACGAACTAGCACGCCGCAACTACGTCGGCATCGACGCAAACAATGTCTACATGCTTTCGACCAGGGCCGAATACACCAACGCTGAAGTGATCGAAATCATGCACGGCATCGACAGAGAAATGAAGTTGATCCAAATGGACGGCGGCGGCAGCACGCAGCTCTACTCCGAATACAGAGAACTCAGAAGCAACATCCCGTTCGGCGGTCGAAAGGTCGCGAGCGTCCTCGCGTTCTACAGATCGGAATAGCCACCGAGGAGAACCACAACCGGCCGCCGACACGGCACAACCGGTCGCACACCGAGCGGGGCCGGGTCCTTCGACCCGGCCCCGCCGGCTGCCGACGGCACGGAGACCTTCTGTGCCCTGCCAGACGCTCGGGGTCAGCGCGGGCGCACGTAGACGGTCTTCGTGTTCGTGAAGAACTGGCGCGCGGCGGTGCCCTGCTCGCGCTGGAGGCTGCTGGAGCCCTTCAGCCCACCGAACGGCACGTGCGGCTCGACGCCCGCAGTCTCGCGGTTGATGTGCACGAGCCCCGACTCGGTGCGCCGCGCGAACGCGAGCGCGGTCGCGAGGTCGCGCGTGAAGATCGCCGAGGAGAGGCCGAACTCGGTGTCGTTGGCGCGCGCGATCCCGTCCTCGAAGTCGTCTATCGGCACGACGCACAGGACCGGGCCGAAGATCTCCTCGCGCAGCAGGGCACTCGCCGGTGCGACGTCGGTGAGCACCGTCGGCTGCACGCACGGCCCGTCCCAGCCGCCGCCGCAGGCGATCGTCGCCTCGCCCGCGAGCGCGAGCGCGAGGTAGCGCTCGATCGTGCGGCGCTGCTCGGCTGACGCCGGCGGCCCGACGTCGGTCGCCTCGTCGTAGGGATCGCCGACGCGCAGCGCGCCCACCCGCTCCAGCAGCAGCGCCAGGAAGTCGTCGTAGACGCCCCGCTGCACGTAGGCGCGACTCGTCGCCGTGCAGCGCTCGCCGGTCGAGCCCATCGCACCGCGCGCGATCTGCTCGGCGGCGTCCGGCAGGTCCGCGTCGGTGAGCACGATCGCCGGGTTCTTGCCGCCCAGCTCGAGCTGCAGCTTGACGGTGCGCCGCGCGAGCGCCGTGCGCAGGTCGAGGCCGACCTCGGCCGAGCCGGTGAACGTGAGCGCCGCGAGCTGCGGCGCGCCGGTGATCGCCGCCGACAGCTCGCGGCCCGAGCCGGTTACGAGGTTCAGGACACCCGGCGGGATGCCAGCCTCCTCCAGCAGCCTCGCGAGCAGCACGGCCGAGCCGGCGGCCGCGTCGGCCGGCTTCCACACGATGGCGTTGCCGAACGCGAGCGCCGGCGCGAGCTTCCACAGCGGGATCGCGACGGGGAAGTTCCACGGGGTGATCGCGCCGACCACGCCGACGGGCTCCTCGAGCGTGAGCAGCAGCGTCGACGGGTCGACGCTCGGGTACGACTCGCCGTTGTGCTGCAGCACCTCGCCGGCGTAGTAGCGCAGGATCGCCACGCCGCGCAGCACCTCGGCGCGCGCGTCGCGACGCGCCTTGCCGATGTCGGCGATCAGCCGCTCGGTCGCGGCCTCGGCGTGGCGCTCGAGCAGGTCGGCGGTGTGCCGGAGCAGCTCGCCGCGCGCCTGCGCGGAGGTCGCGGCCCACGCCGGTTGGGCGGCCGCGGCCGCTGCGAAGGCGCGCGCGACGTCGTCAGCGGTCGCGCGCGCATAGGCGCCGGTCAGGCGCTCGGGCGCGGACGGGTCGGTGCGCTCGCTCGTGCGCACGGCGGCCTCCCAAGCGCCGGCAATCCAGATCGTCTCTGCGCTCATGCCCGCGGCTCCTCGACGTGGTCGGCGGGGGGAAGGATCTCGGCGAGCGCGACGAGCGCCCGGCGGCGGTGGGCGTCGAGCTCGACGACGAGTCGCTCCGCGTCCCGCGCCCGGACGGCGGCGACGATGCGGTGGTGGGCGTCGACCGCTGCGCTGCGCTCGGCAGGCGCGTTGTAGTAGAGCGCGCGATAGGCCTCGGTCGCGTCCCAGAGCGTGCGGATCAGCTTGAGCAGGTGCGGCTGGCCGGGCGCGTCGAACAGTGCGAAGTGGAAACGCCGGTTGGCGCTGAGCGTCTGCGCGACGTCGCCGGTGCCGGCGACGTCGGCGCAGTCGGCGGCGGCGTGCACGATCCGCTCGATGCCGTCGTCGTCGAGCCGCGCGAGCGCGTGATGCGCGGCGCGCGCCTCCAACAGCTCGCGCAGCGCGTAGATCTCCTCGAGGTCGGCGAGGCGCAGCTCGGTGACGAAGTAGCCGCGACGCGGGCGGTACGTGACCTGCCCCTCGCCCTCCAGGACGCGCAGCGCCTCGCGCACCGGCACGACGCTCACGCCGATGCGCGCCGCCACGTCCTCCTGCGGGACGCGATCGCCCGGGTGCAGCTCACCGGCGACGATCGCACGCCGCAGCCAGTCGACGGCGTGCTGCTGGGTCGTGTCCGGGCCTGCCATCGCCGCCGCGCTCACCGGAACGCCTGGATGCCGGTGAGCGCCTGGCCGATGACGAGGGCGTGGACGTCGGCGGTTCCCTCGTAGGTGACGACGGACTCGAGGTTGCTCATGTGGCGCATCGGCGGGTACTCCAGGCTGACGCCGTTGGCGCCGAGGATCTGGCGGGCGGTGCGTGCGACGTCGAGCGCGCCGTTGACGTTGCCGAGCTTGCCCATCGAGACGTGCTCGGGTCGCAGCGTGCCGGCGTCCTTCATCCGCCCGAGGTGCAGGGCGACGAGCGAGGCGCGGTTGACCTCCAGGGCCATGAACGCGAGCTTCTGCTGCTGGATCTGGGTGGCGGCGATCGGGCGGTCGAAGACGATTCGCTCCTTCGCGTAGGACAGCGCGGCCTCGAAGCAGGCGCGCCCGGCGCCGGCTGCGCCCCATACGATCCCGTAGCGCGCCTCGTTGAGGCACGACAGCGGCCCGCGCAGCGACGTCGCCTCCGGCAGGCGTGCGCTGTCGGGCAGGCGCACGTCGTCGAGCACCAGCTCGCTCGTCACGCTCGCGCGCAAGGAGAGCTTCTTGTGGATCTCGGGCGCGCTGAAGCCCGGTGTGCCGCGCGGAACGAGGAAGCCGCGAATGCCGTCGTCGGTCCTCGCCCACACGACCGCGACGTCGGCGATCGAGCCGTTCGTGATCCACATCTTGGCGCCGTTGAGGACCCAGTCCGAGCCGTCGCGCCGCGCGCGCGTGCGCATCGAGCCGGGGTCGCTGCCGGCGTCGGGCTCGGTCAGGCCAAAGCAGCCGATCGCCTCGCCCGCGGCCATCCCGGGCAGCCACTCCTGCTTCTGCTGCTCGCTGCCCCAGCGCCAGATCGCGTACATCGCCAGCGAGCCCTGCACCGAGACGAGCGACCGCACGCCGGAGTCGCCGGCCTCCAGCTCCATGCACGCGATTCCGTAGGCGGTCGCGGAGGCGCCCGCGCACCCGTAGCCGGTCAGGTGCATGCCGAGCAGGCCCAGTCTGCCCAGCGCGGGAGCCAGCTCGCGTGGGATCGTCGCTTGCTCGAACCAGTCGCCGACGTGCGGCGTCACCCGCTCGGCGACGAATCTCCGCACCGTGTCGCGGATCAGGCGCTCCTCGTCGGACAGCAGCGCGTCGAGGTTCAAGAAGTCGTCGGGCCGCAGCACGGGCGCGGCGGCGGTGGCGGTCGTCATGTGGGCAGCCCTCGGTCCGGTTCCAATATTTTCTAACATCTAACCAGATGGCCGCCGCTGCGCTCGATCAGGTCCGAATCCTCGACTTCTCCCGCGTGCTCGCCGGCCCGCTGGCGACGATGGTGCTCGCCGACCTCGGCGCGGAGGTGACGAAGGTCGAGCGACCGGGCGCCGGCGACGAGACGCGTGAGTGGGGGCCGCCGTTCGACGACGCGGGCGTCGCCACGTACTTCCTGTCCGTCAACCGCAACAAGGACGGCGTCGTGCTCGACCTCGCGACCGCCGGCGGGCGTGCCCGCGCGCACGAGCTGGCACTCGGCGCGGACGTGGTGGTCGAGAACTTCCGCCCCGGCGTGATGGAGCGGCTCGGCCTCGGCTACGAGCAGCTCGCGGCCGAGCGGCCGCAGCTCGTCTACTGCTCGATCACCGGCTTCGGCCGCGGCGCCGGCGCCGAGCTGCCCGGCTACGACCTGCTGGTGCAGGCGGTCGGCGGGCTGATGAGCATCACCGGCGAGCCGAACGGCGCGCCGCAGAAGGTCGGCGTCGCGCTCGTCGACGTGGTGACGGGCCTGTTCGCGAGCGTCGGGATCCTCGCCGCGCTGCGCCACCGCGATCGCACGGGCGAGGGACAGCGCGTCGACGTCGACCTGCTCTCCTGCCTGCTGGCGGCGCTCGTCAACCAGGGCTCCGCCTACACCGCCGCCGGCGTGGTGCCGCGGCGGATGGGCAACGCGCATCCGAGCATCGCGCCGTACGACCTCTACCGGACCGGCGAGGGCGAGCTCGTGCTCGCGGTGGGCAACGATCGCCAGTTCGCGTCGCTGTGCGAGCAGCTCGGCTGCGCAGAGCTGGCGCGCGACGAGCGCTTCGCCGGCAACGAGGCGCGCGTCGCCCATCGCGACGCGCTGCGCGCCGCGCTCGAGCAGCGGCTCGCGGCCGCGCCCGCCGCCGCGTGGGCCGAGCGCCTGCTCGCCGCCGGCGTGCCGGCCGGTGAGGTCAACGACGTCGCCGGTGCGTACGCGCTGGCCGAGCGGCTCGGCCTCGCGCCGGTCGCGGAGCTGGCGCGCGAGGACGCGCCGCCGGTGCGCGTTCCCGCCAATCCGATCCGCCTCTCCCGCACGCCCCCGGCGTACCGGACCGCTCCGCCGCCCCTGTCCTGAAGCAGCTGCCGGATCAGGGCAAGCAGTTGTAGATTGTTGACAATCATCGGGGCGCCGTGCAAAGCTGCGTCGCGATGAGTCGCCCTGGTCCGCAGTTGCCCGAGCGCGCCTCCGTCGTGATCGTCGGCGGCGGCGCGATCGGCGTCAGCGTCGCCTTCCACCTGGCGGAGGCCGGCGTGCGCGACGTCGTGCTCGTCGAGCGCGGCCAGCTCGGCGCCGGCTCGACCGCGCGCGGCGCCGGCGGCGTGCGTGCGCAGTTCTCCGACGCGCTCAACGTCGCGCTCGGGCAGCGCAGCCTCGACGCGTTCGCCGACTTCCCCCGCCGGCCCGGCGCCGAGATCGACCTCCGGCAGGTCGGCTACCTGTTCGCGCTCACGCGCCCGGAAGACGTCGCGGCGTTCGAGCGGGCCGTCGCCGTCCAGAACGAGCTCGGCGTGCCGAGCCGCATGCTCGACGCCGCCGAGGCGCGCTGCCGCTGCCCGCTGCTCGCCGGCACGGACCTGCTCGCCGCCGCCTTCTCGCCCGACGACGGGCACGCGACGCCCGACGCCGTCGTGCAGGGCTACGCGGCGGGCGCTCGCGCGCACGGCGCGCATCTCGCGACCGGCTGCGCGGTCGAGGCGGTCGACGTCGAGGGCGGGACGATCCGCGCGGTGCGCACGAGCGCGGGCAGGGTCGCGACCGAGGTCGTCGTGTGCGCGGCGGGCGCCTGGTCGGCCGCCTGCGGCGCGATGGCCGGCGTCGAGCTGCCGGTCCGGCCGCTGCGTCGCCAGATCCTCTTCACCGAGGCGATCGCCGACCTGCCCGCGCGGCTGCCGATGACGATCGACTTCGCGACCGGCTTCTACTTCCACCGCGAGGGACCGGGCGTGCTGATGGGCATGCCGGACCCCGACGACCGCTGGGGCTTCGACGCGCACACGAGCGACGACTGGGTCCCCGGCCTGATCGAGGTCGCCGAGCGCCGCGCGCCGGCGATCGCGCGCGCGGGGATCAAGGGCGGCTGGGCCGGCCTCTACGAGATGACACCAGACCACAACGCACTCATCGGCGAGGCGCCCGGCGTCTCGCGCTTCCTCTACGCGACCGGCTTCTCCGGTCACGGCTTCCTGCAGAGCCCGGCCGTCGGCGAGGTCGTGCGCGACCTCGTGCTCGAGCGCGAGCCGTTCGTCGACGTAGCGCCGCTGTCGGCCGGGCGCTTCGCCGCCGGCGGCGCGCGGCGGGAGCTGCACGTCGTATGAGCGCCGAGGCCGGCACCGCCGCGGGCGCCCTCGCCGCGGACCGCCTGCTGGAGGCGCTCGAGCAGCTCGGCGTCGAGCTCGTGTTCGGCCTGCCCGGCGTCCACAACCTGCCGCTGTGGCGCGCGCTGAGCGAGTCCGCGATCCGCCTCGTCGGCGTCCGCCACGAGCAGGCGGCCGTCTACGCCGCCGACGGCTACGCGCGCGCGACCGGCAAGCTCGGCGTCGCGCTCGTCACGACCGGGCCCGGCGCCGCCAACACGCTCGGCGCGACCGGAGAGGCGATGGCCTCCGGCTCGCCGGTGCTGGTGATCGCGACCGACATCCCGGTGAGACTGCGCCGCCCGGGCGTCTACCGCGGCGTGCTGCACGAGACGCGCGACCAGGGCGCGATGTTCGCGCCGGTCACCAAGTCGGTGGGAACGGCGGCCACCGCCGAGGCGCTCGCCGGCGACGTGCTGGCAGCGGGCCAGCTCGCGCTCGCCGCGCCGTCGGGCCCCGTCTACGTGGGCGTGCCCACCGACCTGCTCTCGGTCGCGGTCGGCGACGCGCTCGCAGCCGCCGGCGGGGCGCCGTCCCCGCCGGTCCCCGCGCCGCCGCCGGCCGGCCTCGACGCCGCGCTCGCGCTGCTCGCCGCGGCGCGCAGACCGCTCATCTGGGCGGGCGGCGGGGCGCTGCGCGCCGACGCCGGCGCCGCCGTCGACCAGCTCGCGCGCCGGCTTGCGGCGCCGGTCGTGACGACCTACATGGCGCGCGGCCTGCTCGCCCCCGACCATCCCTGCGCCGTGCCGGGGCCGGTCCACCTGCCGGTCGTCGGCGCGCTGTGGGACGAGGCCGACCTCGTGATCGCGATCGGCAGCGACTTCGACGGGATGATGACGCAGAACTGGTCGATGCCCGCGCCGTCGCGGCTGCTCGCGATCAACGTCGACGCCGTCGACGCCGCCAAGAACTACCGGCCCGACCTGACGCTCGCCGGCGACGCGCGCGCGGTCACGGCGGCGCTCGCCGAGCGCGTGCCGGCGCGCGACGGCATCGCGCAGCTGAGCCGGCGCCTCGACGAGCTGGGTGGCGCGGTGCGCGCGGCCGTCGAGGACGACGAGCCCGAGGCCGCGCGCCTGCTCGACGCGATGCGCCAGACGCTGCCCGCGGACGCGGTGCTCGTGCTCGACATGTGCATCGCCGGCTACTGGCTCGGCGGCTTTCATCCGGCGCCGGCGCCGCGCACGCTCCAGTACCCCGTCGGCTGGGGGACGCTCGGGTTCGGCTTTCCGGCCGCGCTCGGCGCTGCCGCCGCCGGACGCGGCCGCGCGGTCGCCGTCTGCGGCGACGGCGGCTTCCTGTTCGCCTGCGGCGAGCTGGCGACCGCCGCGCAGGAGCGACTGCCGCTGACGGTCGTGCTGGTCGACGACGGCGGCTACGGGATGCTGCGGTTCGACCAGGTCCACGCCGGTGAGCAGGCGTTCGGCGTCGACCTGCACACGCCCGACTTCGTCGCGCTCGCGGCCGCGTTCGGCGTCCCGGCCCACCGCGAGCGGGGCTTCGGCCCCGGCTTCGCGGCGCGGCTGGCGGAGTCGCTGAGCACCGACGGCCCCGTCGTGATCGTCGTCGACGCCGCGCTCAAGCCGCCGCCGACGACCTCGCCGCGCTGGTACCGCCGGCGCGCGACCGCCCCGCCGCCGACCTCCACCGACCACCAGGAGCCCCAGCCGTGACCAGCTTCTCGCTCACCCAGTCCCCGCTCGCCGTCGCCAGCGTGATCGCCGGCGAGGAGGTCGCCGACGGCGCGACGATCCGCTCGACGAACCCGGCCGAGCTGGAGCAGGTCGTCGCCGAGGTCCGCCTCGGCGACGCCGGCACGCTGCTCGACGCGTGCCGCGCCGCGCGCGGCGCCCAGGCGCGCTGGGCGAAGGTCCCCGCGCCCGTGCGCGGCGAGGCGCTCGCGAGCCTCGCCGTGCTGCTGCGCGCGAACAAGGTGCGGCTCGCGGAGCTGATCGTGCGCGAGATCGGCAAGCCGACCGGCGAGGCGCTCGGCGAGGTGCAGGAGGCGATCGACACCTGCGACTTCTTCCTCGGGGAGGGCCGGCGCCTCTACGGCATGACGGTGCCGTCCGAGATGCCCGACAAGCAGCTGTTCACCTTCCGCGTGCCGGTCGGGACGGCGGTCGTCGTGACGGCCGGCAACTTCCCCGTGGCCGTGCCCTCCTGGTACCTCGTGCCGGCGCTGCTGTGCGGGAACACGGTCGTCTGGAAGCCGTCGGAGCATGCGGCCGCGGTCGCGCGGGCGTTCGCCGAGCTGGTGTGGCGGGCCGGCGTCCCGCACGACGTGCTGAACCTCGTGGTCGCGGACGGCCCGCAGACGTTCGCGGGGCTCGAGCGCGCGCTCGACGAGGGGCTCGTGCAGAAGGTCGGCTTCACGGGCTCGACGGAGGTCGGGCGCGCGATCGGCGAGCTGTGCGGTCGTCATCTGCAGACGCCCTGCCTGGAGCTGGGCGGCAAGAACCCGATGGTCGTGATGGACGACGCGGATCTCGACCTGGCGGTCGCCGGCGCGCTCTTCAGCGGCTTCGGGACCGCCGGCCAGCGCTGCACGTCGCTCGGGACGGCGATCGTGCACGAGCGCGTCCACGACGAGTTTCTCGCCCGCTTCGCGCGCGCCGTCGAGCAGGCCGCGGTCGGCGAGCCCACGCGCGACGTGCTCTACGGCCCGATGATCGACGCCCGCTTCCTCGAGCGCTTCGAGCGCGACTGGCTCGCGCTCGTGCGCGACCACCACGCCCTGCACGGCTCCACGGGCACCGGCCGCATCACGGCCGCCAACCCGCGCGAGGGCTTCGTCGGCGAGGACCCGGAGCGCGGCCTCTACTGCCATCCGACGATCGTCGCCGGCGTGCGAGTCGACGACGAGATCGCGAACACCGAGACGTTCGGCCCGCTCGTCGGGGTCGCCAGGTTCGGTGACTGGGAGGAGGCGATGGCGCTCGCGAACGGCCACGGATACGGTCTCTCCAGCGCGATCTACACGAACGACCCGCGCCACGCGTTCCGCTTCCGCGAGCAGATCGGGGCGGGCATGGTGAGCGTCAACAACACGACGAACGGCGCGGAGGCGCACCTGCCGTTCGGCGGGAACGGCAAGTCGGGCAACGGCTCACGCCAGTCGGGCGTGTGGGTACTCGACCAGTTCACGCGCTGGCAGTCGATGAACTGGGACCTGGCGGGCAAGCTGCAGAAGGCGCAGATGGACGTCGGCGCGCTCGAGGCGGACTTCGGCTACAGGCTCTGAGCGGCGGCCCGTGCGCGACGGCGTGCGCCGTCGCCCCCACTAGGCTTGGACCGTGGCGGCAGAGTCGCGTGTCCGTGGCGGCGCCCCGGCGCCCTCCAATCCGGTGCTCGTCGCCGAGGCGCTGCGCGACGCGCTCGTGAAGGGGCGCCTGCGCCCGGGGGAGCGCATCAAGGAGATCCCGCTCGCGCAGCAGCTCGGCGTCTCGCGCGGCCCGATCCGCGACGCGCTGCGGCTGCTCGAGCGCGACGGGCTCGTCGCGATCCTGCCGAACCGCGGCGCGATCGTCCCCGCGGTGCATGCGCGCGACGTGCTCGAGGTGTACGCGCTGCGCGGAGCGATCGGCTCGCTCGCGCTGCGCAAGCTGCTGCTCGACCCAGCCTCGGACGCCGTCTCAGCGCGCCTGGCGCGGGCCCGCGACACGCTCGAGCGCGCCGCGAAGCGCGGCGACGACCGGCGCGCCGCCGAGGCCGATCTCGCCTTCCAGTCGGTGTTCGTCGAGGAGGCCGGGCTGCCGCGCGTGGCGCGCGAGTTCGACCGCCTCACCTGGCAGGTGCGCCAGTTCATCGCGGTGCTCGACGTGCGCTACGAGGATCGCCTCGGCGAGATGCGCGACGAGGTCGCCGAGCTGCACACGGCGATCGAGGCGCGCGACGGCGCGCGTGCGGAGCGGCTGTGGCGCACGAAGCTGGAGCGCTGGGTGCGCGACTTCGTCGCGCAGCTGCACGACGAGGACTTCGACGCACAGATGTGGGTCGCGCTCTCCGCCGCGCGCGAGCTGTGAGGGGCGCTCAGCTCGTACGGGCGGCACCGACGGCGCAGGCGATCCGCCGGATCCCCTCGGCGATCGCCTCCGGCGCGGCGGCCAGCGAGACGCGCAGCAAGCCGCGCCCGCCCGGCCCGAACGCCTCGCCCGGGGCGCACGCCACGCCGGCGGGCCGCGCGGCGAGGTCGGTCGCGAGCGCCACGGTGTCGGCGGTGTGCCCGGAGACGTCGACCATGACGTAGAAGGCGCCGCGCGGGCAGCTCGCGAACAGCCCGGTCTCGCGCAGCAGACGCACCGCCAGGTCGCGCCGCTCAGCGTAGGCCGTGCGCATCTGCTCGACGCACGCCTGCGGGCCGTCGAGCGCCGCCGCGGCGGCGACCTGCGAGGGCATCGCAGCGCACGACGCCTCGAGCTCGAGCACCTTGCCGATCAGCGCCGCGATCTCCGGCGCGGCCCACGCGTAGCCGACGCGCCAGCCTGTCATCGCGTATGTCTTCGAGCAGCTGTACACGCTCACCGTGCGCTCCGGGGCGAGCGCGCGCAGGTAGGCGTGCACGCCGTCGAAGACGATCTGGTCGTAGACCTCGTCGGAGATGATCCACAGCTGGTGGCGCCGGGCGAGCTCGACGCACGCGCTCACGACCTCGGGAGCGAGGAGCGCGCCGGTGGGGTTGGCGGGGCTGTTGAGCAGCAGAGCGCGCGGGCGGTGCTCGACGGCGAGGCGCTCGAGGCGTTCGAGGTCGGGCGCGAAGTCGCGCGCGGCGTCGAGTGGGTAGCGCACGGGGTGGAGGCCGAGGATCTGGCATTGGGCGATGTAGTTCGGCCACCCGGGATCGGGGACGAGCACGCTCGCGCCCCGCTCGGCGAGCACCGCGAGCGCCCCGAACAGGCCTTGCACGCCGCCGGCCGTCACGGTGATCTCCTCGGACGAGACGCTCGCGCCGCTGCGCCGCGCGAGCGAGCGCGCCGCCGCCTCGCGCAGCTCGGGGACGCCGCGACCGGGCGCGTAGCGCGTGCGACCGGCCCGGACGGCCGCGATGCCCGCGTCGGCGACGTGCGCCGGCGTCGGGAAGTCCGGCTCGCCGAGGACGAGGTCGATCACGTCGTCGTTGCGCCGGGCGATCTCGGCGATCGCGCGGATCCCCCCGCGTGGGAGCCGCTCGGCGTCGGTGGAGGGGCGCAGCTCAGATCCGGGCGTCGACGTGGAGCGCATCAGAACAACGTCCGGACGGCATCGACGACGTCGCCGTCCGCGGTCACGACAGGCAGCAGCGACCATTTGTCGAACGCGGTGCACGGGTGCGAGATGCCGCAGACGACGTGGTCGCCGACGGCGAGCTGCGCTTCGGCGGGGAGGCGCACGCGGGCGTGCTGGTCGTTGAGCTCGTAGACCTCGGCGGAGTCGATCGGCCTGAGCGCAGAGCCGACCGGCCCTGCCCGCAGGAGACGCGGCAGCCCGGCGTCGAACGGCGCGTCACGCCGGCCGAACCCCAGGATCGCCAGGTTCGGCTCCGGCCGCGAGAGCACGACGCTCCACAGCTCCAGCGCGGCGCGCAGCCGTGGCCCGTCGCCGCTCATCACGCTGCCCAACGGCGACTGCTCGTCGTAGGTCCCCGAGTCGTGGGTCACGTAGCAGCCGCTGCGCAGGAGGACGCGCGTCGGACGACTGAGCCCGTCGATCGTGCGCAGCTCGGCCGCGTGATCGAAGAACACGCTCCCGCCGGCACTCAGCAGGATCTCGTCGGCCCGCGCGAAGCGGCCGGCGGCGTCGAGGCGCCGGGCGACGTCTCCCATGCGCCGCAGCAGTCGGTCGACCTCGTCGATCGCCGGTGGCTCGCGATCCGGGGCGACGCCCTCGAAGCACTCGACTCCGACGAGGCGCAGGTGCCGGCAGTCGCCCACGGCGGCGGCGACGAGCTCGGCATCGGCCTCCGTCCGCACGCCTGCTCGCCGGCCGGGCGATCCAAGCTCCAGGAGCACTGCGAGCTGGGGCGCCGGGGGGTTCGGCGCGAGCGCCTCCTCCATCCGCCGCACGCCCTCGACGGAGTCGACGAGACAGGTCAGCTCGAACGTGCGATCGGCCGCCAACAGCGCGCAGACCGTCTGCAGCCCCGCGCGGTCGACGACCTCGTTGGCGATCACGACCCGCCTGATGCCGTGCTCGTGCATGATCGCGGCTTGGCCGGCCGTCGCCGCGGTCATGCCCCACGCACCGGCTGCCATCTGGCGGTGGAAGAGCTGCGGCGCCATCGTCGTCTTGCCGTGTGGCGCGAGCGAGACGCCGCGCTCCTCGCACCAGCTGGCCATCGTGGCGACGTTGTGCGCGACCGCGTCCTCGCGCAGCGTGAGCGCCGGGAGCAGCAGGTCGCCGCGCGCGACGTTGAGGCCGCGCGCGCCGACGTCCGCGACACGCACGGCGGCGAGCGCCGGCGGAAAGGCCTTGTGGCGGGTGCCGAGCGGCTCGTCGAGCAGCGCACGGAGGGCTGGGGAGGTCATCGGCTGACCGGCGCTAGAGCAGCTCGTACGCCGGCAGCGTGAGGAACTCGGGCAGCTCGTCGCCGAGCGCCACCTGCTCGAAGACGGCGCGCGTCTCGTCGGGGCGGCCGGCCTGCCACGTCTCCTCGCCGACCTCGGCGCGGATGCGCGCGGTCTCCTCGTCCAGCAGCTGCAGGACGAGCTCGCGCGTGACCGTGCGACCGTCCTCCAACGTGGCGCCATGACGAATCCACTGCCAGATCTGCGTGCGGCAGATCTCCGCGGTGGCCGCGTCCTCCATCAGGTTGTTGATGCTGGCCGCGCCGCGCCCGCCGAGCCAGAACGAGATGTACTGGAAGCCGACCGCGACGTCGTTGCGCAGGCCCGTCTCGGTGATGGCGCCCGGCGTCGAGACGACGTCGAGCAGCTGCGCGGCGCCGGCCTGCACGTCGTCGCGACGGCGCGCGATCTGGTTGGGCTGCTCGCCGAGCACCGCGTCGAACGCGGCCTGTGCGACGTGCACGACGTCGGGATGCGCGACCCAGGTGCCGTCGAAGCCGGTGCCCGCCTCGCGCTCCTTGTCGGCGCGCACCGCGTCGATCGCGCGCTGATTCGCCTCGGCGTCGGTGCGCGAGGGGATCAGCGCGGCCATCCCGCCCATCGCGAACGCGCCGCGCGCGTGGCAGGTCTTCACGAGCAGCTCGGCGTACGCCTTCATGAACGGGACGGTCATTCTCACGTCGTTGCGGTCGGGCAGCACGAACTCGGGGCGCTCGCGGAACGTCTTGATCAGCGAGAAGATGTAGTCCCAGCGGCCGGCGTTGAGCCCGTACGAGTGCTCGCGCATCTCGAACAGGATCTCGTCCATCTGGAAGGCGGCCGGGAACGTCTCGATCAGCATCGTCGCGCGGAACGCCCCGCGCTCCAGCCCGAGCGCGTCCTCGGCGAACGTCAGCACGTCGTTCCACAGGCGCGCCTCGAGGTGGTGCTCGATCTTCGGCAGGTAGAGGTACGCGCCCTTCCCGCGCCGCGCGAGGCGGGGCGCGCCGTGGAACGCGAACAGGCCGAAGTCGACGAGCGCGCCGGCGGCCGGCTGGCCGTCGATCGACAGGTGGCGCTCGGGCAGGTGCCAGCCGCGGGGGCGCGGCAGCAGCGTCGCGGTCTCCTCGCCCAGCTCGTAGTGACGCCCGTCCGAGCTGTCGTAGGAGATCGTGCCCTCGATCGCGTCGACCAGGTTCACGTGCCCGGTGATCTGGTTGCCCCACGTCGGCGAGTTGGCATCCTCGAAGTCGGCCATGAAGCCGCGCGCGCCTGAGTTGAGGGCGTTGATGACGAGCTTGCGGTCGGTCGGGCCGGTGATCTCGACGCGGCGGTCGCGGTAGTCGCCGCGCGGCGGGGCGACCTGCCACGACGCGTCCTCGCGCAGCTCGCGCGTCTCGGGCAGGAAGTCGAGCGTGCCGCCCGCCGCCAGCGCCGCCCGCCGCTGCACGCGCGCGGCCAGCAGCTCGCGGCGCCGCGCGTCGAAGCGCCCGTGCAGCTCGCCGAGGAACGCGAGCGCGTCGGCGCTCAGGATCTCTTCGCGCGCGCGCGTATCAAAGGGGGTCGGGCCGTCGATCTTGACGTCGGGCATCGGGTGGGGCTCCTTCGGGGTCAGGACAGAGGGATCTTCGCGTAGGCGCGGTCGAGCGCCTGGACGACGTGCAGCACCGGCACGTCGGCGTCGAGCGCGCGCAGGTGCGTGCGCACCTGCGTGAGGCAGCCGACGTTCGCGCCGACGACGACGTCGGCGCCGCTCGCGAGCAGGTTGCGCGCCTTGCGCTCGCCGAGCTGCGCGGCGGTCTGCGGCTTCTCGGCGTTGTAGGTGCCGGCCGAGCCGCAGCACAGCTCCCACTCGTCCGGCTCGACGAGCGTGACGCCCGGGATCGCGCGCAGCAGCTCGCGCGGCTGCGCGCGCACGCGCTGGGCGTGCGCGAGGTGGCAGGCGTCCTGGTAGGCGACTCGCACGGGCCGCGCGAGCGGCGGCGGCGTCTCGCGCAGGCCGAGCTGCGCGAGGAAGACGCTCACGTCGACGACGCGCGCGGCGAGCGCCGCGGCCTCCTCGGCCTCCGGCTCGCCGGCGAACAGCAGGCCGTACTCGCGCATGCCGGAGCCGCAGCCGGCGGCGTTGACGACGATCGCGTCGACGTCGCCGGGGAAGGCGGCGAGGTTGCGGCGGGCGAGCGCGCGCGCCTGGCCGGCCGCGCCGGCGTGCAGCGACAGCGCGCCGCAGCAGCCCTGCGCCGGCGGGATCACCGTCTCGACGCCGTTGCGCGCGAGCACGCGCAGCGTCGCCCAGCCGATGTCGGGCTCGAGCACCTGCTGCGCGCAGCCGGCCAGCAGCGCGACGCGCGCGCGCCGCTCGCCCTGCGCCGGGTGGAGCGCCGGAAGCGGCTGCGCCGGCGGCAGTCGCTCCGGCAGCAGCTCCAGCATCGGGCGGAGCTGTTCCGGCAGCGCGCGGCGGAACGGGTGCGCGAAGCGGCCGAGCTGCGCGGCGAGCCGCAGGCGGCGCGGGTGCGGGAGCGTGCGCAGGAGCAGCGCGCGGCGCACGCGATCCAGCGGCGCGCGCGTGCGGCGCGTCTCAGCGTAGGCGCGGAAGGGCGTGATCAGCTCGCCGTAGCCGACGCCCGACGGGCACGCCGTCTCGCACGCCTGGCAGCCGAGGCAGTTGTCGACGAACGGCAGTGCCGCCTCCAGCTCCAGCCCGCCCTCCAGCACCTCCTTCATCAGGAAGATGCGCCCGCGCGGCGAGTCCATCTCCTCGCCCATCGTCGCGTACGTCGGGCACGTCGGCAGGCAGAAGCCGCAGTGCACGCACGACTCGATCGCGGCGGCCATCGGCTCGCCCTGCGCGCCGAGCGCCTCGACGTCGATCGCGTGGCGCATCTAGATCGTCTCCTCGTCGGCAAAGCGGTTGTCGGGGTCGAGCGCCGCGCGCAGCCGCGCCGCGAAGGCGCCGCCGCGGCGGGCGCCGAGCAGCGCCGCGGCGGGCGGCCCGGTGAGCGCCGTGCCGGCCAGGTGCAGCGCGCCGAGCGCCTCGTCGAGGCGCGCGAGCGGCTGCGCGTCGGGCCAGGCGACCCAGGCGACGTTGGCGGCGTTGCCGTAGCGGGCCTGCGCGCCGGCGGCGACGAGCGCGGCCTGCAGCGCGGGCACCTCGCGCGCCGTCGTCGCGACGCGCACGGCGCGCGCGCCGGCGGGGATCCAGCTCAGCTCCGCCGCCGCTCGCCAGCTGGCGGCGGCGGCGCCCGGGGCCAGCGTCGCACCCGGTGCGTCGAGCGCGGCCGCGAGCCGCGCCGCGCGAGCCGGCAGCCCGTCGGCGTCGCCGGCGATGCGCGCGAGCACGCGGCCGGGTGGCTCGAGGTCGAGCGCGTCGAGCTCGAGCGGGCCGCGCGCGAGTCGCGCGATCGCCGCCAGCGCCGCGTCGAGGCCGCCCAGTTCGAACGCGACGGTCGTGGACGCCGCCGGGCGCGGGAAGACCTTCAGCGTGACCTCCGCGAGCACGCCGAGCCGCCCGAGCGAGCCGACCATCAGCTTCGGCAGATCGAAGCCGGCGGCGTTCTTGACGACGCGCCCGCCGCCGGCGACCAGCTCGCCGGTGCCGTCGACGAAGCGGACGCCGATCACGAAGTCGCGCACGGTCCCGTAGTGGAAGGCGCCGGGCCCGGACGTGCCGGACGCGACGACGCCGCCGAGCGTCGCGCCGGCGCCCGCGAGCGGCGGGTCGAACGGCAGGTACTGGCCGTGCGCCGCGAGCGCCTCCTCCAGCTCGGCGACCGGCGTGCCGGCGCGGGCGGTCAGCGTCAGCTCGGCCGCATCGTATTCGACGATCCCGCGCAGGCCGGAGACGTCGAGCGACGTCACGTCGTCGCGCGGCGGCGCGGACAGCGCCGGCTTGGTGCCGGCGCCGACCGGCCGCACGCGCGCGTTCGCGCGAACGGCGTCGCGCAGCGCGTCGAGCGAGTCGACCGCGACCGCCGTCATGCGGCAGCCTCCGCCCGCGGTGGAAGCATCTTGCCCGGGTTCGCAAGCTCCGCTGGATCCACCGCCGCGCGCACGCGGCGCATCAGCGCGAGATCCTCGGGCGCGAACATCAGCTCCATGTAGTCGCGCTTCTCCACTCCGACGCCGTGCTCGCCGGTGATCGAGCCGCCGAGCAGCACGCACATGCGCAGGATCTCGCCGGCGAGCCGCTCGGCGCGCTCCAGCGCGCCCGGCTCACGCCCGTCGAACAGGATCAACGGGTGCAGGTTGCCGTCGCCGGCGTGGAAGACGTTCGCGACGCGGATGCCGGTCGCCGCGCTCATGCGCCCGATCTCGGCGAGCGCCTCGCCGAGGCGCGTGCGCGGCACGACGCCGTCCTGCACGATGTAGTCGGGCGCCAGCCAGCCGACGGCCGAGAAGGCGCTCTTGCGGCCCTTCCAGATCAGCGCCCGCTCGCCGGGATCCTCGGTCGTGCGGACCGCGCTCGCGCCGGAGGCGTCGAGCAGCGCGCGCAGGCGCGCCGCGTCCGCGGCGACGACGTCGCGCTCGCCCTCCAGCTCGACGATCAGCAGCGCGGCCGCGGGCGGGTAGCCGGGTCTGACCGACGCCTCCGCCGCCTCGATCGCGAGCGCGTCCATGATCTCCATCGCGACCGGCAGCATGCCGGCGGCGACGACGCGCGCGACCGCCTCGCCGGCCAGCTCGAGGCTGTCGTAGGAGGCGAGCGCGGTGTGCGTCGCCTCGGCGATCGGCACGAGCCGCAGGGTGACCTCCAGCGCGATCCCGAAGAGGCCCTCGGAGCCGCAGAACATCCCCGTCAGGTCGGGACCGACCGGCTCGCGGCTCGCGCCCCCCAGCTCGACCAGCTCGCCGTCCGGGAGCACCGCGCGGATCCCGAGCACGTGGTTGGCCGTCATGCCGTGGCGCAGGCAGTGCGCGCCGCCGGAGTTGAACGCGAGGTTGCCGCCGATCGTGCAGACCGACTGGCTGGAGGGGTCGGGCGCGTACGCGAGGCCATGCGACCGCGCCGCCGCGCTGACGTGCAGGTTGATCGCGCCCGGCTCGACGACCGCCGTGCAGGTGTCGGGATCGACGGACAGGACGCGGTTCATGCGGTTGAGCGCGATCACGATGCCGCCCGCGATCGGCAGCGAGCCGCCCGACAGCGAGGTGCCGCTGCCGCGCGCGACGAACGGCACGCCTTCGCGATGGCAGGCGCGCACGACCGCGACGACCTCGTCCGCCCGCTCGGCGAGCACGACCGCGAGCGGCCGCTCGTGGAACGCGGTCAGCGCGTCGGAGCCGAACGCCGCCAGCTCGGCCGGGGAGGTCAGCACGCGCTCGCCGAGCCCGAGGGCCGGCGCTCGCACGGCTGCCAGCAGCGCCCGCTCGGGGTCTCCGGCGGCGCTCAACCCGCCCACCCTCTCGATCGCAGCAGCTCGGCGACGGCCGCCTGCGCCGGCAGCGAGATGCTCTGGGCGCAGATCCGCGGCGTGGCCGCCAGCCACGGCCCGGGCCAGCCGTAGTCGACCACGACGACCCCGGGCAGCCGCTCGACCAGCGTGAGCACGTCCGGATCCCGGTGCGCGTCGCGGGTCTGGAGCACGACGGGCGCGCCCGGGTCACACTGCGCCGCGTCGAACGTGGCAGGGTCGACCGTCTCGCAGGGAATGCCCCACGGCACCGCGCCGACCGCGAGCGACCGGTCGGCGTCGACGCGCACGAGGACCGCGCCGGTCAGGTCGGGAAGCACGCCGTTCACGCGCAACCCGGCTCGCGCCCCGGCGAGCTGCCGATCCGCGTCGAGCGCCACAGGAGCGGCGGACAGCCGCGGCCGGCCCGCCACCCGGGCAGCGGCCTCGGCGAGCCGCTGCTCGGCCAGCGTGCCGTCCTGCACGGCCGCCACGATCGCGCCTTGGACCTCGCGCACGAGCGCGGCGTCCCTGTCCGGCCCGCTGCACAGGAGGTCGCAGCCGGCCACGAGTGCCGCGACGGCCGCCGCCGGGATGCCGCGGCCCGCGGAGGCGCCTGCCATGTCCAGCGCGTCGCTGACCACGATCCCCTCGAAGCCGAGCTCGGACCGCAGCAGCCCGAGCACGTCCGGGCTCAGCGTCGCCGGCCGCGTGGCGTCGACCGACGCGACCACGATGTGCGCAGACATCGCCGCCACCGCGCCCGCCTCCACTGCGGCCGCGAAGGGACCGAGGTCCGGCAGCCAGTCCACCGTCGGCAGCGCCAGGTGGCTGTCCTCGCGCGTGTCGCCGTGTCCGGGGAAGTGCTTGACGCAGGCGCCCACGCCCGCCGACTGCAGCCCCTCGACGTATGCGCGCACGTGGCGGGCCACCAGGTCGGTCCAGGCCCCGAAGCTGCGCGACCCGATCACCGGGTTGAACGGGTCGCTGTTGACGTCGGCGACGGGCCCGAGGTTCAGGTCCACGCCGGCCTCGCGCAGCGCGGTGCCGATCGCGGCGGCGGTGTCGCGGGTCAGCGACAGGTCGTCCACGATGCCGAGCGCGGCGTGGCCCAGCACGGGGCTGCCTTCGCGGCAGTGCAGCCGCGTGACCTCGCCGCCCTCCTCGTCGGTCGCCACCACGACGTCGGGCGCGACCGCGCGGATCGATGCGACCAGCGGCCCGAACGGCAGGTTGCTGCCGAACAGGCACACGCCGCCCAGCCCCTCGGCGAGCAGCCCTCGCCACGCGTCCGGCAGCGACGGACCGCGAAAGGACGGCATCTGCACCGCCAGCGCGAGGCGCTCGAGCGAGGTCATGCCCGCAACGCCAACTCGACCGCGCCGCGCGCGACCGCGCCGACGGCCGCGTCGACGACCGCGTCCGAGAGGTCGACGCGGTGCTGTCGGACCATCACGGCGACGGCGAGCTGCACGCCGTCGTGCCGGGTGACGACGCCGACCTCGCCCCGCCACGGCGTCAGCGTGCCGGTCTTGCCGGCCCGGATCCAGGCCGGCGGGCAGAACGCGGCGGCGAAGCGGGACGTCCACACCTGTCTGCGCATGGCGTCGCGGACTCGGCGGCACGCTTGAGGCCGCGCCGCCTGTTCGTGGGCGAGCAGGCTCGCCAGCCGCGCGAGGTCCGCGACGGAAGCGCGCGTGGTGCGCTCGAGCGCCAGGTCCGCGGCGTCCGTCGTCGGCGTCCAGTCGGCCTCGATCGCCTCCGTCTCGGAGGCGTAGCCGTAGTCCTCGCCGGCGTTGCGCAGCAGCGTGCGGCAGCCGCCGACGATGCGCATCGTCTCGAGGCCGAGCGTCTCGGCCCGCGCGCGGACGGCGTCGACGCCGACCAGCTCGAGCAGCAGGTCCGAGGCCGTGTTGTCCGAGATGGCCAGGGACAGGCACAGCAGGTTGGCCAGCGAGACCGACACGGGGCGGCTGAATCTGTTGAGCCCCGCGCCGCCGGGGCAGTGCTGCTCCACGTCGACCTGCAGGTGCGTGTCCGGCTGCAGGTCCCCGCGAGCGAAGGCGTCTGCGATCTCGAGCGCCAGCAGCACCTTGAACGTCGAGGCGATCGGGACGACGTCGGCGTCGCGCAGGCTGAACGACCCCGGGCCGTCGAGCCGGCGAGCGGCCACGTACCAGGTGCCGACGTCGCGCGACGCCTGCTCGATCGCCGCCGCGTGGTCGGCCACGGTCACGGCTCCACCGCCGTCGCGACGCGCTCGTCGCCGTCCGCCGTCAGCCGGATGCCGGGCCCCGCCAGCGCGTCCCCTCGGTCGTGCAGCTCGAGCGGCGCGCCGCGCCAGTCGACGCCGACGAGCGTCCGGCCGTCGGCTCGGCCGGAGAACAGCGGGAACGGCCACGTCGTCTCGCTCAGCGCCAGGTCGACCTCGTCGCCGTGCTGGAGCTGCAGCACCGCCTGCGCGTCCCACCACCACGTGCGCACGAGCGCGTCGTCGCGCCGCCACGGCGCCGCCGCGGCCTGCCACAGCGCCTCCCGGTCACAGGCAGCCTCGGCGACGAGGACGGAGGCGCCGCGCCGGGGCCAGACCGCGACGCACGTGCGGTGATCGCGGATGTGGCCGATGCTCACGAGCACGCGGTGGTAGCCGATGGCGTGCGTGCGGATCCCCGCGCCGTAGTGGACGCCGTCACGGTCCGGGATCGCCCCCGCCAGCAGCCGTGCCAGCATCGGCAAGCTCACGACGTCGGGTCGGCGGCCGTCGAGCGCGCGTGCGAGCGTCATCAGGTCCTCGAGCGTGGACCACAGGTCGCCGGCGGGAGCGGAGGCCGCGCCGAGCACGAGCGCGGCCTCCGTCCGCTCGTCGGGGAACGACGTCCGCGTCATGCCCAGCGGGTCCAGGAGACGCTCGGCCAGCAGCGCCGAGAACGCCTGCCCGGTGGCCTGCTCAAGCACGCGCGCTGCGATCGCGTACCCCAGGTTCGAGTAGTGCCAGGTGCCCGGCGGGAGCGGGAGGCGCGGCGGCCGGGCGACGGCGGCCGCCAGCTCCGGCTCCGTCAGCGCGACCGGCCCCCAGTGGGCGGGGTCGAGCTCGAACGGAACGCCGGCGGTGTGACCCAGCAGCGCGCGCAGCGAGACCGGCTCGCGGACGGCGTCCGGCGCGAGCGGCTCGTCCCAGGCGAGCACGCCGTCCTGGCACAGCCGGGCGGCAAGCAGCGCCACGAGCGTCTTCGTCACCGAGGCGACGGGGAAGCGCTCGTCCGGTGCGAGGGAGCCGATCAGCTCGCGCGTCGTCTCGTCGGCGCTGAGGTGGAACGCGGCGAGGACCTTGGGTGGAAGGATGGTCGTCAAGCGCGCCGTCATTTCGTAGCTACCATACATCCTTCATGCACGATTGCGTAAAATAACTACATGACCAGCGGAGGCGACACGCGTGCGGGACGGTTCCTCGGCGTCGACATGGGAGGCTCGGCGACACGCGCCTATCTCATGCAGCAGCCGGCGGCGCCACGCGCCTGGCAGGCGCCGGGCGGCAACCTCACGCTCGACCCCGAGGCGGCCCTCGACGTCCTGCTCCCGCTCGTGCGCGAGGCGGCGCCCTCGGGCGCCTGCCTCGGACTGGCCGGGGCGCGCATGGCGCCCGCCGCGGTCGTCTGGCTCGCCGGGGAGTTGGAGGGGCACGCCGGCCGCATCACGCTCATGTCGGACGCCGACCTGGCGCTCACGGCGGCGTTCGGGGCCGAGGCGGAAGGGATCGTCGTCTGCGCGGGCACCGGCTCGGTGGCGGCGGTGCGCCATCTCGGCGCGACCCACCTCGTCGGCGGCCACGGCTTCCTGCTCGACGACGCCGGCAGCGCCTACGACATCGGCAGGCGCCTGATCGCGGCCGCGCTGCGCGACCGCGACCGCGGCGACGCGTCGCTGGTCGAGCAGGTCGAGCCGCTGCTGGGCGAGCCGCTCGACGCGTTCGTGCACCGCGCGTACGCCGATCCCGCCGACCGTGCGCCGCTCGCGCGTCTGGCGGAGCACGTCCCTGCGATCCGGCACCCGGCCGCATCCGAGATCCTGGCCGGCGCCGCCGGGGCGCTCGTCGAGCTCGTCGGCATCGCGCGCGAGCGCTTCGGCCCGCTGCCGGTCCGGCTTGCCGGCGGCGTATTCCGCATCCAGGCAATCGCCGAGACGCTCGCGCAGCGGTGCGACGCGGCGCTCGCGCAGACGAGCCCGGAGGTCGCCGCCGCCCGGCTGGCCGCGGAGGCCGGCGCATGATCGCGTTCCCGCCGCAGGCGACGCTGCCCGCCGGAGCGCTGGCGGAGCTCGAGGCGATCGCCCGTCGCCTGAAGGCCGCAAGCCCGGCCGACACGGTCGCCTGCGCCTACGGCGTCGGGCCGGACGTGTTGGCCTGGCAGGACGAGGCGAACGGCCGCTGCTTCGACCTCGCGTCGCTGACCAAGCCGCTGTTCACCGCTCCGACGGCGCTCGGCCTGCTCGCGACTCCCGGCGCGCTCGACGAGCCGGTCTCGACGGTGCTCTCCTGGCTGCCGCACGTGCCCGGGACCCCGACGCCCCGCGCGCTGCTCACCCACGCCACGGGGCTGCCGTGGGAGCTTCCCGGCGAGGGCGACGTGCCCGCCGTCCGCGCATGGGTGGCAGAGCACGTCCGCGACGTCGCCGTCGCCGACGTGCGGGTCCTCTACAGCGACGTCAACTACTGGCTGCTCGGCGAGCTGGCCTGCGCCCTGACCGGCGAGCCGCTGCATGCGCTGCTCGCGCGCGCGCCCACCGCCGCGTCAGGTGCGTTCTGCTTCGGCCAGGCGCCCGCGGAACGGTCGATCCCCGCCGGGCCCGTCGCCACGAGCGCACAGCTGCCACACGACCCCGCGGCGCGACGCCTCGGCCCCAGCGGCCACGCGGGCGCGTTCGGCACGCTGGCCGGCGTCGTCGATGCCGTCCTGTCCTGGCTCGACGGCGGCTGGCTGCCGGAGCCGCTGGCGACGGAGGCCGTCACCTGCCAGACGCACGCGACGCCCGGCGGGCACCGCAGCCTCGCCTGGACGCTCGCCGGCGACCCGTTCCACGTCGTGGCCCACGACTGGCCGCCGACGACGCTGTCGCACACCGGCTTCACGGGGGTGAGCGTCGCGCTGGACCCCGTCAGTCGCTGGTGGGCGGTCTACCTCAGCAACGCGATCCCCGTCGATCGGGACGCCGACCCGATCCTCGTGGCGCGACGGCACTTCCACGCCGCGGCAGCATCCCATCTGCGCACGACGACCCGCGATCCGTGCCTCACCTGACGAAAGAGAAGGAAGAGATGCCCAAGTCAGCCGCAAAGCTCGAACCGACCGGCGGGACCGTGCTCGCGACGCTGCGCGGCATCCTGCCGGACCTCTCGCGGTCGGAGGCCCGCGTCGCCCGCGCCGCCATCGAGGACCCGGCCAGCACGGCCGCCTCCACGATCAATCAGCTCGCCCGCCGCTGCGACACGTCCGAGACGACGGTCATCCGGCTGTGCCGCACGCTCGGCTTCGACGGCTACCCCGAGTTCCGCCTGGCGCTCGCGGCCGCCGCCGCGGCGAACGGCGACGAGGAGTACCTCTCCGGCGACATCCTGCCGGACGACACCACCGAGCAGGTCGTCCGCAAGGTCACCGGCGCAGACGCGCAGGCGATCGTCGAGACGGCCAAGATGGTGTCGATCCGGTCGCTCGAAGACGCCGCCAAGGCGATCGGCGGCGCTGGCAGAATCGACCTCTTCGGCGCCGGCGCGAGCTCCTTCGTGGCGCAGGACATGCAGTACAAGCTGCACCGCATCGGGCTGATGTGCCACTGCTTCGCGGACCCGCACTCGGCGGTCAGCTCGGCGTCGCTGCTCGGCAGAGGCGACGTCGCGCTGGGCCTGTCGCACACCGGCGCGACGAAGGACACGATCCGCTACCTGGAAGTCGCCGCCGCGAGCGGCGCGACGACCGTCGCGATCACCAACCACCCGCGCGCCCCGATCGCGCGCACGGCCGCGATCGTCGTGACGACGGCGGCGCGCGAGACGACCTTCCGCTCCGGCGCGATGGCCAGCCGCATCGCCCAGCTCACGCTCGTCGACATCCTCTTCGTGCTCGTCGCCCAGCAGCGTGTCGACGACGCGATAGCGGCGCTGCAGCGCACCTACGACGCGGTCCGTGCGCCGTCGAAGGGCAAGCGATGACAGACGCGCGTCGGCGCAGCGTCGTCGTCGCGGCCGCGGCGCCGTTGTGGGCGAGCGCCGAGGACGCCCGGGAGATCGCGCCGTTCGGCGAGTCCTCGTATCCCGCGTACTGCGAGTGGACGGCGCGCCGCCTCCCCGACCAGGCGCCGCTCCACGGGCGGCTGCACACGGTGGCGCTGTCCGGCGAGCCTGTGCGCGTGATCGCCGCGGTCGACTCGTCGCTCGTCGAGGTGGAGCTGCTCGCCCAGCCCAACGGCGCCGGCGGCTACGTCGGCGTCATGCACGCCGCGCACGTCGGCGCGGACGCGCGGCAGGGGGCCACGCACGTGGTGGGGGCGCCCGGCGCGCTCGCCGCGACAGCGGACCGCGACGCCGCCCCGGTCGAGCTGCCCGCGGGGACGACGGTCGAGCTGCTCGCCGAGCCGCACAGCGGGGACTCCGCCGACGTGCTGCTGGCCTCCGGTGCGACCGTGCGGTGCCCGGCGGGGGCGCTGCGCCCGCTGGACGTCGCGGTCGGGGCGGCCGAGCTGTTCGAGATCGCAGCCGGCTTCGTCGGCGCGCCGTACCTGTGGGGTGGGATCGAGGCGGCTGGCATCGACTGCTCGAGCCTCGTCCACACGGCGGCGCGGATCGGCGGCCACGTCGTCCCTCGCGACGCCCATCACCAGTGGGCCGCCACGCGCTTCGACGCCGGCGCGGACGAGCTCGCCGTCGGCGACTTGCTGTTCTTCGGCGACGAGGCGAGCCTGGAGGGGATCGATCACGTCGGGCTGTATGCCGGCGACGAGCGGATGCTGCACGCCCCCGAGGCGGGGCGCAGCGTGGTCGTCGAACCGCTCAGCGCCCGCGCACGGGAACGGACGGTCGGCTTCGGCCGCTATCCCCTGCCCTGACGCGCTTTGCAGCTTTTCAACGCGAGGAGGATGCAATCCGTTACTAAGTGACGTATAGTGTCGGCATGGAGAGCAGTCGGACCACCGGCGACGTCAGCCGGGCGCCTGCGCCCGATCCGGCGCGTCCCGCCGCGACGCTCGCCGCCACGCGACCCAAGGTCGTACGGCCGCTGCTCAAGCTGGTGGCCCGCTCCCTGGTCCGCGTCGTCCTGATGCTCTGGGCCGTCGCGACCGTGACGTTCCTCGCCATCCGCGCGCTGCCCGGCAACCCGGTCGACGTCTGGGTGCAGGACCTGCAGGGCAGAGGCCTCACCGCACGGCAGGCCGAGGTCCAGGCCACCCAGCTGCTCAGGATCGACGTCCACGCGTCGCTGTGGAGCCAGTACGTCGACTACATGCGCAACCTGCTCCATGGCGACCTCGGCAGCTCGGTGATCCTGTCGCCGGGCACGCCCGTGACGGAGATGCTCGCCGGGCGCCTCGCATGGACGCTCTTCAGCGTCGGCCTCTCGCTCATCGTCGCCTTCGTCATCGGCATGCACCTCGGCGGCATCGCCGCCTACCGGCGCGGCGGCTGGATCGACCGCCTCCTCACCAACGGCAGCGCGGTCATGGACGCGATCCCGGCGGTGCTGGTCGGGATCGCGTTGACGTTCTACGTCGGCGTCGTCTGGCACCTGGTCCCGATCGAGTCGCTGCGCGGCGCCTACTCGCCGGACGTGCAGCCCGGCGTCAACCTCCCCTTCGTCCTGAGCGCGCTCGGGCACGTGATCGCGCCGGCGACGGTGTACGTGCTGACGACGGTGGGCGCCTGGGTGCTGCAGTCGCGCAGCAGCGCGCTCACCGTCCTCAACGACGACTACGTGACACAGGCGCGCGCGCGCGGGCTCTCCGAACGCATCGTCCGCGTCGCGTTCGTGCAGCGCAACGCCCGCCTGCCGCTGGTCACCGGCTTCGCGATCACGATGGGCTTCGTCGTCTCCGGCTCGATCCTCGTCGAGGAGATCTTCGTCTACCCCGGCATCGGTCAGCTGCTCGCCAACGCGCTCGCGAAGCGCGACTACACCGTCATGCAGGGCATCGTGCTCGCCACGACGGTCACCGTGCTGCTCGCGACCGCGATCGCCGACGCGCTCTACGGCTGGCTCGATCCCCGCACCCGCACGGAGCAGGACGCATGAGCGTGGTGGAGCACCTGGAGGTCGCGGACACGGCCGAGCCCGTGCGCCCGCGCCGCCTGACGAGCGCCGCCGGCGGCGTCCGGCAGCTCGGATTCGGCGGCGTGTTCGGGATCGTCGGCCTGCTGACGATCGTGATCGCCAGCGCGGTCGGCCACTACCTGATCAGCGTTCCGCGCACAGACCTCAACGCGATCCTGCAGTCGCCGAGCCTCGCGCATCCGCTCGGCACGGACTTCACCGGTCGCGACAACCTCGTGCTCGTCATCCGCGGCGGGTGGGACATGCTCGAGCTGGCGTTCGTGGCCGGGCTGCTGATGTCGGCGATCGCGCTCGCCTTCGGGCTGCTCGGCCCGTTCGCCGGCGGAGTCGTCGACCGCATCGTCGTCGGGGTCACGGACCTCTGGCTGACAGTCCCGCGCTTCATCCTGCTGCTCGTCGTCGCGAGCCTCTACCGCGTCTCGTCCACGTTCGCCCTGGCCGCGCTCATCGCGATCTTCGGCTGGCCCTACCTCGCCCGCCAGATCCGCGCCCAGGCGCTGTCGGTGCGCCGCCGCGAGCACGTCGAGGCGGCGCGCCTGCTGCAGCTGCGCACCGGCCACATCGTGCTGCGCTACCTGGCGCCGGCGATCGCGCCGTTCGTCGTCATCTCGACGATCACCGGCATGACCGCGGCCATCTACCAGCAGGTGATCCTGGCGTTCTTCGGCCTCGTTCCGCTCACGGACAACTGGGGCGTGCTGTTCAGCGTCGCCTACGGGCAGAACGCCATCTACCTGCCCGCCGCGGCCTGGAGCATGTTCGCCCCGATCGCGGCGATCTGCCTCCTGCAGCTCTGCCTCGTGCTGACCTCGCGGTCGCTGGAGGGCCTGTTCGACCCGCGCCTGAGGGCCCGGCGATGAGCGCGCGCGACACGGCCAAGGTCCTGGAGGTCAGAGACCTCACCGTTCAGTACCGCCAGGAGGATCGCGTCGTCCACGCCGTGACCGATCTCTCGCTCGCGCTCGGCCACGGCGAGACGATCGCGCTGATCGGCGAGTCCGGCTGCGGCAAGACGACGGCCGCGCTCGCCATCCTCGGCATGCTGCCCGCGGCGGCGAAGGTCGTCTCCGGCGCCGTCACGGTGACGACCGGCGGGCAGGCGACCGACCTGCTCCACCTGCCGCCGCGCGAGCTGCGCGCGATGCGCTGGCGCCACGTCGCCTACGTGCCGCAGGGCTCGATCAGCGCGCTCAACCCGATCCAGACGATCGGCCGCCACTTCGTGCAGACCGCGCAGGCGCACGACCTCTCGCGCCGCGACGCCGAGTCGCGCGGCGCCGAGCTGCTCGCGGCCGTCCACCTCGATCCCGACCGCATCTGGAGCTCGTACCCGCACGAGCTGAGCGGCGGCACCCGGCAGCGCGTCGTGATCGCGCTGGCGATGCTGCTGGAGCCCGAGGTGATCGTGCTCGACGAGCCGACCACGGCACTTGACGTGCTGACTCAGGAGGCCGTCCTGAGAACGCTGCTCGAGCTGCAGGCGGCGACCGGCGTCAGCTACGTGGCGATCACCCACGACCTGGCGGTCGCGACGGCGATGGCCGACGAGGTCATCACGATGTACGCCGGTCGCGGCGTCGAGTACGGCACCGCCGAGCAGGTCCTCGACGGGCCGCTGCACCCCTACACCCGCGGGCTGATGCTGGCGATGCCGGCCGTCGACTCCGACCTCGTGGCGGAGCCGATCGGCGGCTACCCGCCCAGCCTCGCCGCGCTGCCGCCCGGGTGCTCGTTCCAGCCGCGCTGCCCGCTGGCCGAGGACCGCTGCCGCGTCGGCGGGGCGCCGCCGCTGCTGCCGGTCGACGACCGCCGCGTGGCCTGCCCGCCGAGCGTCGAGCAGCTCGCCGCGACGAGAGGGCCGCGATGACCGAGCTGCTGTCGCTGACGGACATCACGAAGACCTACCGGGCGGCGAAGCGCCGGATCGTCACCGCCGTCGACGGCGTCAGCCTGACGCTCGGCCCCGGCGAGATCGTGTGCCTCGTGGGCGAGTCCGGCTCCGGCAAGAGCACGATCGGCCGGATCGTCACCGGCCTGACCGAGCCGACGTCCGGAGAGCTGCGCTTCGCCGGCCGCGCGGCCGGCGAGATGAAGCGCAGGGAGCTGCGCGCCCACCGCCTGGGCGTGCAGATGATCCACCAGGACCCGTACGCCTCGCTCAACCCCGGCCTGACCGTCGCGCAGACGCTGGCGGCGCCGCTCCGGCGCCACTTCGGCCTGTCGAAGCGCGACGCGCACGCGCGCGTCCCCTCGCTGCTGGAGGACGTCGGCCTCACGCCGCCGGAGACGTTCGCGCCCAAGTACCCCCACGAGCTGTCGGGCGGCCAGCGCCAGCGCGTCGTGATCGCCCGCTCGCTGACCGTGGATCCCAAGGTGCTCGTGGCCGACGAGGCCGTGTCGATGCTCGACGTCTCGTTGCGCGTGAGCGTGCTGCAGAAGCTGCGCGGCCTCTGCGAGGAGCGTCAGCTCGCGGTCCTCTTCATCACCCACGACCTTGCCGTCGCACGTCAGTTCGGACGCGGTCACTCGATCGCGGTCATGCAGAGAGGGCGGCTCGTCGAGCACCGCCCGACGGGGGATCTGATCGCGGGGCCCGAGCACCCGTACACCCACGCCTTGCTCCGGGCGGCACGCCACGAGGGCCTGCGCGCCTTGCATCGGTCCAGTCACACCCAAGTGGAGGAGAAGCACGCATGAGGTTCAAAGCAGCCGCACTCGTCTGTGCGGCACTCGTGACGCTGTCCGCCTGTGGCGGCAGCAACTCGGGCAAGAGCGGTGGCAACGCGGGGGACGCCGGCAAGCTCCCGCTGGTCAACGCCGAGGTCCAGGCCACCGCGCCGAAGGACGTCGCCCCGGGCACCAGATACGTCATCACCGTCAACCTCAAGCCCGGCATCAGATGGTCTGACGGCACGCCGCTGACGGCGCAGGACTTCGTCGGCATGTGGAACCTGAAGTGGGGCCAGCAGGACCCCAACTGGGAATCGCTGACGGACGTGAAGGCGACCTCCGACACCCAGCTGGTGTACGAGACCAACACGATCTCGCAGAACCTCCTCCAGCAGCTCATCCGCTGGAACGTGCCGGGCTCCTCCTCGCAGTTCGGCACCTACTACCAGAGACTGGCGGGACTGCGCGCTGCCGGCGCCAAGGCCACCGACCCCCAGGTCGCCGCAATCGTCAGAGCTGCCGAGAACATCAGACCGAGCTCGCTCGTCGCGTACGGCCCCTACACGTTCGACGCAAGATCCGTCACCGCTCAGCAGTTGGTGATGACCAAGAACCCGGGTGGCTACGACGCCGACAAGCTCCAGTTCAAGAACGTCAACGTCGCGTGGGGCACGACGCAGCAGACCGTTCCGCTGCTGCTGCAGAACGACCTCGACTACACCACGGACGCGCTCACCCCGACCGACGTCAAGGCGGTCCAGGCGAACCCGCGCATCGAGCTGATCCGGACCCCGCTGAGTACGGGCACCGGCATCTGGTTCAACGAGACGAAGAGACCGTTCGACGACGTGCGCTTCCGCCAGGCGATCGCGTACATCATCGACCGCCAGCGCAACGCCACGGTCGCGCTCGGCGACGCCGCCAAGCCGGTCAGATACATGGTCGGCTACAGCGACAACTACGTGAAGGACTGGCTCTCGTCCGACGTGGTCAACAGACTCAACCCCTACACGAGAGACGACGCGAAGGCGACGCAGCTGCTCGAGGCCGTCGGCCTGAAGAAGAGCGGCAGCAGCTGGACCTACAACGGCGGCCAGTTCGGCTTCGAGATCATCGCGCCGGCCGACTTCCCCGACTTCCTCGCGTCCGCCAAGGACGTCAGCGCACAGCTCAACGAGTTCGGCTTCAACACCCACGTGCGCGGGATCCCGGCCGCCAACCGGCCGGACACGATCAGAGAGGCCCGCTACGACGTCATGCTCGACTTCAGCATGGTCTCGACGCCGTCGCACCCCGCCACCAGCCTCGACTGGAACATGGCGGCGGGCTTCTTCGGAACGAACGACCCGGAGGCGAAGGGCTCCAAGGGCCTCGACTGGCCGTGGCACCAGACCGCCCCGGACGGCACCAAGGTCTACATCCCCGACCTGCTCAGAGAAGCGGTCAGAGGCCTCGACAAGGGCCCGCAGGAGAGTGCTGTCACGACGCTGTCCGAGATCTTCAACGACCAGCTCCCGGTCGTGCCGATCTTCGAGCGCTACACGACCGACCCGATCGCGCACGGCCCGCGCGTGACCGGCTGGCTGCCCGCCGGCAACCCGATCTACAGAAACAACCAGGGCAGCGACCCGTACGCGTCGATCCAGTTCCTGGAGGGCGTGCTGAGACCTCTCGCCAGCGGCGACGGGACCTTCCGCACCAGCGCCCCGTACGCGCAGCCGCCGAACTACTCGTGGGACAAGTACGCCGCGAACAGCTTCTACGGGACGGTGACCTCGCCGGCCGCCGACATCGAGTTCCCACCGCTGTTCTGGTGGTCGGAGGCGATCAAGGCCTACATCCCGAGCGTCGGGAAGTCGTACTCGATCGCAAGAGTCAGCTGACCCGGACAACCCCAACCCGGCGGGGGCGCTCAGGCGCCCCCGCCGGCTTTCACGGCGGTGAACGCTTTGCAGAATGACGGCGCAGGATCGACGTCCCCCGACACCGAGGGTCGCTCTGAGGCGACGCTCGACATCGATCGCATCTCGATCGCGGACGGCCTCGCGCTGCTGGCCGGCGAGTTCCGCCGGCCGTTCGACGTCTTCGAGCGCTGCGCCGTGCAGCTCGCCCCGGTGGTGGAGGCGGTCGTCGGCTGCGTGCGGCGCGGCGGCGGCGTCCACTACTTCGGGGCCGGCACGTCCGGTCGCCTTGCGGCGCTCGACGCGGCGGAGATCCCGCCCACGTTCGACGTCGCTCCCACGCTCTTCCAGGCCCACCTCGCCGGCGGAGCGACGGCGTTGACGGAGGCGGTCGAGGACGCCGAGGACGACGTCGACGCCGGCGCGCGCGAGGGCGCGCGGCTGGTGCCGGAGGACGTGGCGATCGGCGTCGCGGCGAGCGGGCGCACGCCGTACGTGCTGGCCGCCCTGGACGCGGCGAGAGCGCAGGGCGCGTTCACGGCGCTGATCGACTGCAACGACGGCATCCCTTCGCGCGTGGACTGCCGCGTCACGCTGCCGACCGGGCCGGAGTCGATCGCGGGCTCGACGCGGCTGAACGCGGCGACGGCGCAGAAGCTTGCGCTCAACGCCGTCTCGACGCTGGCGATGGTGCACCTCGGCCGGACCTACTCCAACCTGATGGTGTGCGTGCAGCCCAACAACGCCAAGCTGCGCAAGCGGCTCACAGGGATGCTGCGCGACATCAGCGGCGCCTCGCAGGCCGACGTCGAAGCGGCGCTCACCGCCGCGGACAACGAAGGCGGCCTCGCGCTCGCGATGCTGATGCGTGGCTGGGACGTCGCGGAGGCGCACAGCGCCATCGACGCCGGCGGCCCGCTGCGCGCGATCCTCGACGAGGGTCCCGCCGCCGGTTGACGCTCTGCTCGGCGGGCAGGGCAAGGGCCCTGCGCCGCCGGACGTCTACCGCCGCTCGGCCCAGCGCAAGGGCCCGAGGCGGCGGACCGCCCGCTCGAGCCCGGGCGACGCGGCGAGGCGGTAGCGGCTCCCGTCGTAGGGCGTCTCCTCGCCGGAGCTCGCGTCGATCGACCACCACGCCATGTCGAGGTCGTGGACGGCTCCGGGCGCCACCGCGGCCGCCAGCGCCGCCGCGGCCGAGACGCCGAGGTCGGACTCCAGCATCGATCCGACCATCACGCCGAGGCCCGCGTCCCGGGCCTGCCGGGCCAGCTCGATCCCCGCGTAGAGGCCGCCGCATTTGGCCAGCTTGACGTTGATCATGTCGGCGCTGCCGGCGTCGAGCGCCCGCTGCAGGTCGACCGCCGAGAAGACCGACTCGTCCAGCATCACAGGCACCGGGAGCGCCTGCCGGAGCGTCGCGTGGCCGCGCAGGTCCGCGCGCGGCAGCGGCTGCTCCACGAACTCGACGTCGACACCCGCCTCCAGCCATGCGCTCACGGCCGCGATCGCGGTGTCGACGTCCCAGCCCTGGTTCGCGTCGATGCGGATGCGGACCGGCTCGGGCGCCTGCTCGTGGATCCGCCGCACCCGGGCGACGTCGTCGGGGTCGACGCCGACCTTCACCTTGAGGTGGCGGAACCCGTCCGCCGTGTGCTTTGTCGTGGTCTCCGCCGGCGCGTCCGCGGCGACGGTCACGTCGGTGGCGACCGACGACGTCGTCGCGCCCAGCAGCCGGTGCAGCGGCTGCGCGAGCCTCCGCGCCGCCAGGTCGGCGGCGGCGACCTCGCACGCGGCCTTGGCGCCTGTGTTGCCGACGACCGCGTCCTCCAGCGCGGCGACGAGCAGCTCCGGCGGCTGGTCGAGCTCCCACGTCAGCAGCAGATCGGCGAGCGGGCCGAGCACGCAGGCCTCGACGCTCGCGAGCGACTCGCCCGTGATCCGCCACACCTGCGGCGCCTCGCCGAAGCCCGTCCGGCCGTCGTCGTCCGTCAGGCACACCACCACGCTCGCCAGCGCCGTCGCGCGCCGCAGCGCGGTCACGAACGGCGTGTGCAGCGGCGTGGCGAGCCGCGCGACGGCGACCTCTACGACGCGTGCCATCTCGTCCAGTGCTCCCAGGTCACGGCGCTGAGCCGGGCCACGAGCCGCTCAGCCGCCTCGCCGAGCCCGGTCGTGGTGCAGACGGCGAGCACGTAAGCCGGCGCGCGCTCGGGCCGTACCAGCGCCACGTCGTGGTTCACCGCCGCGGTCCAGCCGCCCTTGCTCGCCGACCACGTCCCGGCGGGCAGCCCCGCGGGGATCATCCGGCGGTGCCGCTGGCGCGCCAGCAGGTCGAGCGCCTGCTCCGCGGCCGGCGCCGGCAGCAGTTGGCCGGCGTCCAGCGCGCCCATCAGCCGGGCGAGCCCCCAGGCGGTCGCTATGTTCGTGACGCCTGCGGCCTCGGCGCGCTCGTCGCCGATCAGGCGGTTCATCGTCATGTCGTGAGCGCAGGCGGCAGCCATCGCCTGGCGCACCGGATCGAAGCCGATCTGCTCGGCGACCAGGTTCGTGGCGATGTTGCTGGAGTCGGCGACCATCCGCTCGAGCAGGACGCCGACCGGCAGGCCGTCGCCGAGGCGGCTCCACGTCGCGTCGTCCTGGTCGTCGGCCTGGCGCAGCGTGAAGGTGCCGCCGACCGCGCTCGGGAACGCGTCGCGGACCTCCAGCTCCTGTGCGAGCGCCAGCCGGTCTGCGACGACCTCCGCCAGCGCGGCGACGAGGATCGCCAGCTTCACGGTGCTCGCGGCGTAGTGCGGCGATCCGGCGCGACGGCTCGCGACCGCGCCGCTGCGGGTGCGCAGGTGCACCGACACCTCGCCGGGCATGCCGGACGCCTCGCGTTCCCAGTGTGCCGCGAGCGCCCGGACGTCCGCGTCGAGCACGCGTGGCAGCACGCTCAGCATGCTCCCGCACTCCGCAGCGCCGCGCCGATCCCCCGCATCGCGAGCAGGACGGCGTCGCGGGGATCCGGATCCGCGCGCGGGTCCCAGTTGCAGATCGCGGCGTAGGCGAGCGTCCGGCTCCCGACGTCGACCAGGCCGACGTCCGCCCGCACTCCGGCGTCGGTGCCGGTCTTGCTCCACACGGCGATCTCACGATCGGGGGCGCCGGCGTGCGACAGCGGATCGAGCCCGAAGGCCGACGCGACCATCGACAGGTCCGTCCCGGCGGCCAGCCAGCCGAGGACCGTCTCGCTGACGCGCGGACTCTCCACGGTCCCGCGGCTGAGGCCCGCGAACAGCGAAGCCCAGTCGGCCGCCGAGCCCTCGCTGAGGGTCGGCGGATGTTTGACGCCGCGGACGTCGCGGACGAGATCGTGCAGCGTGGACCCGTCCGCGGCGTGCTTCGCGGCCCGCGCCTGCACCGCGCCGAGCCCGACCAGCTCGACGAGCGCGTTCGCGGCCAGGTTGTCGCTCACCGCTCCGACCAGCGCAGCCGCGTCGAAGAGCGCCAGCACGTCGCCGGCGAAGCGGTGCCACAGGCCGCTGTCCGCCACCGGGGCGATCGACCGCCGGTCCACCGGCAGCAGCGGGTCCAGCTCCCCCGCCGCCAGCCGCACGGCGACCTCGAGCAGCACGTAGACCTTCGCGACGCTGGCGGTCCGCAGCAGCCGATGGCCGTCGAGCGCGACGAGGGTCGCTCCCGACGTCGCGTCGCCCACCTCGACCGACCAGCGCGTGTCGCGCAGGACGTCGGCGGCGAGCAGGCGCCGCACGTCTGCGTCGAGCGAGCCGGTCACCCCGCGACCGCCTCCACGTCGCGCATCACACGCAGGAAGTTCTGTCCCGCGAGACCGTCCAGCTCGGCGGCGGACCATCCGCGAGCCCGCAGCGCGTCGAACAGCCGCGGGTAGGACGCGACGTCCTCCAACCCGGCCGTCACCTCGTCGGCACCGTCGAAGTCGCCGCCGATGCCGATGTGATCGACACCCACGACCTCGCGCAGGTAGTCGAGCTGCGCGACGACGTCCTCGACCGTCGCCTGCGGTGCGGTGGTGACGAGGAACGAGACGAACGTCGCCATCACGATCCCGCCGTTGCCGGGGACCAGCGCGAGGACGTCGTCGGGGACGTTGCGCGGCACGTCGCAGAGCGCGCGTGCGTTGGAGTGGCTGAAGATCGCGGGCGCAGACGTCGCCTCGAGGGCGTCGCGCATCGTCGTGTCGGCGACGTGGGAGAGGTCCACGATCATGCCGAGGCGGTTCATCTCCGCGACGACCGTCCGGCCGAAGCCGGACAGCCCGCCGGCGATGGGCGTGTCGGTCGCGCTGTCCGCCCACGCCGTGCTGTCGTTGTGCGTGAGCGTCATCGAGCGCACGCCGAGCGCGTGCATCTGCCGCAGCACCGCCAGCGAGCCGCCGATCGAGTGGCCGCCCTCGATCGAGAGCAGCGACGCCAGGCGCCCGTCCGCGACGGCGCGCTCGACCTCGTCCGCTGTCGTCGCCAGCTCGAGCTGGTCATAGCGCGCCACCAGCCGGTGGACGAAGTCGATCTGCTCGAGCGTTGTGACCACCGCCTCCGGCTCGGGGAGCGTGGACGGCACATAGGCGGCCCACAGCTGGCCCCGCACGCCGCCCTCGCGGAGTCGCGGCAGGTCTGTGTGCAGGCGCGGCTGCGGCAGCGCGACGTCGCCTCGACGGAGGTCGAGACCGAACGCCCCGCGGTGCGCCCACGCCAGGTCGTTGTGGCCGTCGATCAACATAAGTTACGTTGCTTTTCTGCGTTTTTGCAAAGCTACTTGTAAAATAGTACCATCACTGGCCGTGCATGAGAAGCAGGACACCGAGGCGGTCACGCCATGAGCCTGCGCGTCCACGGCGGGGTCGACGTCCACGGGGCGCCGGTCGAGGTCGCGATCGCGGGCGGTCACGTCGTCGAGGTCGCGTCCGAGCTCCCGGCCGGCGCTCCGCAGCTCGACGCCGGCGGCCTGACGGTCGCGCCGGGCTTCCTCGACCTGCAGGTCAACGGCGCCGGCGGCGTCGACCTGACCGCGCAGCCCGAGCGGCTCGGCGAGCTCGGCCCACTGCTCGCCCGCTACGGCGTCACCGGCTTCCTGCCCACGGTGATCACATCCGCAGCCGCAGCGCGCGACGGCGCGCTCGTCGCGCTGCGGCTGGCGCCGGCCGCCGGAGCCGTCCCGCTCGGCCTGCACTTCGAGGGCCCGATGCTCGCGCCCGCTCGCAGGGGCGCGCATCCGGCTCACCTGCTGCGTGCACCGTCGGCCGAGCTCGTCGCCGGCTGGTCGCGCGACGCCGGCGTGACGATGGTGACGCTGGCGCCCGAGCTGCCCGGCGCGCTCGAGGCGATCGCCGCCCTGCGCGACCGCGGCGTGGTGGTCGCGCTCGGCCACACCGAGGCGTCGGGCGCCGAGGTCGAGGCCGCCGTGGCCGCCGGGGCGAGCTGCGTCACGCATCTCTTCAACGCGATGTCGCCGCCGACCGCGCGCGAGCCGGGCGCGGCCGGCGTCGCGCTCGGCGGCGACGCGCTGGTGGCCGGCGTGATCGCCGACGGCCACCATCTCGACCCGCACCTGCTGCGCACCGCCTGGCGTGCGCTCGGACCCGAGCGGTTCCTCGCCGTCAGCGACACGACGGCGGCGCTCGGGCTGCCCGACGGGCCGACCCGGCTCGGCGAGCAGGAGACGCTCCTCGCCGACGGCGCGGTCCGGCTTGCCGACGGCACCCTGGCCGGCAGCGCGGCCTCGCTCGCCGACTGCCTGCGCGTGCTGCGCGCCACCACCGGCTGCTCGCCGGCCGAGGCGGTGGCGACCGCGACGACCGTCCCAGCGCGCCTGATCGGCGACGAGCGCCGCGGGCGGCTCGACGCGGGCTGCCGCGGCGACCTCGTGCTGCTGGACCTCGCGGGCGATCGCTTCGACGTCGTCGCCACCGTCGTCGCCGGCGAGGTCGTCCACGACGTCCGGCGCGGGGAGGGCTGATGGAGGTCGTGCTGCTGACCGACGAGGCCGCGATCGGCGCGCCGGCGGCCAACGCGATCGAGGCGCTGGTGCGCACCCGTCGCGGGGCGGTCCTCGGGCTCGCCACCGGCTCCAGCCCGCTGCCGGTGTACCGCGAGCTGGTCGCCCGGCACCGGGCCGGCTGCGGCCCGTCGTACGAGACGGTGCAGACGTTCAACCTCGACGAGTACGTCGGACTGCCGCCCGGGCATCCGCAGAGCTACCGCTCGACCATCGCCCGCGAGCTCACCGACGAGCTCGGGCTTCACCCAAGGCAGGTGCATGGCCCGGACCCCGACCCGGATGGTCTGCCGAGCGCCGGCAATCGCTACGAGCAGGCGCTGGCGCAGGTCGGCGGCGTCGACCTGCAGCTGCTCGGGATCGGCTCCGACGGTCACCTTGCGTTCAACGAGCCCGGGTCCTCGCTCGCCTCGCGCACTCGTCTCAAGACGCTGACCGAGCAGACCCGGCGCGACAACGCACGATTCTTCGGCAGCGTCGAGGAGGTGCCGCGGCTCGTGCTCACCCAGGGGCTGGGCACGATCCTCCGGGCGCGTCATCTGGTGCTGGTAGCAACCGGGGCCCGCAAGGCAGCGGCGGTGGCGGCCGCCGTCGAGGGGCCGGTGACGGCCTCCTGCCCGGCCTCGGTGCTCCAGCACCACCCGCATGTCAGCGTGCTGCTCGACGAGGCCGCCGGCAGCCGGCTCGAGCGCGCGGCGTACTACCGCGAGATCGCCGCCTGCAAGCCCGCCTGGCAGCCGCTGTGAGTCAACGCTGCGCGATACGAGACAGGAGAATGAATTGGGTCTGAAGAAACCGGCCGTGCGCCACGTCGCGGTGCTGGGTTTGGGCAACGTCGGCAGCCTCGTCGCCGACATGCTCGCGAGCGAGGGCTTCGACGTCGTCGGCGCCGACGCCAACGGCCACGCCGGCCCCGGGTCGATCCGGCTCGACGTCGAGGACCGGGCCGCGCTGGGCGAGCTGCTCGACGGCGTGGACGCCGTCGTCTCGTGCCTGCCCTACCGCTGCAACGCGAGACTCGCCGAGCTGGCGGCAGCTCGCGGCGTGCATTACCTCGATCTGACCGAGGACGTCCCGACCTCGCGCGTGATCCAGCGGCTCGCCGCGGACGCCCCCGCGGCGCTCATCCCGCATTGCGGGCTCGCGCCGGGATACATCTGCATCCTCGGCGGCGACATGGAGCGCCGGTTCGACGCCGTCGACCGCCTGGCGCTGCGCGTCGGCGCCCTTCCCGCGGCTCCCAACACGGAGCTCGGGTACGCCTTCACATGGTCCGCGGCGGGGGTGGTCAACGAGTACCTCAACGCCTGCGATGCGCTCGACGACGGAAGGATCGTCTCGATCGCGCCGTTGAGCGAGGTGGAGCGCGTGGTCGTGGAGGGCCGGCCCTACGAGGCGTTCACGACCTCAGGCGGCCTCGCGACGATGTGCGAGACGTTCGAGGGGAAGGTGCGCCGCCTCGACTACAAGACGATCCGCTACCCCGGCCATTGCGCCCTGATGCGCTTCCTGCTGCAGGAGCTGAGACTCGGTCGCGACCGGGCGAATGCCGAGCGGCTGCTGAGCGACGCGTATCCGCCGGTCGAAGACGATGTCGTCGTCGTCTACGCGGCCGCGGAGGGGGAGCTGAACGGCCGCCCCGCGCGCCAAGAGCTCACGCGGCTGCACCGGCCGCGCGTGATCGGCGGCGCGCGCCGGACCGCGATCGCGTGGACCACGGCGGCGGGGGCCGTCGGGGTGCTGCAGCTGCTCGCCGGCGGCGAGCTGCCGCGACGCGGGCTCGTCCGCCAGGAGGACATCCCGCTCGACGCGTTCCTCGCGACGCCTGCGGGCTCGCTGCTCGACGCCGCCGCGGAAGACCACTGAAAGGAACCTGTGACCGCATCCGCCAGCTCGGTCCCCGCGCTCGACGTCGTCCGCGTGCGCGAGCAGTTCAGCGCCCTGTCGCGTCGCGTCGGCGCGGCGCCCGCACGGTTCTTCGACGGCGCCGGCGGCTCGCAGGTCCCGGACGTCGTGATCGACGCGATGACCGACTACCTGCGCCACCACAACGCCAACGCGGGCGGCGAGTTCGCGACCTCGCGGGAGACAGGCGAGGTCCTGGAGCGGGCGCACCAGGCGATCGCCGACCTGCTCGGTGTGCGCGACGAGCAGGTCGCCTTCGGCGCGAACATGACGACGCTCAACTTCGCGCTGACGCGCGCGCTCGCCCGGACGCTCTCGCCGGGCGACGAGATCGTCGTCACCGCGCTCGACCACGAGGGCAACGTCAGCCCGTGGCTGCTGGCCGCGGCCGACTTCGGCCTCGTCGTGCGCACGGCCGCCGTGCACCCCGACGGCACGCTCGACGTCGACTCGCTCGAAGAGCTGATCGGCTCGCGCACCAAGGTCGTGGCGTTCACGCTCGCCTCCAACGTGCTGGGCAGCACGCCGGACGCCGCACGGGTCGCCGCCACCGCGCATGCCGCCGGCGCGCTGGCCTGGGTCGACGCGGTCCACATGGCGCCGCATCGCCGCCTCGACGTCGCGGCGCTCGGCGTCGACGTCCTGCTCTGCTCGCCCTACAAGTTCTTCGGGCCGCACGCCGGCGTCGCCGTCCTCCGCCAGGACCTCGCCGAGACGCTGCCCGCCGACCGCGTGCGGCCGGCCGACGAGACACCGGCTGGGCACCGCTTCGAGACCGGCACGCTCAACCACGAGGCCCTTGCGGGCGTGATCGCGGCGGTCGACTATCTCGCCGGGCTCGGCGTCGGCGCCGCGCGCGGCGAGCGGATCACGTCGGCCTTCGCCGCGATCCGCGCGTACGAGGAGCAGCTGTCGGCGCGCTTCCTCAGTGGCCTCGCCGGCCTCGACCGGGTCCGGCTGTACGGCCTCACCGACCCGGCACGCGTCGGCGAGCGCACCCCCACGTTCCTCCTGCGCGTGGAGGGCGAGACGCCGGAGCAGACCTGCGACCGGCTTGGGCGCCAGGGCTTCTTCACCTGGCACGGCGACCTGTACGCGCCCGGCGCGATCAAGGCGGTCGGCCTCGACGAGGCCGGCGGCGTGCGCGTGTCCTTCCTGCACTACAACACCGTGGAGGAAGTCGACGACCTGCTCAGCGCGCTGGGCTGACGGCCGGCTATCCCGCTTGGCCGGCGTTTCGAGCGGCCGCTGCTTGACCGGGCGCGCGGGCGCTCGACACGCTCGCCGGACGGCCGCGGCAGAGGGCGTGGCGACGTCGCTCTACACTGGTCTCAAAAGCAGACGGTCATTTGAAAGAAATATTCCTCTTGACACAGGCACTCGTATGTTTGTACCGTCTTTGACATGACGTACGTCGGTGAACTACACCGCCGACGCCACTGTGTTCTTCACTGAATACAGAGTCGTTTACGAAATCAGCTTAACGATCGCGAGCGTCCTCGCGATCTGCAGAGCGCCTGACCAGGGGGGGGGACCGCGGCTAGCCGCCAAGGGGGAATTGCGGCTAGCCGCGACGTGCAGCGACCGGGCGCAAGTGCGCTGCACATCGAGCGGGGCCGGGTCGGGGGACCCGGCCCCGCTGTCGTTCCTCGGTGGCAATTCGCGACGCTGTCGACGTTGCTCGCGGTGCGATGCCGGTCGCGACCACGTCGCCGACGCGCGCTGGTCCCAGTCATCCGGTCCATGAGGGGCTTGCCGATGGCCGGAGGTCAGGCCGGCTCGGCTGCGGCGAGACGCCGGTCTGGAGGCCAGCGCTCCGCGCAGACCGCGGACCTTCCCACGAGGGCGAACCTGATAAAAATCACACCGGACAGCAGCGTCGGGCGGCCGCCGTCCCGTAGTATCGCCCGAAAGTGCTGTACCTGCGCCCGTAGCTCAGCTGGATAGAGCGTCGGTCTACGGAACCGAAGGTCAGAGGTTCGAATCCTCTCGGGCGCGTCACGAAATCCCTGCTAGACGGGAATTTCGTGTTTCGGGATGCGTCAGTCGGACGGCCTTGGGGCAACACGGGGCAGCTCATCTGGCCCGGGAGAGCGCTTGCGACCCGGTGACGCAGAGCCCTGGGCTTGTTTCATATATCAATACATGAAACACTATCCGGATGCTGAAGGGCCAGGATGTCGTCGTCCTGCTGAAGCTGCTCGACTCTGCCGAGCCGGGGTCCGTGCGCGAGCTCGCGGATCAGCTTGGCTATGACGTTGCAGGGACGCATCGGGCCATCAGTCGTCTCAATGAGGCCGGGTTGTACTCGTCAGAGCGACGCCGGGTGGTGGCGGCGCGGGCGGAGGAGTTCCTTGTCCACGCCGTCAAGTTCAGCTTTCCGGCAAAGCGAGGCGGCGAGGTGCGGGGTATGCCGACGTCGTGGGCGGCTGAGCCTCTGAGGGCGGAGCTGGCGGAGTCCCCGGGATTGCCGCCTGTGTGGCCGTACTCCAAGGGGAGGGTGCGCGGTCTCCAGTTCGAGCCGCTCCACGCGATCGTGCCCGGAGCGGCGCTGGCCGACTCGAAACTCTGGGAGCGGCTGGCACTCGTGGATGCGCTTCGTGGCAGTGACAGCGCTCGCATTACGGGGCTCGCAGCAAAGCTTCTGCGGGGGTCGTTGCGCTCGTGAGCGTCGAACTGCTTGAACGCGCGGCGCGTGAGCTGACTCCTTTTCTCGACGAAGTGGCGTCACGCTTGGCGTGGCACGACTTCGAGGCTCGGCTCCGCGCACACGGGCTTCGCCACGACATGTCCAGCCCCGTGATCTGCCGATGGCGAGCCGGGAAGGGCTATGAGCTGCTGCTCGACGTGATGCCGGGCGATGCGACGCTGCTCGGTTTCGAGAACCGCTGGCAGCTGCCTGCGCTCGAACATGCGGTTACGTGCTCGCTTCCCTCCGGTCGCTCGATTCGAGCGATCTCGCCGCCCTACCTCGTGGCGACGAAGCTGGAGGCCTGGAAGGGGCGCGGGCGGGGCGACCACCTCCGCAGCCATGATCTCGAGGACATCATCGGGCTCGTCGATGGGCGTGCTGAGCTCGTAGACGAGGTCGCGGCTTCGCCTGACGATCTGCGTGCGTTCTTGTCGTGCGAGATTGAAGCGCTGCTCCAGCAGCCCCGGTTCCTCGACGCGCTTGACGGAACCGTCATCGGATTTGGTGATGGCGGCAGCGGATCGGGAGCCGAGGACCGAGTGGACGACGTTCTGTTGCCTCGGTTTCATCGGCTCGCCGGCGGCTGAGCATTGTGATTCGGCCGGTCAAAATCCTGAGGGTCGTCGGGCCGCGCGGTCAGCCGCGGTGCGGCTCTCCTGCCGTGGCAGCGCGTGCCCGGCCGAGCGCACCGGCCCACCAGCGGAGGTCGGTGGCGAGCGTGTCGAGGCGGGCGTCGAGCGGCGCGAACAGCTCGATGTCGAAGGCGTCCCCGGCCTGCATGACCGGCCGCATGACGTCGGGCAGGATGTGGACGGCGTGGCGCAGCGGCGCCATCTCCAGCTCGATCGTGACGAGGCGCAGCTGCTCGATCGCGCGGGCGCCGCCGACGTTGCCGTAGCCGACGAAGGCGACCGGCTTGCGGTTGAACTCGGGGAACGCGTGGTCGAGGGCGTTCTTGAGCAGCGCCGGATAGCCGTGGTTGTACTCGGCCGTGACGAACACGTAGCCGTCGGCCTCGTCGACCTTCTCGGCCCAGCGGGCGACCTCCGTCGCGTAGTCGCGGTGGCCGCGTGCCGGCGCCACGGGCTGGTCGTAGAACGGCAGCGGGTAGTCGCGCAGGTCGACCAGCTCGGCGTGGAGGTCGTCCCGGGCGAGGAGGCGGTCCATCGCCCAAGCGCCCGCCTTCTCGCTAAAGCGGCCCTCGCGGTCGGTGCCGAGGACGACCTGGATGTGCGGCGGGGTCATCGTGCCTGGCACACGATAGTCCGAGCGCTCGCGCCGGCGCGGCATCCTCGGCACTCCGCTCCGGAGCAGCACGCCACCGCCCGCGCGGTGCTCTGCGAAGCTCCCCGGCGATGATGTCGCTCGTCGGCTCGCCGGTCCTCGCGACAAGCGCGGAGATGTTCAACCGTTCCGCGCTTGTGTTCGGGGCGCTGCTGATGATCGGCGCGCTCGCCTCGGGGCTCGCGCGGCGCAGCTTCCTCGCGCTCACGCCGGTGTTCGTGCTCGCCGGGCTCGCGCTCGGCAGCGGCGGCGTCGGCTTCCTGCACTTCGACGCGAAGTCGGGGTTCGTGGCGGAGCTCGCGTCCGTCGCGCTGATCGTGATCCTGTTTCGCGACGGCCTCGAGGTCGACGGCGAGCTGCTGCAGCGGCACTGGGCCTGGCCCGCGCGCAAGCTGGTCGTCGCGATGCCGATCACCGCGGGGATCGTCGCGCTCGCCGCCCACGCGCTGCTCGGGCTGGACTGGACGCGCGCGTTCCTGCTCGGCGCGCTGCTGTCCCCGACGGACCCGGTGCTGTCCTCGAGCGTCGTGACGAACCCGCGCGTGCCGCGGCTCGTGCGCCACTCGCTCAATCTCGAGTCCGGTCTCAACGACGGTCTCGCGCTCCCGCCCGTGCTGGCGCTCAGCGCCGCGCTCGTGGTCACCGACCACGACACGTTCGTGTGGTGGCGCTTCGTGCTGGAGGACGTCGGGCTCGGGTTCGCGTTCGGCGTCGCGATCGGCTTCGCCGCCTCGCTGCTGCTGCCGCGCGGCGAGTACGCGCGCGAGACGATGCCGGCCCACCAGCGCGCGCTCTACGCGCTCGGCGTCGCGTTCGCGACCTACGGGCTCACGGTCCTGCCGCCGCGCGGCAACGGCTACATCGCGGTGTTCGTGTGCGCGATCGTGCTCGGCATCCGCCGGCCCGACCTGCGCCACTGGTTCGCGCAGCGCAGCGAGGATCTCGTCGAGATCGTCAAGCTCGGGATCTTCGTCGTGTTCGGGTCGCTGCTGACCGTCCACGGCCTGTTCGACGACGGCTGGAGCGCCGTCGCGCTCGTCGCGGTCACGCTGCTGCTCGCCCGGCCGATCGCCGTCTGGGCTGCGCTCGCCGGCCTGCGCGTCGACTGGGCGACGAAGGCGTTCATGTCGTGGTTCGGCCCCAAGGGCGTCGCCACGATGACGTTCGCGCTGCTGATCCTCGCCCAGCCGATCCCCGGCAACCAGCGCATCTTCGACCTCGCCGCGCTCGTCGTCGTCTGCTCGATCATCGCCCACGGCCTCACCGACACGCCCGGAAGCGAGTGGATCGCGCGGCGAGGCGAGGCCGAGGACGCCGCCGGCTGAGCGCTTCGCGACGCGCACCGCGGCGAACACGTGGTTCCTACGGTCGCCGCGGAGCGCCTGCGGGTCGATGCGGGGTGCATGGGCCCGCAACGCCATCGAACGGTCTCGCTGACCGGGAGCCGCTCCGGCACGGGCGCCCGCCGTGGGCTGGTGCACGTGGCGATCGGCGCCGCCGGCTGGCTCGCGCTGGCCGCGCTGTGGGCGTGGCAGCTCGAGGTCTACGTGCCCGCCGACTGGCTCGCCGGGGTCGAGCTGATCGGCCTGCTGCTCGTCGGCTGGACCGGCTTCTCGCTGGCGTGGGTCGCGTGGTCTCGCAGGATCTACCGGCGCCGGCACCGGCGCACGGAGCCGCTGTCGCGCAGCGTCGACTTCGCGCACGACGCGCTCGGCCGCCGGATCGTGACGCCCCCCGGGATCGCCGAGGCGCGCGGGCAGGTGGTCGTCTCGGTGCGCGGCGACGGCGTCAAGCGCTACGAGTTCGCGCCCAGGTCCGTGGCTGTGGCCACGGAGTCGATGGACGTGGCGGGCCGCGGCAAGGACGCCGCATGACCGCGTGGATCTCAGCGATCGCCGGCGCTCCCGTCTACCTCGGGTTGATGGCGTTCCTCGGCCTGTACCCGGTCGTGACCGGGCTGTACTGGATCGTCGGCGCGGCGATCTTCGCCGCGCATCGCGAGCGCTCCGACCCCGACTTCTACGCGCTCGAGGAGCATCCACACGTGTCGGTGCTCGTCGCCGCCCACAACGAGCAGTCGGTGATCGAGGAGACGGTCGATCGGCTGCTCGAGCTGGACTGGCCGTCGTTCGACGTGACCGTCGTCGACGACGGCTCGACCGACGGCACCTCCGAGCTGCTGACCCCGCTGGCCGAGTCCGGCCGCATCCGGCTGCTGACCAAGCAGGTCAACGAGGGCAAGGCGATGGCGCTCAACGACGCGCTGCCGCTGCTCGCCGGCGAGATCGTGCTGATCGTCGACGCGGACGGGCGCCCGCAGCCGGACGTCCTGCGCTGGATGGTCCCGCACTTCGTCAAGGTCCCGCGCGTGGCCGCGGTCACCGGCAACCCGCGCGTCGTGAACACGAGCACGCTGCTCGCGAAGCTGCAGGCGATCGAGTTCACGGCGACCGTCTCGGTGCTGCGCCGCGCGCAGGCGACGTGGGGGCGGCTGATGACCTTCTCCGGCATCTGCACCGCGCTGCGCAAGAGCGCGATCGAGGACGTCGGCCGCTTCCGCGTCGGGATGGCGACGGAGGACATCGCGCTCGCCTGGCAGCTGCAGACCGCCTATGCCGACGTGCGCTACGAGCCGCGCGCGCTGTTCGCGATGCAGGTGCCCGAGACGCTCCCGGCGTGGTGGGGGCAGCGGACGCGCTGGGCGCGCGGACTCGCACAGGTGCTGCGCAAGAACGCCCCGATCGTGCGCGACGTGCGCGCCCGGCGGATGTGGCCGGTGTGGATCGAGGGACTGCTGTCGACCTTCTGGTCGCACCTGTTCTTCCTCGCGGCCGCCTTCTGGACGCTCGCGCTGGCGACGGGCGTCTACGGGTTCGGCGGCAACCCGATCCCGAACTTCTGGGGCCTGCTGATCGCGAGCGTGCTCGTCGTGCAGATCTCGATCGGGCTCGCGCTCGACGGTCGCTACGACCGCAGCGTGCGCCGCTACGCGCTGTGGATCCCGCTCTACCCGCTCGTCTACTGGATGCTCAGCGCCGCCGCCGCCGTGCGCGGCACGCTCCCCGGCCTGCTGCGCGCCCGCTCCACGGCGCCCGTCACCTGGAAGCAGCAGCGCTACGACGCCGGCTGAGCGCTCGGCCGCCAACTCCGCGGGCGGCGGTTTGCGAAAGGACTACTCTTGGGTGAGGCTCTGTCGCGCTGACTCACCGCTCCCAGGCAGCGTATGGCCGACCACTCGCGGAGCGGATCGAGGGACTCGCCGTCATGGCACTCATGCACCAGATGTTCACCCCCACCCGGCAGAAGCGGACGTCCGAGCAGGCCGCCGGTTGCCTGGCCGAGCAGCAGCGGCTGAAGGCGGCGGCCGCCGGCCGTCGCGCGACGGCCGCGGCGAGCAGCGCCGCGCCGGAGCGCGGCCGTCCGCCGGCGCGGCCGCGCTGAGGCAGCGGCTGCGCGTCAGCTGCGCTCGGCGCGATTGCGCCCGCGGCGCTTGGCCGAGTACATCGCGTGATCGGCCGCGCGCAGGAGGTCCGGCGCCGTCGGGCTGGAGCTGCTGAGCGACGCGCTGCCCGCCGAGACCGTCACGGACAGGTCGCCGGCGGAGGTGCGGAAGGGCGTGCCGGCGATCACCTCGACGATGCGCCGGGCGAGGCCGGCGGACGCCTCCTCGTGCGCATCGGCGTCGTCCTGGCCGAACATCAGGATGCAGAACTCCTCGCCGCCCCAGCGCGCGACGATGTCGCCGCTGCGCGCGGTCGCGGCCAGGCGGCGCGCCACCTGGCGCAGCACCTCGTCGCCGACGACATGGCCGTGGGTGTCGTTGACGTTCTTGAAGTGGTCGACGTCGACGACGATCGTCGCGCGCGCACGTGTGACGAGCCAGCCGCCGCCGCCGAGGATGTCGTCGATGTGGCTGCGGTTCGGCAGTCCGGTCAGCGGATCGGTGCGCGCCTCCCGCTCGGCGTCCAGCAGCCGACGCGCGGGAAGCGTCGCGTCGCGCTGCACGGCGACGTGGAACGCCGGCGCGCCGTCGGGCCCCGTGAGCGTGGAGATCGTCCACTCCATCGTGAACGGTGTGCCGTCCTTGCGGTAGTTGATTGCCTCACCGCTGAACTGCTTCCCGGCCGCCAGGTCGTCGTGCAGGCGGCGCAGCGCCGCCGGGTCGGTGCCCTTGCCCTGCAGGATTCCCGGACTGCGTCCGAGCAGCTCCTCGGGGGCGTAGCCGGTGATCTCGCACGCCGCGCGGTTGACGTAGACGATCGTCCTGCTGTCGCTCGCGTCGGTGGCGATGACGCCGTCGGAGAGGCAGTCGAGCACCTCGCCGGCGGAGAAGACGACGTCCTGCGACCCGTCGCCGTCGTTGGCGGAGTGCACGAAGGCTGGAAACATCATCGCTCGGTGTATCGGCGGACACGCCTCGCGGGAACCCTCGGCGGCGCGTGATGGCGCCGTCGCGCTTGCGTGTGGCGCGCGGCGATCGCGGGCATGCCCGGCGCTACATCAACCATCTAGAGTCGCAGCCATGAGCGCCATCACATCCAGCCAAGAGCAGTCGGTCGTCGAGCGGGTCCCGCAGCGGTTGCTGATCGGGGGTGAGTGGCGGGATGCGTCGGGCGGGGGGACGCTCGCGGTCGAGGATCCGTCGACCGGAGTGGCGCTGTGCGAGGTTGCGGACGCGACGCCGCAGGATGCGATGGCGGCGTTGGATGCGGCGTGCGCGGTGCAGGCCGAGTGGGCGGCGACGGCGCCGCGCGAGCGCGGGGAGATCCTGCGGCGCACGTACGAGCAGGTGGTTGCGCGCGCGGACGAGTTGGCGCTGCTGATGACGTTGGAGATGGGCAAGCCGGTCGCGGAGTCCAGAGCGGAGGTGCTCTACGCGGCCGACTTCCTGCGCTGGTTCTCGGAGGAGGCGGTGCGGATCGAGGGCCGTTGGGCGACGGCGCCGGCCGGCGGCATGCGGATGCTGACGATGCGCCAGCCGGTGGGGCCGTGCCTGTTGATCACGCCGTGGAACTTCCCGCTCGCGATGGGCGCGCGCAAGATCGGGCCGGCGATCGCGGCCGGCTGCACGATGGTCGTCAAGCCGGCCAAGCTGACGCCGTTGTCGATGCTCGCGTTGGCGGAGATCATGCAGGAGGCGGGGCTGCCCGGCGGTGTGCTGAACGTCGTCACGTCGAGATCGGCCGGTGCGACGACCGGCCCGCTGATCGACGATCCGCGCCTGCGCAAGCTGTCGTTCACCGGCTCGACGGAGGTCGGGCGCCAGTTGATGGCGCAGGCGTCGAGACATGTGTTGCGCCTGTCGATGGAGCTGGGCGGCAACGCGCCGTTCGTCGTCTTTCAGGACGCCGACGTGGACGCCGCCGTGGAGGGTGCGATGGTCGCGAAGATGCGCAACATCGGTGAGGCGTGCACGGCCGCGAACCGCTTCCATGTGCACGCGTCCGTTGCTGATGAGTTCACGGAGAAGCTGGCGGCGCGGATGGGCGGCCTGCAGATCGGCCGCGGCACCGAGCAGGGCGTCTCCGTCGGGCCGCTGATCGACGACGACCAGCGCAGCAAGGTCGCCGAGCTTGTCGAGGACGCGACCGAGCGCGGCGCCCGCGTCGTCGTCGGCGGCCACGCGCTCGACGGTCCCGGTCACTTCTACGCTCCGACCGTGCTCGCCGACGTCTCGCCCGACGCCAAGCTGCTCGGCGAGGAGATCTTCGGTCCCGTCGCCCCGATCGCCACGTTCGAGACCGAGGAGGAGGCGATCGCTGCCGCCAACCGCACCGAGTTCGGCCTCGTCGCCTACGTCTTCACGCGCGACCTCGACCGCGCGATCCGCGTCGTCGAGCGGCTGGAGACCGGCATGGTCGGCCTCAACCAGGGCCTCGTCTCCAACGCCGCCGCCCCCTTCGGCGGCGTCAAGCAATCCGGCTTCGGCCGCGAGGGCGGCATCGAGGGGATCGACGAGTACCTGTCGGTCAAGTACGCGGCGATCAGAGCCGGCTGACCCGTCGCCTCACCAGACGACGTCGACGCCGTAGTCCGCGAGGCGGGCGTCCGCGGTGACGAGCGCGTGATCTTCGAGCGTGGCCTGCGCGACGAGCAGCCGGTCGAAGGGGTCTCTGTGGTGCCACGGGAGCTGCTCGACCGCTCGCGCGTGCATGGCGGTGACGGGCAGCGGATCGAAGTCGAGCTGCGTGAGCGCGTTCGCCCAGCTCGCCTCGACGTCGAGCTTGCCGAGTGAGCGCTTGATCGCGATCTCCCACACGCTGACGGCGCTGAGCGACACCGCGTTGCGTTCGTTGCTCAGTGCCCGCACAGCCTTTCTCGAAACCGCGGCGCGGTCGTTCAGCAGCAGCCACACGACCACGTTGGTGTCGAGCAGGAGCCGCTTCATGCGTAGGGCGCGAAGTCGTCGAGCGGCTCGTCGAACTCCGACCCGATCGATCCCTGCACGTCGCCCCAGATGCGGCGCTCGCCCGGCTTCGGGGACACGCGCACGAGCATCGCGACGGGCTCGCGCCCGCGGCGGATGGTGATCGACTCGCCAGCCTCGACGCGGCGGAGCAAGCGCGAGAGCTGCGTCTTCGCCTCTTGGACGGTGACCTCCATCGCGTTGATCGTATCAGCTTGGTTGACCAGCTTGACCTGGTCAATATAGACGTGTGCCTTCGGCGTGCGCGCGGGGTATCGAGTGCGCATGCGCCACAGACGAAGCGACCACGCGGGGAGCGGCTGAGATGGCGGGCGACTCGCTCGGCGAGTATCGCCGCAAGCGCCGCTTCGAGCAGACGCCCGAGCCGAGCGGCGACGGCGCCGCGCTCGCGGCGGAGGCGGGCGGGCGCTTCGTCGTGCACGAGCACCACGCGCGGCGGCTGCACTGGGACCTGCGGCTGGAGCGCGACGGGGTGCTGGCGTCGTGGGCGATCCCGAACGGGATCCCGGACGACCCGAGCCGCAACCGCAAGGCGGTCCACGTCGAGGATCACCCGCTCGAGTACCTCGACTTCCACGGCACGATTCCGGCCGGCCAGTATGGCGCCGGCGAGATCTCGGTGTGGGACAGCGGCACGTACGTGTGCGAGAAGTGGCTCCCGCACAGAGCGATCGTCGTCTTCGACGGCGAGCGGCTGAAGGGCCGCTATGCGCTGTTCCAGGCCGGCAGAACCGAGAAGGACTGGATGATCCACCGCATGGACCCGCCCGCCGACTCGGCTGCCCGCGAGATGCCCGACGACGTCGCGCCGATGCTCGCGCGCCTCTCGACGCTGCCCGCGGACGAGTCGAGCTGGGCGTTCGAGGTGAAGTGGGACGGCATCCGGGCGATCGCGCACTCGGAGCCCGGCCGCATCCGCTTCGTCACGCGCAACGCCAACGACGTCACCGCCGCCTATCCGGAGCTGCGCGCACTCAACCGCGTGTTCGGCTCGCACAGCGCGCTGCTCGACGGCGAGATCGTCGCGTTCGACGAGCAGGGGAAACCGAGCTTCCAGGCGCTCCAGCCGCGCATGCACCTGCGCGGCGAGAGCGCCGTCAAGCGCCGCGCGGCCGAGTCGCCCGTCACGTACGTGATCTTCGACCTGCTGTGGCTCGACGGCCACTCGCTGATGGAGCTGCCGTACGTCGATCGCCGCAAGCACCTCGCCGCGCTCGGCCTCGACGGCGACCACTGGCGCGTCCCCGCCCACCACGAGGGCGCGGGCTCGGCGCTGCTCGCCGCCACGCGCGAGCAGGGGCTGGAGGGCGTCGTCGCCAAGCGGCTCGACTCGCCCTACAAGCCGGGCAAGCGCGACGGCAGCTGGCTGAAGATCAAGAACTCCTACCGTCAGGAGCTGGTGATCGGCGGCTGGACGGAGGGGAGAGGCGCGCGCACCGGCCACCTCGGCGCGCTCGAGCTGGGCGTCCACGCTCCCGACGGCGGCGAGCTGAAGTACGCCGGCCGCGTCGGGACCGGCTTCGACGAGGCGGAGCTGGAGCGGCTGGGGAGACTGCTCGCGCCGCTCGCCCGCGACGACTCGCCGTTCGGCGGGCGCCAGCCGGCGAGAGGCGCGCACTTCGTCGAGCCGCGGCTCGTGTGTGAGGTCGAGTTCGGCGAATGGACGAGAGACGGGCGCCTGCGCCATCCGCGCTACGAGGGCCTGCGCGACGACAAGCCGGCCGCGGAGGTCGTGCGCGAGCGGGTCGAGCCGGCGCCGAGAGCGGCCGCCGCCGGCCGCGGTGCGCGCAGCGTGCGCGGCGGCGTCGAGCTGGAGGTCGAGGGCCGCACGGTCAAGCTCAGCAACCCCGACAAGGTGCTCTATCCGCAGGCCGGCTTCACGAAGCGCGACCTCGTCGACTACTACCTCGCGATCGCGCCGGCGCTGCTGCCGCACCTGCGCGACCACCCGCTCACGCTCAAGCGCTATCCCGACGGCGTCGAGGGCAAGTTCTTCTACGAGAAGCAGTCGCCGCGCCATCGGCCCGAGTGGGTGCAGACCGTCTCCGTCTACAGCCGCCACAGCAGACGCGACATCGAGTACACGCTCTGCGACGACCTGCCGACGCTCGTGTGGCTCGCGAACCTCGCCGACCTCGAGTTGCACCCCTCGCTGTCGAAGGCGGACGAGATCGAGCGCCCGGCGACGCTCGCGTTCGACCTCGACCCGGGGCCGCCGGCGAGCATCGTCGAGTGCTGCGAGGTCGCGCTCGAGCTGCGCGCGCTGTTCGAGCAGCTCGGCCTGCGCGCCTTCCCGAAGACGTCGGGCTCGAAGGGCATGCAGGTCTACGTGCCGCTCAACGATCCCGGCGCGAGCTACGAGGTGACGAAGCCGTTCGCGCACGCGGTCGCGCGGCTGCTGGAGCAGCGCAGCCCCAAGCGCGTCGTCTCCGACATGAAGCGTGCGAGACGCGGCGGCAAGGTGCTGATCGACTGGTCGCAGAACGACGAGCACAAGACGACCGTCTCCGTCTACTCCCTGCGCGCGCGCGAGCGCCCGACCGTCTCCACCCCGCTGAGCTGGGAGGAGGTCGAGGCGTGCCGCGCGGGCGGCGACCCCGACCTCCTGCGCTTCGAGCACGACGCCGTGCTCGCGCGCGTGGCGCAGCACGGCGACCTGTTCGCCGAGGTGCTCTCGCTGCGCCAGTCGCTGCCGGCGCTCAGAGGGCTCGCGTGAGCGGGCCTACTAGAAGCCGGTGCGCGCGTACATCAGCGAGCCGGGCGTCGTCAGCTCCTCGCCCGTCTCCAGCAGCGTCTTGAGGCCGGAGAGGATCATCGGCCAGCCGCCGTAGAGCTGGCTGTTGGCGCCCTCGCGCAGCTGGTCGTGGATCACCGTCAGCCGGCAGGAGTCCTCGACCTGCTCGATCTCCCACGTGACGCGCGACTCGCCCTCCGCTCTCACCTCGTCGGCCCACAGGGCGGTGAACGTCTGCACGAGCCGGCGCGGCGGGTCGACCTCGACGTTCTCGCCGGCGGCGATCTCGATCCCCGCACCGGGGTGGACCGACGTGTAGCGCGAGCCGGGCGTCCAGTCCGACTCCACGCCGACGCCGAAGTTGTACTTCGCCCGCAGCTCGGGGTCGACGATCGCCTGCCACAGCCGCTCCGGCGTCGTCTTGATGTAGATCTCGAAGACCTTCTCCATGGTCCTGCCCTCCAGGTCGTGCTTGAGCTCGCTCAGGCCGGCGGCCCACGGCTCCGCGTACTTGCTCACCCAGCGGTCGTGGACGAGCCGGATCGGGACGGGGTTGAGGAAGTGCAGCTTCTCGCGGCCCCGCCGCCGCGTGACGACGAGGCCCGCCTGCTCCAGCACTCTCAGGTGCTTCATCACACCGAAGCGCGTCATCGGCAGCCGCTCCTCCAGCGCGCTCAGCGTCTGCCCGTCCTCCCGGAACAGCTCGTCGAGCAGTCCGCGGCGGGTCGGGTCGGCAAGCGCTTTGAACACGTCGTCCATACAGAATACGTTACCAGATGGTCACCTATGGGCCCGGGCGCGCGTCAGCCCGCAGACCGCGCACGCGGGGCGCTCCGCTCGGGCGGCTCTGGCCCGCGTGTCGCCGCCGGCCGGCTGGGGAGGGGGGAGGGAGGGGCTGCGGCGCTGCCGTTCGCGACGCTCTAGACGAATGAGTGTCAACTTGTGCACCTATACGGTGCTCTTCTTGACACTCAATGTTGTGGATCGTCAGGTTCTGCGCAGAGTACGAGTGAAGCTGTGGCGCTGCGTGCGAGCGCTGCGCACATGAGCTGGCGCGCACCGCGAGGCGCCACGAACGGCGGCGCAACCCGCACCTGCTCACCCCCTCCCCAGCCGACCGGCGGACGTTGCGCGGAGCAGCGCCGGCGGAGCGGCGCGCGGCACCAGCGCGAGCGCCCGCCTCAGCGCCCGGTCCAGCGCGGCGGGCGCTTCTCGGCGAAGGCGATCGAGCCCTCGCGGGCGTCGGCGGAGTCGCGGACGGGGTCGGCGATCTCGGCCTGGCGCGCCCACGCCTCGTCGGCCGACCAGCCGGGCGCCTCGGCGAGGATCCGTTTCGAGGCGGCGGTCGCCAGCGGGCCGTTGGCGGCGATCGCGGCGGCCAGCTCGATCGCCGCGTCGATCGCCGCGCCCGGCTCGACGACGCGGTTCACGAGCCCGATCGCGTGGCCGCGCTCGGCGTCGATGAGGTCCCCCGTGAGCGCCAGCTCCATCGCGAGGTGGTAGGGGATCCGCTGCGGCAGGCGCAGCAGCGCGCCGCCGGCGGCGATCAGCCCGCGCTTCACCTCCGGGGTCCCGAGCTTCGCGCCGCGCGCGGCGACGATCAGGTCGCACGCCAGCGCGATCTCGAAGCCGCCCGCGACGGCGAAGCCCTCGATCGCGGCGATCAGCGGCTTCGCCGGAGGCCGCTGCACGATCCCCGCGAACCCGCGCCCACCCGCGTACGGGCGCTCGCCGGCGACGAACGCCTTCAGGTCCATCCCCGCGCAAAAGCCTCTGCCCGCACCCGCGAGCACGCCGACGCGCAGCCCCGCCTGCGCGTCCAGGCGATCCAAAGCGCCCGCGATCCCCTCCGCCACCGCGAGGTTCACCGCGTTGCGCTGCTCGGGCCGGTTGAGCGTCACGAGCAGGACCCCGTCGCGCTCCTCGGTCAGCACCGCGTCGGCCATCGCGACCCAACCCTACCCGCGCTGTCGCGGCGCGGCGCCATCACACGATGACATGAACGCTTGCGTTTCCAGGCCGGGGTGGAATAGCGTGCGATCACCGTTTCCGCAGCAAAGGACGGGGATCGGGTGGGCGCAGCGGTGCGAATGAGGTCGGCCGTCAACTGGGCGGTGCTGGGGCTGGTGATCGAGCGCCCGAGCTACGGCTACGAGCTGTTCCAGCGCCTGGAACGCCGCTACGGCGGCGTGCTCGACCCGCCGATCTCGCAGATATACGCGGCGCTCAACGCGCTCGAGCGCGCCGCGTTGATCGAGCCGCTGCCGGCCGAGGAGGCCGGCGCCGAGCTGGAGGAGCGCGCGCGCCCCGCCGCCAAGCGCCAGCCGAAGGTCCACTACCGCGCAACCGCCGGCGGCGCGCGGGCGTTCCGCGAATGGGTCGCCGAGCAGATCCGCGACGACCCACGCCACGTCGAGCTGCTGCGGCGGATTGCCGGCACCGCGGCGGCAGGGGTCGACCGCATCGGCACGATGCGGGAGCTCGTCGACGCCTATGAGCGCGCCTGCGTCGAGGAGGCGAGCCTGCTGCCGCTGCCGCCGGCGCGCAGCGGCGCGACGCCGGCCGTCGCCGCCGGGGAGCTGGTCGAGCGGCTCGTGCTGGGCGCGCGCCGCGGCCTGCTCGACGCGCACTTCGCATGGATCGCCTACGCGCGCAAGGAGATCGACGCGTTCGAGCGGACGCGTCCGGCGGGGACCGATGAGCCTGCTGACGCTTGAGCGCGTCAGCAAGCGCTACCGCCGCGGCCGTAGCGAGGTCGTCGCGCTCGACGACGTCTCGCTCGCGATCGAGCCGGGCGAGCTGGTCGCGATCTGGGGCGTGCCGCGCTCCGGGCGCACGACGCTGCTGCGCATTGCGGCGGGGCTCGAGCGGCCAGACGGCGGTGCGGTCCGCTTCGGCGAGTACGGGCTCGCGGCGGGCTGTCGCGACGACGGCCTCCCGGCGGGGATCGGCTTCGTGCAGATCGGGCTCGCGGACGCCGGCGGCGAGTCGAGCCTCGACCACGTCGCGATGCCGCTGCTCGCGCGCGGGACGGCGCCGGAGACGGCGCGCGCCCGCGCGCTGCTGCAGCTCGAGCGCGTCGGCGCCGCCGCCTGCGCGCCGCTGCCGCTGTGCGAGCTGGAGCCGACCGAGCGTGTGCGCGTCGCGATCGCGCAGGCGCTCGTGACCGGCCCGCAGCTGCTGCTGGTCGACGATCCGACCCGCCACGTCGACCTGCTCGAGCGCGAGGCGGTGCTGCTGCTCGTGCGCTCGATCGCCGACGGTCGCGTCGCCGTGCTGATGACGACCGGCGAAGCGATGGGTGTCTCCGGCGTCGATCGCGCGCTGACGCTCAGCGGCGGCGTGCTGCGCGCCGAGGCGGCCGGGGAGGGCGCCGACGTCGTCGCGCTGCACGGCGCGTCGCGCTCAGGTGGCTGGGTGCGCTGAGCGGTGCGGCGTCACGTCTGCGTCGCGCGCGCGGGGAACGCGACGATCTCGCCGCGGGGCGGCGCGCTCGCGCCGCGCAGCGTGCCGTCGGCAAGCGTCAGCACGCGCCCGGCGCCGGCGATCCCCGCGACGTCGCACGAGGTCACGAGCAGGGCGAGCTGCGGGTGCTCCGCGGCGATCGAGCGCAGCAGGCGCAGCAGCCCGTCGCGCTCGTCGGGCGCCGCCAGCGCGCCCGGCTCGTCGACGAGCAGCAGGCGCGGGTCGCGCACGAGCGCCTGCGCGAGCGCGACGCGCGTCTCGTCCCCGGGCGCCAGCTCGTCCGCGCTCGCGTTCGTGTAGTGGTCTGCGCCAACGCGCTCGATCGCCGCGTGCGCCTTCGCCAGCGCGGTCGCCAGCCGGTGGCCCTCGGCCAGCAGCGGCAGCGCGACGTGGTCGAGCACCGGCTTGCCGCGCGCGACGCGCCAGCTCTTGGGCGCGAGCCCGACGGTGCGCAGCCGCGGCGTGCGCTCGCCGGAGGGCGGCGTGCCGAGCGCCTCGCCGTCGAGCCGCACGGTACCGGCGTCCGGAACTTCGAGGCCCGCGGCGACCCGCAGCAGCGTCGTCTTCCCGACGCGGTGGGGGCCGAGGATCGCGACCAGCTCGCCCGGCCAGACCTCAAAGGAGGCGTCGTCGAGCACGGCGACGCGCTCGCGACCGAGGCGGTGGCGGCGCGTGACGTGCTCGAACGCGAGCACGGGCGTGTCGCTCAACCGGTGCGTCCCGGTCGTGGCACCGCTTCCCCGCTCCCCGTCATGCGTCGCGTCCTCCGCTTCACGGGGCGCGGCGACTCCGCACCCGTCAGAAAATGACGATGTCTTCTGACACTAATGAAGAAGCGTGGTCCAAGGCAAGCTCTTGGCACGCCCGATACTCGCGCTTTGAACGTTCGAAATTCGGACTACCGAAAATCTGACTGAGCGGGGAGGATTGCGGGCCGATGGCCCTGTGTGGGCTTCGCGGTGACCGGTCTCACGACCGCCGCCGTGCGCGCCGCCTCGCCCCATCCCCCATTTGGCGAGGCATCGCAGGCCATCCGCACACGCTGCGGCCTCGGCGACCCCGTTCCCCCACGCAGCCGCCGGGGCCGCTCGTGTGCACACCCCCCCGTTCGTCCCGGTCGTGCGCCCGCGCGCCTGCTCCCGCTGTGGCCCGCGGCCTATCCTGCGAGCCCGCATGGGGGATCGCGAGACATCTGCGAGCGCCGCACCGGACCGGCGCGCCGGCGATCAGGCCGGACTGCGGCGCGACATCCGCGAGCTGGCGGCGCTGCTCGGGCGCACGATCGTGCGCCAGGAGGGACGCGAGCTGCTCGCGCTGGTCGAGCAGGTGCGGCTGCTGATCCGCAGCGACCGCGACGCGGCGGCCGCGACGCTCGCCGCGCTCGAGCCGGCGACCGCGCGGCGCCTCGTGCGCGCGTTCGGCACGTACTTCCATCTCGCGAACGTCGCCGAGCAGGTCCATCGCGATCGCGAGCTGGCGGCCGAGCGGCGGCGCGAGGGCGCGTGGCTGGCGCAGGCGGTCGAGCGGGTCGCCGCGGCCGGGGTGCCGCGCGACGAGCTGGTGGCGGAGCTGGGCCGGCTCGCGCTGCGTCCGGTCTTCACGGCGCACCCGACAGAGGCCGCGCGGCGCACGGTCCTGCGCAAGCTGCGCGAGGTCGCCGACCTGCTCGACGAGCGCGAGCGGGCGCTCGGCGACGCGGTCGCCGAGGCGCGGGTCGCCGAGCGGCTGGAGGAGCTGATCGACCTGCTGTGGCAGACCGACGAGCTGCGGATCGCGCGGCCCGACGTGGTCGACGAGGCGCGCAACGCCCTCTACTACCTCGACGCGCTGCACACGGAGGTCGTGCCGTGGGTGCTCGAGACGCTCGCGCGCGAGCTGGGCCGGCTCGGCTTCGCGCAGCCGCCCGATGCGCGCCCGCTTGCGTTCGGGAGCTGGATCGGCGGCGATCGCGACGGCAACCCGAACGTCAGCCCCGACAGCACGCGCCGGGTGCTCGCGCTCCAGCACGAGCACGGGATCCGCTGCGCGCTGGCGGTGATCGACGAGCTGCGCACCGACCTCTCCTCCTCGCTGCGCATCGCCGGCGCGACGCCAGAGCTGGAGGCCTCGCTCGCGGCCGACCTCGACGCGCTGCCCGAGCTCGAGTCGCGCTATCGCCGGCTCAACGCGGAGGAGCCCTACCGGCTGAAGCTCACGTGCATGCGCCGCAAGCTGCTCAACACGCGCGCGCGACTGGCCGAGGGGCGCCCGCGCGAGCCGGGGCGCGACTACGGCGGCGCGCACGAGCTGGTCGCCGAGCTGATGCTCGTGCGCGACTCGCTGCTGCTGGATCGCGGCGAGCTGATCGCGCGCGGGCGCGTCGAGCGGGCGATCCGCACGCTTTCGGCGTTCGGGCTCGGGCTGGCGACGCTCGACGTGCGCGAGCACGCGAGCGCGCACCATCACGCGGTCGGGCAGCTCGTGGACCGGTTGGCGGGCGAGGACGACGACGCGCGCCCGTACGCGTCGCTGTCGCGCGAGGAGCGCCGCGTGCTGCTCGCCGCCGAGCTGGCGTCGCGCCGGCCGCTCGCGCCGAGCCCGCCGCCGCTCGACGCCGCCGGCGCACGCACGTTCGAGACGTTCGGCGCGATTCGCGAGAGCCAGGAGCGGTATGGGCCGCAGGCGGTCGAGTCCTACATCGTCTCGATGTGCCAGGGCGCCGACGACCTGCTCGCCGCCGCCGTGCTCGCGCGCGAGGCGGGACTGCTGGAGCTGGACGCGGGGGTCGCGCGGATCGGCTTCGTGCCGCTGCTGGAGACGGTCGAGGAGCTGCATAGGGCGGGCGAGATGCTCGCGCAGCTGCTGGAGGACCCCGCCTACCGCCGCCTCGTCGCGCTGCGCGGCGACGTGCAGGAGGTGATGCTCGGCTACTCCGACTCGAGCAAGGCGGCGGGGATCGCGGCGAGCCAGTGGGCGATCCACCGCGCGCAGCAGCGCCTGCGCGACACGGCGGCGCGCTTCGGCGTGCGGCTGCGGCTGTTCCACGGGCGCGGCGGGACGGTCGGCCGCGGCGGCGGGCCGGCCCACCACGCGATCCTCGCGCAGCCGCCGGGGACGCTCGACGGCGAGATCAAGCTGACCGAGCAGGGCGAGGTGATCTCCGACAAGTACCTGCTGCCGTCGCTCGCGCGCGAGCACCTCGAGCTGCTGCTCGCGGCGACGCTCGAGTCGACCGTGCTGCACCGCCGCCCGCGCGTGCCGGCCGACACGCTCGCCGCGTGGGGCGAGGCGATGGACCTCGTGGCCGACGCGTCGAGCGAGCGCTACCGCGCGCTCGTCGGCGATCCCGGCCTGCCCGACTACTTCGTCGCCTCCACGCCGGTCGAGCTGCTCTCCGAGCTGCACCTCGGCTCGCGCCCCGCGCGCCGACCCGACGCCGGCGGCGGGATCGAGAGCCTGCGCGCGATCCCCTGGGTCTTCGGCTGGACCCAGTCCCGCCAGATCGTCCCGGGCTGGTACGGCGTCGGCTCCGGCCTCGCGGCAGCCCGCGCCGCCGGCCTCGCCGGCGCACTCGAGGAGATGCACGCCGAGTGGCGCTTCTTCCGCAACTTCCTCTCGAACGTCGCGATGACGCTCGCGAAGACCGACCTCGACCTCGCCGGCCACTACGTGCAGCGACTCGTCCCGCCGGAGCTGCGGCACCTGTTCGAGACGATCCGCGCCGAGCACGAGCTCACCGTCCGCGAGCTGCTCTCGCTCACCGGCGAGCCCGCGCTCCTGCACGCCAACCCGGCGCTCGCACGCACGCTCGAGGTCCGCGACGCCTACCTCGCGCCGCTGCATTACGTGCAGGTCGCACTGCTCGAGCGCTGGCGCGGCGACCGCGCCGCCGGTCGCGACGCCCACCCCGACGTCGTCCGCGCGCTGCTGCTGAGCGTCAACGGCATCGCCGCCGGCCTGCGCAACACCGGCTGACGGTCGCGCGATACTGGATCGCGGCATGGCCTTCGTCCCGACCGACCGCCACCTGCTGAGAGCGAAGGACCTCGCCGACGCGCGCTACTTCGAGCCGCTCGGGGTCGACGACATGGCGCGCGCGGCGGGCCTTTCGCGCGCGCATTTCAGCCGTGCGTTCAAGAGTGCCTTCGGCGAGTCGCCGCGCGCGTACCTGCTGACGCGCCGGCTCGAGCGCGCCGCCACGCTGCTGCGCACGACCGACCGCTCGGTGATGGACGTGTGCCTGTCGGTCGGGCTGCAGTCGATCGGCTCGTTCACGACGAGCTTCACGCGCATGTACGGGAGGTCGCCGACCGCCTACCGCGCGGCCTTCCCGCCTGCGGTGGCGTACGCGGTCGTGCCGGGCTGCGTGGCGCGTGCATACGGGCGGCGGGCGCGGGTCCGGCGCGTCGATGACAGCACGTTTCGAGAAGACAGGGAAGGCGGGCAGACCTAGGCTGGCCGCATCGTGTTCCACGTCACCCGGAGGTCCACCATGATCAGAATCGCCAACGCCCAGCTGTGGGTCCACGACCAGGACGAGGCGCTTGCGTTCTACACGCAGAAGCTCGGCTGGGAGGTCGGCGTCGACGTCACGGTCGCGGAGCTCGGCAACTTCCGCTGGCTCACCGTCGGCCCCGCCGGCCAGCTGGAGGACTTCTCCGTCGTGCTGATGGCGATCCCCGGGCCGCCCGTGATGGACGCCGAGACGGCCGATCAGGTCAAGTCGCTGATGGCGAAGGGCTTCGCCGGCACCGTCTTCCTCACGACCGACGACTGCCAAGCCTCCTACGAGGAGCTGAAGGCCCGCGGCGTCGAGTTCACCGAGGCGCCTGAAGAGCGTCCCTACGGGATCGACTCCGGCTTCCGCGACCCGTCCGGCAACGCGATCCGCCTGACGCAGGTGGTCGGGGACCTGGCGTCGATCTGACGAGGGCCTGGCCGAGCGTCGCCAGTTGGCGTGGCGACGCTCGGTGGTCGGTAGGGTCGGCGCGATGGCCGAGTCGCCGCGCATCGCCCCGGGCACCCGCCGCGAGATCGGGCTGGTGAACGCCGCGATCGTGCGCGTGCTGGGCGCCGCGATCGGAGGCGGCGAGCCGCCGCGCGTGTTCACGACGCTCGCGCGGCATCGCGGGCTGTTCCGGCGCTGGCTGTGGTTCGCGGGTGGGCTGATGCCGGGCGGGACGCTGCCGCGCGACGAGGCCGAGCTGGCGATCCTGCGCGTGGCTCACAACACGGGCTCGGACTACGAGTGGGTCCAGCACGAGCGGCTCGCGCAGCGCGCGGGGCTGAGTGCGGAGGAGGTCGTGCGCGTGCGCGACGGAGCGGAGGCGATCGGCTGGTCTGCGCGGCAGGCGCTGCTGCTGCGCGCCGCCGACGAGCTGCACTCCGACCGCCGCATCGGCGACGAGCTGTGGGCGGCGCTCGCGCGCGAGTACGACGAGCGCGGGCTGATCGAGCTGTGCCTGCTGGTCGGGCACTACGAGATGCTCGCGATGACGCTGAACTCGCTGGAGGTGCAGCCGGATCCGGTGCCGCCCGTCCACGCTGTCGCCGGCACGGGCTCGCTGTTCGTGCGGCTCGCGCAGCGGGTCGCGGCGAGGCGGGGCGCATGAGGCGTCGTCGAATCCGGCCCGTCCGCCGCGTTCCGGTCCCCGGCCTGCGCGGCAAGCGCTGCCTGATCACCGGCGCGGCGAGCGGCATCGGCCGCGCGACTGCGCTCGCCGCCGCCGCGCAAGGCGCGGAGCTGTTCCTCACCGACGTGCAGGAGGAGCCGCTCGCGCGCGCGGTCGAGGAGATCCGCGCGGCCGGCGGCACGGTCGCCTACGCCGCGCCGGCCGATGTCGCCGACCACGACGCGGTCGTCGCGCTCGGGATCGCGATCCACGCCGCGCACGGCCCAATGGACGTCGTCATGAACGTCGCCGGGATCGCGACGTGGGGGACGATCGACCGGCTCGAGCACCGCCACTGGCAGCGCGTCGTCGACGTCAACCTGATGGGGCCGATCAGCGTGCTGGAGTGCTTCGTGCCGCCGATGATCGCCGCCGGCCGCGGCGGCCAGATCGTCAACGTCTCCTCGGCCGCTGGGCTCTTCGGGCTGCCGTGGCACGCGCCCTACAGCGCGACGAAGTTCGGCCTGCGCGGCGTCTCGGAGGTGCTGCGCTTCGACCTGCGCCGCCACGGGATCGGCGTCACGCTCGTCTGCCCCGGCGCCGTCCACACGCCGCTCACCGGGACGGTCACGATCGTCGGCGTCGATCGCGAGCGGCCGGAGGTCAGAGCGCTGATCGAGCGCTTCGAGCGCCGCGCCGTCTCGCCCGAGCACGTCGCCGACTGCATCCTCGACGGGGTCGCGCGCAACCGCTACATGGTCTTCACCTCGCCCGACATCCGCTGGGCCTTCTGGTTGCAGGGCAAGTGGGCGAAGCCGTACGAGCTGGCGATGCGCGCGGCGAACCGGTACTTCACGCGCGTCGCCGAGCGGTAGCCGCTCAGCCGCGCGAGCGCAGGAGGGAACAGCAGCGAGATGAGCCGCGTCGCCTGCTCGCGCGCGCTGCCGGAGTGGTCGAGCAGCCGCGCCCATGCCTCCGGCTGCGGCGCAACGGCCGTCGCGCCGCCCGGGTCGGTCGACAGCAGCACGAGCCGCTCGACGCGGGCCGGCGCGCGCAGCGCCAGTTGCTGCGCGACGGAGCCGCCCATCGACCAGCCGACGACGGGTGCCTGGTCGATCCCACGCGCGTCGAGCAGCAGCTCCAGATCGTGCGCCATGCCGTCGATCGTCAGGCCGCCCGGGTCGCCGAGCGCCGAGCGGCCCATGCCGCGGTTGTCCGGCGCGATCACCTCGAACGTCTCGGCGAGGCGCTGCAGCAGCTGCGGGTCCCAGTCGCCGCCGGTCGCGGCGTAGCCGTTGACGAGCAGCAGCGGCGGACCGTCGCCGAGCGAGCGCCACGCCAGCGCCCGGCCGTCGATCTCGATCGTCTGCGCGCCCGCCACCGTCATCGCGGCGCAAGCATTCCAGTCGCGCGCGACGGAGCGCTCCGGCGCTGCCGTGCCGGCCGAGCGGGTATGACTCCCGCGATGCCTCATCTGCCGCATCCGCGCATCATCGGTTCCGCGGTCGCGCTGCTCGTCGCCGGGGTCGTGCTGGCGGCCGTCGGCGGCAATGTGGTCGTGATGGCGGTCGGCTGGACGCTGTTCGGGAGCGCGCTCGTGATCCTCGTCTCGCTCGTGTTCCTGCTGGTCGGCGAGTCCGAGGACCGCGACCGGCTGCGCAACCCGCGCGGGTAGCGCGACCGCGCCGCGGGTGGGCGCGAATCGTGAACGTTCGGAGAAGTGCGACGTGTGTCACACACGGGGCGCGTCCGAGCGCCTACTTTGAATCGCGAGGCATCGCTGAGATGCATCTCCAATCGGAGCACATGACCATGAACACTCGCACCTGGAACCTGAAACTGATGGCCACCGACGACCACCCGGAGACGACGATCGAGGGCGTCTCGCAGGCGGACGCCACGACGATCCTGCGCGGGCTGATGTACGGCCCGGGCTCGGTCGAGTACGGGCACGTGGAGGCCGCGGTCGCCACCGCCGGCGCCGCCGTGGACCGCCACGAAGGCCCGCTCGCGGCCTGACCTCTCACCCGCCCCGGCGCTGCCGCCGGAGCGACCAGCCGCACCCCGAAGGGCTCCCGACTGGGGGCCCTTCATTCGTTGGCAAGCGAGCGCGAGCGGCCCGGCCGCACCGATACGCTTCGGCCATGACCGACGCTGCCCAGTCCTCGGACCGAGAGCCCCGTCCCTACGTGGTGAGGCATCCATCCAAAGAGGAGTCCACGCGTGCAGCGCAGCGGCTCTACGACGTGCTACTGCTCGCCGAGGCGCTGCCCGTCAGACACACGCGGGAGCTGCGTTTCCCGCCTGCGCACCTGTTCCTCGACGCGCATCGCTGAGGCCGGCGCGAGCAGCCAAAAACCCCCCGTTTGGGGCTTGCCCATCACTTGTATACTAGTCCGCAAGTATGCGGATTGCCCTGCACGATCGCGTAAATGGCCTGTCCACCGGTGACCAGGTGTATGCCGCGCTGCGCGCTGCGATCGTCAGCGCGGAGCTGGAGCCGGGGCGGCGTCTGTCGGAGAACGAGCTGGCCGAGCTGCTCGGCGTCAGCCGCACGCCGGTGCGCGAAGCGCTGGCGCGGCTGCGGGACGAGCGGCTCGTCGCGATCGTGCCGCAGCTCGGCACGTTCGTCACGCTCATCAGCTTCGCCGCGATCGAGGACGCCGCGTTCGTGCGCGAGGCGCTCGAGTGCGCCGCCATCCGCCGCACGGTCGAACGCGTCACCGACGCCGGCCTCACCGATCTGCAAGCCAACCTCGCAGCGCAGGAGCGCGCGGAGGAGCAGGGCGACGCGGAGTCGTTCGACACGCTCGACGACGCGCTCCACCGCCTGCTCGCCGAGCTGAGCGGGCACGAGATCGCCTGGTCGCTCGCGCGCCGCGCGAACGGCCACCTCGACCGCGTCCGCGGGCTCAGCCTGCCCGAGCCCGGCTACCTCGGCGAGATGGTCGCCGAGCATCGCGAGCTGGTCGCGGCGATCGCGGCAGCGGATGCCGACCGCGCCGAGGCCGCGATGCGCCACCACCTGCGGATGGTCCTGTCCAGCGTGCCGCACATCCAGGCGGCCCACCCGGAGTACTTCGAGGAGTCCTGATGTCGGTCGCAACCGCTCCCGCCCCAGACGTATCCGACGTAGCCGCGCTCGCGCCCGAGACGCGGCGCGAGCTGTACGAGACGATGGTCCTCAGCCGCGTCTTCGAGACGGAGGCGGAGCGCCAGTACAAGGCCGCCCGCATCGGCGGCTACTGCCACCTCTCCTCGGGCCAGGAGGCGACGACCGTCGGCGTCGTCCACGCCCTCCAGCCCGACGACCTGCTCGTCACCGGCTACCGCTCGCACGGCTTCGCGCTCGCGCGCGGCACCTCGCCCGAGGCCGTCATGGCCGAGCTGTTCGGCCGCGAGGACGGCTGCGCGCACGGCCGCGGCGGCTCGATGCACATCCTCGACGTGACGCGCGGCTACTACGGCGGCTGGGGCATCGTCGCCGGCCAGCTCCCGGTCGCGACCGGCCTCGCGCTCGCGCTCGTGCGCCAGGGCAAGCCGCAGGCGGTCGTCTGCGAGCTGGGCGACGGCGCCGTGAACATGGGCGCCTGGCACGAGTCGCTCAACCTCGCTGCGTTGTGGAAGCTGCCGATCGTCTTCCTCGTCGTCAACAACGAGTACGGCATGGGGACCGCGGTCGGCCGCGCCTCCGCCGAGCCCGAGCTGTACAAGCGCGCGAGCGCCTACCGGATGCATGGCGAGCGGGTCGACGGCGACGACCTCGACGCGGTGCTCGAGGCGTCCGAGCGCTTGCTGCGCGCTGCGCGGGAGGATCGGGCGCCGGCGGTGCTGGAGGCGATGACCTACCGCTACCGCGGCCACTCGGTTGCCGACGCCGGCCTCGCCTACCGCACGAAGGACGAGATCGCCGAGCACCAGGCGCACGATCCGATCCGCCGCGTGCGCCAGCAGTTGCGCGAGGCGGGCGTCGCCGAGGTGGAGCTGGAGGCGATCGACAAGCGTGCCGACGAGCGCGTCGCGGCCGCCGTCGAGCTCGCGCTCGCGAGCGCGGAGCCGGACGTCGCCCAGCTCGCCGCCGGCATGCACGCCTCCGGCAGCGCCGAGCAGTTCGCGCGCATGCGGCCGGGCTCGCCGTTCGGGGAGCTGGCGCTTACCTTCGATGCAGGGCTGGGCGCATGAGCGCGACTGCCGAGCGCCCGGTCGCCGAGGCGGCCGCGGGCGAGACCGAGGTCATGACCTACCGCGAGGCGCTGCGCCTCGCGCTGCGCGAGGAGATGGCGCGCGACGAGCGCGTCTTCCTGATGGGCGAGGAGGTCGGCGTCTTCGAGGGGGCCTACAAGGTCTCCGCCGGCCTCATGCAGGAGTTCGGCGAGGACCGCGTGCGCGACACGCCGATCGCCGAGGAGGGCTTCGTCGGCGCCGGCGTCGGCGCGGCGATGCTGGGCGAGCGCCCGGTCGTCGAGATCATGACGATCAACTTCCTCGTGGTGGCGATGGACCAGGTCGTCAACCACGCGGCGAAGATCGGCGCGATGTTCGGCGGCGAGGTGCGCTGCCCGCTCGTGATCCGCACGCCCAACGGCGCCGGCAACCAGCTCACCGCGCAGCATTCGCAGTCGTTCGACCAGTGGTTCGCGTCGACCCCCGGCCTGAAGGTCGTCTCGCCCGCCACGCCGGCCGATGCGAAGGGCCTGCTGAAGGCGGCGATCCGCGACGACGACCCCGTCCTCGTGATCGAGAACCTGCCGATCTACAAGCAGAGAGGCGAGGTCCCGCTCGACCCCGACTTCGTCGTGCCGATCGGGCGCGCGCAGGTGCTGCGCGAGGGGAGCGACGTCACGCTCGTGGCGCACTCCTACGCGACCGTGCGTGCGCTGGCGGTCGCCGAGCAGCTCGCTTCGCAGCATGGCATCTCCGCCGAGGTGGTGGACCTCCGCTCGCTGCGACCGCTCGACGTCGAGACGGTCGCCGCGTCGGTCGCGAAGACGAACCACGCGGTGTGCGTCGAGGAGGGCTGGCCGACCTACGGCGTCACCGCAGAGCTGGCCGCGCGCATCCAGCACGCCTGCTTCGACGACCTCGACGCGCCGGTCGAGCGCGTCGGCATGGCCGAGGTGCCGCTGCCGTACGCGAAGAACCTCGAGCTGGCCGCGATGCCGAACGACGAGCGGATCGCGGGCGCCGTGCTCGCGGCCCTGAGCCGAAAGAACTAGGGATGCCCGAGATCACGATGCCGCGCCTCTCCGACTCGATGGAGGAGGGGACGATCCTCAGATGGCTGGTCGCCGACGGCGCCGCGGTGGCGCGCGGCGACGAGATCGCCGAGATCGAGACGGACAAGGCGAACATGACGTATGAGGCCGATGCGGGCGGCGTGTTTCATCGCGTTGCGGCCGAGGGCGATGCGCTGCCGGTCGGCGCGGTGATCGCGCATGTGCTCGGGGACGGGGAGTCGGCTCCTTCTGGCGGGGCCCCGGCCGCTGCGCCGGCGGGTCCTGTCGCCGGTGAAGACGATTCCGCGGGCGGGGCCGCGGAAGTCGTCTCACCCGCGCCACCCGCCGGATCGGCCGCTGCGCCGGACGCCTCTCCCTCGGTGTCCGCTGTGGGCGACGGCTCTGAGCCCGGCGAACGCATCAAGGCTTCTCCGGTCGCTCGCCGGCTGGCGCGTGAGCTGGGCGTCGATCTCGCCTCGCTTGCGGGCAGCGGCCGGTCGGGGCGGATCGTGAAGGCCGACGTCGAGGCGGCTGCCGCCGCTCCCGCGCAGGCACCTGCCACCGCAGCCCCGGCACCCGCCGCGCCTGCGGCGCCGGCCGCCAGCGCGACGGGCAAGGGCGATGTGACGGTCGTCGAACTCACTTCGACGCAGAAGACGATCGCGCGGCGGATGGCGGAGTCGAAGGCGACGGTGCCGGACTTCCAGGTCCGCACCGAGGCCGACGTCACCGACCTGCTCGCGCTGCGTGCGCAGATGAAGGCGGCGCGGGAGTCGGCGCCGTCGGTCAACGACTTCGTCGTGAAGGCGTGCGGGCTCGCGCTGCGCGAGCACCCGCGCGCGAACGGCGCCTACAGAGACGGCGCCTTCGAGCTGTACGGGCGCGCGAACGTCGGCGTCGCGGTCGCGGCCGAGGGGACGCTGATCGTCCCGACGATCTTCGACGCCGACGCACAGCCCGTCACCGCCATCGCACGCACGACGCGCGCGCTCGCGGCGAGAGTGCGCGACGGAAAGATCCTTCCGCCGGAGCTGAGCGGCGGCACCTTCACCGTCTCCAACCTCGGCATGTTCGGCGTCACGTCGTTCACCGCCGTCGTCAACCCCGGCCAGGCGGCGATCCTCGCCGTCGGCGCCGCGGTGCAGCGGCCCACGGTGGCGCCCGACGGGTCGATCGCACCGCGCGCGCTGATGGACCTCTCGCTCTCCTGCGACCACCGCATCCTCTACGGCGCCGACGCCGCGCAGTTCCTGGCCCGCGTGCGCGAGCTGCTGCAGACGCCGTTCGCCCTGCTCGCCTGACGGATAGGCATCCCGCACGCCCCGATCGGGCATGCCTGGTGCAACGGGTCACCAGCGAGAGGAGCAGTGAGATGGCGTCGATCGAGGTCAAGCGCTTCGAGTCACCGGACGAGACGCGCGTGTTCGCGGGGCTGGGCAAGGCGGACGTGGTGGAGGTGGGCGGGCGGACGGTCGGCCGCGCGCAGTACGAGCCGGGCTGGAGATGGTCGGCGAACGTGAAGCCGATCGCCGGCACCGACCACTGCGAGACGGCGCACCTGGGCTACTGCGTCGCGGGCCGGATGCACGTGTGGATGACCGACGGCAACGAGGCGGAGATGGGCGCCGGCGACGTCGTCGCGATCCCGGCGGGGCATGACGCCGAGGTCGTCGGCGACGAGGCGTGCGTCTTCATCGACTTCGGCCAGTACGCCGACTACGCGAAGCCCCACTGAGAACCGAGCAACCGGCGTGCCGGCGCGCGCAGCCGGCATAGGCTGCGCGCGATGCTCACGCCGAACGTCGAGCGCTGGCGCGCCGCCGGCTCGTTCGAGGAGGTCGCCGGGCGGCGGCTGTACGTGCAGCGACGCGAGGGCGACGGTCCGCTGCTGCTGTTCCTGCATGGCTTCCCGTCGTCGTCCTATGACTGGCGCGAGCTGCTTGCGCTGCGACCGCACCGTGCGGCGCTCGCGTTCGACTTCCTCGGCTTCGGCCTGTCCGACAAGCCGGCCGACCACGTCTACACGCTCGCCTGGCAGGCCGACGCGGCGGAGGAGCTGGTGCAACGCGCCGGCTCGCCGCCCGTCTACGTCGTTGCGCACGACATGGGCACGTCCGTCGCGACGGAGCTGTTCGCGCGCGAGCTGCGCGGCAACGGGGCGCTCGACATCCGCGGCGCGCTGCTGTTCAACGGCTCGATCCTGCTCGATCGCGCGAGCCCGACGGTCGGGCAGAAGCTGCTGCGCAGCCGCCTCGGCCCGCTGTTCGCGCGGCTCACCAACGAGCGCTCGTTCCGCCTGCAGTTCGGGCAGATCTTCTCCGACGCGCACCCGCTCACGCGCGCCGAGGCCGACGACCAGTGGTCGCTGCTCGCGCACGGCGGCGGCCACCGCATCGGCCATCTGCTCGTCAACTACATGGCCGAGCGCGAGCGCTTCGTGGAGCGCTGGCACGGCGCCTTCCGCGACTGGCCGGGGCGGCTGTCGCTCACCTGGGGATTGGAGGACCCGGTCGCGACGACTGCGGTGCTCGACGGCCTGCGCGAGCTGCGGCCCGGTGTTCCGGTGCGAGAGCTGGCGGGTATCGGTCATTACCCCCAGCTCGAGCGCCCCGACCTGATCGCCGCGGTGCTCGACGATGCACTTGCGGAGGTGCGATGACGGACCACAGCTTCGACGTGATCGTGATCGGCGCCGGCCCCGCCGGCGAGGTGGCGGCCGGGCGGCTGGCGCAGCGCGGCAAGGCAGTCGCGCTCGTGGAGCGCGAGCTGGTCGGCGGCGAGTGCAGCTTCTACGCGTGCATGCCCTCGAAGGCGCTGCTGCGCCCGAACGAGGCCGTCGACGAGCTGCTGCGCGTGCCGGGCGCGTTCGAGGCGATGGACCCCGTCGACATCGACGTGATCAGCGCGCTGGAGCGCCGCGACGAGGTGATCCATCACCTGCGCGACGACGCCCAGATGCCATGGCTGGAGGAGCGCGGCGTGACGCTGCTGCGCGGCCACGCGCGGCTGGCCGGCGAGCGGTGCGTGACGGTGGAGGGCGTCGGCGACTGCACGGCGCGCGAGGCGGTCGTCGTCGCGACCGGGTCGACCGCGCTGCTGCCGCCGATCCCCGGCCTCGCGGAGGCCGAGCCGTGGACGAACCGCGAGGCGACGACGGCGAGCGAGGTCCCCGGCGAGCTGATCGTGCTCGGCGGCGGGGTCGTCGGGGTCGAGCTGGCGCAGGCGTGGCGCTCGCTCGGCGCGTACGTGATGCTGGTCGAGGCCGCCGATCGGCTGATCGCGCGCGAGGAGCCGTTCGCGAGCGAGCAGGTCGCGCAGGCGCTGCGCCTGCGCGACGTCGAGCTGTGGATCGGCGTGAGAGCGGTCGGCGTGGCGCGCGGCGCCGACGGCCGCACGACCGTGACGCTCGACGAGGGCGAGGAGCTGACCGGCGACCATCTGCTCGTCGCGGTCGGCCGCCGCCCGCGCACCGACGACCTCGGGTTGGAGACGGTCGGGCTCGAGCCGGGCGAGCCGATCGAGGTGGACGACGCGCTGCGCGTGCCGGGCCGCCCGTGGCTCTACGCGATCGGCGACGTCAACGGCCGCGCGCTGCTCACGCACATGGGCAAGCACCAGGCGCGCGTCGCCGTAGATGCGATCTGCGGCGACGACGGCGCGCGCGTGGGGAGGCTCGACGGGCCGCTGTCGCCGCGCGTGGTCTTCACCGATCCGAACGTCGCCGCCGTCGGCCACACGCTCGCCAGCGCGCGCGAGGCCGGGATCGCGGTGCGCGCGGTCGACCGCGAGACGTCCGGCAACGCCGGCGGCAGCTTCCACGGCCACGGCGCGGCCGGCACGACGCGCTTCGTGCTCGACACCGAGCGCGAGCTGCTCGTCGGCGCGACGTTCGTCGGCCCCGAGGTGGCCGAGATGCTGCACGCGGCGACGATCGCGATCGCGGCCGAGGTGCCGCTCGCGACGCTCGCGAACGCCGTGCCCGCGTTCCCGACGCGCAGCGAGCTGTGGCTCGACCTGCGTGTCGAGGACTGAGCGCCGCCGCTGGGTCCGGGCGCGGACGCGGCCGGTTCGCGCCTGCGCGGCGGCGGAGATGCAGAGCATGTGAGCGCTTCCGAGCCGGGCCAGCGGCCCATCACCGCGTCCGGCGAGGACGCCCGTCGCGGCCGGTCGCGCCGCGGCGTCCGCGGCGGAGCGGGCGTCGCCATGCGTGTGCTCGCGCTCGACCCGGCCGGCGGAACCCGCGCTCGCTGCGCCGGCGCCGACGGGATCCCGGCGACCGTCGAGACGGCTTTGGTCGGCCCGCTCGAGCCGGGCGCGATCGTGCTCGTGCACGCGGGCGTCGCGCTATCGCGGCTCGACGCCGAGTGGGCGCCGTAGCTCGCTCACCCGCCGGCGAGCAGCTCTCGCCCGATCCGCTCGCCGGCGGCCTCCAGCTGCGCGAGCGTCGTGGCGGCGATCGCCTCGGCGAGGCCGAGCGCGCGCCAGCCGGCGGCGTCGAGCGCGACCTCGCCGGCGAGCGCGATCGCGGCGACGCCCGCGCGCCGCGCACGCCGCACGACCTCGCCGACGAGCTTGCCCTCGCCGCTCTGCGCGTCGAGCCGGCCCTCGCCGCAGATCACGGCCGCCGCGCCGTGCAGGCGCGCGTCGAAGCCGGCGGCATCGAGCACGAACGGCGCGCCCGCGACCAGCTCGGCGGCGTGCGCCGCCCACAGCGCGCCCGCGAGGCCGCCGGCGGCGCCGCCCATCGGCACGCCGCGCGGGTCGCGCGGGAGCGCGGCCGCCTGCGCGTCGAGCCGCGCTGCGAGCCGCTCCACGAGGGCCGGGTCGGCGCCCTTCTGCGGCCCGAAGACGTGCGCGCAGCGCTCCCACGGCGTGCGCACGTCGCACAGCACGACGAGCCGTGCGTCGCCGAGGCCGTCCGGCCGCCGCGCGGCGAGCGCGGCGAGCGCGCCCGCGCCGCCGTCGACCGTCGCCGAGCCGCCCGCGCCGATCAGCAGCTCGCGCGCGCCCGCGTCGAGCGCGGCGGCGATCAACTCGCCGGTGCCGTACGTGCTCGCCGCCCACGGATCGCGCTCCTGCGCGTCCAGCAGCGGCAGCCCGCTCGCGGCGGCCGTCTCCACGACGGCGGTGCGCCCGTCGTCGTCGAGCAGCGCGAACGACGCCGTCAGCGGTCGTCCCAGCGGGTCGTGCGCCGGCGCCGCCACGACGCGCCCGCCGCGCGCTGTCAGCAGCGCCGCCTGCGTCCCCTCGCCGCCGTCGGCGAGCGGGCACCGATCCGCCGCCACGCCGGCCCGCTCCAGCCCCCGCGCCACCGCCTCCGCCACCTCGGCTGCCGAGAACGTGCCCTTGAACGCGTCGGGCGCGACGAGCGCGCGGGGCGGGAGCATGGCGGCAGTCTAGGTCCGAACTGATATGGATAGAACTTATTGACAAAGAAGTTATAGCCGGATAAGTTCTATCCATGGTAAAAGCGGACGCCCCGGACCCGTTCCTCAATCGCAAGGACGAGCTGGCGATGCTCGAGCGTCGTTGGGCGCAGGACGGCGGGCAGGTCTTCGTGCTGTGGGGGCGGCGGCGCGTCGGCAAGAGCCTGTTGCTGCTGGAGTTCGCGCGCGGCAAGCGCCACCTCTACTTCGAGGCGACGAGCGGCACGCGCACGGATCAGCTCGCCGACTTCTCCACGCGGCTCGCCGAGGCGACGGGCCGTACGGCGCTGTCCGTCCCCGACTGGCGAGCGGCGCTCGACGCGGTCGCCGACTGGGCGCAGGATGGGCCCGTGCTGCTGGTGCTCGACGAGTTCCAGTTCCTCGCGCACGAGAGTCCCGACATCGGCTCGATCCTCAACGTCTGGTGGCGCGAGCGCGGTGAGCGGCTGCCGATCTTCGTGGTCCTCTCCGGCAGCGAGGTCGGCTTCTTCGAGCGCGAGGTCGTCGGCTACTCGGCGACGACGTACGGGCGCCGCGCGGGGCAGCTGCGCCTGCGGCCGTTCAGCCCGCGCGAGGTCGGCCTGTTCCTGCCGAGATGGTCGGCCGAGGACCGCATCCGCGCCTACGCCGTCTTCGGCCACATGCCGTACCACCTCGCCCAGATCCGCCCGCAGCGGACGCTGGCGGAGAACGTCCTCGAGCTGGTGCTGCAGCCCGACGGGCTGCTGCACGAGGAGGCCCGGCTGCTGCTCGACCAGGAGCTGACGAACGCGTCCGGCTTCTTCTCGATCCTGCGTGCGATCGCAGCGGGGCAGACGCGCGTCGCACAGATCGCGGAGCGCACCGGCATCGCCGGCGGCAGCTCGCGGGTCAGCCAGATGCTCGACACGCTCCAGAGACTGTGGCTGGTCGACAAGCAGGTGCCGATCACGGTCGCGAATCCGGAACGCTCGCGCCAGAGCCGCTACCGGATCGCCGACCCGTACCTGCGCTTCTGGTTTCGCTTCGTGCTGCCGTCGCGCGATCGGCTGATCGACCCGGCCGGCGCTGCGCGTCACCTGGAGGGCCGCGTGCTCCCGCAGCTCGACGCGTTCGTCTCCAGGCCCGCGTTCGAGGAGGTCTGCCAGCAGTGGCTGCGCTCCGAGGTCGACGCCGCCGCCGTCGGCTGGTGGTGGGGGAGAGTCCGCGAGCTGCGCACGGGCGCGCTGCGCGACGTCGACCGCGAGCTCGACGCGGTCGCGATCGACGACGAGGGCGCCGTGATCGCGGTCGGGTCCTGCAAGTGGACCGACGGCCCGATGGACATGGACGAGCTGACGAAGCTCGACGTCCTCGCCTCGCACCTCGCGGGCGATCGCCCGCAGCCCGCTCGCTACTGCTTCTCGCGTGCCGGCTTCACGCCCCAGCTCAGAGCCGCCGCCCGGCGCGACCCGGGCGTGCGCCTGGTGACGCCGAAGCACCTGTTCGCTTGAGCGCGGCTCTCAGCCGGCGCCGACATCGATGACCTCCAGCAGCCCGTCGAGCCCGGCGAGGTCGCGCGCGTTGCGCGTGTAGAACGGGAGCTCGTGGGCGATGGACGTCGCGGCGATCAACAGATCCAACATGCGAGGCCCGCGAGGCTTGCGGCCCGCGGCGACGACCGCGGCGTACACGCTTCCGTAGGCGCGCGCACAGGACTCGTCGAACGGCAGCGCCTCGAACGATGCCTCGGCCCACTGGATCCGCTGCTGGCGGCGCGACTGATCGGCTTTGGTTCTGACGGCAAAGGGGCCCGCAGCCAGTTCGGCGAGGCTGAGGGTCGAGATCGACCCTTCCTCCGGGAGCGACACGGCCGTCTCGGGGTCGATCAGCACCGAGGTGTCGAGCAGGCCCTTGCCCGCTTCGGTCTCAGCCACGCGGCGTCGGATCCTGGTCGACGAAGGCGTCGACGTCGGCGCGGAACTGCTCGTAGTCGATCGGCGGGAGCTTCCTCCAGCTCTCCATCAGGGCGGCCGTGTTGACGAACTGCCGGCGGCGCGCGATCGGCTTCAGCTCGCCGACGGGAACGCCGCGCCGTGTGACGATGAAGCTCTCGCCGCGATCGAGGGCGCGCATGATCTCGCCGCTTCTGTTGCGCAGCTCCCGCTGCGTCAGCTCACGAGGTGGCATGGGAGGAATGTAGCACTGGTGCGACGCAGCGCTGCGGGACTTGGTGGATGTGCTCATGAATCGAGCGTACGAGGCGCGTCTACCGCACCTGGTGGTGGATCTACACGGGTCTTTGCGGCCGCGGCGATCCGCTCCAGCCCCGCGTACACATTCACGCGCTCGCCGCCGCGGGCGAAGCCGCACAGCGTCATGCCGCAGTCGGCGGCCAGCTCGATCGCGAGCGAGGACGGCGCGCCGACGCCGACGAGGACCGGCGCACCCGCGACGGCGGCCTTCTGCACCAGCTCGAACGACAGGCGGCCGCTGACGCAGAGGATGCGGTCGTGCAGCGGCAGCAGGCCGTCGAGCAGGGCGCGGCCGACGACCTTGTCCATCGCATTGTGGCGGCCGACGTCCTCGCGCACGAGCAGCAGCTCGCCGCCGGCGTCGAACAGGCCGGTCGCGTGCAGGCCGCCGGTGCGGGCGAACGCGGGCTGGCGCAGGCGGTCGGGCAACGCGGCGAGCAGCGCGCGCGGCACGACCGGGCCGGGAGCGGCGGCCGGCGCGGAGACCGCGACCTCCTCCAGCGCGCCCTTGCCGCACACGCCGCACGAGGACGTCGTGTAGAAGCGCCGCTCGCCCGGGTCGCGCAGCAGCGGGCCGGCGACCTCGACGACGTTGGCGGCGAAGTCGGCGGTCGGGCCGGCCGCGGGGGCCGGGGCGGCGCCGGCGATCAGCCCCTCGCCGTGCAGGAAGCCGAGCGCCAGCTCCTCGTCGTGGCCGGGCGTGCGCATCGTGACGCTCAGCGGCGCGCCGTCGACGCGGATCTCCAGCGGCTCCTCGACCGCGACCTCGTCGCGCACGTCGCCGTCGCGCAGGATCTGCGCGGTCATGTGGGCGGCGGGGCCGCTCACGCTCACGCTCCGCCGGCCAGCGCCGGCACCTTCGCCGGCTCCTCCCCGATCGGCCGCACGTCCACGGCCACCACCTTGTACTCCGGGCACGACGTGTTGACGTCGGCCGAGGCGCCGACGAGCAGGTTCGTGCGCGTCTCGGGGAAGTGGAACGTCGTGAAGACGTGGCCCGGCTCGATCCGCTCGGTCACCTGCGCCGGCAGCTCGATCCGGCCGACGCGCGAGCGCACCGAGATGCGGTCCCCGTCGGCGATCCACAGGCGGGCGGCGTCGTCGGGGTGGATCTCCAGGAGATCAGCGTCCATCAGCTCTACGTTGCCCGTGCGCCGCGTCATCGTCCCGGCGTTGTAGTGCTGCAGGCGGCGGCCGGTCACGAGGATCAGCGGGAACTCGTCGTCGGCTGCGTCGCCGGGCTCCTTGTAGGGGAGCGCGGCGAAGTGGGCGCGGCCGCCCTTGCGCGTGAACGACCGCTCGTAGAGGATCGGCGCGTCGGTGCCGTCGGGCGCGACCGGCCACTGCAGCCCGCGGCGCCCGAGCCGCTCGTGCGAGATCCCGGCCCAGTCCGGCGTGAGCGCGGCGATCTCGTCCATCGCGTCGGCCGGCGTCTCCCAGCCCAGCTCGTGACCCAACGCGCGCGACACGGCCTTGATGATCTCGAAGTCGGTGCGCGCCTCGCCGGGCGGGTCGATCGCCGGTGCGACGAGCTGCACGCGCCGCTCGGCGTTCGTGAACGTGCCGCTCTTCTCCAGGAACGACGACGCCGGCAGGATCACGTCCGCGTGCTTCGTCGTCTCCGTCTCGAAGATGTCCTGACAGACGAGGAAGTCGAGCGACTCGAGTGCGTGCACGACGTGCGCGGTGTTCGGGTCGGTCTGCGCGACGTCCTCGCCGAAGATGTACATCGCGCGCAGGTCGCCCGCGACGGCCGCGTCGAACATCTGCGGGATCGTGTAGCCCTTCCTGCGCGACAGCGGCACGCCCCACGCGTCTTCGAACGAGCGCGCGACGTCCTCGTCCTCGACCGAGCGGTACGCCGTGTACGTGTCCGGCAGCGCGCCCATGTCGGACGAGCCCTGCACGTTGTTCTGCCCGCGCAGCGGCAGCAGCGCCGAGCCCGGCCGGCCGATCTTGCCGGTCATCAGCGCGACGTCGCAGACCAGCTGCACGACCTCGGAGCCGTACTTGTGCTCGGTCACGCCGAGGCCCCAGGAGAAGCAGGCGTTCGCGGCCTCGGCATAGATGCGCGCCGCCTCCTCGATCCCCTCCGCCGGCACGCCGCTGATCGCCTCGACCGCGTCGGGCGCGTAGGACGGCAGCAGCTCCAGCAGCGCGTCGAAGCCCTCCGTGCGGGCGTCCACGAACGCCCGGTTCACGAAGCCGTCGCGCTCGATCACATGCGCGATCCCGAGCATCACGGCGGCGTTCGACCCCGGCCGCGGGGACAGGTGCAGCACGCCGTAGTCGGCCAGCTCGATCCGCCGCGGGTCGATCGTCACGAGCTTCATCCCGCGCAGCGTCGCCTGCTTGATGCGCGCGCCGACGACCGGGTGGCCCTCGGTCGGGTTGGCGCCGATCAGGATCGTCGCGTCGGCGTGGTCGAAGTCGGAGAAGGACCCCGTCGCGCCGGACAGGCCGAATGCTCTGCGCAGCGCGTAGCTGGTCGGCGAGTGGCAGACGCGCGAGCAGTTGTCGATGTTGTTCGTGCCGATCGCGGCGCGCATCAGGCGCTGCATCGCGTAGCAGTCCTCGTTCGTCGCGCGCGAGGAGGCGAGGCCGGCGATCGCGTTCGGGCCGTGGGCTGATCTGATGCGCGTCAGCTCGGCGACGATCCGCTCCATCGCCTCGTCCCAGGTGGCGGGGCGGGGAGCCTCGCCGCGGGCGTCGCGGATCAGCGGCGTCGCGAGCCGCTCGCGGTTGCGGGAGAACTGGTGCGCGAAGCGGCCTTTCAGGCAGGTGTGGCCGAGGTTCGCGGGCCCGTCCATCGCGGGCGTGATCGAGGCGATCCGCCCGTCGTGCACGTGGGTCTCCAGGCGGCAGCCGACGCCGCAGTAGCCGCAGGTGGTGGTCATGGCAGCAGCGAGACCTCCGTGATCGCGTCGGTCGGACAGGTGTCGGCGCAGGCGCCGCAGGAGACGCAGGCCGACGCGCGGAAGCCCTCGTCGAGGCCGGCGGCGACGTTCGCGCCGAAGCCGCGGCCGGTCGCCGTGAGCGCGAACGTCCCCTGCAGCTCGTCGCACGCGCGCACGCAGCGCCCGCACGAGATGCACAGCTCGTGGCGGAAGGCGAGGTAGGGGTGGCGCGTGTCGGCCTCCACCTTCGGGTGGACCTCGCCCGGCCAGCGCGGCTCGCCGACGCCGAGCCGGTCGGCAACCTGCGCCAGCTCCGTGTGGGATGCAGGCGGCTCCGGCAGCTCGCTCAGCACCAGCTCCACGACGGCGGTCGCGACGCGGCGCGCGGCTGGGTCCTCGGTCGCGACCGCCATGCCGTCGCGGCAGGGCGTCGTGCAGGCGGGGAGGGGAGCGGCCGAGCCCTCCACGCCGACAAGGCAGGCGCGGCACGCGCCGAACGGCGCCTGGCGCTCGTCGAAGCAGAGCGTGGGAACCCAGCGGCCGGCGGCGCCGGCGGCGTCGAGGACGGTCGCGCCGTCGGCGACCTCGACGTCGATCCCGTCGACCGCGACGCGCATCAGGCCAGCCCCAGCTCGTCCGGGAACCACTTCAGCAGCGAGCGGATCGGCGCCGGCATGCCGCCGCCGTGCGCGCACAGCGAGCCGAGCTCGAGCGTCTCCAGCAGCTGCTCCAGCCGCTCGCGCTCGACGGGCGCGTCGCCCGTGAACATCGCCTGCGCCCGTTGAAGCCCGATCCGGCACGGGAAGCACTTGCCGCAGCTCTCGTGCGCACCGAAGCGCAGCAGGTGGCGGGCGACGTCGCGCATCGACGTGCGGTCGTCGAACGCGAGGATCCCGCCGTGGCCGAGCATGCAGCCCTCGGCCGCGAGCGCGTCGAAGTCGAACGGCGTGTCGAGCCGCGCCGCCGGCAGGATCCCGCCGAGCGGGCCGCCGATCTGCAGCGCCTTGATCGTCCGCCCCTCGCGCAGGCCGCCGGCCAGCTCCTCGCACAGCCAGCGCGTCGAGACGCCGAAGGAGACCTCGTAGACGCCCGGCCGCGCGAAGCGCTCGTTGAAGCAGACGAGCTTCGAGCCGGACGTGGCGGCACCGGGCGACAGCGCGCGGTAGGCGTCCGCGCCGCGCGCGGCGACGAACGGCACGTTGCAGAGCGTCTCGACGTTGTTGACGACCGTCGGCATGCCGTGCAGGCCCGACTGCGCGGGGAACGGTGGGCGTGCGGAGACGGTCCCGCGCAGGCCCTGCAGGCACGCGAGCAGCGCGGTCTCCTCGCCGACGACGTAGGAGCCGGCGCCCTCGACCACGGTCACGTCGAACGCGAAGCCCGACCCGTGGATGTCCTCGCCCAGCCAGCCATCCGACCGTGCAGCGGAGGCCGCCTGCTCCAGCGCCGGCTTCGACAGCGGGTACTCGGAGCGCACGAGCACGAAGCCGTGCGAGGCGCCGACCGCATACGCCGCCAGCGCCATCCCCTCCAGCAGCCGCTCGGGCGTGCGCTCCATCAGGTACTTGTCGATGTAGGAGCCGGGATCGCCCTCGTCGCCGTTGGCGACGATGAACTTCTCGTCGCCCTCGGACGCACGCGCGAAGCCCCACTTGACGCCGGCGGGGAAGCCGGCGCCGCCGCGCCCGCGGATCTCCGCCGCCGTGACCTCCTCCAGCAGCGCCTCGGGCGCGACGCCCTCGTCGAGCACGCGCGCGAGGCCGGACCAGTCGCCCGGCCGCGTCAGCACCGGCTCGGCGAGGGTGGACTCCCATGCCGGCTCGGGGGCTGCGACGCACGTGCCGGCGAGCACGCGCGCGACGACGTCCGGGCCCGCGTCGATCGTGTCGCCGTCGCGCACGGCCGGCGAGCTGTGGCAGAAGCCGAGGCAGACGGTCTCCGCGAGCGAGACGCTGCCGTCCTCCGACCGCTCGCCCAGCTCGATGCCAAACGCCGACCGCAGCGCGTCGACATGCGCGTCCCCGGTCGCCGCGAAGCACGCGGTGCCGGTGCAGACGCGCACGTGCCGCGCGCCGCGCGGCTGCAGCAGGTCGTCGTAGAAGGTCGAGACGCCGTGGACCGTGGCCTCCGGGAGACCGGAGCGCGCCGCCGCCTCGCGCCGGTCCGCGTCGGTCAGCTCGCCGCGCAGCTCGACGGCCTGCTTGAGCACGTCCAGCGCGGTCGGCGCGTCGAGCGCGTGATGGCGGCGGACCAGCTCGACGAGGTTGCGCGACACGTCAGCCGCCGATCGCCGACATCGTGCGCGCGGGCTGCACGAAGCCGGGCTCGTTGACGCGGTGCTTCAGCTCCTTGCGCCAGACGGCGTCGCGGACGATCTGCTCCAGCTCGTCGTCATCGGCGCCCGCGCGCAGCGGGCCGCGCAGGTCCGTCTCGTGCAGCGAGAAGAGGCACGTGCGCAGGCGGCCGTCGGCGGTCAGGCGGATGCGGTTGCAGTCGCCGCAGAACGGCTCGCTGACCGGGTTGATGAAGCCGACCTTGCCGCGGCCATCGGCGAAGCGGTAGGTGCGCGCGGTCGCGTGCGGCTCGCGCGGCTCGGGCTCGAGCGGGTGCAGCGCGTGGATCGCGGCGCGGATCTCCTCGCCGGCGAGGACCTGCTCCGGTCTCCACGCGTGGTCGCCGTCGAGCGGCATGAACTCGATGAAGCGCAGCTCGTACGGGCGTTCGCGGGCGAAGCGCACGAAGGCCGGCAGCTCCTGCTCTGTGAAGCCGCGGATCGCGACGGCGTTGACCTTGATCGGGTGCGCCGCGGGGAACGCGGCGAGCGCGTCCAGCCCGCGCAGCACCTGCGGCAGGGCGTCGCGGCGCGTCATCGCGAAGAAGCGGTCCTGCTGGAGCGAGTCGATCGAGACGTTGAAGCGGTTGGCGCCCGCGGCCACCAATGCGGCGGCGTCGCGCTCGAGCAGGTAGCCGTTCGTCGTGATCGACAGGTCGTGCACGTCCTCGATCTGCGACAGCAGCGCCACAAGCTGCGGGAAGTCGCGCCGCACGAGCGGCTCGCCGCCGGTCAGGCGCACGTCGTGCACGCCCATCGAGGCGAGCAGCGCGACGAGTCGCGCGATCTCCTCGAAGCGCAGCACGCCGTCGCGCTCCAGCCACGGCAGCCCCTCCGCCGGCATGCAGTACTGGCAGCGGAAGTTGCAGCGGTCGGTGACGGAGACGCGCACGTCGCCGATCGTCCGCCCATGGCCGTCGCGCAGCGGGTCCCGCATGGGTTCAGCGTACCCGCCGCCGTGTGGGTGGCGGCGGCATCGCGTCAGGCGAACGGCTTGAGCACCATGTCGAGCACGACGAGCAGCAGGAACACCAGCTCGACGCGCGAGACGAGGAAGATCCGCTGCTGGATCGCGATCGCCTCGGGGCTCTCGATCCCGCGCGCCTCGATCGCCTTGCTGAGCCGCCCGGACTGCGGGCCGAGGAAGGCGGCGCCGGTGATGAACGAGGCGGCCCACACGACGATCGGGAAGACGAGCCAGAACTTGTACTCGTAGTGCTGCTGGTGGATCAGCAGGAAGCCGAAGACGACGAGCGTGAGCGAGGCGGGCACGAAGATGCGCGTGCCGACCCACTCGGCGTCGCCCGCGAAGCCGGCCATCCGCTCGGCGCTTCTCGCCCGCGAGGTGCGGATCGCGAACATCTGCAGCGTGAACGCGCCGCCGACCCACAGGACGGCGGCGAGGATGTGCACGGCCAGGAACCACTGGTACGTCGTGATCGTGGCGAGGGTCACGGCGATCTCTCCTCCGGGGACGACGAGGGCTCGACGGTGCGTGATCCTACTTCGCGGTTTGCCGGGAATGAGCCGGTGCGTCGCGGTGTCCATGGCTGCGAGGACCCTCCATGCCGCGAGCTCCGCTCCACACCCGCCGCCGCCGTGCGCTCGCCGTCGCCCTGGCGGCGCTGGCGGCGGCCGGCGTCGCCGCGTCGCCGGAGGCGCCGGCGACGGCAGCACCCGCGGGGACGGCCACGACGACCGCCCCGCCGGCGACGGTCACGACGAGCGCACCGCCGGCGACGGTCGCGACCCCGGCTCCGAGCAGGACCGCCGCGGCACCGCCGCCGCCGCCTCCGCCAGCGACGGTCGCGTCACCGCCGCCTGCCGTCGGGCGCGTCGTCGGCCCGGCCGTCGCGGTCATCCCGCCGGCCGGCGCGCACGCCGCCGCCGCGCCGCCGCACGCCCGCCCAGTCGCCCACGCCGCCGGCACGAGCGACGTGACGATCCGCGACTTCAGCTTCGGGCCGGGCGCCGTCACGGTGCACGTCGGCGACACGGTCACGTGGGCGAACTCCGGGCCGACGGACCACACCGCCACCGGCGCCGGCTTCGACACCGGCGTCCTGCGCAAGGGCCAGAGCGGCTCGCACACGTTCACGAGCGCCGGCACGTACAGCTACCACTGCTCGATTCACCCGTTCATGAAAGGGACCGTCACCGTCGTGGCGGCGTCGAGCGGCGGCGGGGCGACTGGTGCGGCACCGCGCGGCGCATCCTCGAGCGGTGGCTCGACGACCGCGGTGACAGGCGCCGCAGCCGCGCCGGCGACAACGTCCGGAAGCTCCACGGGCGCGCTGCCCACCACCGGCTTCGACGCGTGGCAGCTCGCCACGCTTGGCACGCTCATGCTGGTGTGCGGCCTGCTGCTGCGCCGCCGCGCCCGGCCACGCTGAAGCGCGGCCGGGAACGGGCAGTTAATCAATCTGCTCGGGTTATATTAGCCTGATGTTGACGTTTGTCGTGCTCCCGGCGACTGTCACGGGACCCGACGTGCCCGAGAGTCTCGCTTCGCCGGCGAGCGTGCAGAGGAAGCCGCCTTCGAGCGGTATCGCAGCGGTTTCGTCGAGTCTGATCCCGCTGAGTCTTCCGCCCGTTTCGACGTTGAAGATGACGTTGGCGGGCCTTTCGGTCGTCGTTCTCAGTCTGCACCTCGTGCCGCTCGATTCGAATTCGAGGCCCATGCCGACGATCTCGAATTTCACCGAGGTTATGTTCGGTAGCGTGCCGGTGAAGTTGACGAAGACGACGTGCCATGGCAGGCTTTCGCCTATCGCGACGATCTGGGCGGTCGTGCAGTTCCTTATCATCACTTCCAGCACGGTGCCCACTAGCGCTCCGGCGGTCTTGGTGAACGTTCCCCTGTGAAACGTTATCATTGGTATTACTTCGCACTTGAACGTGCCGAATCCCGATGTGGTGAGTTCGAACGACGCCCAGGTGGCTCTGTCCCTGACGCTGCTGATGCTGAGCCTGTTCGCGGAGGCCGCCATGGACGAGAGCGCCAGCAGCAGTGCGATCAGCGACGCGGCGATCCCAAGCCGGGTACGAGTCCGCATGGGGTTTCCTTTCGGTAGGGCGGGAGCACGGCGCCGGCGACCTCGGCGTGTCGGGCGACCCGCCGTAGTGAGCTTCGACGACTGCCGGGCGTGCGAGCCCGGTCTCGATCCCCCTTCCCCCGGTGAGGCCGGCCGTGACAGGCCGACCGCTGCAAGCACAAGTTAGCTGAATCCGGTGTAAAGCGTCCGGATCGCGTGGGGTCAGTCGTGGCGCTGGGAGGCGAAATCCGCGAACCAGTCGAGCGCGGCGGGGTTTCTGAGCGAGTCGCGGCTGGCGGCCTGTGCCGGGTCGGTCCCCTGCAGGATCCGCTTGACCGGGATCTCGAGCGCCTTGCCGGACAGCGTGCGGGGGATCTCGGCGACGGCGTGGACCTCGTTGGGCACGTGGCGCGGGGAGCAGTCCTCGCGCACGCGCGCGGCGATCCGCTTGACGAGGTCGTCGTCCAGCTCGGCGCCCTCGCGCAGCACGACGAACAGCGGCATCCAGCCGTCGACGTCGACCACGAGCGCGTCGAGGATCTCCGGCAGCGCGAGCACCGCACGGTAGATCTCGGCGGTGCCCATGCGGATGCCGCCGCGGTTGATCGTGGCGTCGGAGCGGCCGCTGATGATCGCGGTGCCGCGCTCGGTCAGCTCGATCCAGTCGCCGTGGCGCCAGACGCCGGGGAACATGTCGAAGTAGCTGTCGCGGTAGCGCTCGCCCGTCGGGTCGCCCCAGAGCTCCACCGGCATCGACGGCATCGGCTCGGTGATCACCAGCTCGCCGACGGCGCCGGTGAGCGGTCTGCCGTCCGGGTCCCACGACTCGACCTTGCAGCCGAGCGAGGGGCCCTGCAGCTCGCCGCGGTAGACCGGCAGCGTCGGCACGCCGCCGACGAACGCGGTGCAGACGTCGGTCCCGCCGCTGGTCGAGAACAGCCACGTGTCGCTGCCGAGGTGGTCGGCGACCCACTGGAAGCCCTCCGGCGCGAGCGGCGAGCCGGTCGAGCCGACCGCGTGGAGCTTGGACAGGTCGCGCCCGCCGCCGGCCGGCTCGACGCCGTCCTTCATGCACTGCGCGATGTAGCTCGCGCTCGTGCCGAAGATCGTCACGCCTGCGTCGGCCGCCAGCCGCCACAGCACGTCCATGTCCGGAAAGCCCGGCGAGCCGTCGTAGAGCACGACGGAGGCGGGCGTCAGCAGCACGCCGAGCAGGAAGTTCCACATCATCCAGCCGGTCGTCGTGAACCAGAAGACGCGGTCGCCGGCGTGCGCGTCGAGGTGCAGGTGCTGCTTCTTGAGCTGCTCCAGCAGGATCCCGCCCTGGCCCTGGACGATCGCCTTCGGCAGGCCGGTCGTGCCGGAGGAGTAGAGGACCCAGAGCGGGTGGTCGAAGGGGACGCGGTCGAAGGTGAGCGTCGGCGCCTCGCCGCCGGCCGCGAGGAAGTCGCCCCAGGCGAGCGTCCCCTCCAGCGTCGCCGTGGGGTCGAGGTACGGCAGCAGCACGGTCGCACGCAGCGTCGGCATCTGCGCCATCAGCCCCGCCACGACCTCGCGGCGGTCGAACGCTCTGCCGTTGTAGCGGTAGCCGTCGACCGCCAGCAGCACCGTCGGCTCGATCTGCGCGAAGCGGTCAACCACGCTGCGCGCGCCGAAGTCGGGCGAGCAGCTCGACCACACCGCCCCGATCGACGCGCACGCGAGCATCGCCGCGATCGCCTCGGGGATGTTCGGCAGGTAGGCGACCACGCGATCCCCGCGCTCGACGCGCTGCGCGCGCAGCCCGGCGGCGATCCGGGCGGTCAGCTCGCGCAGCTCGCCCCACGTCAGCTCCGCCGGCTCGCGCCCCTCGCCGGCGTGGCGGATCGCGACGGCGCTCGCGTCGCGCTCGCGGAAGACGTGCTCGGCGTAGTTGAGCGCGACGTCGGGGAACCACTCGGCGCCCGGCATCTCGCGGCGGCCGAGCACGCGCTCGGGCGAGCCGTCGGCCTGCACGTCGAAGAAGTCCCAGATCGAGCGCCAGAACGCGTCGACGTCGTCGACCGACCACCGCCACAGCTCGGCGTAGGAGCCGAACGCACGACCGAGGCGCGGCTCCAGCCAGCGCTGGTAATGCACGAGCCACGAGCGCTCGACGGCGTCGGGCGTCGGCGTCCACAGGATCGGGGGCGCGGCCGCGCCCGGGCCCGCGCCGCTCACGTCGGCGCCCCGGCCTTGCGGATCATCTCGCAGTAGCCGTCGGCGATCTGCTCGGGGGAGAGCCGGCCGCGCGGCCGCAGCCACGTCGCCGTGTGGTTGACCATCCCGAGCAGCGCGAGCAGCGTCAGCCCGCGGTCCGCGAACGCCATCGTCCCGTCCTGCTCTCCTCGTGCGAGCACGTCGTCGAGGATCTTCTCGAACGCCTTGCGCTGGCGCCGCACTTCGCGCCACTGCGGCCCGCGTTCGATCGCGTGGCGCTCCTGCGCGAAGACGAGCATGTGGTCGCGGTGCGTCGCGACGTGCGCGAGCCACGCGCGCAGCAGCTCGTGCAGGTGGTCGGTCGCCGGCGCCGGGCGGGCGACGATCGCGCGCGCCCGCTCCAGCAGCGGCTCGAGCAGCTCGTCGCAGATGCGGATCAGCAGCTGCTCCTTGCTCCCGATGTAGTGGTAGAGGCCGCCGGCGGCGAGTCCGGTCGCCTCCGTCAGGTCCTGCATCGAGGTCGCCTGGTAGCCGCGCTCGGCGAACAGCCGCGCGGCGGTCGCGACGACCTCCTGTTGCTTGCGGTCGTAGCGGGCGCGCAGGGCGGGGCGGGTGGGCGGCGAGGCAGCGGGCATCGCCACACGGTAGCGCACAGTTCGAACGGTCATTCGAACTTCGAGCGACCATTCGGTATCGTAAGCGCCCATGGACTTCGACCTCTCCGACGACCACCGTCTGATCCAGCGCACCGTGCGCGACTTCGCGACCAACGAGGTCGCGCCCGTCGCGGAGGAGCTGGACCACCACAAGCGCTTCCCGTACGAGCTGGTCAGGCAGCTCGGCGCCTTGAACCTGATGGGCATCCCGTTCCCCGAGTCGGTCGGCGGGGGCGGCGGCGACTCGCTCGCCTACGCGCTCGCCGTCGAGGAGCTCGCGCGCGTCGACTCGTCCGTCGCGATCACGCTGTGCGCGCACACCTCGCTCGGCACGCAGCCGATCTATCTGTTCGGCAGCGAGGCGCAGAGAGCGCAGTGGCTGCCGCGGCTGTGCGCGGGCGAGATCCTCGGCGCGTTCGGGCTGACCGAGCCCGAGGCCGGCTCCGACGCCGGCAACGTTAAGACGCGCGCGCGGCTGGACGGCGGCGAGTGGGTGATCGACGGCGCCAAGCAGTTCATCACCAACGCCGGCACCGACATCTCCGGCGTCGTCTGCATCACCGCCAAGACGGGCGAGAACGAGATCTCCAACCTGATCGTCCCGCACGGTACGCCCGGCTACGAGCAGGGCGAGCCCTACCGCAAGATGGGCTGGCACGCGTCCGACACGCGCCCGCTCACGTTCACCGACTGCCGCGTGCCGGAGGACCACCTGCTCGGGCCGCGCGGCGGCGGCTTCAAGCAGTTCCTGCACGTGCTCGACATCGGCCGCATCGGCGTCGCGGCGATGGGCCTCGGGCTCGCGCAGGGCGCGCTGGACCAGGCGCTCTCGTACGCGAAGGAGCGCAAGGCGTTCGGCCAGGCGATCTCGAAGTTCCAGGCGATCCAGGGCAAGCTCGCCGACATGGCGACGGAGATCGAGGCCGCCCGCCTGCTCGTCTACAAGGCGGCGCGACTGAAGGACCGGAGAGAGAACTTCACGCTCACCGCCGCGCAGGCGAAGCTGAAGACCGGCCGCCTCGCCGTACGCTGCGCCGAGGAGGCCGTGCAGATCCACGGCGGCTACGGCTACATCGAGGAGTACCCCGTCTGCCGCTTCTACCGCGACGCGAAGATCCTCACGATCGGCGAGGGGACCGACGAGGTCCAGCAGATGGTGATCGCGCGGGCGCTGGGGGCCTGACGCGTGGTCGCGCTCCCGCAGTCGGTTCGCATCCGCGAGGTCGGCCCGCGCGACGGCTTTCAGAACGAGCCGGAGACGATCGCGACCGCCAACAAGGTGCGGCTCGTCGAGCTGCTCGCGGGCACCGGTCTCAGACGCATCGAGATGACCTCGTTCGTGCGCGCGGACGTGATCCCGCAGCTCGCCGACGGGCGCGAGCTGCTCGTGCGCGCCGAGATCCCCGACGGTGTGTCGGTCTCGGTGCTCGTGCCGAACGAGCGCGGGCTCGACAGCGCGCTGGAGCTGCGCGAGCGGATCGACGAGATCAACGTCTTCCTGTCCGCGTCCGAGACGCACAACCGCAGGAACGTCAACCGCTCGGTCGAGGAGTCGCTCGCCGGGCTCGAGCGCGTGCTGCCGCGGGCGCGCGCGGCCGGCCTGCGCTGCGAGGGCGTCATCAGCGTGTCGTTCGGCTGCCCCTACGAGGGCGAGGTCGCGCCCGAGCGCGTCTTCGGGATCGCGCGGCGGCTGATCGCCGCGGGCGCGCAGGAGGTCGGCTTCGGCGACACGACGGGGATGGCGAACCCGCTCCAGGTGCGCGCGTTCTTCGAGCGTGCGCGGGCGGAGCTGGGCGACGAGGTCGAGCTGACGGCGCACTTCCACAACACGCGCGGGCAGGGATTGGCGAACGTGCTGGCTGCGCTGGAGGCCGGTTGCGAGTCGTTCGAGTCGTCGTTCGGAGAGCTGGGCGGCTGCCCGGTGCCGAGAGGCGCGACCGGCAACATCGCGACCGAGGACCTCGTCTCGATGCTGCACGAGATGGGGATCGAGACGGGCATCGACCTGTCGCTGCTGGTCGCAACGGCGCGCGAGGCACAGCGCGTGCTCGGCCGCCCGCTCGGCTCGCACACGCTCGTGGCGGGGCCGGTCGACTGGCATCGCGGCCCGGCGGCGTAGCCCGTGTTCGCACGCGTCCTGATCGCCAACCGCGGCGAGATCGCCGCCCGCGTGGCGCGCACGCTGCGGCAGCTGGGGGTGGAGTCGGTCGCGGTCTACAGCGATGCGGACGCGTTGGCGGTCCATACCCGTTCAGCCGATCTCGCGGTGCGCGTGGGCTCCTATCTGGACATCGAGGGGATGATCGCGGCGGCGCAGGCGGTCTCGGCCGATGCGATCCATCCCGGCTACGGCTTCCTGTCGGAGCGGCCGGCGTTCGTGCGAGCGTGTGCGGAGGCCGGGGTCGCGTTTGTCGGGCCGTCGCCGGAGGCGATGGCGCTGCTCGGGGACAAGGTCGCGGCGAAGGAGGCGGCTGCGGCCGCCGGGGTGCCGGTCGTGCTGGGGCTCAGCTCGGGCGCTCACGGCGCTCTGACGGACGAGGAGATCATCGAGTGGGTCGGCGGGGCGCGGCTTCCCGTGCTGCTGAAGGCCGCCGCGGGCGGCGGCGGCAAGGGGATGCGCGTGGTGCGCTCGTTGGACGACCTGCCCGAGGCGCTTGGCGCCGCGCGGCGCGAGGCGGCCGCCGCCTTCGGCGACGACCGGCTGCTGGTGGAGCGCTACCTGGAGCACAGCCGCCACATCGAGGTCCAGCTGATCGCCGACGCGCACGGCACCGCGCTGCACCTCGGCGAGCGCGAGTGCTCGTTGCAGCGCCGCCACCAGAAGGTGATCGAGGAGGCGCCGTCGCCGGTCGTCTCCGCCGAGCTGCGTGAGCGGATGGGCGCGGCGGCGTGCGCGTTGGCCCGCGCCGCCGGCTACGTCGGCGCCGGCACGGTCGAGCTGATCGCCGAGCGCGACGATCCGTCGACCTTCTACTTCCTCGAGGTCAACGCGCGGCTGCAGGTCGAGCATCCAGTCACGGAGGCCGTGACCGGGTTGGACCTGGTGGAGCTGCAACTGCGGGTGGCGGCCGGGGAGCCGCTGCCGCTCGCGCAGTCCGACGTGTCGCTGTCGGGCCATGCCGTCGAGGCGCGCGTGTACGCGGAGGACCCGGCCGGCGGATTTCTCCCCTCGACGGGGCGGGTGGTGGCGTACCGGGCGCCGTCGGGCGTCGGCGTGCGCGTGGACTCGGGCATCGAGGAGGGGAGCGAGGTGGGGTCGGCGTACGACCCGATGCTGGCGAAGGTCATCGCGCACGGACCGGATCGCGCTGTCGCGCTCGCGCGGTTGGACCGGGCGTTGGCGGATCTGCGCGTCGTCGGACCGACCACGAACGTGCCGTGGCTGCGGGCGCTGCTCGCGCGGCCGGAGGTGCGGGCGGGGGCGCTCGATACGACGCTGATCGAGCGGCTTGGGGATGCGGTGGCGGTGCCGGTCGGTGCGGCGGATCTGGTGGGGTTGGCGGTCGTGGCGCTGCTCGGCTCGCCCGCCTCGGACGACCCGTGGGACTCGCTCGACGGGTGGCGGCTCGGGGGCGTGCGGGCGCCGGCGCGGATGCGTTTGGACGGGCCTGCCGGCGAGGTCTCGGCGGTGGCGCCCTCCGCCGGGGTGCGCTGCGTGCGGGGCGGTTTGGGCATCGAGGGGGAGGGCGGAGTGTTGCGGACGGTCGAGGTCCACCGCGATCGTTCGGCGGTCTGGCTCGTGGACGGCGGCGTTCCCTCCCGGTGGGCTCGCGCCGTGGACCGCGCCGGCGCGCGCGCGGCGGGCGGGTCGCTGGAGGCGCCGATGCCCGGGACCGTGATCGACGTGCGCACCGAGCCGGGCGCCGCCGTCGCCGAGGGCGACACGCTGGTGATCCTGGAGTCGATGAAGATGGAGCTGGCGATCCAGGCCCCGGCCGACGGCGTCGTCGCCGACGTCTTCGTCGCCACCGGCGACCGCGTCGCCCAATCGCAGCCGCTCGTTGCGCTCGCCGAAGGGAGCTGTGCGCCTGAGGGTCGAAATGCCGACCCTCAGGCGCACAGCTCGGAGGTTCCGGCGTGAGCACCGTCCTGCACACGCACGCACGGCCGGGGACGCCAGAGTTCGCGGCGAACGAGGAGGCGCACCGGGCGCTCGTCGCGGACCTGCGCGAGCGCCAGGCGCGCGCGGCGCTCGGGGGCGGGGAGCGCTCGCGGGAGCGGCACACGGCGCGGGGCAAGCTCCTGCCGCGCGAGCGTGTCGACCGCCTCGCCGACCCCGGCAGCCCGTTCCTCGAGCTGAGCCCACTCGCAGCCCACGACATGTACGACGACGCCGCCCCCGGCGCTGGGATCGTCACGGGGATCGCGCGGGTCCATGGCCGCGAGGTGGTCGTCGTCGCCAACGACGCGACGGTGAAGGGCGGGACCTACTACCCCGTGACGGTCAAGAAGCACCTGCGCGCGCAGCGCGCGGCGCTTGAGAACCGCCTGCCGTGCGCCTATCTCGTCGACTCCGGCGGAGCCTTCCTGCCGCTCCAGGACAAGGTCTTCCCCGACCGCGAGCACTTCGGGCGGATCTTCTTCAACCAGGCGAACATGTCCGCCCAGGGGATCCCGCAGATCGCCGCCGTGATGGGCTCCTGCACCGCGGGCGGCGCGTACGTCCCGGCGATGAGCGACGAGACCGTGATCGTCAGGAACCAGGGGACGATCTTCCTTGGCGGCCCGCCGCTCGTGAAGGCCGCGACCGGCGAGGAGGTCACCGCCGAGGAGCTGGGCGGCGGCGAGCTGCACGCGAAGACCTCCGGCGTCGTCGACCACCTCGCCGCCGACGACGACCACGCCCTGCGGATCGTGCGCAGCATCGTCGGGACCCTTCCCTCGAAGCCATCCGCTCCATGGGAGCGCGCGCCGGTCGAGGCCCCGGCGGTGGACGAGCAAACCCTCTACGGCGCCATTCCCCCCGACTCGAAGACCCCGTCAGACCCCCGCGAGATCGTCGCCCGCATCGCCGACGGCAGCCGCTTCCACGAGTTCAAAGCCGAGTACGGGACCACCGTCGTCACCGGCTTCGCCCACGTCCACGGCCACCCCGTCGGCATCGTCGCGAACCAGGGGATCCTCTTCTCCGAGTCCTCCCTCAAGGCCGCTCACTTCGTCGAGCTGTGCGACCAGCGCGGGATCCCACTGCTGTTCCTGCAGAACATCACCGGCTTCATGGTCGGCCGCGAGTACGAGGCGGGCGGGATCGCGAAGGACGGTGCGAAGCTCGTGGCGGCGGTCAGCACGACGCGCGTCCCGCGCCTCACCGTCATCGTCGGCGGCTCCTTCGGTGCCGGCAACTACGGCATGTGCGGGCGGGCATACGACCCGCGCTTCCTGTGGACGTGGCCCAACGCGCGCATCTCCGTCATGGGCGGCGAGCAGGCTGCCACCGTGATGACCGAGGTCGGCCAAGCAGAGGTCGGCGCGCAGCTCAAGGAGCAGTACGAGCGCCAGGGTCATCCCTATTACGCGACCGCCCGCCTGTGGGACGACGGCGTGATCGACCCGCTCGACACGCGCACCGTCGTCGGGCTCGCGCTCGGCGCCTGCGCGAACGCCCCGCTGGCGCCGCGCGCCGCGCCCGTCTTCCGCATGTGACGAGCGGCGGCGCGCCCGCCGGCCTCGGGGTCGATCTCAGGGTCTGAGACCGCCAGTTTCCGGGTGTGAAGCTGCGCGGACGGGACGCGGCCCCAGGTATAAGCCATCGGGTGAAGGAGGAGGCGCGGCTCGCGTGAGGAGGCTCGGACGCTTCGCCACCCGGCGACCCGCGTGGATCCTCGGCGCGTGGGCGGTCGTGTTCCTGATCGCGCTGCTGACTGCGACCAACGCGCGCCACCAGATCCAGGAGACGGACCTCCAGATCCCCGGCAGCGACTCGGCGCGCGCCGCGGCGCTGACGCAGTCGCAGTTCGGCAGCTCGATCGCGCTGGCGGTGCTGATGGTCGGCCCGAGACGGTCGGTCGAGAGCACGGGGCCGGAGATCGTCCGCCAGCTCGGGCGGATCGACGGCGTCGAGGTGCTGAGCCCGTGGAACTCCAGGGGCAGACGCGTGCTGACCGAGCCGCCGGGGCAGGCGCTGCTGACGCTGCAGGTGCGCAAGTCGCTGCGGCAGATCTTCGACGACACGACGCCTGCGGTCGAACGCGTGCTTGCGAGATACAGAGGCAGAGGCGGCCTCACGATCGACCTGACGGGCCAGGCGCCGCTGATGCGCGCGATCAACCAGACCGCGCTCGACGCGCTCGACAAGGGCGAGCTGATCGCGCTGCCGATCCTGATCGTCATGCTGCTGGCGATCTTCCGCAGCCCGATCGCGGCGCTCGTTCCGGCGATCAGCGGCCTGCTCGTGACGAGAGTCGGGACCGCGCTGATGGGCGTCGTCGGCCGCGGCGTCGAGATCGACGCGCTCGCGCTGAACCTCGTCGCGATGATCGGGCTCGCGCTCGGGGTCGACTACTCGCTGCTGATCGTCTCGCGCTTCCGCGAGGAGCTGGCCAACGGCCGCAGCGTGCCCGAGGCGGTCGAGGAGGTGACCGCCCGCGCCGGCCGGACCGTGCTGTTCGCCGGCTCGGCGCTCGCGATCGGGATGCTGACGGCGCTCGCGCTCGCGCCCGGCGCGCTGCTCGTGTCCTCCTCGCTCGGCCTGCTGGTCGCGACGATCGTGGCGGTCGTCGTGGCGCTGACGATGATGCCGTCGCTGCTGATGGTGCTCGGCACGAACGTGAACCGCTGGCAGTTCGGCGGGGCGCGCGGCGCCAGCCCGTGGGTCGCGATCGCCGAGCGCGCGCTCAAGCGGCCGGCCGCCGCCGCCTTCTTCGTGGCGCTGCCGCTGCTGCTGCTGGCCGCCCCGGCGATCGGGCTCAGCACGGGGCCGCCGAACCTCGCGAACCTGCCGCCCAACAACCCGGCGCGCGTCAGCTTCGAGCGCTTCCAGAGACTGCGCGGCGCCGGCTTCGCGGCGCCCTTCGAGGTCGACTTCCACACCCCCGGGCCGATCACGACGACGGCGCGGCTGCAGGCGCTCGATGCCTTCCAGCAGCGCGTCAGCGCGCTGCCGGGCGTCGCGGCGGTGCTCGGCCCGGCGGTCCTGCTCAACAGCACGCGCCAGCTGCGCAGACTGACGACGCAGGTGGTGTCGTTCACCTCGCTGCTCGCGAGACTCCAGGCCGGGCTGCAGGGCGCGAGCGACGGCACGGCGCAGCTGCGCGGCGGGCTCAACGCCGGCGCCAACGGCGCCAGCCAGCTCGCGCTCGGAATCGGCCAGCTCGCGAACGGCACGGGACAGCTCGCGGCCGGCGCGAGGCAGGCAGCGCCCGCGACGCATGCGCTCGCCACCGGGATCGGCCAGGCCAGCAGTGGCGCGACCCGCCTGCACGGCGCGCTCGTGAGAGCCCAGCCCGACGTGCAGAAGCTCGTCAAGAACGTCAACGTGCTGAGCGACCAGTTGAACCAGGCGCGCCGCACCGCCAGCTCCCAGCTGTTCGATCCGCTCAACACCGCGTCGTCGGGCGTGCAGGAGGTGCTGCGCGAGCTCGGCTCCGCCAACGCCGCCAATCCGGCGGTCGCGGCCGACCCGCACGTGCAGCAGGCGCTGAGAGCGACCGTCAGAGCACTGACCGACCTCGGCACCGTCCAAAGCAATCTCTCCTCGGCGACGACATTGCAGACCGCGAACGCGATCGCCGCGACGCAGATCGCGAACGGCACGGTGCGCCTGCAGAGAGCGTTGAACCAGCTCCAGGACGGGACCGGCAGACTCGCGAACGGCCTCGGCCGCGCCGCGAGCGGGTCGCAGCGCCTCGCGGCCGGCAGCGGCCAGCTGAGCGCCGGCCTCGACCAGCTCGACACGGGCACGCACCTGCTGCTCGACGGACCGAACGGCAACGACGGCGCGCAGGCGCTCGCCGACGGGCTGCATGCGGCGGTCGGCGGGACGACGCAGCTCGGCCAGGGCGTGCAGCGGATCCTCGGCGGCGTCGTGCGCGTGCGCGAGAGCGGCGACCGCCAGCAGGCGGCGCTGCGCAGCAGCGGCACCGACATCAGTAGAGCGTTCGGCTCCGGCTACTTCGTGCTCGCGGCGATCCAGGGCGCCGACCCGCAGATCCAGGCCAACACCGGCTTCGTGACGAACGTCTCGGACGGCGGCGGCGCCGCGCGCGTCGTCGTGGTCGGCAGCGCGGGCCCGTTCGATTCGGCGAGCGTCGGGATGGCGAAGCAGCTGCGCCGCGAGACGGCGATCACCGCGCGCCAGCTCGGCGCGACGGAGGCGGTCGTCGGCGGCCCGGCCGTGCTGCTGCACGACTTCGACACGAAGACGTCCGCGCGCTTCCCGTACCTCGTCGCAGCGCTGCTGCTGATCACGTACCTCGTGCTGCTGGTGCTGTTCCGCATGCCGATCCTCGCGCTGTGCGCGGTGGTGCTGAACCTCGTGACGGTGGGCGCCGCCGTCGGCGTGCTCGTGATCCTCTTCCAGGGCAGCGCGCCGCTGCTCGGCGGGCCCGGCTACCTCGACGCGATCGCCCTGTCAGGGCTGTTCGCGATCGTCTTCGGGCTGTCGATCGACTACGAGGTGTTCCTCATCACGCGCCTGCTCGAGGGCCGCGCGCGCACCGGCACGACCGAGGGCGCGATCCACTACGGCCTGGAGAAGACCGGCACGATCATCACCGGCGCGGCGTTCATCATGGCCGCGGTCTTCCTGTCGTTCGCGGCCTCGCCCGTCTCCAACATCCGCCAGTTCGGCATCGGCCTGACGGTCGCGGTGCTGCTCGACGCGACCGTCGTGCGGCTGATCCTGCTGCCGGCGCTGATCCGCCTGTTCGGCGAGCGCACCTGGCACGTGCCCGCGTGGCTGGACCGCATCCTCCCGCACATCGCGTCGCACTGAGGCGACGCGACGCGCGGGACGGCCTACGGCACGGCGCCTACTGGATGAAGCTCGGGCAGGCGAACTGGACCGTGTTCGTGGTCGGCGGCGTCGGCGGGTCATAGCCGAAGAACTCCTGGAAGCTGAACGCGCCCGAGGGCGGGCAGGGCGGGATCGTGAACCAGAAGATCGTTCTCTTCTGGCGGCTGACGCACTTGCCCTTCGCGTTCGTCTTCAGGCAGGTGCCCTTGACGAGCGAGAGACCGCTCGTCGTCACGTCGAGCTGGGCGATGCTGACTCTGAAGCCGTTGACGTCGCCTCTCGGCAGGTCCAGGCGGTAGCCGTAGGGGCCGGTCGGGTCGTTGACGAAGTTCGCCGCCAGCGCCGCGTGCACGCCGGTCAGGACCTCGAACGTTCTGCGCTTGACGATGTCCTGGTTCTCGTCGGCGGCGCCGATGGCGTAGAAGCCGGCGACCGCGCCCTTCTCGGTCGGACGGCTGAGGAACAGCGCGAACGTGATGTTGATCAGCTCGTCGAGCTTCGGCGAGACGTTGCGCGCGTCGACCTTGCCCGTGCCGCCGCCGATGCGTCCCTGGTTGCACGCCAGCGCGTTCGCCAGCGCGCGTCTCGCCGCGGCGCCCTTCGTGTGCTGGAGCGTTCTGATGAACGGCTTGAGGTTCAGGATGCGCTTCGTGAACGGCGTGCCGCTGAAGTCCATCGTGTCGATGTCGGTGCGCAGCTTCGGGCCGTTGCAGAAGTATCTGCTCGTGAGGAACTGTCTGCGGATCGTCGCGCCCTTCGGGATGCGCAGGTAGTTGGAGGTGGGCGTCGGGGGCACGCCCCCGGTCGTGTCGAACGTCTGGGCGTGGAACAGGAGCGTGAAGCGCCCGCCCGACTTGATGTTCGTCACCTGGAAGTTGAACTGGTTGACCGGTGCGGCCTGCGCGACGGCGGGCGCACCGAGCGCCAGGCCGGCGAGGGCGAGCACGAAGAATTTGACCGTCCGCTCGATTCGCATCCACCGAGGTTAGACGAGCGCGTTTCTGGATCGCGCCGGTCGTGTCAGGGGGAGGACGCAGACCTGGCCGGTTGGCGTCCGCGGAGCGTCCGTGTCAGGACGGCGACCCTGCGCGATCGGGCCCGCGATGCCGATGGACTAGCCTGGCCCTGCTTTCGCTTCGACCGGGAGACACCGTCGTGCCGCACCGCTCTGGACTCGCCCGCAATGTCCGCGCCGCCGCGCTCGCGGCCGTTGCGCTGGCGGCGCTCGCCGTCCCGCCGGCGGTGCTCGCCGGGCAAGAGCGGCCGCTGCACAGCGGGCCGCCGACGACGCCTGGCGGGCGCGGCGGGGCGGGCGCCGGCGCCGTCCCCGACCGCGTCGTCGTCGTGTGGCGAGCCGACGCCACGCGGCCCCAGCGCGCAGCCGCAGGCGACGACGCCGACGCCGGCTTCGTGCGTACGCTCGGCGACCCGCGCTTCCAGGTGCTGCGCCCGGCGCCGGGCCAGAGCGTCGCCGAGACGGTCGCGTCGCTGCGCCAGGACCCGTCCGTGCAGACCGCCACGCCCGACCTCTACGACGTGCCGCAGGCGACGACGAACGACCCGCTGTTCGGCGATCAGTGGGGGCTCCAGAACCTCGGCCTGGGCGTCGAGGACTTCGCGGGCGCGCTGCCGGGCGCGGACGTCGACGCGCTCGCCGCGTGGGATCGCACGCGCGGGACGTCCTCGACCGTCGTCGCCGACATCGACTCCGGCTACCGCTTCGAGCACCCGGACCTCGCGCCGGTCGTGTGGACGAACCCGGCCGACGGCTCGCACGGCGAGGACTTCGTCGGCAGCAACGCCGACGCGCCGACGACCGACGGCGACCCGACCGACGACGACCTGGTCGACGGCGGCCACGGCGTCCACACCGCCGGCATCATCGGCGCGGCGGGCGACAACGGCATCGGCATCAGCGGCGTCGCCCAGGACGTGCGCATCATGCCGCTGCGCGTGTGCGCCTACTCGCCCTCGGCCGGCGCGACGCGCTGCCCGCTGTCGTCCGAGATCGCGGCGATCAACTACGCCGGGCAGCACGGCGCGCGCGTGGCGAACATGTCGCTCGGGCGCACCGGCGCGAGCGATCCCGGCGAGCTCGCGGCGTTCGCCGCGAACCCGCAGGTCTTGTTCGTCATCTCGGCCGGGAACGACGGCGTCGACAACGACAGCGTGCCCCACTACCCGTGCAACTACGACCCTTCGACGAGCGGGGTCGCCGGCGCCGTCGACAACGTCGTCTGCGTGGCCGCGCTCGACCAGGCGGACCACCTCGCGGGCTTCTCCGACTGGGGTGCGAGATCGGTCGACGTCGGCGCGCCGGGCACCGAGATCCTCAGCACGTACCCGTACGACATGCCGATCGACGAGACGTTCGCGGTCGACGACTTCGCCTCGAAGTGGACCGCGACGGGCGTGAACGGCGGCTTCGCGCGCACGAACGAGGCGCCGCTGACGTCGTGGGGGATGAGCGACTCGCCGGGTGCGGCGCCGGCGAGATTCAGCGTGCGCGCGTCGACCTCGGTACCCGTCACCCTGCCGGCCGGGCTCAGATCGTGCGAGCTGGACCAGACGCGCTGGGTCTCGCTCGGGAGCACCGGCTCGTACTCGTACAGAGTGCTGCTGAACGGCGTGCCGATCGACGGATCCTCGCCGGGGTCCGGCTCGGGTGGCTTCGCGCTCCAGCTGGGCGACGAGCTCGCGGCCGGCGGCAGACTCCAGGTCTCCTTCTCCTACTCGGCCGGGCTGTTCCCGAACGCGAGCGACGGCGTATGGCTGACCGACATCGTCTTCAGATGCCTCGAGCCGGTCGGCCAGGGGACGGGGTACGGGTACCTCGACGGCACCTCGATGGCGGCGCCGTTCGTGACCGGCTCGGCGGCGCTGCTGTTCTCGCTCGACCCGTCGGCGTCGGTGACGCAGGTGCGCGAGGCGCTGTTCGACACGGTCCACCCGGTCGCGTCGCTCGCCGGCAGGACGACCACGGGCGGGCGGATCGACGCGGCCGCGGCGCTCGACGCGATCCGCCAGCCGGACACGCGGATCGTCAGCCGCCCGCACGCCTCGACGACGTCGAAGCGAGCGACGTTCACGTTCGCCCGCTCCGACGTGCCGCTGCCCGCGACGTTCCAGTGCAAGCTCGACGTCCGTGCGTTCGCCGCGTGCGGCAGCCCGGTGACGTACGCGGTCGCCGGCGGCCGCCACACGTTCGGCGTGCGCGCGCTCTCGCCCTACGGGATCGTCGCCGACCCCACGCCCGCGACGGCCACGTGGACGGTGCTGCAGTGCAAGGTGCCAAAGCTCAAGGGCCTGTCGCTCGCGCATGCGCGCAAGGCGCTGGCCAAGGCCCACTGCGCGCTCGGCAAGGTGACGAAGCCGCGCAAGCCCAAGCACGGCCGCCTCCCCGCCCTCGTCGTCAGGTCCTCCAGCCCGAAGGCCGGCGCCCTGCACTCCGCCGGCATCAAGGTGAAGCTCGCGCTCGGGCCGAAGCCGAAGCCCAAACCGAAGCGCAGAGCCCGCCGCTGAGGCTGCTGCGTCAGCGCACGCTCGCCGCCAGCTCGCCGAAGCGCTGCGTGCGGCGGTCCTCGGGGCCGGCGATGCGGGTGAGCCAGCGCTCGATTTCGGGAATGTCGAGATCCCCTTCGCAGACGAGGATCTGCTCGATGTCGAGCCAGTCCTTGGGGCGGTCGAAGACGGCCTTGCAGACGGTCAGGTGCTCGGGCGCGAGGACGGGGATCGTCGTCTCGCCGAACGGGACGGTGCGGGTCGCTCTGCGCATCGCGTCATGCAGCTCGTCGTAGGCGAAGAACAGGTCGACCGGCGTGCGGCCCCACCACCAGCGGCACTGGCCGTCGCGCGCGAGCGCTCTCTCGTCGACCTCGTCGGCGACGCCGAGCGGCCCCAGCGCGGCGTGCACGGCGGCATGCCGGCCCGGGGGGACGAAGACGTTGAGGTCGATGTCGATCGTCGCGCGCGGCTCGGCGTAGTACGCGAGCGCGAGCGCGCCGCCGAAGGCGTGCCCGATGCGTGCCGTGCGCAGGCCGTCGTGGATCGCGACGACCTTGTCCGGCAGCGAAGGCTCGGCGCTCACGCGTGCCCCGACGCGATGCGGGGGAACGCCTGCGTCGAGCGGGTGCGCGGTGGCGGCAGGCGATCTGCCAGCAGCAGCAGGTCGCGCAGCGCCTCGCCGCGCTCGCGGGCGCTCGCCGCGACCCACCCCGCGGCTGCGCGGGCGCTGTCGCTCGGCGCCTGCCGGACCGCGCCGTCGAGCGCGTCCGCCAGCAGCGAGCGCAGCGAGGCCCGCGGCGCTCGACCATGGGCGATCGCCGCCAGCAGCTCCCCGGCGGCGCGGTCGGCGTCGCTCATGGCCACCGGCGCGCCGGCGCGCACGGCCGCGCGGCGCACCGCGGCGGCGTCGAGCGGCTGCGAGGAGCGTGCGCGGGCGCGCTCGATCACGTCGGGCGTGAGCGTCCGGAAGCTCGCGAGCGTGCGGCTGCGCGGGCCGGCCGGCGTGCTGGCGGACTCGCGCAGCTCCCACGTTCCGCCTCTGCGAAGTGTCGCGTACATAGTGGGAGTTTAGCCCACTATAGGCTCATTTTCACCCCCGCCGCAGACTGCGCCACTCGTCCAGCGATGCGGCCTCCTGGGCGCTGGGGTCCAGCACCGGCGCGATGTCGAAGTCGTGGCTGCCGTCGCTGCACCAGAAGACCGGGTGGCGTGCGAGCCAGCGTCTCGCGTCGCGCCGGCCGGCTTCGATCAGCGCCTCGACGTAGACCTCGTCGAAGAACAGGAACGACAGCAGGTCACCGCCCGCGTCGGTGCGCCCGCGCAGCAGCCGGCCGAGCAGCAGCAGGTCGGGCGGCGCGGTCGCCGCGCGCAGGCCGCCGTAGCGGTTCGCGAACGTGTCGAGCGCCAGCCGGCCCAGCTCGCGTGGGCGCTCCGGCGTCACGAGCGCGTAGGAGATGCGGCGGTATGGCCGGCGCCCGCGCGCTGCCCGATACGCGCGCGCGGACGGCACCGTTCCGACGCTCGCCGACTCGGCGAAGAAGGCGTTGATCGCCACCATGCGGTGCACGTCGTCCGAGACCTGGTCGACGAGCAGCCCGTCGAGCATGTTCGCGAGCACGTCGACGAGGTGCGGGGGGACGTGCTCGGGCGCCGCCCACGCCTCTCTGCGAAGCGGCTCGAAGCCGATCACGATCACCCGGTCCGCCCCCAGCTCGACGGCCGGCTTGATCGGGCTGTTGAGGCGCGTGGCGCCGTCGGTGTAGAAGCCGCGCGCCTCCTCCGGTGCGTGCACCTCGACCGCCGGGAACACGAGCGGCATCGCGGCCGATGCGCGCACGTGCTCGTGCGCGAGTCTCACACGCACGTACGGGAAGTCGGCGCCGGCCGGGAGCGGGTCGCGCTCGCCGCCCGGGTTGGCCGGCCCGGCTGCCTCGACGAACGCGACCGGGCTGCCGCTCGCGAGCTGCGTCGCCATCACGCACACGGCGTCGACGAAGCCGTCGGCGACGTTGCGGTGCAAGCCCTCCCAGTCGAGCCGGCGCTCGAGGAAGCGGCGCAGCGGCCGCGGGTCGAGCAGGCTGCCGCGTCGCACGCCCGGCAGCCGCAGCGCGTCGCCGGCGAGGCGCGCGAGCTGCAGCGGCAGGCCCGTGCCGATCAACGGCGCGACGACGTCCTCGCGGCGCAGACAGCGCCAGCGCTCCAGCATCAGCTCCGCCTGCGCCGCCGCCGGCAGGTGCGCGAGCGAGCCGAGCAGCGCCGCGTTGATCGCGCCGACGCTCGTGCCGCACAGCAGCGACACGCGCTCGCCGCGCGCCTCCAGCACCGGCAGCAGCACCGACAGCGCTCCGACCTCGTAGGCGCCGCGCGCTCCGCCACCCGGCAGCACGAGCGCCACGCGGCCGCGGACCGGGCTCGCGTGCACGCCGTTGCCCGTCATCCCGTTCGCAGTGCTCCCAGCTCACGGAGCGGGGCAGGCGGCGCCGCCAACGCCGCCCGCCTCCGCGCCGAGCCCGCAGCGTCCATGCGACTCAGCGTGCGGCGGCCCCATCTGGCCGCGTGCGCGAAGTCGACGAGGCGCTCGAAGTAGTCCGGCAGCGGCGGCGGCGCGATCCCGCAGTCCGCCAGCGCGGCCTGCGCACGCGTCGTGTCGTGGCGCACGCGCAGCGCGAAGTAGGGGAAGAAGACGGGCGCCTGCTCCAGCCAGCGTCGCTTCGCCCCGCGGCTCTGGCGCACCAGCAGCGGGTGGAGCGTGCGCTCGTAGATGCCGGGCGGCACGGTCAGGGGGCGCGAGCGGTCGAACGCCTGCGCGGACAGCGCGACCAGCTCGCCGACGCTACTCGCCTGCGGACCGGCCGCAAGGCTGTAGGTGCGGCTCGCGCCCTCCGGGCGGCTCGCGAGCGTGAAGATCGCGTCGGCGACGTAGTCGACCGGCACGACGTCGACCGGAGCCGAGCGCCGGCCGGGGATCAGCGGCACCACGTCCCCCTTCGCGTACGCACGCAGCGGGCCGTAGATGACGTTGAACGAGGCCGTCCAGCCGGTCGTCTGCTCGCCGACGACGATGCTCGGGCGGAAGACCTGCACCGGCAGCCGCTCGGCGTGCGCCCTCACGAGCCGCTCGGCCTCCCACTTCGTGCGCTCGTAGCTGTTGCGGAAGTCCTGGCCGACGTCGTGGTCGTCCTCGTCGAAGGTGCCGGTCGCGGTGCCCGCGACGTATGCCGTCGAGACGTGCGAGAAGCGCCGCAGCTCGCCGTGCGCCATGCACAGCTCGCCCAGCTCGAGCAGCCGCCGCGTGCCCTCGACGTTGATCTCGCGCGCCTCCTCCAGCGGCAGCGTGAACGACACCGACGCGGCCGCGTGGACGATCTCCGTCACCGATTCCGCGAGCGCGAGGCGGCGGCTGTTCGACAGGCCCAGGCCCGGCAGCGCGACGTCGCCGCGGATCGCCAGCAGCCGGTGGTCGAAGCGGCCCGGCACGTCGACGACGCGCGCCACCGCAGCGCGCAGGCGTGCCTGCGCCTCCGCGTCGTCGCGCGCCCGCACGAGCGCGTAGACGGTCCGGTCGGTGCGCTCCAGGTAGCGCGCCAGCAGCTCCATCCCGAGGAAGCCGGTCGCCCCCGTCAGCAGCAGCGGGCGAGTCGGGGCGGGTGTCGGCGGAAGGAAGCTCATCGGACCTCCAGAAGGGTCGGGGAGCGGGGCCGGCGCCGGTATCGCCACACGGAGGAGAAGCCGTGCACGGACCTTGGCCGCCGGTCCAAGAACCGGCTTGATACCCAGATCGGGCCGCGCTTCAGTCGAACGCGCGCACGAGTGTCAGCACGACGATGCCCGCGAGCGCGATCGTCGTCGTCCAGGCGATGCTCGACGACGTCAGGCGCAGGTCGAGGCCCGTCGCATGCCCGACGAGGACGGTGTTGACGCCGACCGGCATCGCTGCCATCACGTAGAACGGCGGCGGCACGTCGATCAGCGTCAGCCCGACGAGCGCGAGCACGAGCGGGACGAACGTCATCCGCAGCAGCACGACGGCCGCGATCGGCCGCGTCAGCGGCGGTGGGATCCGCAGCGTGCCGTCCTTCGCCTCGTCGCCCAGGGTGACCCCGACGATGAAGAAGCCGAGCGGCAGCAGCGCGTAGACCGCGAGGTGCGACGGCGTCACGAGCGCCGCCGGCGCCCACGCCTCCGGCACGAGCAGGCCGGCGAGCACCGCCCACAGGACCGGGTTGCGCACCAGCCCGGTGCGCAGCTGCTCGCGCACGCCGCCCGCGCGCGCGTGCCCCAGCCGCGCGCCGACGCTGTAGCTGCCGATCACGAACATCGGCAGCGAGACGAGCCCGTCGTAGACGACCGCCTGCGACAACTGCGCGTGCGTGAACAGCGCGGCGATCACCGGCAGCCCGAAGTAGGCGGTGTTCGCCTGGATCGTCGAGACGATGCCCGCGCCGACCGACGCGTCCGGCAGCGCGAACGGGCCGCGCCCGAGCCGCCACATGATCGTGCCGGCGACGACGATCGAGGCGGCCGCGATCGCGATCGACAGCGTCGCGTCGAGCGAAAGGTGCGCGCGCGCGATGTTCACGTAGGCGACGAAGGGCACGAGCACCCACAGCATCAGGCGCAGCAGCACGAGCCGGGCGGCGTGTGCGTGCGCGTTGTCGCGCCGCTCGACGGCGACGCCGACGGCCGTCGCGAGGATGGTCGTCAGCGCGATCCAGATCACGGCGCGGATGCTGCCAGGCGCACGCCGCGCGCGGCGGCCGGTCCTCCGTCCAGGCGAGCCGTCCCGCGCGCGGCGCACCCGGTACGCTCGCGCGCATGAGCTGGGATGCGCGCAAGCGGGAGCTGGCCGGAGAGCTGGTGCGCCGCCTCTACGGCGCCGGCGTGATCCGCACGTGGCTGCGCGACAAGCCCGACGGCTGGGAGCTGATGTCGGGCGCGTGGAGCCCCTTCTACGTGAACTTCCGCGACGCGCCGGCCGCGCCCGAGCTGTTCCGCTTCCTGATCGACGCCGGCTCCGAGCTGGTGCGCGAGGAGCTGCCTGAGGCGACGCAGCTCGTCGGTCTCGCGGCCGCCGGGGTCCCGTTCGCGGCCGGGTTGGCGTACACGCTCGGCCTGCCGCTGGGCTACACGCGCAAGCTGCCGGGCGTGCGCCGCGTCGAGGATCTCGCCGGCGGAGCGGCGGCCGAGTCCTACGGCAGCCACCGGCTCGTCGAGGGCGACTTCCGGCCGGGGGACCGCGTCGCGCTCGTCGACGACCTCGTGACCGGCTTCGACTCGAAGGAGATCGCGCTGCGCCAGCTCGAGCTCGAGCTGGAGCGGCGCGGGCTCGAGGACGTGCGCACCGACGCGGTCGTCGTGTTCCTCGAGCGCGGCGCCGAGGGCCGCCGCCGCGCTGCCGCCGCGGGCGTGCGGCTGATCTCGCTCGCGGTGCTCGACGCCGACAGCGTCGAAGGCCTGCGCGGCGCCGCGAGCGACCGCGAGCTCGACGTGATCGCCGCCTACCTGCGCGATCCCGCGCCGTTCCAAGATCCCGCGCGCCGCGCCGAGCTGGGCGCGGAGGCGGCGGCCGCGACGCGCTGATGCTCTGGCTGCTGCGTCACGCCGAGGCCGAGGACGCGAACGGGCGCCCGGACGCCGAGCGGCCGCTGACGGAGCGCGGCCGCGAGCAGGCGCGTGCGGCCGGCGCCGCGCTCGCCGCACTGGGCGTGTCGCTCGATGCATGCCTCGCGAGCCCGCGCGTGCGCGCGCGAGACACGGCCGCGCTCGCGTGCGAGGCGCTCGGGCTGGAGGTGCAGATCGCGCAGGAGCTCGACGGCGGGCGCTTCGACCCCGAACGCGTCGCGGCCGGCTTCGGCGAGCACGTGCTGCTCGTCGGCCACAACCCCGACATCGCGCAGGCCGTCCACGACCTCACCGGCGCACGCGTGCGGATGAAGAAGGCCGCCCTCGCCGGCATCGCCGACGGCGAGCTGCACGTCTTCCTGCGGCCGCGCGAGCTGGCCGCGATCGCTGCCGCGGGCGCCTGACGCCTCAGCGCGTCGAAGAGCCGAGGTCGAAGCGCATGCTCGTGAGCGCGCGGCCGGCGAGCCGGTCCTGTTCCTTGCGGGAGCGGTTCGCGACCCACCCGTGTTCCCGGTACCAGCTGACCCGCTCTTGGTTCGCGTCTGCGACGAGGTAGCGCAGTCCGACGGTCTCGGAGACTCTGCGGGCACGAGCGACGGTCGCCTGTAGGAGCGCCGACCCGCAGGATCTCCCTTGGTGACGGGTTGCCGTGCCGATGCTCCCGATCCGCACCGCGCCATAGGCGGTCGTCACCGCGCGGAAGACGCCCTTCTCGGCGTTCGTCAGGCTCACGCTGGCAAACGACAGAGAGACGAAGCTCAGGATCTCCCCGTCCTCGACGAGTACGAGGACCGTCCCGAGCCTGTGGTCGACGATCGGCTCGGCGTAGTGGCGCAGAAAGCCGTTGACCTCGGAGTTGCCGCAGTCGAATGCCTCGATCGCACGCTGTACGTGAGGCTCAAATGGACCCTTGAGACGACGCAACTCCATCGCGAACCCCGGCGGTCAGCGAAACAGGTCGTTCGCGGGCTCGTCTCTGTAGAGACGCTCGTAGACGCGATCGCACTCGAGCAGATACTCCTCGTCCACCGGGCCGGCGGCCATCGACTCGAGGAACGCGGTCACGTCGTCGCCCTCGATGACGATCGGGTCGTCGGCGGGCGGGAAGTCCTCGAGCTTCGGGATGCGGGTCTTGTGCGCAGCCATGCAGCCAGGCTACGGCGGGCCGCACCGGTCCTCAACCGCACGTATGTGGCACTTCCTAAAGCCGCGCTACCGCGCCCCAACCGGCACGCCGAACAGCACCGTGTCGACGTGCGTCATCGTCGAGCACTGCAGGTACCAGCGATAGGCCAGCCCGAGCGATTCGACCAGCTCCGGGAAGCGCACGAGGTCGTCGGGCTTGTGGTAGCAGGCCAGCGCGAGGCGGGGGCGGTGCTCCACCAGCGTCTGCGCGGCGCCCTCGAGCACGCCGACGTCGGCGCCCTCGACGTCGACCTTGAGGAAGTCCACCCGCGGCAGCGTGCCGCGCGCGACGAGCGCGTCGATCGTCTCGGTGCGCAGCTCGACCGTCTCGATCCCGTCCGCGCCGTCGAGCGCGGGCAGCTCCGCCTGCATCTGCGCGCCGGCTGCGACCACGTCGCGCACCCACAGCGTCTCGCCGGCGACGGGGCCGAGCGGGTCCTCCCAGACCGTCACGCGCTCGGCCAGCGCAGGGTTGAGGTCGAGGTTGCGCTGCAGCAGCCCGCGGTTGCGCGGCGTCGGCTCGAACGTGTGCACGGCGCCGTCCGCGCCGACGTGGTGGGCTAGCCAGAGGGCGGTGTCGCCCCAGCAGCCGCCGACGTCGAGCGCGACGTCGCCGGGCTGCGGGTGCGCGCCGACGGCGAAGTCGCGGTAGGCGTACTGCGACAGCACGAAGGTGGAGGCGAGCGGGAGCTGCTGGCCGAGCAGCCTGATCGGGTACCCGCCGACGGACAGGTCGTAGAGATGGAACTGCCACTCGAGCGGCAGCCCGAGTGCGCCGAGCGGGCCCGGCTGCGCGATCGCCTTCGCCGACAGCTCGATCACCGCGCGGCGGTATCTGACGGGGTCGAACTGCAGGCGGACGTGCGCCGGCCCGAGCGCCTTGTAGGCGAGGAAGCGCAGGAACAGCTCGCGGCTGGGCTCGTCGCCGAGGCGCCGCCACAGCGTGCCGCAGCGGTCGAGGATCGCGAGCTGCGCGGCGAGCCGCTCGCCGGCCTGCGCCGGGTCCGGCAGCGCGTGGCCCCACGGGAAGAAGAGCGGGTCGAGGTTGTCCGGCAGGACCGTCTGCTGCGCCTCCAGCGCGAGCTGCAGGAAGCGCGCCCGCAGCGTCTCGCGCTCGGCCGCGCGCGCAGCGGCCATCAGGTCGCCGGCAGGCACGGGGGCCGCGGAGGCTGGGGAGTCGACGGCGACGGCGGACACGATCCTCCCGGTGATCGGCTCGCGGCCCCGCCGCTTGAGTGGCGCCGCGCCGCTCAGTTGAGGGGTGGCGTCGGCGGACGCTCGCGGAGTCTCCGCTCGCTTGCCCGTCGCACCATGATCCGCAGTGCGTCCTCCACGACGGCGCTCAGGGTCATGCCGCGCTCGGCGGCAACGCGCTTCGCCTCGGTCACGAGGTGGTCATCGAGATCCAAGGTCGTCCGCATATCGACGAGGAGGTTAGCGACCTATGCATGCATACGCATAGAAGCATGCATGCATCTGCTGTAGAATCCCAGGCATGCGCACCACCGTCGAGCTGTCCGACCCGCTCTACCGCCGCCTGCGGTCGCTGGCGGCGGAGCGCGGCACGCGCGGCTTCTCGCCGATCGTCGAGGATGCCGTGCGCGAGTACCTCGAACGCGACCGCGGGGAGGCACCGGCGGACGACGCCTTCGCGGCGGCGCGCGGGGCGTGGGGGGCGGCCGACGCCGCGCGATTCCGAGCCGAGCTGAGAGACGCGTGGTCGACGTGGCCGGCGCCCCGGTCGTAGACACCGACGTCCTGATCGACTACCTGCGCGGGAGAGGGCCGGGGGCCGAGCTGCTCGCGCGGCTCGGCCGCGGCGGCTACCGCGTGACGGCGGTGAGCGCGTTCGAGCTGGCGCTCGGCTCCGCGCACCGCGCCGATCCGCGCCCGGTCCAGGCGCTGCTCGACGCGCCGACGCTGGCGCTCACTCCGCGCGGCGGGCTGCTGGGCGGCGAGGCGCTCGCGGCGCTGCGCGAGCAAGGGCGGGGGATCGACGTGCGCGACGCGCTGCAGGCGGGCTGCTGCCTCGACGCGGATCTGCCGCTCGTGACGCGCAACGTCCGGCACTTCGAGCGCGTGCCGGGCCTGCGGGTGGTGCGGCCCGGCGACTGGTCCTGACGCCGCCGCTCAGGAGACACGCTGCAGGAACCCGCGCGGGTGGCAGCTGACGCCGTAGACCTCGAGCTCGCGGCGGACGCGGAAGGCGGAGCCCTGGGGCGTCGCCAGCCACTCGTCGAGCGCGGGCAGGACGCCCTCGGGCCAGTCGTCCTTGATGCGCATCCAGGGGACGTCGACGCAGCCGTCCTCGACGACGAAGAAGCCGCCGGGGGCGACGAGGTCGCTGTACAGCTCCAGCGCCGCTCTCGTCGTCTCGTAGATGTGCGCCGAGTCCTCGATCACCATGCAGACGGCGCCGCGCGGGATGCAGGCGCCGACCTGCTCGCGGATCGCCGGGTCGCAGACGTCGCCCTCGACGAACGAGATGCTGTCGGCCCACTGCGGGTCGCGGTGCGCGACGTTGTGTCGGGCCGCGTCGAGGTCGATGTCGACCGCGATCACGCGCGGCGGCGCCGCCAAAGCGCCGTAGCCGTGCAGTGTGCGCAGGCGGTCGCGCAGCCACAGCGTCGAGGCGCCCGACTGCGCGCCCAGCTCGACGATCACGTCGGGCGCGGCGACCCACATCAGGTGCTCGTAGACGCGCAGGTCCTCCGGGAACTTCGACATCTTGATGCCGAGGTAGCGGTCGTGCGTGTGCTGGTGGGCGCGCGCGGCCCAGTAGTCGCGCAGCGGCGTGTCGGGACCCACGGTCACCGCGCGCGGGACGCTGTTCTCGACCGTGACGACGGCCGGGTCCTGCACCGCGATCGCGGTCGGGTTGCTCATCGCGCGACCCCGCGGGCGTGCACGACCCAGTAAGAGGACTCGGGGTCGCGGCCCGGCTGCAGCAGCGGGCTTCTGACGGCCTGGTGGTGGTGCGTCAGCTCGACGCCGGAGAAGCGCCCGCTGGCGACCGCGGCGCGCTCCAGCTCGCGCTCGAACTGCTCGAGCGGCCAGTCGTTGACGTGGTACTGGTTCATCCACGAGCCGTGGTAGACGGGGTTCGGGAACGAGCCGACGATCTCGCCGACTGCACCGAAGGCGATCGCCAGCGCGCGCGGCGCGTCCGGCAGGTGCTCGATCACCTCGAACATGACGGCCATGTCGGCCGGCGGGAGCGGGTGCCCGCAGAGGTCGTGGCCGTAGTTCAGCTCGCGCACGCCAGGCCACTGCGGATGCTCGTCAGCGCCCGGCTCCCACAGGTCGAAGCCGCGCACCGAGCCGGCCGACCACGACAGCATCTCGGAGCCGTAGCCGGTTCCGCAGCCGAGGTCGAGCACGTGCTTGCCGCCGACGAGCGAGAGCGCGTAGGCGTAGCGCGACGTGTGCTCGCTGATGATGTCCGGCCGCGGCATGCCGGGGAAGGCGCGCTCGTACATGCCGGGGTCGGGGCCGCCGAGCGTGTGGGAGCGGCGCCAGCGTGCATCAGGCGTGGCCTGCGCGAGGGCTTCCAGGTTCTCGGCCGCGTCCTCGCGCTCGGGGTCGATCGCGAGGATGGCGCGCAGCAGCGCCTCGGCGGCGTTCGCGTCGCCGGCCTGGTGGGACAGCACGGCGAGGTCGTTGAGCCACTCCAGCTCGGTCGCTTCGGCGAGCGCCTGGCGCAGCCACTCCTGCGCCTCCGTGACGCGGCCGTCGTCCAGCGCGGCGAGCGCCTTGGCGCGCCAGCCGGCGGCGAGGCCGGCGTCCGTGATCGTGCTCATGAGCAGAGGATCGGACGCGCGGACGCGGTCTTGAGCGGGGCGATGGACGCCAGCAGCGCGTCGACGCGGTGGCGGAAGGTGTGGGCTGCGAGCACGTGCGCGCGCCCGGCGGCGGCGCGCTGCGCCCGCTCGGCCGGATCGGCGAGCAGCCGCTCGACGTTCGCGCGCAGCTCGTCGCGCGTGCGGTAGGTGACGACGGCGTCGCCGAAGCGCTCCTCCAGCTCCGGCAGGTGGTCGGATACGACGAGCGCCCCGCAGGCGAGCGCGTCGAACACGCGGTTGGAGACGATCCCGCGCTCGCGCATGTCGTCCCAGTGGTCGTTGAGGACGATCGCGGCGGACGAGTAGGCACGCCGCACCTGTTCGTTCGGCAGGTGCTCGCCGGCGACGAGGCCGGGCGGCAGGAAGCGCTCCCACTGCTGGCCCCAGACGGCGAGGTCGCGGTCGGTGGGCAGCAGGTCGCGCAGGACCGGCCGGAAGATCCCGCGCGAGTTGCCGACGAACACCAGCTCGCGCGCGTGCGCGGGGTCGTGCTCGGGGAAGAAGACGACCGGGTCGGTCGCCTGCTCCAGCAGCTCGACCGGCGTCGCGGTCTGCGCCGCGAGCTGCTCGGCGTGGCGTGCGGAGGGCGTGAGGACGAGGTCGAACGCGTCGCACTCGGCGGTCGTCAGCAGGTCCGGGTGGCTGATGTTCCACAGTACGGACAGCTCGTCGCTCGTTCGCCGCGGCACGTACGGCCACAACCCGCGCAGGTGGATCGTCACGTCGGCCGGCGGGCGCTCGGGTGCGTCCCACTCGGCGAGCACCTCCAGCCGCGCGCGGTGGCCGCGGCGGCCCAGCTCGTCGGCGAGCGCGCGCGCGAAGTGCGTGTCGCCCCAGCGCTCGGCGCCGTCCCACCGCTGCGGGCAGATCTGGATCGCGACGTCGAGCGGCGCGCCGAAGCCGTCGTGCGACCAGCGCCGCTCGGCGAGCGCGCGCAGTGCGTCGGGGTCGTGCGCGCCGGCGCGCGGATGGCCGGCGAGCGCGCGCTCCTCTGCCGCTGAGCCGCCGTCCGTCAGCAGCGCGTGCGCCTCACGCGCGAGCGCCGTCTCGGCCGGGGCGCCCGGCTCCGCCAGCACGAGCGCGAGGTCGTGCTCGCCGTCGGCGTCGAGCCCGGCCGCGGCGAGCGCCTGCGCGAGACGCGCGTGGACGCCTGCGAGATCCGTCTCCGCCGTGACGATCGCGAGCGTCGCCTCGTCGTCGGGCGCGAACGCCGCCGCCCACGCGCGCAGGAGCTCGGGCGCGCGCGTCAGCTCGTCCGCCGCGGCGGCGGCGACGAACGCGCGGGCGCCGTCGAGCGCTGCGGCGGGCGCCGTGTGGAAGCGCGCGCGCTGCTCGCGGTCGCGCGCGGTCGGCGGCGCGGTGCGCGCCGGGTCGCCCAGCGCCCGCGCGTGGTCGTCGGCCGGGTCGAGCACGAGCGCCCGCGCGGCGTGCCGGATCCGCCGCGACGGGTCCTCGGCCGCGACAGCCGCCCGCAGCTCCGCGAACGCCCGCTCGCGCTCGTGCGCGCTCGGCGGCCGGTCGGCGCCGGGCCGGCGCGCGGCCTCGAACAGGGCGGCGCTCGAGCGGTCGAACGGGTCGGCGGCCATCGCCTTGATCGCGAGGCGGCCGGCGGCGCCGGGGTCGGCGTCGAGCAGCGCGGTCACGTCCGCGCGCAGCCCGGCGGCGACCTCGCGGTCGGCGTCGGTCACGCTCACGACGGCGGCCTGCGCGGTGCCGCGCGCCTGTGCGACGCGCTGCAGGAAGCCGGCGAAGCGCGCCCACGCGAGCGCCAGCTCGTCGAGCGTCGCGTTCGTCAGGTCGAGGTCGCGCAGCAGCAGGCGGCGGACTCTCAGGTCGCGCTCCCACAGGCGGATCGCGCGCTCGCTGTGCGCGTCCTGCGCGCTGACGTTGTCGCCGTGGATGCGGTACCGCGCGACCGCGCCGGGCACCGCGTCGACCTCGTGCGTCGCGGCGACGTGCGCGGCGAGCCACCAGTCGCGGCACCACGCCCACGCGGGGGTCGGCGGGATCGCCTGCGCCAGCTCGGTCCGCAGCGTGATCGCGGAGGTCGTCGCCTCGTTGACCGCCAGCAGGCGCCCGAGCGCGCGCCCGACGACGGGCAGCTCGCCGTACCACTCGTGCTTCGACGGGCGCGTGACGCGGCCGGCGCCGTCGATCACCTCCATGTCGCCGTGCACGAGCCCGACGTGCGGGTCGCGCCCCAGCAGCTCGACGTGGCGGGCGAGCTTGTCCGGCAGCCACAGGTCGTCGGCGTCCAGCAGCGAGACGTAGCGTCCGCGGGCGCGCGCGATCGCGCGGTTGGTCGCGACGGCGGGCCCCTCGTTCTGCTGCTGGATCACGGTGATCGCATCGCCGAACGAGGCCAGCACCGCCGGCGTCTCGTCGGTCGAGCCGTCGTCGACGACGATCACCTCTAGCGCGCCGACGCCGCCTGGCAGCCCCTCCTGCTCCAGCGCGCTGCGCACGGCCGCCTCGACGTACGCGCCGTAGTCGTACGCGCAGATCACGCAGGTGACGAGCGGCTCGGCAGCCATCGCCCGGGTGGATCGGCCGCCCGGCGCCGCGCTTGAGCGGTTCTGAGCCTGTCAGGCTTCCGGCGATGGACGAGCGCACCGCATCCGACGCGCCCGCGGCCGTGCGCGCGGTCGTGCGGGGGCGCGTGCAGGGCGTCGGCTTCCGCGATGCGGTCATGCACCGCGCGCGCTCGCTCGGCGTGCTCGGCTGGGTGCGCAACCGCGCGGACGGGGCGGTGGAGGTCCACGCCGAGGGGTCGGCGGACGCGGTCGAGGCGCTCGTCGCGTTCCTGCGCGAGGGGCCGCGGGCGGCCGAGGTGGCCGAGGTCGACGCGCCGCGCGTGAAGGTCGAGGGCCACGAGCAGTTCGCCGTGCGCGGCGTCAGCGCCGGCATGTTCGTCGTGCGAGAGCGCGCGGCCGGCTTCGAGCTGACGCTCGAGGTGGACGGCGCGACGCGGGCATGGGCGCTGCCCAAGCGCCCGTCGATGGATCCGGCCGTCAAGCGCTTCGCCGTCGAGGCCGCACCCGCCGGCGATGGGGTCGTATGGGACCGCGGACCCTACGAGCAGGGCGGCCGCGTCCCCTGGCCGGAGGCGATCGAGCGCGGCCACGCCGTCTTCGTCCTCCACGGCGAGAAGCTCCGCGGCGGCTTCGCCCTCCAATGCACCCGCACCGGCGACAAGCCGCAATGGCTGCTCGTCAAGCGCCGCGACGACCACGCCCGGCCGGAGTAAACGAGCCGGTCAGGCGACGCGGCGAAGCGCTGCAAGCGGCGCGAACACGATCCGCTCGGCCGTGTTTCGCGCACGCCGCAGACCGCGTGCCGTCCGACGCAGCGGCAAGGATGAGCGCAGGTTCACATCCCGCACCTGCCCAGCGCCCCGGCTACCCCTTCCCAGCCGGGGCGTTTGGCGTTCTAGACGGAAATCGGGGCGGCCAGCGAGACGGCGCCGGCGAGTGCGGCGCCATCGAGTGCGAGGACCGCGCCGCCGGTCGCAAGCGCGAGCCGCTCGTGGCCGGCGCAGGCGGGGTGGAGCGGGACGTAGGCGTTCGTTGCCATGTGCAGGCGCGCGTCGCGCTCGGCGGTCGCGGGCTCCAGCAGGATGGTCACATCGGCGGCCGTATCGAGGTCCGCGGCGCTCGCCGCGCAGGCGGCCAGCACGCGCTGCTCGATCGCCTCGGGCGCGCCGTCGTTCTGCGGGTCGGCGAGCAGGTAGAGGCAGGCGCTCGTGTCCGACGTCGTCGCGGCGCACCACTGTGCGAGCAGGTCCGCGAGGCGGTCGGTGCCGCGCCAGGCAGGCGTCGCGAGCACGCGCAGTGCCGCCTGCCCGTCCAGCGGCCACGGCTCAGCTGTGGCCGGGTCGGCGGCGCGCGGGGGCTTCACGGCGAGCGCGCGCAGGCGCTCGGCGGCGTCCGCCGGGACGCCGCTCCACAGCTCGTCGAACGGCGGCAGCGGCGCCGGCGCCGCACCCGGCGGCTGCACGATCACGAGCCGTCCGCTGCTCGCGGCGCGCGTGGCCGGCGGCCAGGTCGTGCGCAGCTCGACGTCGGCGGCGTGGGGGAGCGGCGGGTCGGCGCTGCCGAGGCGTTGCACGCGCACGCCCGCCGCGCCGATCTCGGCGGGCGGCTCGCCCTCGCACAGCACCGCAAGCTCCTCCGGCGCGGCATCGGCCGCGACGCGTCCGGGCCGCTCGCCGGAGTAGTACGCCTCCAGCTCGTCCACGTACGCGTCGAACCGGCGCGGCGGCTCGATCCCCGCCTGCAGCCGCTCCAGCAGCCCATCCTCGCTGGAGAGCCGGTCCAGCGCGGCTGCCAGCGCGTCGGCGGACAAAGGGTCGACGACGAGCCCGTCGACGCCGTCGCGGACCGCCTCGGCGAGCCCGCCGAGGCGCGGCACGATCAGCGGCACCCGCGCCGCCAGGCACTCGGCCGCCGCCAGCGGCGCGCAGTCCCACCACATCGACGGCAGCACCGCGACGTCCACGCCCGCGAGCACGTCCTGCAGCTCGTCGGTCGAGAACGTCCCGCGCAGCTCGCACACGCCGCGCGCGTCCAGCGCGCGCAGTGTCGGCGCGAACACGTCCGGCACCTCGCCGTGGATCAGCACGCGCACCGGCGCCTGCGTCTTCTGCGCCGCCTCCACCAGCAGCTGCGGGCCCTTGTGCGGATACGCCGAGCCGAGGAACGCGACCGTCAGCGGCTCGCCGCGGCCCGCCGCGCGCCCCGGGGTGCGATCTCGCCCGAGCCCTTCCCAGATCTCCATGTCATGCGGCATGCCCTGGCGCACGACGTCGACCATCTCCGCCGGGTAGCCGGCGCCGAGCAGCGTGCGCCGCACCGCCTCGGAGACGGCCAGCACGCCCGTCACGCCCCGCGACACGCTCGCGCGGATCTCCGCGAGCCGGCGCGCGTAGTCCTCGCGTCCATGGCCGCCGGTGCACGTCGCGCAGCGGCGGCCGTCGCCGGGGCCGGCGCAGATCGTCCCCTCGCCTGTCATCAGATACGCGCGCGGGCAGATCAGCCAGTAGTTGTGTGTCGTGAACCACGACGGGATGCCGCGCGCGGCCGACTGGTCGACCAGCGCCGCGCCGAGGTTGTGGAGGTTGTGGAAGTGGACGACGTCGGGCGCGAAGCGGTCGAGCGCGGCCGCGTAGGCGGCCGTGACCGGCGGGTCGTCCAGCTCGCGCAGCGGCCGCTCGCGGTCCCACAGGCCGTGCGCGCGGTTGTGGACGCCGAGCAGCCGCACGCCGTCGTCCTCCCACTCGGCGACGTGGTAGGCCGGCTTGCCGATCGCCGGCTTGACGGCCGCGTGGAAGACGGTCACGTCCCAGCCGCGGCGCGCCAGCTCCTTCGCGGCGAGCCGCGGCACGGTCGTGCCGCCGCCGGAGTCGTTCCAGCCGAACGCGGTCATCAGCAGGCGGCGCGCCATCGTCCGGGTAGATCGGCGCGCCCGCGCGCGGGTTGAGCCGGCGCGACGAGCGCGCGTCAGGCGGCGGCCGCTTCGAGCGCCGGCTCGCGCTCGTCGCGACCGCTCCCGGAGCGGCCCGGGATCGCCAGCGCGGCGAGCGTCGCAAGCACGAGCAGGCCGGTGAGGATCGCGAACGCGTCGGTGTAGCCGTGCGCCGCCGGCAGCCCGCCGGAGACGACGACGCTGGCGGCGATCACGCTGCCGGCGATCTGCGTGCCGAAGGCGCCGCCGATCGTGCGCGCGATCGTGTTGATGCCTGTCGCGACGCCGGTCTGGTCGGCCGGCACGGTCTCGACGATCAGGTTCGGCAGCGCCGCGAATGCGAGCCCGATGCCGGCGCCCATCAGCAGCCCGGCGACGACGATCTCGGCGCGCGTGGAGTGCGCGAGCGTCAGCACGACGAACGAGGCGGCGGTCGCGATCGTCCCCGCGACGAGCGCGGCGCGCGAGCCGAAGCGCAGCTCGAGCCGGCCGGCGGCGGCGCCGGCGATCAGCATCGTCGTCGTGAGCGGCAGCATCAGCAGGCCGGCGCCGGTGACGGAGGAGCCGAAGCCGAAGCCGGCGCGCACCGGCGTCTCGGCGAACTGCGGGATCAGCACGAAGCCCGAGTACATGCCCGTGCCGACGAGCGCCGCCGCGAGGTTGGTCGTCCACACGGCGCGGCGTCGCATCACGCGCATGTCGACGAGCGGCGTGTGCGCGCGCAGCTCCACGCGCACCCACGCCACCAGTGCCGCGAGCGCGACCGCGACGAGGCCGAGCGTGCGCGGCGAGCCCCAGCCCCACTCGACCGCGTTGCTGAGCGCGTACAGCAGCGCGGCGAGGCCGATGCTCAGCAGCACGGCGGGCAACCACGGGATGCGCGCGCTCGCGCGCACGGCCGACTCGGGGACGAGCAGCGCGACGCCGGCGGTCGCGAGCGCGATCGGCGCGAGCGGCAGCCAGAACAGCCAGTGGTAGCTGAGGTGGTCGACGATCACGCCCGACAGCACGATCCCGAGCCCACCGCCGATCCCCAGCAGCGAGGATACGATCCCGATGCTGCCGGGGACCTCCTCGCGCGGGAACTCGTCGCGGATGATCCCGAACGCGAGCGGGAACATGCCGCCCGCGACGCCCTGCACGATCCGGCCGGCGATCATCGGCACGATCGAGCTGGCGACGGCGCTCAGCAGCGTGCCCGCGAACAGCAGCACGAGCACCCAGACGAGCACGCGCTTCTTGCCGTGGATGTCGCCGAGGCGCCCGATCAGCGGCGTCGCAATCGAAGCGCTCAGCAGGTACGCGGTGAAGATCCACGACGTGCTGCGGGCCGACGTGTGCAGGTCCGCCTGCATCGCCGGCAGCGCCGGGACGACGAGCGACTGCATCAGCGCGTAGCTGACGCCGGCGAGCGCGAGGCAGGCGAGCGTGACGCGTGGGCTGCGGCGGGGCGGGGTCATCTGGGGACCGGTCGAGGGTAGCCGTTGCGCGCGCAACGGTGTGGTCCGATCGCCGACGTGGCCACGGCGATAGGCTGCGGCCATGTCTGAGCTGCTGCACCTGCTCGTCTACGAGTACGTCGAGGACATGACCGAGCGCCGCGCCCCGCACCGCGACGCGCACCTCGAGCTGATCCGCCGCTACCAGGCGGACGGCCGCCTCGCGATCGCCGGCGGCGTCGGCGTGCCGGTCCACGGCGGCCTGCTCGCCTTCCGCGAGGCCGCCGATGCCGAGGCGTTCGCCGCCGAGGACCCCTACAAGGCCGCCGGCCTGATCGTCAGCTCCCGCGTCGAGCCCTGGGCCGTCGTCACTTGAGTCCAGGAAACGAGAGTCTCGATTCTTGAACTCTCGATTCTTGGACTCATCTACGGCACCCGCCCCGCCCACCGCGCCGACGCCGCGGCGGCGCCGAGCAGGAGGATGAGGCCGCCGACGGCGAAGGCGGCGGTGACCTCGCGCTTGGTGTTGCGCGTGCCGAGCTGCGAGCCGAGCGCCTTGTAGATCGACGAGAGCGTCTGGTCGTCCTGGGCCGAATAGGCGCGGCCGCCGGAGGCCTGCGCGATGCGGCGCAGCGTCACGGGGTCGGGCGGGACCGCCAGCAGCGGCGGGCCGAAGCCGGGGTTGGGGACGGTCGCGTCGCGCGTGCCGAGCGCGACCGTGTAGATCGGCACTCTCTGCTGCCTCGCGAGCTGTGCGACGCCGACCGGGTCGCGGCCGAGCGTCGTCGCGCCGTCCGACAGCAGCACGATCGCCGACGGCGGGCGTCTGCCGTCGGGGCCGCGCGGCTCGCGCTGCAGCGTTTCGAGCGCGACCTGAAGTGCGTCGCCGGTGGCGGTGCCGCCGTCAGGTATCTGGCCGTCGATCATGCGCCGCACGAGCGCGTGGTCGGTCGTCGGTGCCTGCGTCGCGTCGGGCACGTCGGAGAACGTCGTGACGCCGACGCGCACCGTCGCCGGGAGCTGGTCGAGGAACGTGTGCGCGGCGTTCTTCGCCGCCTGCAGGCGGCTCGGGTTCACGTCGTCGGCCATCATCGAGCGCGAGTGGTCGGTCACGAGCATGATCGACGCGCGATCGATCGGCACCGCCACCGTCCGCTGCGGCTTCGCGAGCGCGAGCGCGAGCACGGCGATCGACGCCAGCAGCAGCGCGATCGGCAGGTGGCGCCGCCACGGCGGCGACCCGCCGGCAGCCAGCGCGAGCGTCGCCGCCGCCGGGAAGCGGACCGCGTATCTGCGCGTCCGCCGGCGTGAGGCGACGTGCAGCGCGAGCGCCAGCGGCACGAGCGCCAGCGCGAGCAATCCCAGGGGCGTCGCAAAGCTCATCGGAGGCGCTTTCCGAGCTCGCCCAGCCAGTCGCCGGCGGTCGACAGCGCGACGTGCTCGACCTCGAGGCGGCGCAGTTCGCGCGTCACCTGCGCGCGGCGCTCGGCCTCGAGCGCCGCGAAGCGCTCGCGCACGCGGCGCGCGGAGGTGTCGACCTCGACGCGCGCGCCCGTCTCGGGGTCCACGAGCGACAACCGCCCGACGGCGGGGATCGACGCCTCGCGCGGGTCGCCGACCTCGATCGCCATCACGGAGTGGCGGGCGCGCAGCGCGCCCAGCGGCCGCGTCCAGTCGTCCTGGTCGCGGAAGTCGGAGATCAGCACGACGAGCCCGGCCTGCGTCGCGACCTTGCCGGTGCGCCGCAGCGCATCCGCCAGCGCGTGGCGATCCGGTCGCCCGTCGGGCGCGCAGCCCTCCGCCAGCGCGCGCCGCAGCGCGATCACGCCGGGCTTGGAGGCGCGCGGCGGCACGAGCCGCGGGCGCCCGGCGCCGAACGTCATCAGCGCGACGCGGCCCGCGCGGCGCACCGCGAGGCGCCCGAGCACGAGCGCGGCGCCCTCGGCGACGTCCCACTTCAGGCGGTCGGCGGTGCCGAACGCCATCGACGGCGAGGCGTCGACGACGATCCACGTCGTCAGCGTCCGCTCCGGCACGTGCAGGCGCACGTGCGGTGTGCCGGTGCGCGCGGTCGCGGCTGCGTCGATCTGGCGCACGTCGTCGCCGACCTCGTAGGGGCGCAGCTGCGCCAGCTCGGTGCCGGCGCCGAGCCCGGCGGCGCGCCGGTCTCCCGGCAGCGCCCCGGCGGCGCGCCGCGCGATCGTGAGGTCGAGCCCGGCGATCAGCCCGTGCGGCAGCGGCCCGGGCCCCTGGCGTGCAGCGGGTGGACGCAGCGCGCTCATCGTCAGGCGGCGCTCGTCCGCCGTGCGTGGAGGTGGTCGGCCGGCGGCTCCTCGACCGTCGCGAGCACGCGCTCGAGCAGCTCGTCGGCGCTCACGTCCTCGGTCAGCGCGTCGTAGGACAGCACGAGCCGATGGCGCAGCACGTCGTGCGCGAGGTCGCGCACGTCGGCGACGGCGACGTAGCCGCGGCCGCGCAGCAGCGCCAGCGCGCGCGCCGCCTGCACGAGCCCGATCGGCCCGCGCGGCGAGGCGCCGAACTCGATGAACGAGGCGACGTCCTCCAGCCCGTAGCGCTCCGGCCGCCGCGTCGCGTCCGCCAGCGCGACCGCGTAGGCGATCACCTCGCGGTCGACGAGCACGGCCGCCGTCGCCGCTCTGAAGCGGTCGAGCTCCTCCAGCGTCAGCCGCTCGCGGATCTGCGCGGCGGCGCCGAGCGAGCGGTCGACGACCGCCGCCTCCTCGCCCATCGTCGGATAGTCGACGACGACCTTCATCAGGAAGCGGTCGAGCTGCGCCTCCGGCAGCGGGTAGGTGCCCTCGGACTCGATCGGGTTCTGCGTCGCGAGCACGAGGAACGGATGCGGCACGGGGAACGTCTCGCCGCCGATCGTCACCTGCTGCTCCTGCATCACCTCGAGCAGCGCCGACTGCACCTTCGCGGGCGCGCGGTTGATCTCGTCGGCGAGCAGGAAGTTGCCGAAGACCGGCCCCAATTCGGTCTCGAATCTGCCGGTGTCGGGGCGGTAGACGCGCGTGCCGACGAGGTCGGCGGGCACGAGGTCGGGCGTGAACTGGATGCGCGTGAAGGAGCCGCCGAGCACCTGCGCGAGCGTCTTGACGGTCAGCGTCTTGGCGAGGCCGGGAACGCCCTCGAGCAGCACGTGGCCGCCCGCGAGCAGCGCGACGAGCAGGCGCTCGAGCATCGCGTCCTGCCCGACGATCACGCGCTTTATCTCGTGCAGCGCCTCCTCGAGCGCGTCGCGCGGGTCCTCGCGGCGCGCTACGCGGTCGTCAGGGTCGTGGTCGAGGGTCACGTCGGATCGCTCCTTGTTCTCGTTGCGTTCTGTGTTCTCTAGATCAGGCGGCCGAACCAGCGCAGCGACATGCCCGCACCGGCCAGCAGCAGGACGAGCCCGCCGGCCGCGAACGCGCTCGTCACCTGGCGCCGCTCGTCGCGGCGGCCGAGCTGCGAGCCGAGCCGCTCGTAGACGGCGGACAGGCCGTCGGTCGAAGATGCGGTGAAGCTCGCGGCCCCGGATGCGTGGGCGATCGCGGCGAGCGACTGCGGGTCGGGCGGGACGCTCACCGTTCTCGGCGTGCCGTCTCTGCCCGGCACCTGGATCGTGCCGTGCGTGGTGCCGAGTGCGACCGTGTAGACCGGGATGTGCACTCTCGCCGCCGCCTGTGCGGCGAGCACGGGATCGCTGCCGAAGTCCGAGCTGCCGTCGGATATCAGCACGATCGCTGCGGGCGGGCGTCTGCCGTTCACGCCCGGCAGGTTCTGCAGCGCGGTCGTCGCGGCGGCGATCGCGTCACCCGTCGCGGTCCCGCCGCTGACTGTCATGCGGTCGATCGCGTCGCGCGCGTCGGCGCGGCTGAGCGTCGGGCTCTGCAGGACCGACGGGTGCTCGTTGAACGCCATCACGCCCACGTTCACCTTGGCGGGCACGCGGTCGAGGAAGGCGCGCGCCGCGCGCTTGGCGGCGACGAGCCGGGTCGGCTGCACGTCGGTCGCCTGCATCGAGCCGGAGACGTCGGTCGCGAGCATGATCGACGCGTGCTCGACGGGCACCGCGACCGTCCGCTGCGGGCGCGCCGCGGCGAGCACGAGCAGGCCGAGCGCGAGCGCGAAGACGAGCATCGGCAGGTGCCGGCGCCAGCGCGGCCGCCGCGGGGCGACCGACGGCTGCAGCCGCGGCGCTGCGAAGGCAGCCGCGGCGCTCCGACGCACGCGCTGCTGCTGGACGTACCAGGCGGCGATCAGCGGCAGCGCGAGCAGCGCAAGAAGGACAAGCGGCGCTGCAAAAGTCACGGGATGCGCGCGGGTCGCTTCCCGAGCGTCGCGTGCAGCGTCTGCGTGTGGCCGCCGCGGTCGACGACGATTCTGGCCGTGTCGCCCGGTCTGTCGGTGCCTATCGACTTGGCGACGTCCTCGGGGCTCAGCACCGTTTGGCCATCGATGCGCTTGATCACGTCGCCCGTGTGGATGCCCGCCTTCGCGGCCGGGCCGCCGGGGACGACGGCGGCCACCTGGGCGCCGTCCGGGTGGGTCGGCGAGGCCGGCGTGGTGGTGACGCCGAGCCAGGGCCGCGGGATCGCCTCGCCCTTCTCGAGCCGCGGGACGATCTGGCGCACCGTATTCGAGGGGATCGCGAAGCCGATGCCGATGTTGCCCGCGGCGCCGGCCGTCGCGATCTGTGAGTTGACGCCGATCACGTTGGCGCCGTCGTCGAGCAGCGGGCCGCCCGAGTTGCCGGGGTTGATCGGCGCGTCGGTCTGGATCACGTCGTCGATCGCGAAGCCGTTGGGCGACTGGATCGAGCGCCCGAGGCCGGAGACGATGCCCTCGGTGGCGGTGCGGTCGAGCCCGAAGGGGTTGCCGATCGCGACGACCAGCTCGCCGACCTGCACGGCGCGCGAGTCGGCCAGCTTGAGCGGTCTCGCGCCCTTCGGGATCTGGGCCGGGTCGATCGAGACGACCGCGAGGTCGCTCGAGGGGTCGACGCCGAGCACGTCGCCGTCGATCGAGTCGCCGTCCTGGCCGAAGCGCACGAGCACGTGCGTGGCGTTGCCGACGACGTGGTCGTTCGTCACGAGCGTGCCCTTGTTGTCGATCAGGAAGCCGGTGCCCTCGCCGACGTCGGTGCGGATCGAGACGACCGCCGGGCTGGCGGCGGCGTAGATGGCGCCTGCCTGCGACTCACCCTTGTGCGGCTTGATCGGCTGGCTCGCGACTGCCGGCAGCGGTGCGGGTCCGTCGTTGCGGCTGGCGTCGACCAGCATCCCGGCCGCGAACGCGCCGCCGGCAATCGCCGCCGCCACGATCGCCAGGCCGAGCAGCAGCGTGATGCGGCGCGGCGGCTCGCCGCGGCCCTCGCGCGGGGCGGCGTCGGGCTCGGCCGTTCCGGTCGTCGTCCCCGCGGCTGCGGCCGGGCGCTCGGGGTGACGCAGCTCGGCGGCTTCGGCCGCCGACTCCCGCGCGCGGTCGGAGTCGTCGCGCCACGGGCCGGTCCACAGATGTCTCGGAGATCCCATGCCTACGCAGAGTAGTGCGGAACGTAATGCCCATTTAAGGCCCGGCTGTGCGTTACCTCAGTCCGCGTGCGCACCGCTCGAGGCGGCGTCGAGCCGCGCAAGCTGCTCGCCGGTCAGCTCGACGGACGCGCCCGGCAGCAGCTCGGCGAGCTGCTCCGGCGTGCGGGCGCTCGCGATCGGAGCGAGCACGGTCGGCTGCATCCGCAGCCAGGCGAGCGAGACCGCGGCGACGCTCGTCGCGTGCACAGCGGCGATCTCGTCGAGCGCCGCGAGCAGCGCGACCCCGCGCGCGTCGAGGTAGGTCCGCGCGCCGGCTGCGCGCTCGCTCGCGGGCGTCTCGGCGTCCGGCCGGTACTTGCCCGTCAGGAAGCCCTTCGCGAGCGCGAAGTACGGCAGCACCGGCAGGCTCTCCCGCGCGGCCAGCTCCGACAGCGGTCCCTCGTAGGCGGCGCGCTCGACGAGGTTGTAGTGCGGCTGCAGCGCGGCGAAGCGCGCGAGACCCTCGCGCTCGGAGAGCGCCAGCGCCTCGGCGAGCCGCTCGGGACCGTAGTTGGAGGCGGCGATCGCGCGCACCTTGCCGGCGCGCACGAGCTCGTCGAACGCGGCGAGCGTCTCCTCCAGCGGCGTGTCCGGGTCGTCGGCGTGCGCGTAGTAGAGGTCGATGCGGTCGGTGCGCAAGCGCCGCAGCGAGGTCTCCGCGTGCGAGCGGATCGTCTCCGCGGCGAGACCCGCCCCGCCGAGCCCCACCTTCGTGGCGACCACGACGTCGTCGCGGTTGCCGCGCGCGGCCATCCAGTCGCCGACGATCGCCTCCGAACGGCCGTCGGCGTAGATGTCGGCGGTGTCGATCAGGTTGCCGCCGGCGGCGGCGTAGGCGTCGAGCACGGCGAAGGAGGCGGGCTCGTCGGCAGTCCAGCCGAACACGTTGCCGCCGAGGCAGAGAGGGAAGAGGTCGCGGTCGATGCCGGCGATGGTGGTTGCGCGCGAGGTCGTGGTCATGGCCGCGAACCTAGCGCGCAGCGGCTCAGCCGGACGGTGCGGCCGTCAGCCGCACCGCGATCCCGAACGGGTCGGTCGCGATGTGGTCCTCGCCGTCGGCGCGCAGCGCGTAGCCGGCGTCGGCGACGCGCGCGGCGATCGCATCGCGGGCTTCGGCGCTCGGGTAGCGGATCGCGAAGTCGCGCACGCCGCGCGCGGCGGGATAGGCGGACGGGCCGCCGGCGCTCGACCAGGTGTTGAGCCCGAGGTGGTGGTGGTAGCCGTCGGCGGCGACGAACAGTGCGCCGGGGTAGCCGCGCACCATCACGTCGAAGCCGAGCGCGCCGGCGTAGAAGGCTTCGGCCGCGTCGAGGTCGGCGACCTGCAGGTGGACGTGGCCGAGCGTCGTGCCGGCGGGCATGCCGGCGTCCGGCTCGGACTCGCCGGCGAGCTCGCGCGCGAGGTCCTCGAGGTCGAGCGGCAGCGTCGCCATCGCCAGCTCGCCGTGCTCGCCGTGGCGCCACTCCGCGCGCGGGCGGTCGCGGTAGAGCTCGATGCCGTTGCCCTCGGGGTCGGACAGGTAGAGCGCCTCGCTGACGAGATGGTCGGAGGCGCCGTCGAGACGCCAGCCCGCGGCGACGACCCGCCGCAGCGCCTGCGCGAGCGCGCGGCGGTCAGGCACGAGCAGGGCGAGGTGGAAGAGACCGCTCGAGTGCCGCGCGCGCGTGGGCGCGCTCGCGTCCGGGACCAACTCGACGAGCGCCGGGCCGGCGGGATCCGCTCCGGCGCCCAGCCGCACGGTGCCGTCGTCGCCGGGCAGCGGTCGCAGCCCGATCACGCGCTCGTAGAAGGCGGACGCGCCGGCGAGATCGGCGACGGTGAGCCGGATCGGTCCGAGCGAGAGCGTGGAGGGGGACGTCGCGGCCATCTGGTGCATTAACGACTGTACCCCAAGGCATACATATGCGAGAACCCTCCTCGTTCGTTAACGCTCCTCTAAGCAGAGCAGGGCAAATATTGGTTATGGAACCTTCGTGCGCCCTCGTGCGATGAGCGCGGAGCTGATCGCCGCCTACGCCGGCGGCTCGATGACGCAGGCCGCGCTCGTCGCTCGCGGGGGCGTCCGCTGCGTGCCGGCGCCGCTGCGCGCGCTGCGCCATCCGCTGTTCGCCGCGCTGCCGCTGCTCGCGCTCGTCGGCGTCGTCTTCTGGCTGCGCGCGTCGCCCGACGGCGCGGTGACGCTGGCGAAGCTGGCGCTGCTCGGCGTGCCGCTGCTGGCGCTGATCGCGGCCGCCCGCACCGGCCGGATCGCGCTCGCGCTGATGCTCGCGATGCTCGTCGTCACGCTGCGCGACGGCCACTCGCTCGCCGGCCAGGTCGCCGCGCTCGGCCTGATCGCCGCGAGCTGCACCGTGCTCGGGGCGCTGCTCGTGGAAGTGACGCCGCCGCGCTGGCTCGGCGCGGGCATCGCCGCGACCGCCGCCGTCGACCTCGTGCTCGTGGCGAGCGGGCTGCTCGCGCCGGCGACGCTTGCGCTTGACAGCGCCGGCGTGACGGAATCGCTGCCGCAACTGCAGCGCGTCGAGCTGGGGCCGCTGACGATGGGCTACGCCGACCTGTTCCTGCCGGCGCTCGTCGGCGCGCTGCTCGCGACGCAGGTGCGCACGCGGCGCTGGGTGGCGCTGCTGACGCTGTGCTTCGCGCTCGCCGCCGGTTCGCTGTTCCTCGTCACCGATCGGCTGCCCGCGACAGTCCCCGTCGCGCTCGCCCTGCTCGTGGTGGAGGGGGCCGGCGCTATCGTGCCGCCATGGCGCCACGCGGTGGACGGCTCGCCGAAGTCGACCTGAGCGCGTCGTTGAACGGCGAGGAGGCGGCGGCGCGCCTGCTCGCTGCGCAGCGCCGTCTGCTGACACTGCGCCTGCAGATGGCGGGCCTGATCGGCGACGACAGACGGCTCGGCCCGCCGCTGCTCGTGCTGCTGGAGGGCTGGGACGCGTCCGGCAAGGGCGGCGCGATCCGCCGGCTCGTCGCCCCGCTCGACCCGCGCCACGTGCGCGTCGCGCAGTTCGCCGCGCCGAGCGAGGACGAGAAGCGCCACCACTTCCTCTCGCGCTTCCAGTCGTCGCTGCCGGGCTGGGGCGGGATGGCCGTGCTCGACCGCTCGTGGTACGGGCGCGTGCTCGTCGAGCGCGTGCGTGGGCTCGCGAGCGAGGCCGAGTGGATGCGCGCCTACGACGACATCGCCGCCTTCGAGCGGATGCTCGCCGGCGACGGCACGGCGGTCGTGAAGCTGTGGCTCGAGATCTCGCCTGCGGAGCAGCTCAGGCGCTTCAAGAAGCGCGACAAGGACCCGCTCAGACGCTGGAAGCTGACGGACGAGGACTGGCTCAACCGCGAGCAGCGGCCGGCGTACGAGGTCGCCGTCGAGGCGATGATCGCGCGCACCGACCAGCCGTCTGCCCCGTGGCGCCTGATCGCGGCCGAGTCGAAGGGCTTCGCGCGTGTGTCCGTGATCGAAACGGTGATCGCGGCCGCCGAGGCGAGCATGCGCGCGCACGGGCTCGAGCCGCTGCCGACGCTCTGACCGCGGCGCTCAGACAGCCGCGAAGCCGAGCGCCTCGGCGACGCCCGCCTGGTCGCCGTCGCGCGACGCGAAGCCGATCGGCTCGCCCTTGTCGGCGAGCTTCGGGATCGCGATCGACGCCAGCCCGACGTGCAGCGCGTCGAGTGCGCGCAGCCCGTGCTCGCGGGCGATGGCGAGCGCCCGGGCCTCGATGTCGGCGTCGTCGGCCGCGATCACCTTGATGCGGCCTCCGGGGCGCAGGTCTGCGTCGAGTCTTCTGAGCGCGTCGTCGCGGAGGACTGGACGGCCTGCGCGAGCGGCACGGACGATTGCTCCCGAGACCTCGATGCGCGTCAGGCGGCCCGTGTACTTTGCGATCGAGCGATCGGCCAGCAGGCGCTGCGCGTCTGCCGAGCCGGTTTCGTCCTCGAGATAGGCGCGTACGACGAGGGAGGAGTCGACGTACGCGATCACAGCCCTGTCGACCGGTCTTCGTTGAGAATCCGCAGGACCTCAGGTGCCAGCTCCCGCAGCGCCTCCTCGCCGCGCCGCAGCGTCTCCTCGTCGTACTCGGGGATGTCGTCGTAGACGACGAGCATGCCGAGCGCGGCGGCCTTCGCGTCCGCGCGCGCTTGGCGGTCCTCGGCGACGTCGGCGTCGACCGTCGCGTCGAGCAGGTTGGCGACCCATGCGTTCACGCTCTTGCCCTCCCGTGCGGCGCGGGCGGCGATGCGGCGGTGGAGATCGGGGGAGACACGGAGGATCAGCTGCTTCACACGGACAACGGTAGCGCCGACGCTATCAACCGACTACCCGTGCTATCAGTCGCGCTTCGTGCCAATTCTGCGCGAAAGTGGCGCAATCCCCGCCGGTCAGCTCCCAGGCGGCGCCGGCGGAGGCGCGGGAGCAGTAGAAAGCAGGACGTTGCCATGACCCAGAGCGAGCGCACGATCACCGAGCTTCCCGACCACGTCGACGTCGCGATCGTCGGCGCTGGCTTCGCGGGCCTCGGCATGGCGATCAAGCTGAAGGAGGCCGGCCGGCCGGACTTCGTCGTGCTCGAGCGCGACGACGAGGTCGGCGGGACGTGGCACCAGAACACGTACCCCGGCTGCCAGTGCGACGTGCCGTCGAACCTCTACTCGTTCTCGTTCGCGCCGAACCCGGAATGGTCGCAGACGTTCGCGCTGCAGCCGGAGATCGGCGCCTACCTCAAGCGCGTGGCCGACGACTTCGGTCTGCGCCCTTGGATCCGCACGGGCGTCGCCGTCGAGGACGCCGCATGGGACGAGCAGGCGCGGCGCTGGCGCGTCCAGACGAGCGCCGGCAGCCTCACCGCGCGCGTGCTCGTCGCCGGCATGGGCGCGCTCAGCGAGCCGGCGCTCCCGTCGATCCCCGGCGCCGACCGCTTCGCGGGCCCGGCCTTCCACACCGCCCACTGGCGCCAGGACGTAGACCTGACAGGCAAGCGAGTCGCCGTGATCGGCACGGGCGCCTCGGCCGTCCAGGTCGTGCCGCGCATCCAGCCGCAGGTCGAGCGCCTGACCGTCTTCCAGCGCACCCCGCCGTGGATCATGCCCCACCCCGGACGGCCCGTCCGCCCGCGCGAGCGCGCGCTGTTCCGCGCGCTGCCGCCGTTGCAGAAGCTCGTGCGCGGCGCGATCTACTGGGGTCGCGAGGGCTACGTGCTGCCGTTCCGCTTCCACCGCCTCAGCCGCATCCCGCAGCGGATGGCGCTCCAGCACCTGGAGCGTCAGGTGCCCGACCCGGCGCTGCGCGAGCAGCTCACGCCGCGCTACGAGATCGGCTGCAAGCGGATCCTGATGAGCGACGAGTACTTCCCGGCGCTGCAGCAGCCCAACGCGGAGTTGGTGACGGACGCGATCGCCGAGATCACGCCGACCGGCGTGCGCACGGCCGACGGCGCCGAGCACCCGGCCGACGCGATCGTCTGGGGCACCGGCTTTCGCGTCACCGACATGCCCTATGTCGAGTGGCTGCGCGGCCGCGACGGCCGCACGCTCGGCGATGCCTGGCGCGAGCAGGGGGTGCAGGCGCTGCGCGGCACGACGGTCGCCGGCTTCCCCAACCTGTTCATGCTCGTCGGCCCGAACACCCTCCTGGGCCACAACTCGATCGTCTTCATCATCGAGTCCCAGCTCGCCTACGTGACGGACGCGCTGGGCACGCTCGACGCGCGCGGCGCCGTGGCCTGCGACGCGCGCCCCGAGGCCCAGGCTGCGTTCAACGAGGGCGTGCAGCGGCGCATGCGCGGAACCGTCTGGACGCAGGGCGGCTGCGCGAGCTGGTACCTCGACTCCCACGGCCGCAACACGACGCTGTGGCCGGGCACGTCGTGGTCGTTCCGCCGCGCCACGCGCGCCTTCGACGCGGCGGAGTACGAGCTGCTGCCGCAGGTCGCGGCGCCCGCCGCCGCGCTCGCCGGCGTTTGTTGAGCTGACGTTAAGCACCCTGGCCCGGCGGGCGGATCCGGGCGCAGGAGGCGATCTTCGGAATTGCGCCGATCAATGAGATGGTCGGCCGGCTTGACGCGAGCGGAGGCGGCGGCATATAACTGACGAGGCGCCGCGGGGGCGGCGTCGGGGGAACGATCGAGGGGGAACGGGATCGGATGACCGCCGTAGACGCCGCCGTCAGCCAACGGCCCGTGTTCGAGCTGTTCGAGGGCTTTGCGCTGGCGAGCGTGCTCGCCTCGCTCGACGAGAGCGGGTTGCTGGCCTCGTTGGAGGCCGGCCCGGTCGCCGCTGCGCCGGAGGGCGTCGCCGACTCCGACGGCCTGATGCCTGCGGCGCTGCGCTACCTCGCCCAGCGCGAGCTGGCGGAGGAGCGCGACGGCGCCTTCGAGCTGACCGAGCGCGGCCGCGCGGTCGTCAAGGACAAGGGTTACCTCGTCTGGCTGCAGGGCGGTTACGGCCACGTGCTCGCCGGCCTCGGCGACTTCATCACCGGCGCGCGCAGATACGGCGGAGACGTCGAGCGCGCCGGGCGCTGGGTCGCCGAAGGCTCCGCGCTGATCGGCCGCGACGACGTCGCGCCCTACGCGGTCGAGGTCTTGAACGGCATCGACTTCCACCGCGTCGTCGACCTCGGCTGCGGCAACGCGCGCTTCCTGATCGGCGCCGCGCAGCGCTTCGGCGTCACAGGCGTCGGGGTCGACCTCAGCCCGGAGGCGTGCGAGGACGCGGCGAAGATGATCGCCGACGCCGGCTTGACCGGGCGGGTCGTCGTGCGCTGCGGCGACGCCGGCGACCTCGACGCGATCCCCGAGCTGGCCGAGGCGGACCTCGCGGTCGCGCACTTCCTGCTGCACGAGATCTTCGAGCACGGTCGCGAGGCGCTCGTCGGCTACCTGACGAAGCTCGGCGCGCTCATGCCGGCGGGAGCGCACATGCTCGTCGCCGAGGTGCAGCCCGCGAGCGGCGCGCACGACGAGCGCTGGCGCCCGGAGTTCACGCTGCTGCACGCGATCATGCGCCAGGAGCTGCTCGACGCGGATGGCTGGCATGAGGCGTTCACAGCAGCCGGCTGGTCGCGGCACGAGGTGCGCGAGCTCGGCCTCCCCGGAGCGATCCTGCTGCTCTATCGCAACGAGGGGCGTGCCTGATGTCGGTACGGGTCGCACAGCGCTCGGGCGTCGTTGTCACGGAGGGGCTCCCGATCACGCAGGAGTTCGCCGGCCACCACGGGCCGACGCCGATGTTCGTGACGCCCGAGACGCTGCCGGGCGCGCCGTTCAGCATCGCCGGCGTCGACGCCGCCCAGCTGATCGGGGCGCCGCACGCGGACCTCCATGTGCACGACGACCACGACGAGATCTACCTGTGCGTCACGCCCGGCTGCCGCTTCACCGTGGAGCTGGACGACGACGCGATCGAGCTGACCTCGCCGGTGTCGATCCTGATCCCGGCCGGCAAGCACCACCGGCTCGTCGTCCACGAGGTCGCGACCGACACGTGCCCGTTCCTCGGCATCCTGCTCGAACCGGTGGGGGCGTAGCCGATGCGGGTCGCGATCATCGGCACCGGCAACATCGGCACGGACCTGCTGCTGAAGGTCCAGCGCTCGCCGTGGCTCGAATGCGCGCTGTTCAGCGGGCGCAACCTCGACTCGCCGGGCATGCGTACCGCGGGCGACCTCGGCGTGCCCGTCAGCGACCGCTCGATCGACGCGATCGTCGAGGCCGCCGACGAGCTGGACCTCGTCTTCGATGCGACGTCCGCGCTCGACGCGCGCCGCCACTGGGAGCTGCTCGAGCCGCGCGGCATCCCCGTCATCGACCTGACGCCGGCGAAGCTCGGCGAGCTGTGCATCCCGGCGCTCAACCTCGCCGACTGCGCCAACGAGCCGAACCTCTGCATGGTCACGTGCGGCGGGCAGGCGGCGGTGCCGCTGGCGGCCTGCGTCGCGGCGACGCACGCGCACGTCGAGTACGTCGAGATCGTCTCCACGAGCGCGTCGCGCTCGGTGGGGCCGGCGACGCGCATCAACATAGACGAGTACCTCGGGACGACCGAGGCGGCCGTCAGGCGCTTCACCGGCGTCGGGCGCGCGAAGACGATCCTGATCGTCAACCCGTCGGATCCGCCGATCACGATGCAGAACACGGTCTTCGCCCGCACGGAGGAGGCCGACCTGCCGGCGCTGACCGTGGCCGTCGAGCAGATGGTCGCGCGCGTGCAGCGCTACGTGCCGGGGTATCGGCTCGTCGTGCCGCCGCTGTACGAGGGCGGGCGGATCGCGATGACGGTGCAGATCCGCGGCGTCGGCGACTACCTGCCGGCGTACGCCGGGAACCTGGACATCATCACCTGCGCCGCCGTCGCGGCGGCGGAGGAGCGGGCGCGCGCCGCCTGGCAGGACGAGGCGGTCGCGGCGACGGGCTGAGGGCTGGCGCGAGCCGGAGCGGGAACCAAGGGGGAACCGAGGGGAATGGCACAGATCCTGATCAGCGACCCGACGTTGCGGGACGGGAACCACGCGGTCAAGCACCAGTTGAGCGCGCAGCAGATCCGCAGCTACGCTGCGGCGGCCAACGCGGCCGGCGTGCCGGTCGTGGAGGTCGGCCACGGCAACGGGCTGGGCGCCTCGTCGCTGCAGGTCGGGCAGGCGCTGCTGAGCGACCGCGAGATGCTGCGGATCGCGCGCGAACAGCTCACCGACGTCAAGCTGCAGGCGTTCGGGATCCCGGGCTTCGCGAAGATCCCCGACCTCGACGGCGCGCTGGAGGAGGGGGCGGACATCTTCCGCGTCGGGACGCACTGCACCGAGGCCGACCTGACCGAGCGCCACATCGGGTACCTGCGCGAGCACGGCAAGCCGGTCCACGGCGTCCTGATGATGTGCCACATGACGACGGTCGGGGGCCTCGTCGAGCAGGCGCGCAAGATGCAGTCCTACGGCGCGGCCGGCGTGATCGTGATGGACTCGGCCGGCGCGCTGCTGACCGACGACGTGCGCCGCCGTGTCGCGGCGCTCGTCGAGGGGACGGACATGGCGGTCGGCTACCACGGCCACGAGAACGTCTCGCTCGGCGTGGCGAACTCGATCGCCGCGGTGGAGGAGGGCGCGACGATCCTCGACGGCACCGCGCGCGGCTTCGGCGCGGGCGCCGGCAACACGCAGATCGAGGTGCTCGTGGCGGTGCTGCAGCGGCTCGGGCACGAGACCGGGATCGACCTCTACAGGCTGCTCGAAGCGGCCGACCTGGCCGAGCGCGAGCTGGTGCAGACGATCCCGACGACCGACTCGGTGACGATCGTGAGCGGACTGGCCGGCGTCTTCTCCGGCTACTCGAGACCGGTCCGCCGCATCGCGGAGGAGTTCGGCGTCGACCCGCGCGACGTCTTCTTCGCGCTCGGCAAGCGCGAGGTGATCGCAGGGCAGGAGGACGTGATACTCGAGGTCGCGGCCGAGCTGCGCGCGAGCCTCCAGGTCCAGGTGGAGATCCAGATGGAGATACGCGAGGGGGTGGCCTGATGGCGATGCGCACGGAACAGCGTCCGACGACGTTCCCGCCGGCGGCGGCGCTGCTGGAGGCGAGCGCGATGACGCCGCACCACGAGGCGCTCGCGCGCCTGCTGTGGCATGCCGAGCAGCGCGGCGAGCCGATCGAGCCGCTGAGCGCGACCTTCCCCGAGCTGGGGCTGTGGGACGCCTACCGCGTGCAGGCGCTCGGCCGCCAGCTGCGCACCGCGGAGGGCGAGGAGCTGCGCGGCTGGAAGGTCGGCCTGACGAGCGCCGCGATGCAGGAGATGATGAACGTCGACCAGCCCGACGGCGGCTACCTGCTCGAGTCGATGGTCGTCAACAGCGGCGCGCGGCTGCGCGCGGAGCGCTTCATCCAGCCGCGCGTCGAGGCGGAGATAGCGTTCCTGCTCAAGAGCGGGCTGCAGGGTCCCGGCGTCACGCGCGAAGAGGTGCTCGAGGCGACGCAGGCATTCGCGCCGGCGCTCGAGCTGATCGACTCGCGCATCTCGCAGTGGCGCATCGGGATCGTCGACACGGTCGCCGACAACGCCTCCTCCGGGATGGCCGTGATCGGCGACTGGCAGGACGCGGACGAGATCCGCGTCGAGGAGCTCGGCGTCAGCCTCGCGCTGGGGCCGGAGTGTGTCAGGGGGCGTGGCGACGCGGTGCTCGGCCACCCGGCGGAGGCCGTGGCGTGGCTCGCCGGCATCCTGGCGCAGAGCGGCGAGCGGCTGGAGCCGGGCGACATCGTGCTGCCGGGCTCGGTGGCGCGGGCCGTGCCGATCGCCGCCGGGCAGGCGGCATACGCCACGTTCGACCGCCTGGGGGAGGTGAGCGTGGGCCTTGTCTGACCTGACTCAGACGGACGCCCCGCTCTACCAGGTCGACGCGTACTGCCGCCGCTTCCCCGCCACGGTCACGGCCGCATTGGGGGAGGCCGTCCAGCTCGATCGCAGCGCCTTCTATCCGGGGGGCGGCGGTCAGCCGCACGACCGCGGGACCGTGACCGACGGAGCGCGCACCTGGTCGCTGACCGGTGCGCGCTCCGCGGCGGGCGAGGTCTGGTACGAGCTGGACGGCGACGCGCCCGCAGTCGGGACCGAGGTCGAGTGCGAGCTGGATTGGGAGCGCCGTTACGCGCTGATGCGCACGCACACGGCGCTGCACATCCTCTGCGCCGTCGTCTGGCGCGACCGGGGCGCGAAGGTCACGGGCGCGAACATGGAGCCGCTGAGGGGGCGCATGGACTTCGAGTTCGACAACCTCTCGGGCGAGCTCGTGCGCGAGCTGGAGGAGCGCGTGAACGTCGAGGTGGAGGCTGCGCGCCCGACGCGCGTCGACTTCCTCGCGCGCGAGGACGCGGACAAGGACCCGGATCTGATCCGCAACAAGGTCAGCCTGCTGCCGCCGGCGATCCGCGTCGTGCGCGTCGTCGGGATCGAGGGGCTCGACCTGCAGGCCGACGGCGGCACGCACGTCGCCGACACGAGCGAGGTCGGGCGGATCGCGCTGCCGTCGTACAAGAGCAAGGGCAGAATCAACAAGCGGGTCGAGTTGACGCTCGACCCCGAGTAGGGGGATGGCGATGGGGGACGTGCACCGACCGGTCGACAAGCGCCCGGACTTCCCGGCGATGGAGCAGCGCGTGCTGGAGCGCTGGCGTGAGGACCGCACGTTCGAACGCTCGCTGGCCGCGCGCGAGGGCGGGCCGACGTTCAGCTTCTCGGAGGGCCCGCCGACCGCCAACGGCAACCCGGGCTCCCACCACGTCCTGCTGCGCTCGTTCAAGGACACATATCTGCGCTACAAGACGATGCGCGGCTTCCACGCACCGCGCAAGGCCGGTTGGGACTGCCACGGGCTGCCCGTCGAGCTGCAGGTCGAGCGCGAGCTGGGGCTGAACTCGAAGCGCGAGATCGAGACGTACGGGATCGCCGAGTTCAACGAGAAGTGCCGCGCCTCCAACGCGCACTACATCGAGAGCTGGGAGCGGATGACCGAGCGGGTCGGCTTCTGGGTCGACCTCGAGGGCGCGTTCCGCACCGGCGACCCGGAGTACGTCGAGTCGGTCTGGTGGTCGCTGCACGAGCTGTGGGACAGAGGGCTCATCTACAAGGGCCACAAGGTCGTCCCCTACTGCCCGCGCTGCGGCACCGGTCTCTCCTCGCACGAGACGGCGATGGGCTACGCCGACACCGAGGACGTGACCGCGACGGTGCGCCTGCCCGTCGTCGAGCCGCGCGGGCCGCTGAGAGCGGGCGACGCGCTGCTGATCTGGACGACGCAGCCGTGGACGCTGTTCGCCAACTGCGCGGTGGCGATCTCTCCGTCGCTGACGTACGTGCGCGCTCGCGTCGGCGCGGAGGTCGTCGTGGTCGCCGAGGAGCGCGTCGAGGAGATCCTCGGCGACGCGGCGGAGGTGCTCGACCGCTTCGCCGGCCGCGCGATCGTCGACACGAGATACGAGCCGCCGTTCGACCGTCTGCCCGACCACGGGCCGAAGGGTCACACGGTCCTGGCCGCCGAGCACGTGGTGCTCGACAAGGGCACGGGGCTGGTGCACACGGCGATGGCGTTCGGCGAGGAGGACTTCGTGCTGTGCGAGCGGCACGGGATCCCGCTGGTGAACCCGGTGCGCGAGGACGGCACGTACGACGAGCGCATCACGGGCTACGAGGGCGTCTTCGTCGGCGACGCGACGCCGCGCGTGGTCGCCGAGCTGCACGAGGCCGGCAAGCTGTGGGACACCGAGCCGTACGTGCATTCCTATCCCCACTGCTGGCGCTGCGACTCGAAGCTGTTGTATTACGCCAAGGAGTCGTGGTACATCGGCACGCGCGACCGCCGCCACGACATGCTCGCGCAGAACCAGCGGATCGACTGGCGCCCGGAGCACGTGCGCGACGGGCGCTTCGGCAACTGGCTGCAGGGGAATGTCGACTGGGCTTTGTCCCGGGATCGCTATTGGGGCACACCACTTCCTATCTGGGAGTGCGACGCCTGCGATGCGCGCCACTGCGTCGGGTCCCTGGCGGAGCTGCGCGAGGTCGCCGGCGCGCTGCCGCAGGATCTCCACCGCCCGTTCATCGACGACGTCACGTGGAGCTGCACGGTCGAGGGCTGCGGCGGCGCGATGCACCGGGTGGCCGCGACGATCGACACGTGGTACGACAGCGCCTGCATGCCGTTCGCGCAGTTCCACTACCCGTTCGAGGGCAAGCGCGAGGTCGCCGAACAGTTCCCGCCGACGTTCATATGCGAGGGGATCGACCAGACGCGCGGGTGGTTCTACACCTCGCTGGCGGTGTCGACGCTGTTGTTCAGAGACATCCCGTTCAGACACGCCGTCTGCGTCGGGCACGTGACGGACGCGAAGGGCCACAAGATGTCGAAGTCGCGCGGCAACGCGGTCGACCCGTGGGCCGTGCTGAACGAGCACGGCGCCGACGCGTTCCGCTGGTACTACCTCGCCTCGCAGCAGCCGTGGGCCGGCTATCGCTTCTCGGCGGACGCAGTCCACGAGGGTATGCGCGAGCTGCTGCTGCCGCTGTGGACGACCTACGGCTTCTACGTGCTGTACGCGAACATCGAGTCGTTCGACGGGTCGGGTGCGCCGCCGGTGTCCGAGCGACCGGCTTTGGATCGCTGGGCGCTGTCGCGGCTGCAGTCGGTGACGGAGCGCATGCGCGCGCGGATCGACGACTTCGACGCGACGACGGCGGTGCGGCTCGCGGCGGAGTGGGTCGAGGACCTGTCGAACTGGTACATCCGCCTGTCCCGCCGCCGCTTCTGGGAGGGCGACGTCGCCGCCTTGGCGACGCTGCGCGAGTGCCTGCTCGAGACGAGCAAGCTGCTCGCGCCGGCCGTGCCGTTCCTCGCCGAGGAGATCTACGCCAACCTGGTGGGGGGCGCGGCCGCGGACTTCGGCGCCGAGCCGGACTCGGTGCACCTGTGCGACTACCCGGAGCCGGTCGAGGCGCTGCGCGACGTGCAGCTTGAGGAGGACATGGCGCTCGCGCGCGAGGTGATCGAGCTGGGCCGCGACGCGCGCGCGAGATCGAAGGTGAAGGTGCGCCAGCCGCTCCCGCGCGTGGTCGTGTGCGGCGAGGCGCGAGTCGGCGACGCGGTCGGCCGGCTGCGCGAGCTGGTGCTGAGCGAGCTGAACGTGAAGGCGGTCGAGGTGGTGGCCGACGTCGCCGCGCTGGAGCGGCCGGTCGTGCTGCCGAACCTGCAGAGACTGGGGCCGCGCTGCGGCAGGGACATGCCGCAGGTCGTCGGGGCGCTGCGGGCGCGCGACGGCGAGGAGGCGCTGAGGGCGCTGCACGACCACGGTGTGCTGGCGGTGTCGGTCGCGACCGGCGACGAGCATGATCCGACGCACACCTACGCGCTCGCCGAGAACGACATCCTCGTGCGGCACGAGCCGCGCCACGGGCTGGTGCTGTCCTCGCGCGGCCCGCTGACCGTGGCCGTCGACACGACGATCGAAGAGCGCCTGCGCCGCGAGGGCCTCGCGCGCGAGATCGTGCGCGTCGTGCAGGCGGCGCGCAGAGAGGCCGGCGTCGGCGTGACGGACCGGATCGAGCTGCGCCTCGCCGGCTCGCCCGACCTGCTCGGCGCCGCGAGGGCGCACGAGCGCTACGTCGCGGCCGAGACGCTCGCGACCGCGGTCGCCTACGGCGACGGCGCCGCCGGCGGCTCGGCGCCCACCCCGCCCGTCGACGTCGACGGCGAGCCGCTCGCGGTCGCCGTCGCGGTCGCTCCGCGCAGCGCGGCATAGGACGGGCGGGCGGCCCTCGCCGCCACGCCCGCGTCCAGTCCGAGCGAGCGCCCGGCCGAGCGGTGCGCGTCCGGGCACTCGCCGATTAAGCCTATATTAGGCTCAGCGCGATCCTGCTCATCGTTTCCCGCCTCAGCACCACGCCGGCATTTTCGAAGGTGGCTTCTTCGAGCCTGCACACGAGGCCGGCGCTGGTGCTCGGTATCCTGCGCGCGACGTCGGGTGTGATGCTCGTCAGCCTGCCGGCGCCGTCGACTGCGATCGTCGCCCGGAAGTACCTGTTCGTTTCAAACGGGTAGTCGCACACTTCCGTCCCAAGGGTGAGCCGGAACCCGCCTCTGATGACGCGAACGATTATTGACGATATGTTCGGTAGCGTCCCGGTAAAGGATTCGTACCTGACTTCCCACGGAGTTGAGGCCAAGGCCACGAATCTTTCTTCCATCATGGACTGACATTCGCCTGCGCCCGGGTTGACTGTTTCCGTTATTCTCGCCAGTGCCGGCGTCGTCACCTTTTCGAACGAAGCGGCTTCGAACTGGCCTTTGAGGGTTATGTTGCAGGCTATCGTCCTTCCTGCCGTGCTCATCCTGAGCCTGCCCGCGGCTCCTTCCCAGATCCATTCGTAGTTCTGGTCGTTGACCCTGAGTCTCCTTGCCGGAGCGCTGCCGGCGAATGCGGTGAGCGCCAGCACGGCGAGCGCCGCCACCGACGCCGCCCACGAGATCCTGCGCATGATGAACTCTCCTTGGTCTGCTCGTATCGGTATCACCGCGATCCCCGTAGCGGTGCCCGTCAGCGACCATCAATTGGATGGTGTGCTTTCCCCCTTCCACCAAAGCGGAAATTAGTGCAGTATCACTCTAGCTCCTGGGACGCCGGTTCGCAATCGCGGCCGTTGCCGTTGGCGCTGCTCAGCTCGCCGCCGCCGGCTCCGTCACCGGCTTCAAATGCCGGAACGGGCGGCCGTCGCGCAGCTCGCGGACGACCGCCTCGACGAGGCCG